>NZ_JAPIVP010000019.1 GCF_026239555.1 Pedobacter sp. PF22-3 | reverse complement strand
AGCAAATGTTTCGGGCGTGATCAATAAACCAAGTTTATCAAGCACACGCTCTTTCCTTGAATCCGTTTATTCAGACAGTTTCTCCGGTAAAGAAATTACAAGCTTTAGTTTCGACATGAACCAGTTTACTTATTATGATGAATTTAAACTTGCTTTCGGCGCAAACATTAAAGTAGGCAATATTTTTAATGCCAGCGCATCTTTAAATAAGACTAAAATTGAGAAGAAAACCGGACTTATAGCAAAGTTTGTTCAGCGCAACTTTACCCTGGATATGGATCTGCCAGAAGATGGCAACTTATTGGATAGTTCAGTAGATCCAAGCCAGCTGGGTCCATATTCCCCTGTTTATGTAAGTTCTATAACTTACGGAAGAATGGGTATGATCAAGGTTGAGTCTGATTATAATTATTCATCATTAACAAGGGCTTTTAAAGCTGCATTTAATGCTGGTATAGTAAGCGGCGGGGCATCTATAGCAGATTCTTTAAAAACTATTATCGATAATTCTTCAATTGAAATTTATGACGTTGGTGGCGAAGGAGAATCTGTGGCACAATCTATTAACGGCTACGATGCGTTTAGGCAGTACATCATTTCTGGCGGAAATTATACACCGCAAACTCCTGGCGTACCATTATATTATACATTGAGCTATTTAAGCGATAATTCAATTTTCAGAACCAGGTTCTTGGTTAATTTCCCTAAAAATTAATAAAACCGTCCATCTCTGATCGCCGTGCCTTAACATAAAACAAATTGCCGGGCATGGCGATCTTTTAAGTTTAGATAACATTTATTTAATGAAAAAATATATACTAATTGTAGCTTGTTTCGCTATCATTCTAGCATCGTGTAGAAAAAACGAAGCCATTTTAACACCGCAAACCACATTTAGCGGGAAGTTTGCAGATCCAGTTATTGATATCAATATCGAAGGTAGCCCATCTGCTTACACAGGTCAATCTATCAAGAATATCCTAGACCAAAAAAAAATAAGCGGAGCCGATATTTATAAAGACAGTTTATGGGCTAACGACTTTGGAAGAACATTATTTGTAGAAACGGATGAAATTGCCCTAATGAAAAATTCTGCCTATGAAAGATACATATATGCCGCATCTCTACTTCAGGGAAACTCAATAGCTGATTTAAATTTTATGCCAATATCCGAATTTCAATCTTCGGTAAAACCTGTTACGGCTTCAGTTTCATTTCAGGCAAAAAAAGTAAGTGGCATAATTACTAACCCAACACTTTCGTCAACAAGAAATTTCGTAAGTGACATTTTAGCCCAAAATGATATAAGTACCCAAGTTGCAGGATTCTCTTATAGTTTAGAAAAATTTACTGCTTATGATGAGTTAAAACTTGCATTTGGTTCAAATGTAAAAACGGGAACTCTTTTTGGTCGCAAAACATCCAGCAGCAGCGAAACCATTGATAAAATTTCGAAACGAACGGGCATTTATGCAAAATTTATTCAGAAAAATTTTACACTTGATTTAGATATACCCGCTGACGGTAAACTCATGAATGACGGCACGAACCTAGATGCACTAAATCAAAAATATCCTACCTATGTTAGCTCTATTACTTACGGACGTATGGGTATAATGGCCATAGAATCAGATTACACTTACGAGGCTGTTAACAATGCCTATAACTCTGCTTTCAAAGCCCTCTTCGTTTCTGGAAGCAGCTCTGCAACTGAAGAAGAAAAAAGAATAATAGATGAATCTTCCATGAAGATTTATATTATTGGTGCCGATGGCAGCGATGCTGTTGAAACCGTTAATGGATTTGATGCCTTTGTACAGTTTATTATTAAAGGCGGAAGCTTTTCATCAACTAACCCAGGGGTGCCAATATACTTTAGTTTAAGTCACCTTGCTGATCATTCTGTAGTAAAAACTAAATTCAGGATTAACATCGATACCCAGCCTGTATACGCTAGAATAGAATATCAGAATAAAAAAACCACCTATATTCCATCACAATATGAATCTGGAGGAGAAAGCCGCAGTACTGCAGATGTATATCTATGTTTCTACTCAGATATGACGGGCAATACGCCAACAGTTCCGCAAAACAACGTCAAATTTGAATATAATTTACGGCAAGAAACTTCTTCGTCAAGCAGTGATGCATATGGTCCCTCACCATACCAGCCACCATTGATTGTTAACAATTCATTTATTAAATCTAATAATTTCCAAGAGAACAAAATTTTGTTAAAACAGAATGCGGTCCTGATAAGTGATAGAAATACAAGTTCAAGTTATTATGATGAACACGATGGCGCAACCTATTACACGAGTAACTCCAATTATCAAAGAAACGATTACACACTAAATACTGGAATATTTTATAAAGTATTGGCTCCGGTACTATAAAGTATTAGCTATCATCGAAAAATCTTTCTAAAAAGTCATAAAAAAAGGGAATGGATTTTTATCCGTTCCCTTTTTTTATGTTTGTACTTAAAACAACAAAACTTTAATGGGATTATTATTAGACTACCTGAAACACCACAAGTGGATTGTGGTTCTGGCGTTATTGCTTGCAGGTTTCAATATTGGCTTTTCACTTTTAGATCCATACATCACCGGTCGTATTTTAGACCGCTTTATCAATAAAAAAGATACGCTCACCTACGCCCAATACCTTTGGGGTTCGCTGGGTTTAATTGGCCTTGCTATTGGTGCAGCCATGGTTTCCCGTATTGCTAAAAACTTTCAGGATTACTTTACCAGTGTGATTGTTCAAAAAGTTGGAGCAAAAATGTATGCTGATGGTTTGCAGCATTCGCTTAAATTGCCTTATCAGGTTTTTGAAGATCAGCGCAGTGGCGAAACTTTGGGTATTTTACAAAAAGTACGCTTAGATTCTGAGAAGTTTATTACCGCCTTTATCAGTATTCTTTTTGTCAGTTTAATCGGAATGATCTTCGTTATCGTGTATTCGGTTTCGGTAAGCTACAAAGTTACGCTGGTTTATTTTTCAGCTATTCCGATCATCAGCTTTGTAAGCTGGTTTTTAAGCCGTAAAATCAAAACCATACAACGCTCGATAGTTGGCGAAACTACTGCCTTGGCAGGCTCTACAACAGAATCGTTAAGAAATATCGAATTGGTTAAAAGCTTGGGCCTGGCCGACCAGGAAATTGAAAGGTTGAACAAAACCACCTATAAAATACTTGGTTTGGAGCTTAAAAAAGTGAAATATGTGCGCAGTATGAGTTTTGTTCAAGGCACTACTGTAAATCTGGTGCGCAGTACAATGGTACTGGTGCTGCTCTTGCTTATTTTCGATAATACCATTTCGGCCGGGCAATATTTTTCATTCCTTTTTTACTCCTTCTTCCTTTTTGGTCCGCTCCAGGAGCTTGGCAACGTGATTTTAACCTGGCGTGAGGCTGAGGTTTCGTTAGGCAACTTTAAAAAGATCTTAAGCACTCCGATTGATAAAAAACCTGAAAACCCGACTTCGATCGAAAAAATTAAAGAGCTAACCTTTAGTAAAGTTGGTTTCAAACACCTAACGGCGAATAGAAATGCTTTAGAAAATATTTCTTTTAAAACGCACCACGGCCAAACCATTGCATTTGTTGGTCCTTCGGGTTCTGGAAAAAGTACACTGGTGAAACTATTGGTTGGTTTATATCCGGCAAAAGAGGGTGAGATTTTATATAATGGTATTCCAAGTAACGATATTGATCTTGATGCCTTGCGTGAAAAAATTGGTTTCGTAACGCAAGACACGCAGTTATTCTCGGGTACGATTAGAGAAAACCTCTTATTTGTAAATCCTACGGCAACAGATGAGGAATGTTATAAAGTATTAAACCAGGCGGCTTGCCAAACCTTACTGGCCCGAGCCGATAAAGGTTTAGATTCGTTAATTGGCGAAGGCGGGGTAAAGGTTTCAGGAGGTGAAAAACAGCGCTTATCTATAGCCCGTGCCTTATTGCGCCAGCCAGATATCCTCGTTTTTGATGAAGCTACATCGTCTTTAGATTCGATTACGGAGGAAGAAATTACCAAAACCATCCGTTCGGTTTCCAATTTAACAGACCACATTACCATTTTAATTGCACACCGTTTATCAACCATCAAACATGCTGATAAAATTTACGTGTTAGAAAAAGGGCATATTATTGAACAGGGCAGTCACGAAGAATTAATTGCACAAAATGGCTTGTACCAGGCCATGTGGCGCCAACAAATTGGCGAGCGGATTGTTGAAGTTTAAGAGTAATTAAAATCTTTTTAAATGTTATTAGCAGAAATCAATAGCAACCAGGTAGCGCTGTTCGTGATTATACCTGCCATTTTATGGCTAGCCTTAATCTTAATAGCCCTTTATCATATCTCCAGAAATAGCGCAATGGGCTTCAGCGTAAAGGTATTGTGGTTCATCATTATCTTGCTGGCTCCCTTTCTGGGTTCGATTATCTACCTCATATGGGGTAAGAATAAAAAGTTTTAATTTTCGCCATGGTCCGTGGCCACACGGGCCATTTTGCTTTCACCACCTAAGAAGCAAATAAATAGTTAATTTATTATTGAATTCTAGAGTTGTCAACTCTACAAGGTTTTTTGGAAAGCAATTCCAGTAGTTCTTCGGTTTGGTTCTGTCCCGCTGTTCCTCCTGCCGATAATATTGATAAAAACAATTATGCTTTATCGGCATCCGTGCCATCGGGTTTAGGTGGCCAGGGCAAATGTATAATTGACGTTTTATTCTAACTGCTGCGGGGCTTGCATGAGGGATAGCAGTGGAAATCCTTTTTTGATTTTTCTTCAAAAAAGATTGCAACGAATAGCCCGACCCTTGCGCAGCTTGGGGCATGCCCAAATCATTTGCAATAGCAATTAAAACATGAATTTCAGAGTTGTCAACTTTCTAACAAACTGGCTATTAAACTTGACAATTCTTTTTTAGTAACTAAACAGCCTTGGTGGTTTGTTCATTAATATCCTGCAAACTCAGCTTGGTTAACGACTTTGTTTTTAACCAGGTAATAAATGCGATTCCGATAGTCATACTTCCTCCAAACACAACCGCGGGGACTAGTTTCATCAGTTTAGCCGTTAAACCCGATTCAAATTCACCAATCTCATTTGATGAACCAATAAACATACTGTTTACTGCCGAAACCCTTCCACGCATCTCATCTGGCGTAAGCAATTGCATGATGGTTTGCCTGATAATTACACTTACACTATCAAACGACCCCTCCAGAAAAAGGAAGAATAATGTTAGATAGAAGTTTTTAGATAAACCATAGCAAATAATGCTGAGGCCGAAGCCTGTTACTGCAATTAACAGGTTACGCCAAGGTTTCCCCATTGGCGAAAAGCGTGTCATGGCAAGCATCGTAATTACAGCTCCTGAAGATGCTGCACCGCGCATCATGCCCAACCCAAAAGATCCTAAGTGAAAAACATCTTTGGCAAATATGGGCAATAAAGCTACTGCCCCACCAAAAAAGACAGAAAACAGATCTAAACTCATCGCCCAAACCATCATCTTGGTTTTAAAAACAAATTGGATTCCTTCTTTTAAACTATGGAATATATGCTGCGTAGGCACATAGGTAGCTGGGTGCTTCTTAAAGGTTGATATGCAAATTAATGAGATGGTAATAAGAACTACAATTACACTGTATGCTGCTGTAATTCCCCATAACCAATTTACTAAACCACCAACCAACGGGCCAATAATAGTAGCCAGTTGCCAGCTGCTGCTGTTCCATGTACTGGAGTTTGGGTACAGCTCTTTAGGTACAATTTTGGCCATTAAAGAAAATGTTGCCGGACCAAAAAAACCTCTGGCCAAGCCGATGCAGAAAACCAAGCCATACATGATCAGTACAATAAGATTTTCCTGGAGGTGAAGATATTTACTGGTAATAATCAGCATTAAAACCGATGCCAGCCAAACACCTGAAAATATCTTGATTAACAACCCACGTTTCTCACTTTTATCGGCAATGTAACCACCATATAAGGCAATGCCAATAGCTGGAATAGCTTCGCATAACCCAACTAACCCGAGTTTTAGCGGATCGTGTGTTAAATCGTAAATATGGTAGCCGATAACCACGGCCTGCATTTGGTAAGCCAGTGTAAAGAAAAACCTCATTCCTAAAAAAGAACGAAATTCTTTATACCGCAATGCTGCGAATGGGTCTTGTTTAACAAGTACGGAGTTGGAATTTGAATCTGGCACTGAGAAAAATTGTTTGCAAAAGTACGTGATGCACAATAAGATCAAAGCATCATTTTTAAATTAATTACCAGTTTTTAATATTTTAGTTATATTTCGAAAGAAGCGCTGTAATAAAGAACTCTCTTCCGTAATAATTTCTACATCAGCCTGCATACCATTTTTTAAGACTATTTTTCGATTTGAATCCTTATTTTCGAAAGTCTCAAAACTAACTTTAGCTATGAAAATACTGTCGCGATAAGCAACATCAGAGATATAAGAGAGTCGGCCTCTAATCATCCCATATTGTTCAAAAGGAAAGCTTCTTAACTTTACCAAAGCGAGTTCTCCCTCGCGTATTTTACCCATGTTGTATTGCGGTATCTGAATCTCACCAAAAAAACTAGCATTACCAGGATTTACAATAAAAATTTCCTGACCAGTGGTGACATTTTGATTCTGTTGCACAATGCCTGCAAAGCTGAGCTTACCTGCTAAAGGTGCCCGTAATACATGTTGTGAAATCCAATTATCACTTTCCGTAATACATTGATTTAAAGCTTGCACAAATTTGGCTTGCTCTTCAGTAATCGTATGTTTAATATCTAATAGTTCCTTTTCTTTTGCGGCATAGCTACTAGCATTATTTAATATGGCTGTTTCGGTTTGTTGAAGTGGATATTTAGCTGATAAAAATTTGTTTTCTTGTTGATTAAATTCACTTCTAGAAATTACCTTATTTTTGAACAATTTTTGATAGGCTCTGTACTCTTGCTCTTGATTGGCAAATTCGAGTCTCTGAACTTCTTCCTGCTTAAGAATTTGGTTTTTCAAAGCAATAATATCCTTTAAATCACGCGTTAAAAAAGTCAGCTTATTTACATAATAACCATTTTGTTGGGTAGATTGATACTGAAGGTACTGCTGATAAAAACTTTGATAACTACTTTGAAGTTCGCCTAAACTTAAGTTGGCAGGAAGCGTCAGAACTTGGTTAAAATCCTTTAAAATACTGGCTTGAAAATCCTTAAGCTGCTTGTTTAGTTGTAGTACATTTTCGGGATTCGCCGTACTTTCGAAATAAGCTAACGATTGATTCTTGGTAACCATTTGTCCATCCTCTGCCAGAAGAGCTGTTAATTTCCCACTTTGTTTAGCCAGAACAGCTTTCGGAGCATTTAATGAATTTACCTTTAAGGTTGTTTTTACCACATCAGGGTAATCTATGAGGGCTGAAAGTAAAATGATACCTGCCAGTATAGCAAAAACCAATGTAATACCCCAGCGCAGAATCCATGTAGGAACAGCAGTAATAATTTCGTTTACTTCTTCGCTATTTTGATATATCGTTTCTTGTTCAATTGGCATGTTTTATCAATATATTAATTAGCTTCCTAATTCCAGTTGATTTTTAACCAAGTTATAATATTCTCCCTTACTTTTTGTAAGTTCTGCATGGCTGCCCTGCTCAACAATAATCCCTTTATCAATAACCACAATATTATCGGCGTTTCTAACTGTACTGAGTCTGTGGGCGACTACAACAACAGTTCTTCCTTTAAAAAAATCTTTCAAATTTTCCATAATAACCTTTTCATTATTGGCATCAAGCGCGTTGGTCGCTTCATCAAAAAAGATATATTCAGGATTTTTATAAACTGCCCTGGCAATTAATATTCGCTGCTTCTGTCCCTGGCTAATTCCATTTCCTTCAGCACCGATCTTTGTATCTAAACCCAAAGGGAGGCTTTCAATTAAATCGTCAATATTAGCCATCTTTATCGCATGCTGCAGTTTTAGCATATCTGGATATCCCTCTCCAACTGCAATATTTTTTGCAATGCTATCTGAAAATATGAAACCATCCTGCATTACAATCCCACATTGCCCACGCCAACATCGGAACCCTATTTGATCAATATGAGTAGATCCAACTTTTATTTCTCCTTTTTGTGGCACATAAAATCTCAAAAGCAGCTTTAAAATAGTAGTTTTACCACTTCCACTCATCCCAACAATAGCTGTAGTTTTTCCTTCTGGAATCCTTAAATCAATAGCCTTTAAAACTGGCTCATTACCCGCGCCTGGATAAGTAAAACTTAAATTTTGGATAGAGATACTTTTATTTACTGGTAAATCTTTCAAAAATATTTTATCAATGGGCTCTTCATCATTTAGTTGGTGTATCTCGTTTAAACGCTCTAAACTTATTTTAGCGTCTTGTAGTGATTGGATAAACCCCAACAGTTGCTCTATTGGACTATTTACTTGGCCTACTATATATTGAACAGCCATCATACCCCCTAAGGTTAATTCACCATCTATCACCGATTTTGCAACCAAAAATGTAATGAGGATATTTTTACCTTCATTAATAAAAAAAGCACCGGTTTGCTGTATTTGTCCTAACGATAAACTTTTTACGCCAAACTTAAATAAACCTGCTTGTACATGCTCCCAATCCCATCGCTTTTGTTGTTCACAATTATTCAATTTAATTTCCTGCATTCCACCTATAAGTTGCACAATGGCAGTTTGATTTTTAGAAGACAATTCAAATGTCTTAAAATCAAGATCTCTCCTTTTTTTAAGGAAAGCAATTACCCAAAGTGAATAAAGTACGCTACTTAATAAAAAAATAAGAAAAATATTTAGGTTGTAGTATGCAAGCACTCCTGCAAATAGCAAGAGGTTAAACAATGAGAAAACGATGCTTAACGTAGAACCAGTTAAAAAACTTTGTATCCTACCCTGATCGCTCATGCGTTGCATAATATCACCAGTCATCTTACTATCGAAAAAACTCATGGGAAGCTTCATCAGCTTAATCAAAAAATCGGTCAGAATAGAAATACTTATGCGCGTACTAATGTGCAACAAAATCCATGAGCGAATAAAATCTACACTCATTCTACCCAAAAACAACATTGTTTGTGCTATAAGAATAATGTAGATAAAATTTAAGTTTCGGGTGTTGATCCCAATATCTACAATCGATTGGGTAAGGAAAGGAACAATTAACTGAAGCAAGCTACCAACAGCTAGCCCCACAAATAACTGTGCTATTAATTGTTTGTACTGGTATAAGTAGCGCAGTAAATAGCCCCAGTTTAAACCCAGACCTTTATCTCCTTCCAGTGTATATAAATCAGGGGTTGGTGAAAGTATTAATACAATTCCTTGGCTTTTACCATTACTATTTGTACTTAACCAACCTCTTGTAAACTCCTCATAATTATATTTGATCAAGCCTTTGGCTGGATCGGCAACGTAAAAAATATTACCTTTTATTCTATACAGAATTACGAAGTGGTTTTGGTTCCAGTGTATAATTAAGGGAAATTCAGCAACCGATAATTGGATTAATGTAAGTTTACTACCAGTCGTCCTAAAGCCAATTTTCTCCGCAGCTTCGCTAATGCCTAACAACGAGACCCCCTCCTTATTAATACCCGAAATTTCCCTTAACCTTTGTAAACTGAAATTTTTTCCATAGTATTTAGCTACCATACGCAGGCAGGTAGGCCCACAGTCCATTTGATCTGGTTGCTTATAAAAAGGAAAGGTTTTCAAAGGGTTAATTATTTAAATCGTGTTCCGAAAATGGTTAACTGATTGTATTAGTTGTAAAATTTTAAAGTAAGTTTCATCAGATAAAATTAGATTTAGAATATCCTTAAATGGAATTACCAGCATAATAATCTTTTGTATTAATCTTCATCTATCATTGCAGTTCAGCCGTAACATAAGTCAAATGTTTTACACTATATATTATTCCTAAATAACAAGTTCTTGCAAAAGCATTTTTTTTAGCAAAAAATGTACTCTAAATGAGAATTAAGGTATAACCTTTTGTTTAATTCAAATCGCAGATTCACTTATTAAATACCGGTTATATAATGATTTTATAACATTAGCATCAATATTTATATCAAATTTTCGCGCATATAAACATCTAGAATGCTTGAACTTGGCTAAATCACTCATATCTAGTATTTTTGGAGACCTAAGATTGGCACTCCAATCAATCAACCTTAAATTATTATTAATAATCTGACCGTTATATTTTGAATTCAACAAAATGGTCTGGAAAAACATTTCGTCGGAAATGTTAGTATACTTAAAGAAATGATAGAAACCAACAGTTTCGTTTAAAAAATGAATAATATACTCTGCACAATCAGCAGTTAAAGTCCACCATTGAGATCCACCATAGATACTATCAATCTTTTCAAGTCTTTCTTTCCTAAATTTATTTTTCTTTTGAGCAATCATTAATTCTTCAGATTTTAAGTACCCCAATTCATCTATAAACCAATAATAGTTTACCCGATCTAGACCACCATTACCTGCCCATTTTTTTAAATTTGGAAGTTTAAAAAATTCCATAAATTGATGCTCTTTATTATTTATCAAATACTGCTCTATTTCCTGATTACTTTTAATCGGAAAATCCATCCCACTATGTAGAGAAAGATAATCAAATTTTATATTACTATAATTTAGTGCAGCCAACATCAGATTCAAAGTAGCTTCAACCATGCTGAAGCCTCCCCAGTTAACTATTAATCTTTTTTTTATCGCGTACCAGTTCTGACTTTTAGTTAGTTTGTTAAGTTTTCTTGAGAATGAAGGAGTATGTAACCTGGCATCCAAATGCAAAAAACAAAAGTTTCTAGTTCCATAAGTAAGTGTATCGATTAATAAAGCGAGCTGATCTATATTTTGGTGCGCAAGTATAAGATATGCTATTCTCATTAATCGCTTGAATCTAAGTATTTCAAATATGCTTTCTGTATTCTTTCCAGGCGCTCCTCAGTTCTGCTAAACATATTTTGAACTAGCCCAGGCTGTTCATTATGCTGTGAAGTAATATCTGAATACCCAAAATCTTTTTGTCGTGAGATAAATGGATAAAGCACCATTTTATGGCTTGTTAAATTAGCTAAAACCAAATCGGCAACATCCGTTTTTTTAAATCTATATTTTAACATTTTTGGAAAAATACTCTTATATAGAACAATGAATTGGGTTGATTGAAAAGGGTTTACCCAAAATCGATTTTTGGTTATTGGAACAGCATATCCAAAATACCCTATCCCACCAGATAATATTTCAGCACCCTGTTCATGTGCTTTAACAATATTATAAATTAGATCATCAGAATTATAATTCGAGGTAAACTCATGATCATCCTCACATATCACAATTACATCATCATTATTTTGGATAGCCATGTTCACAATCTTGAGCATACTTTGCCATAGGCCAATCGCACCAATTTTATGTTGGCATGCATCAATAATTTTAGTTGCAAACTCTGGCTTGCTTTCAAATTGTTTTGATATATGCTTTTTACGCTCCACTCGTTCTTTTAAGTTAATGATGTAAGTCGGAATAGATATTTTTTCGAATCCTGTGCTCATTTATACGTTTTTTTGATAAAAAGTATTGGCTTGAATAATATGAGATAAAATCATATCACTATTTTCAAATATTTCAGTAACATAACCTTCTTTGTTATTAAAAGGAGTTGCATCAGAATATCCAAATTCTTTTTGCACCGAGATAAAAGGATAGATCAAGAATTTTTTAGTCGTTAATTCACATATTTTTCGATCTGCCGTATCACCCACGTTAAAATCAGCATTGATAATCGTTTGATAAAACTTTTTAAAAACGATCATGAATTGCGTTCCTGTAAATTGATCCATCCAAAATAGATTTTCGGAAATTTGCAGTGCATCGAGAAACCAACTAACACCACCTAATAAAACATCTGCTTTTTTTTCTTCAGCTTCTTTTATAGCACTTAACAGTTTTTGGATATTATATCTTTTAGTGAATTCATGGTCATCTTCACATATCAAAATATAATCATCTTCTTTTGTACATGAATTTTGAATGATTTGCACAATAGTTTGCCAGAGACCAAAAGCACCATTTACGTTCTCAATTGCCTTAACAAAATTCAGCAAATAATACTTTTTATTTAGAAATTGAATATAAGCATGAGATTTACGTTCCGTTCTCTTTTCTAAATTGATAACATATGTTTTAATAAAATTTTCCATCATTGAATCTTATTTACGCAAAAAAGTATTAGTAATGTAAAAAGTGTTCATTTATTAAATAATTCAATCCTTTAACTAGGTCTTATCTCCATTTTTCATCTTTTTCAATTCATATTGCAGAAAGGTAATTCTGAGTATATGATATCCTTACAATTTCTTCCATTTCTAAAACGGATTGTTTTATCCCCAAATTTGTATTTCAATTCAGCTATGATGTACTTGTATTTTTACTTTATCTAAATTACGAAGTGATTCTAAGTTACCTGTCAAAATGCATCCCTTCTGCTAAGCAGAGCCAAAATTCATATATAATCAAACCAAAAAACTTCATAATCAAATAGTTATATCAAAAATCAGTTACTCTCATTTACAAGCAAATTTATCATCAGTTCAAGATCGGCCTCATTTGATTGATCAATTCTAAAACCACTAAAAATTAATATCCCATTTTTATTGATTAAAAAATTCACAGGAGCACTTCCCATATTATCAAGATTACCTTTATTCCTATACCGGGTTTCTTGCAATGGAATAAAACTATATTCGTAATTTTTAATTGATTGTAAAACTTGATTAGCTTGCTCTTCTTCGATATTTATGGAAACATAAGCTATTTTTTTGTCGCCAAATATTTTAATTACTCTTTCAAAATATGTAAATTCATTCCGACATGGCGAACAGGTAGGAAACCAATAAGTAAGCAGTACAGCCTTACCTCGTAGATCGCTTAAGGATAAATAATTATTATCAAAATAGTTGCGCAATCTGAAATTAGTAGCAAGTTCCGCATCTTTCTTTAGAATCTTAACTAAGTCATCCCTTACTGCTTGAGGCCCTTTATTAATTGCGTTTCCATATTTCAAAAGTGAGTTAAAGATGGATACTGAAGGTTTTGTCTTATAAAAATATAATAGGCTATCATAAGTAGCTTGCGAACCTGAAATCAGAAAAATCGCATCAGCTTTTAAAAGTCCGATCAGGGGCTTAGGCTCCTCTATAAATCTAGGAAATTTAACATTATTTAAAATCTCAAGTGCTTCTCCTCCTTTTCCGCTAGCAATAAGATCTTCTGCTGAACTGATTTTAGAAACCTGTAAGAGTAAATCGTCCCACTTTTCATATTTGACTTTATTTGTTGTTAAATCCTTTATTACATTTAATGCTCGCTTTCGATCTTCGTGTAATAAAAACTCAACATACTCTATCATAGAATCGGACGCAGAGCGAAATTTTTGAGGAAGATATACCTTTTTAATTTGTTCATAATAATTAATCTTTTCAACTTTATTATTTGAACTAGTTGCTAATATCCCTAGAGCTTTGGATGCAAAATCCGAATTTTTAAATGAGTATGATACCTTTTCAAGGGCCCTTTTAAACCTTATTGTGTCAGTTAACCTTAAGGAATAAGCATTTCTGAGCGCCTGCTCAGCTTTTTTTTCATTTATAGTAATATTTTCCCCCAGCTGCGCCCTAACTTGCTGTGAGAATATACACGTAAAAAATAACCAAACAAAGAAAATAAAATTACAACGCATGTTTCTTCCAATAAAGGAATCCTAAAGTTTACTTCATAGAGGTTCATAAATCAGAACCTCTATGATTCAGTATTTAATTAAAGGCAATATTTCGGTGGATTAGTTGTTGAGCACCCCTCTGTAACACTAGCTGTACACGATTTACCACCACTACAATCGCTATTTGTGGAACATTCTCCCTTACAATCTTGACTTCCTCCACCATTAGTACTCCCAATTCCCCCCATCACCTTCCTCAATTGTGCTCTTGTTAACACTTCGCCTTTATCAAAAGCATTTGGTTTTAAACTTAATTTTTTCATTGTTTAATGTTTAATTTTATGATTTAAGATTTTGTTGTCCTTTCACGCAAGGGCAACTTAAGCGATACCGGTGTACGCCAGTATTCGTTCTGGGGCAGTTTCGTTGCAACCGTGCTGCCCCTTTTGTACAAAAGACTATTACTTATAAATCAGGAAACTAGTTTAGGATGAATTAAGCAATTAAATATTTTATATCCTCTAAGTGATACGGCACTGGTAGTTTATATCCATTTACCAAAATAGTTGGCGTAAAAGAAATTTCAGCCATTTCACACCAAGCTTTTTGTTTTTGTATTACTACATCTATTTCATGGTCAAAATTAACGGGATATTTTTTAGCCCAATGTTCGTATTTTTTTACGGTTTGCATATACCAATCACTAAGTGCACGCTCTACTAAAGCAGTATCGTTCAATTTAGTTAAGGCACTGATATGCCGTGCTACTTTGGTTTTTTCATCATTATCATGATCTGCTGTAGTGAAAATAATTTTCAATTGTAGATCGTCTCTTATTTTAAGCCATTCGTCTAGGGTTTCGTGTGCATTACCGCATGGCCCACAAAACGGATTACTTACCATAGTAATTATTGTTTGAGCTTGAGGATTTCCTAAAACTACGGGCATTAAATCATTATTTACCGCATAACGAGGTTGGTTTAAAAGTGCTTGGTTAAACAATTCGTTGTTATATTTAAAATTTTTAAGCTGTTGGGATAGCAATTTAAACTGGGATGTTTTTAAAAATAATGGTTTCAATAAAGACCAAATTATAATAGGTAAAAAGAAACAAATTAACAATGTGAATAAGAAACTTGGAGATATATAGGCTGCAAAGCTTAAAGACCAAAGACCAAAGTTTAAGGCAATAAGATTTTCAAACAGCAGCAATACTTGCACCATACAACACAATACGCACCAATTTTTATGTTTATACTGGTAAGCAATGGAATAAAAGGTATATGGTAAAGCCAATGCACTTAGCCAACCAATCAAGGCAAAACTAATAGGTTTGAGTAATAGACAAAGGAAAGAACCTGTAAAATAAAAGAATCCGACCTCGCTCCAGCTTAGCCATTTAGTAATTTTTGCAGCATTTGATTTTAAAATGGCATTACAGTTATTTTTATTTCCTAGGCTACATAAGTTTTGTACAAGGGGATTGTTAGCGTCAATACTATGCGTCAATAAAAGTATGCTCACAGCAATGCCAGTAAGTTTCAACAATAACACTAAACCATAACCCAAAGTTATCGATTGAAAGTTTACTGCCATTAAAATGCTTATAGTGATTATTAAAACTAAAATGGGCAATTTAGCTGTACTAAAGATTTCGAGCAAACGTTTATTTTTATAACCAGGTTCTGTACTATTTTCGTTGGCTTCCGCCCTTAAAACACTGCCGCTCCATTTTTTCAGAAATTCATCTTCTGGCATGGATGCATTTAAATGCTTTTCGTCGCTATAGTTTATTTGGCCTTGGATAATGCTATTAATTAAAATAAAACTGCCTCCATTAGGAATTAATTGTGCAATGAAGGGTATTTCATAATCTTTATAATTTTCTTTGCGAATTCTCCTCGCCTCATTTGCAATATACCAATCAGTAAGGCAATCGGATACGGCCATTAAACTTGGATAATCAGGATGATTTCCTAAACATTCTTTTATTGTGGTTTCAGTGACACTTACATTTAATTTTTCTACCAAAAGCTGTGTAACTGCTTCAATATTGTTTAATTTATTTTTAAACAAAAACATACATATTCATTTTTTAATTATACAATTTAAAAACAATTAAAATTACTTTTTTAATTTTTATTCCAACACACCCAAAATATTATGTAAACCCTCCAAAATCAACAAAACATAAAACTGTCAATAGAATAATTTTAAAAAATCATACAAGCATATTCGATCTGTTTAAAAAATAAAATCCTAATAAACAATTACTTACAAAAGTAAAATCTGAAATTAAAAGATTTTTTGATCTATAATCAAAATTTACTACTAAAAAATTCGTTATTATTTAACTGTTAACGCAACACTAACCAATATTTTGAAAACATTCTCATGTATAATAATAGATGATGAGCCTACTTCCTTAGAATTATTGGCAGGTTACATCAGCAAAATGACAAATCTAAATCTAATTAAAACTTATATCAATGCAGAATTAGTCCTACAAGATGTAATTACTCTTGAGAATAAAATAGATTTTGCATTTATCGATGTGAAAATTTCAGGATTGGACAGGTTGTCACTAGCCACCCAAATTGCTCATAGAGTTGAAAATATTGTATTGGTAAGTGCAAATTTACAACATGCAATAGATGGTTATAATATTAATGCCAAACACTTTTTGTACAAACCTTTTGACTTCACATCTTTTGAAAAAACTGTTAATGCTGTAATTAATAATATAGCAAAAGAAACGCCCTATATTATGGTAAAATTAACTTGCACTCAAATTCGACGAATTTATGTTGACGAGATAATAGCAGTTGAAGGCAATGGAAATTATATTAATATATATACAACCGATGCGGTACTAACTCCTTATTATAAATTGGCGGATATGGAATTTAACTTAAAAGCCTTTTTGTTTATAAAGCGTGTCAACAAATCTTATATCATATCAACGAAGCATATTGAGAAAATAGATGGTTTTTTAATATCTCTTAAAAATGGGCTAAATGTATCAGTTGGTGAAAGTTATCGATCTAGCTTTAAAAAAGTAAGACTAAACTACTTTGAGAATGAAGCCAAATAAGCTTACAGCATTCATCATAAACATGAAAGCCCGATGAGTATGTTTACTCATCGGGCTTCTCTTACTAAAAGAATTTAGTATCCCGGATTTTGCTCAAGTAAATTATTTTTATTCACCTCATCGCGGCTAAACGGCCTAAAATAAAGTTTATTGTCCCAGCTACGGTTTTCCTGCGCATTCTCAGTAACAGGGGTATAAGTATAATCGTACACCGTATTATCATAATGATAAGGGGCAGACATGGTTTTACCTGCCTTAAATTTGCCGGTAACCTTAATATAAGTGGTTTTTCTGCCTAATGTTTCATTCGCAATTAACCACCTGCGCGCATCATGATAACGTTGTTCTTCATAAGCCATTTCTATGCGGCGTTCGTGACGGTAAGCTGCTCTAAGTCCATCCTGATCTGTAGCGGTTACAGCTGGCATACCTGCCCTGAAACGGATTTTGTTTAACCAGGTAGTAGCATTATTTAATTCTCCAAGTTCTATGCTCGCTTCGATATAATTAAAAACAGCTTCAGTATACCTAAAGAATGGCCACGGTACATTCTGTGACATAGAAGCATCTACTATAGTTGGATCTGGATCGATAAATTTATGATAATAATATCCTGTCCAGCTGCCGTTCCAGTTTTCAATTGAGCTTGCACGGGTATCTAAACCTTTAAAGTCAATTCTGCCAGAGTTATCCATTAAATCATAAATACCGGTCTGGATCTGGCTAGCCGGATCCACATTGCCCGAAGCCTTATCGCGCGGTTTCCAACCTGCGCCATCGTATAAAATGGTGGCATAAAAACGAGGGTCTCTATCCTGATAAGGATTAGCTTTCTGTGTGGTATTTGTCCAGCTAAATTTACTGCCATCTTTCATCTCATAATCATCAACCAACAAACCTATAGGTGTATTACCTGCCCAGTTATGATAACCATTCGGACCATTCTGCTGTGCATGTTTAATATTGTTCTGGATGATAAAATAACGGGCAAAAATAAGGTCTGATGCCGCAGTAGCATCTATTCCCGGTGCTTTACTGGCTCCGCCCATGGCAATGCTTTTATAATTTAACTGGCCATCTGCTACAGAAGCGGGCGCAGAAAGATTTAATTTATAACCTGTACCCAAATCCATCACGGCTTTAGCAGCAGTTTGCGCCAAACGGTAACGATCTGCTTGGCTGCCACTTGCATAACTTAAAAAATCTAATTTTTGGGCAGCAATGCCTGTAATTTTCGAAGTAAGTTTTGCCCTGTCATGCAGATCGCTTGCAGCATAAATTAATACCCTTGATTTTAAGGCTAATGCTGCAGTTGCAGTAGTACGCCCTTTATCTAACGTTTTACCTGTTAACAACCTGCTGGCTTCATCGCAATCCTTAACAATAAAATTTACACATTCTTCGTATGTATTCCTTTTTACGTTATAGTTATCATCTAACACATAAATTTTTGTAATAAGGGGTACAGCGCCATAATAACGCAATAACTGCTGATAGTAGTAAGCCCTTAAAAAATATGCTTCGCCCAATAACTGATCTTTTAACGATTGGCTGCTCAAACCATTATCCCCACTGGTTATTTTTTCAATGGTAATATTACAGGCCCTGATGCGATTGTACATTTGTTTATACGCCCAGGTATCGTCTACCCAACCTAATGTAGAAGGATTAATGGTCGCATTATTAACCAGATCTATACCGCGGGTGGGGTGTGTAAACAGGGCTTCATCTGAAACAGAAGCCAGCATTTGTTCTGAGAAACCTCCATTACCTAATCCGTTATAGATATCATTAACGAAGGCCTGCGCAGTTGCCGGATCTTTCCATACTGATTCTGCTGGCACCTGGCCAGGCGATTCTACATTTAAAAAATCTTTTTTACAGGATGCTGCAAAAATAATAGTGAAAATTAATATATATAGCTTTATATTTTTATTTATTGCTTTCATATTTTTGATTGTAACAGTTAAACTTGATTACCCTTTAAAAGGCGGCTTTAATACCAAAATTGATTACCCTGGCCTGTGGATAATATTGGCCACTCGAATTGGTTGATTCGGGATCCCATATCTTGATTTTATCCAGCGTAGCCAGGTTTAATCCGTTCGCATAAACCCTTACGCTATTCAGGCCTACTTTTTCTACCAGGGTATTTGGCAAGGTGTAGCCTAACTCTACGTTTTTAAGCCTGATGTAATTATTGCTCCGCAACCAATAGGTATTGTTCAGCGCATTGTTACTATCGGTATAATAAGTAGCTCCACGATTAGATAAACGCGGATTTATCGAACTTGGGCTATCAATGCTCCAACGGTTCAGGTACGACCATTCCAGAAAATTACCAATATCGCCAGATTCAGTTATACCTACAATCTGCATGCCTCCAGTTGCGCCTTGAATCAGGACAGATAAATCGAACCCTTTATATTGCAGGTTTAAATTGAAACCTCCGGTAAAGGTTGGTGTGCCGTTTTTATCCAGGCGGATTTTATCATCAGCATTAATTTTGCCATCACCATTAATATCCTTAAACTTCATATCACCAGGGCGTAAGGTGCTGGTTAGCGCACCATAATTTAATTTATTGGCATTAATTTCTGCCTGGTCTTTAAAAACACCATCATAATCGTATACCAACCAAGAATTGGTTATGCGACCAGTTGAGTACTGCCATTCAGGAGCACCAGGGGTTTCATCCCAAAAAATGATTTTATTTTTCGCATAGCCTCCGTTTACACTCACTCCAAAGTTTAAATCACCAACCTGGTCATTGTAGCTTAATTTAAATTCAAATCCTTTGTTGTTTACTTTCCCTAAGTTAACAGGAGGTAAACGATCGGTAATGCCCGAGCTTTCAGGCACTGAGCTACCTCTGCTAATTAAAATGTTTGTACGTTTATTGTAGAAATAATCTAATTCAAGTGATAATTTGTTATTTAGAAACGATGCGTCCAAACCTACGTTGGTATTATTGGCCACTTCCCATCCAAAGTTGAAGTTTGGCACTTTGCCTTCTGTTAGCGTTTTAGTAACAAGATCATTAAAGGTATAGGTGCCAAAATTCATTAAGCTGAGGTATTGATATTCTTGCAGTACATCTCCAAAATATGCCTCAGCACCCATCTGGCCATACGATGCCCTCAGTTTTAAATTATTTATGAACTTAACATTTTCTTTGAAAAAAGACTCTTCAGATAAACGCCAGCCTACCGATACACCAGGAAAAAAACCAAAACGTCTGTTGATTGGAAAAATGTATGATCCATCTACACGCCACAGAAATTCAGCAAGATATTTTTCTTTATAGTTATATCCAGCCCTCCCGAAATAACTTAACCGTGCTCTATTGAAAAGACGATTTGGATTACTAGGATCATCTAAATTACCTAATGATTGTTCGCGTTCATCACCAGCCAATAATTCCTGAACAGATTGTGAAATAAAATACCTTCTGAAAGCCGTAAAACCATCATTATCAACTTTTTCTCGGGTTACCCCAGCCATCAGACCAATATTGTGATCACCAATTTTTTTATCATAATTAATCATTCCGGTCAGGTTGATGGCCAATTGTCCACCAGCAGTTTCCCTTAACCTGGGATCGGTATATTGCGACCTTACCGTACCCGTTAACACTGGTGTTACACCGTCTGCTTCAAAAGTTTTCTTGTCCCAATCGTAAAGTGTCCAGGGCAATTGCCAATTTTTCTGCCTGCCCGAATATTTATCTATTGCAGCAGTTCCCGTTACTTTTAATCCCTCAACACCTGGGATTTTAATTTCTACTTTACCTGTAGTTTGAAAATAGTCTCTGATATCTTTATTATAACCGGTCAAATCTGTAGTAGATACCACCGGGTTATAACCATATTCGATATCTCTTCCAGGTTTACCATTTGGCCATATCGCAATTTCAGTTGGTCTTCCACGCATTAAAAACCTGAAAATATCGCCGGCACCCACCGTAGGGAAATTACGGTTTTCTTCTCTGGCTGTCACCCCTAAGGTTGTGGTAATATATTTATTCAACTTTGCTTCGAGATTAAAACGCATATCATATTGCTTGTATCCCGTTGCAGAATTTTTATAATAGCCATCCTGATCAAGATAGCCCAAAGAAACGAGGTACTTTACATTTTCACTTCCTCCATTGATCTGAACATTATGCCTTTGCTGAGGCGACCAGTTTTGAAAAGTGGTTTTAAACCAATCGGTATTAGGATATCTTAGCGGATCTGATCCATCGCCAAACTTTCTGATCTCATCTGCCTTATAAGCAGCATTAATTGTTTTTCCTCCTGTAGAAGTATAGGAACCCGTAGATTTAAAACTGTTCCACGCCGCCGACCATTCATTTGGATTAATATCAGAACCAAAGATATTAAGCTCATTCAGGATTTCGGCATATTGTACGGAATTGGCCATTTTCGGTATTCGTGTAGGTTGTTGCAAGCCATAACTAAAGTCGTATGAAAACTGAGGTTTACCAGATTTACCCAGTTTGGTGGTAATTAAGATTACCCCGTTGGCTGCTTGCGAGCCATAGATAGCAGCAGATGCATCCTTCAACACCGATACACTTTCAATATCGTTCGGATTTAACCTTTCGATACCTCCTGCACGGTTGGGTATACCATCTATTACAATCAGTGCATTGTTATTTCCAAGCGAGTTTGTACCACGAATCCTGATGGTAGACCCGTCGTAGCCCGGTTCTCCACTTCCCTGTAAAGCCGTTACACCAGGTAAACGTCCTGCTAACGAGTTGGTTAAGTTTACCGATGAAGATTTAGCAAGTTCAGTACCTTTAACAGAAGCAACAGCACCAGATACGACAGCTTTCTTTTGTGTGCCATAACCTACAACAACCACTTCCGAAAGATTTTGGTTATTCTCTAATAACCTGACATTAATATTGGTTTGGTTTTTTACCTGAACTTCCTGATCTGCATAACCGATATAGGTAAATATCAATGTTGCATCTTCAGGTACTTTGATGCTAAAATTTCCCGATCCATCGGTTACCGTAGTTGCTGCGCCTCCTTTCAACTTCACACTTACACCTGGAATTGGGCCTTTGGCATCTGTAACTTTCCCCTTAACAATAATATCCTGGAAGGGAAGTTTATAAAAATCAAAAGGTTCCTTTTCATGCAATGATGCCCTGGCAGACATGCTGGCAAGTGGAGAAAAAACGAGACAACCACCGCAAACAAGAAATAGGCTACTTTTGGCAAAAGTCCTCAATAGATTTTTTTTCATAGTTTTTAATTTATTTTGGTTAGATATTGATTGTAATACAATTTAATATTCATGAGTAATCATGAACTTTCATTAGTGCATTATTAATACTTTGATTTATTGAGTCAATCCTTTATATCAATTTCTCTAAAAAGATTGTAGCCTTCTTAGTTATGATGCCAATAAACACAGTTAACCATTATGAATCCCCTTATCTGATACATAAACTAACTATTTATATCTACGTGGTAAATATATGATGCGTATTACTTGTCAACTAAACAGTTAATATTTGGTTACACGCAAGATAGGAATATTAGGAATTTAAAAATGCGGGCGAAATAATATTTATACTGCAATGTATTGTAAAAAAAGCATTACAAAACGACGCAATATAGAATAAATAATACAATGTTAATTATTATTGTAAAAGCCGAAGAATTACTTTGGTTATTCGTTAGCTTATTTTGTCAAAAGAAATGCCTCTTTCTAACCTATGCAGGTAGGCCTTTAAACCAGCATGTTCGGTTTTTTCTAACTGTGGATCTTCAGAAAAAAGTTCGATAACTGTATTGCGTGCTTCAGATAAAATTATTTGATCTTTGGCCAGGTCAGCAAGTTTTAAATCCAGCACACCACTCTGCTGCGTTCCGGTAATATCGCCGGGGCCTCGAAGCTGCAGATCAATTTCCGATATTTCGAAACCGTTATTGGTCCGCACCATTGTTTCTAAACGGATCTTTCCCTCTTTACTGAGTTTATTACCGCTCATTAAGATGCAGAAAGATTGTTCTGCTCCACGGCCTACCCTACCGCGTAACTGGTGAAGCTGAGACAGACCAAACCGTTCGGCATTTTCAATTACCATTACTGAAGCATTAGGTACATTAACACCTACTTCAATTACGGTTGTAGCTACCATAATCTGACTTTTACCATCAATAAACTGCTGCATCTCGAACTGTTTATCTGCATTTGGCATTTGGCCGTGCACAATACTCATCTGGTATTCAGGGCGTGGAAATTGGTAGCTCAACTGCTCAATTCCAGCTTCGAGATTTAAAAGATCTAATTTCTCACTTTCCTTAATCAAAGGATAAACAATATAAACTTGTCTGCCTTTGGCTATTTCCTGCTTCATAAAACCAAACATCCTAAGCCGTTGGCCTTCAAAAAGGTGTTTTGTTTCTATTGGCTTTCTGCCAGCCGGTAATTCATCAATAATAGAAACATCAAGATCACCATATAAAGTCATTGCAAGCGTACGCGGAATTGGCGTAGCCGTCATCACCAGTATGTGTGGAGGAATAATATTTTTCCTCCACAGCTTAGCACGCTGTTCAACACCAAAACGATGTTGTTCATCAATTACAACAAGCCCCAGGTTTTTAAACTGAACCTTATCTTCAATCAATGCATGTGTCCCAATCAGAATATCAATCTCACCATTCTCCAATTGCTCATGCAAAACGGTACGCTCTTTCTTTTTAGTATTTCCGGTAAGAATAGCAACACGCACCAGATCATCGGTTACAAGTTCGGTAATAGAGGCATAATGCTGACGGGCCAAAATTTCGGTCGGAGCCATCATACAAGCCTGGTAGCCGTTATCATTTGCCAAAAGCATACTCATCAGTGCAACCGCAGTTTTACCACTCCCTACGTCGCCCTGAACAAGCCTGTTCATCTGCACACCGCGTTGCGTATCGATCCTGATTTCCTTAACTACACGTTTTTGAGCATTGGTTAACTCGAAAGGTAAAAATTCCTTATAAAAACGGTTCACCTTTTCACCAACTTTATCGAAGGTTGCACCTTTAAATTTTAATTGGCGTAAATGTTTATTGTGTAAAAGCTGTAACTGGATAAAGAATAACTCCTCAAACTTTAGCCTTCTTTCTGCAGCATTTAAATCCTGTTGATTTTTAGGAAAATGAATATTTAGCAAGGCCAATCTTTTATCAGGCAGCTGGTACTTATCTATAATGTATTGAGGTAAATTTTCTGGCACCTGAGGGATAACCTGATCAAGCAGACCTGCAATTAAACGTTGTAAGCCCTTTGAATCGAGATTAAATTTTTTAAGCTTTTCTGTCGAATTATAAACCGGTTGTAGGGTTAAATTACCTCTTCCTACCTGTTTGCGTTGGTATAGCTCCATTTCAGGATGTGAGATACTGAATGTTCCGTTAAAAAAATTGGGTTTCCCAAAGGCTACGTACGCGGTTCCAACGGTAATATTCTCATCAACCCATTTCAGGCTCTGAAACCAAACCAGTTCCATAATTCCGGTATCATCTTTAAAAACAGCGATAATACGTTTCGCTCTTTTGTCGCCGATTACCTTTTTGTTAATTACCCTACCGATGATTTGGATATACTGCGAATCGGGATTAATCTGGTTGATCTTAAAATATTTTGTACGGTCGATATACCTGAAGGGATAGTGCGCAAGCATATCCTGATAGGTGAACAGGCCGAGATCTTTTTTTAAAACATCGGCACGACTTGGCCCAACGCCTTTCAAAAACTCAACAGGTGTATCTAATACCGAATTAAACAAAATATTCTACTGTTTCTTGTAAACAACACTTTTTAGCAATGGTGCATTAAAAATAACAATCGATAGCAGCAAAAGCAAATAAGCAAAAAGTTGGTGCAGATCTATCTTCTCTTCAAAGTAGAAAAATGCAACGGCAAAAGCAACAATTGGATTGATATAGATTAAAATACCTAGGGCAGATGAAGGCATTCCCATCAGCGCATAAGAATTTAAAAAAAGTGGAATAATGGTAAATACAATAGCGATCAAAAATATATGCAGCCAAAAAATATTTTCGGTTGGAAAAGGCGCAGCATTGAGAAAATATAATGGCAGCATCATTAATCCGGATAAAATTAACTGAACGCCTAAAAAATTAAATTTATCTATTCCTTTAATTATTTTCAGCAAAATAACATACATGGCATAAAATGAAGCAATGATAATGGCCCATATTACTTCATGTAAGGATCCTGTTGCCAACAGTATGATACTGATAAAAGCAACAATAAGCGCAATAGCCTTGGCCTTGGTTAATCGCTCTTTTAAAATAATAAATCCGCAAAGTGCAGTTAACAGCGGGCAAACCATATAGGCAAAAGCTGCCGCCCTTAAACTCACACTATTTACGGCATAAATATAGGTGAACCAATTTCCGGTAATTAGAAATGACGACACTACCGTAAGCAGCATTAATTTAGTTTTATTGCGCGTGCTTAGTGATTTCAAGAAATTCAAATCACTTTTTAGTGCTTCTCTCCTGAATAAAAAAATGGTTGCCCAAACTAAAATAGTGGAAACGAATATCCTATAATATAAAATTTCGTGTGGTGGAAAACCCTTTATGTTACGTAAAGGTATAGACATTGTTCCCCAGATAATGTAAGGAACAATGCCCGATAGGAAGTATTTAATTTTATTGTCTGTCAAAACTAGCCTACAATGGCAATTACAGAGATTTCTACATTAACGTTTTTAGGCAATACAGAAACCTGAACCGTTTCGCGGGCAGGAAAATCAGCTGTGAAGTATTGCCCGTAAACTTCATTTACCTGAGCAAAAGTACCCATATCACTTAAAAAAATAGTAGATTTTACTACATGATCAAACGTTAAACCTGCCTCAAGCAAAACAGCTTTAAGGTTACGCATTACTTGATGCGTTTCTTCTTCAATATTGCCAATATTTAATTCTCCGCTTTCGGGATTAATAGCTACCTGGCCCGATACGAATAAAAAGTTTCCAGCTTTTACAGCCTGGCTATATGGCCCAATTGGAGCTGGGGCATTGGTTGTCTTAATAATTTGTTTCATACAATTTAGGGTTATTTGGCAAGCCACTGAATAAGCTTATAGATGATACCAGCAAGAAAAATTAAGATGGCCAATGCATTAATAAAATGCATAATTCTCAGATTGATGTTATTTGGCCTGTTAGGATCTTTTTTTCTAAAGAAGTACATGATACAAACTTAGCTAAAAAGCTTAATACGCGAAACTAAAAGGCATAAAAAAAGTCCCGATTTGCATCGGGACTTTCTTAAATTTTATATTGAAATACTAGTTTCTAGCAGTTTCAACACGACGGTTTTGGATACGACCTTCTTCAGTATCGTTAGAAGCAATTGGGTTAGCTTCGCCATTACCTTTAGTAGCAACTTGACTAGCGTTAACGCCAGAGTTTACTAAGTAAGTTTTAACAGAGTTAGCTCTGTCTTTAGATAATTTCAAGTTATATGCAGCAGTACCTTCGCTTGAAGCGTAACCGTTTACAGTTACTTTACCACCGTTTTCACGTAACACTGAAGATAATTTATCTAAAGTAGGGTAAGACTCAGTTTTTAAAACTGAAGAGTTGAAATCGAAACCGATTTTCTCGAAACCAGTTACGTTAGAAGCTACTGAATCAACTGGAGCTGATTTTGGAAGAGGACAACCTGAACCATCAACAGCAGTACCAGCAGGAGTTCCTGGGCATTTGTCGAATTGATCAGCAACACCGTCACCATCAGTATCTTTTTTCAAATCTTCAACAGATTTCTCAACAGCAGAAACACGGTTTTTCAATGCTTCAACTTCTTGACGTAAAGTTGGATCTTTTAACTCATCGTACATAGTAGCTAATGGGTTAGTCCACTCTAAACTTGGTTTAGCAGAAGAACCTAAAGAGAATTCTAAACCAGCATAACCGTAAGAGAATTTATCTTTAGTTTGACCTTTTGCATAAACTCCGTCTAAGTTATCAGCATCAACAAAGTTCATAGTGTAACCTAAGTTAAAGTTAACACGCTCAGAAACTTTGAATTTAACACCAGCACCAACTGGAATATAGAAACCTTTTACGTAATCTTTAGCATCATGTCTGTCATCAGCAGGACCAACAGCTTTACCTTTCCAGTCAATAACTTGACCAGCACCAGTAGTAATTTTTGGCGCATAAGCCATATAACCAGCACCAGCAGTTAAGAAGAAACCTACAGCGTTCTCACGACGTAAGAAATCGATAGAACCTACGTTTACAACACCACGTAAATCTACAGCATATTGTAATTCAGTTTCGAAATCTTTAACAGCAGGGTTAGTAATACCTTCGTTGTTACCTGAAAGTTTACCACGTGTTCCGTTTAATTCTAAACCGAAAGAGTGACCTAACTGCTTACGGATGTTTAAACCGTAACCTAAGTTAGCATCCCATTTGTTGAAATCATTAGTACCACCGATAGCAACAACTGGCATTAAAACACCACCGTGTACACCGATAGACCAAGTTCTGTACTGTCCTCTACCGCCAAATACCTTGACAGCAGAAGTGGTTGCAGGAGCATCCTGAGCGACAGCAAGAGAAGCAACTCCTGTTAATGCCACTAAAGAAAGCGCAACACTTTTCTTTAAAGTAGAATAATTCATTTTTTTCTTTTTTAAGGGTTAAACAATTTAATTGATTAATTTTTCAGTAAAGGCAAAATTAATCAAAATTTTAAATTTTCAAACTTTTATACAAACTCCGTTCCAAACTTCGCTACTCATTAAGCATTTTATTACTTTTGGCCCTTGCCC
This sequence comes from Pedobacter sp. PF22-3, assembly GCF_026239555.1. Taxonomy (GTDB): domain Bacteria; phylum Bacteroidota; class Bacteroidia; order Sphingobacteriales; family Sphingobacteriaceae; genus Pedobacter. Next base: position 88,854 of record NZ_JAPIVP010000019.1, on the reverse strand, counting down.
ACATAAAATACCGTATCATGAAATATCCTACTATTGATCAGTCATTATTCTTTTTAAATAGAAAAAAATTCACTAACAACCTAAAAAACAATTCAATAGCTATATTTAACGCTAATGATGAGTTCCCAAGAAGTGGTGATCAAAACTTCGTTTTTAAGCAAAATCCCGATTTATTTTATTTATCTGGAATTGATCAGGAACAAACAATTTTATTGTTATATCCTGATTGTCCTAATCCTTTGTACAGAGAAGTCCTGTTTTTAAGACAGACTAACGACTATATCAAAGTTTGGGAAGGATATAAGTATACCAAAGAACAAGCAAAAGCTGCATCAGGTATCCAGTCCGTATACTGGCTGGAAGATTTTGATAACATTTTACATAGCATCGTTAATTATGCTGAACATATTTATTTAAATACCAATGAGAACGATAGGTACGCTCACGAAGTTCCTTATCGCGATATCCGTTTCATTGAGAAAATGAAATCAAAATATCCATTGCATCATTATGAACGCTCGGCACCGATTATGCGAAATTTGCGTGCAGTTAAATCAGATGTTGAGATCGAACTGATAAAAAAGGCATCAGCAATAACACGCGATGCTTTTATTAGGGTGCTAAAATTTACCAAACCTGGCGTTAAGGAATTTGAAATTGAAGCGGAGATTATACACGAATTTATTCGCCAGGGTGGAACAGGTCATGCCTATACCCCAATTATTGCTTCCGGCCATAACGCTAACATCCTCCACTACAACGATAATAACGAGGTTTGTAAAGGTGGAGATGTTATACTTTTCGATTTTGGAGCAGAGTACGCCAATTATAATGCAGATATGAGTAGGGCCATCCCTGTTAACGGCAGATTTACACAAAGACAAAAGGATGTATATAATGCCGTACTGCATGTAATGAAAGAGTCGATTAAATTAATTGGCGAAGGGACGATATGGAATACTTACCACGAGCAGGTTGGTGAAATCATGACCGAGCAACTGATCGATCTTGGGCTCCTTTCAACGGCAGATGTAAAGAAGCAAACCGCAGCATGGCCTGCTTATAAAAAATATTTTATGCATGGCAATTCGCATCATCTGGGTATTGATGTTCATGACTTTGCAGGAAGATACACCCCATTTGCCAGCGGGAACATTCTTACAGTTGAACCAGGTATCTATATTCCAGAAGAAGGCTTAGGCATCCGTTTAGAAAACAATATTCTCATCACTGCAAATGGCAACATCGATTTAATGGCCGATATACCATTAGAAGCAGAAGAGATTGAGGAAATTATGAACAGTTAGTCAGTTTGCAGTTAACAGTTGGCATTTGCGCTTACAGTTAATCAGTTTAAACAATAACCGCTTAACCATTATTGCCAAACTTATCCGCAAAACGATAAATATTAAAATCATCTTTTTTTAAGGCTGCCTGAATTTTTTCTCGCAGCCTTTTCTTATCGATATGCTGCAGTTTTTGATGCTGTATCAGTTTCCATGCTTTCTCTGCAAACAAAAAAGCTTTTCGGTTATGGTCAAAAAGTTCGGGTTTGATGATCCATTTACACAATTCGTCTATACCCATATTTTTATCGGCAACTGTTTTTAAGATGGGAATAGTTTTTACACCCTGATGAACGATTTTTTTTAGGTTATTGGCAAAAGTATCTGCTCCTTCCCTATCAGCCTTATTAATTACAAAACAACCAGCAATTTCCATCAAACCAGACTTGATATGTTGGACTTCATCTCCAGATTCTGGCACCAATACCACAATGGTTTTATCTGCCAATCCCGCAATTTCCACTTCCGATTGGCCAACCCCAACAGTTTCAACAATAATCAAATCAAAATTTGCCGCTTTTAAAACATCAACCATTTCAATGGTTTTTGCCGAAATACCGCCCAAAGCGCCACGTGTAGCCAACGAACGGATAAAAACATTTGGATTGTTAAACTGACCAGCCATCCGGATGCGATCGCCTAACAAAGAGCCAAAATTAAACGGAGAGGTCGGGTCTATCGCTAATATGGCAATGCGTTTGCCTTCAGCAACAAAATGATTGGTTATTGCATTTACCAGCGTACTCTTACCAGCACCTGGAGGCCCTGTGATACCCAAAACCGGAACATCAGTTTTACTATCTAAACTTCTTAAAATCGAATCGGCTGGTGCAATATCATTTTCAACAAGCGTTAATGTTCTTGCCAAAACCTTATAATTGCCCGCTTTTATTTCGCTTAAAATGGATAGATGCGTATTCATCAATAAAACTATCTTTGTACAAATTAACAAAAATTATTAGCTACAAGGCGCCACCATAATGAAAGTTACCGGTTTTACATTTTTAAGAAATGCTATTGCTAACGATTATCCTGCAAAGGAAGCGATACTTTCTGTGCTGCCATTGTGTGATGATTTTATTGTTGCATTGGGAAACTCTACAGACGAAACCTCCAAAATGGTTAAAAGCATTGATCCTAAAATCAGAACAATTGATACCATTTGGGATGAAAGCATCCGCGAAGGTGGACGTGTTTTTGCCGATGAAACCAATAAGGCTTTGGCTGAAATAAGTAGCGATACCGACTGGATGATTTATATTCAGGGCGATGAAGCCATACACGAAGATTATCTTCCACTGATTAAAAAAGAAATGGAAGCTGAAATCGACAATAACCATGTTGAGGCCTTGCTTTTAAAGTATAAACATTTTTATGCTTCTTATGATTACCTGGCCGAATCGAGGCGCTGGTACAGAAGAGAAGTAAGGATTATCAAAAATCTGCCTGGTGTTCGCTCTTACCGCGATGCACAGGGGTTCAGAATTAACGACAGAAAACTTAAAGTTAAGTTAATTGATGCTTATGTTTATCATTATGGCTGGGTAAAACCACCAAAAGGATTACAGGGCAAAGTGCGGAATTTTAATCAGTTTTATCAGACAGACGAGTGGATTGAAGAAAATTATCCGGTTCAAGAAACCTATGACATGCACAATGCGGATCGCTTGGTTCATTTTAAGGGTAGCCATCCAAAAGTAATGCAAGCCAGAATTGCAGCGGCAAACTGGAAATTTGAAAAAGATTTAACGAAAGAAACCACTAAAATGAATTTCCGCAGAAGAGTTTTACAAAAAATTGAAGATCTAACCGGATTGCGGTTATTTGAGTATCGGAATTATAAAATTGTAAAGTAGACTACAATTTAAATCTATATATATTTGCATCATCAAATAACATTTTAATGAAAAAGCCCAACATTTTAGTAACTTTTGATTCGATGAAGGATGCCAATTGCGGCTATTTCTCGTTTGGAAAAGGCTTGGGTGATGCATTGATCCAGGAAAATAGGGGAAAATTTAAATTAAAGTTTTATCTTTTTAAACATACTCAATATCTTTTTAATGGCCTGGTTGATATTATTTATCTATCCAGGTTAGACAGGTTATTCTTTAAAGGAAAAAATGACTTCGATGTTGTTCATCTTTCCGATCAAACCTGTAGATTAAGACCTAACAGGGTGAATGCAAAAGAAATAATGACCGTTCATGATATGAACAAGGTTCATTTAAGGTTTAGTAAGCCGCACAGAATCCAGGTATATTTAAAAAAACTGGGCAAGCTCATTTCGCAGTGTGATAAGATTGTATGCATATCACAGTTTGTTGCTAATGATGTTGTTCACTACTTCCCCGAAGCCAAAGAAAAGGTGAGTGTGATATATAATGGTGCAGATAAATTGATTTCGGATGAAAAACATCACCCCAGCTTTGTTCCTCCAAAACCTTTCTTATTTACAATAGGGTTATTATCGGTGCAAAAAGGATTTCATCTACTGCCAGCTTTATTAAAAGGGAATGATTTTGACCTTGTTATTTCGGGAAAAGAAACCCCTCATAAGCAAAGGATTTTAGAAGAAGCGGAGAAATATGATTGTTTAGACAGGATACATGTCACAGGACCAATCTCAGATGAAGATAAAGCCTGGTACTACAAAAATTGTGATGCTTTTTTATTCCCTTCAGTTGCCGAAGGATTTGGTCTTCCTGTAATAGAAGCCCTGCACTTTGGAAAGCCTGTTTTCCTCTCAAAATTCACTTCACTTCCTGAAGTTGGCGGCGATGTTGCCTATTATTTTGACACTTTCGAACCTGAACACATGCAGGAAGTATTTAGAAATGGAATGATGGATTTTACTCAAAATAACCGATCTAAAGAAGCGATTGCGCAGGCCGAAAAATTTTCGTGGGAAATTGCAGCCAACCAGTATCTGAATTTATATCAGGAATGCCTGGGGAACAGCAATGAAAAATAGGGATTTATATTGTAACAATTCTATCATTCCTATTCAATTCTGCACTGATTAATGTTTGATTATTAAAATATATCAGCTGTAAAACAGCTTATTTATTCATCCTTAAAAACCAAGAATTGTAATTTTAAACCGCACAGGTTTCGAAAAACCACAACGTTTAATTGAAAAGCTTAACTTTGTTGAGTTTTTATATAGATTTTTTAGGGTGATACTTTAACCATCTTCCTTTTTACATATTCCATTTTACATAAAATGAATACTTATTTTCGTTTATTATCATTTGCCAAGCCAATAGAAAAATTTGCAATACCGTATGTTATTGCAACTCTACTTTCGATTCTATTCGGAACCTTTAACTTAGCCTTATTATCGCCGCTATTTGAAACACTTTTAAATGCAAATAAACAAGCTTGCCAAACACCAAGCTTAACTGATAAAGCAGCTTCATCATTTAGTTTACTGGGAAAGTTAAGAGACTTTGTTAACTATTCAATTAAGGTTAACACCATAGAAAGTACACTGATGTACATTTGTATCATCATCGTTATCTCTGTATTGCTTTCCAATTTGTTCAGGTATTTTTCTCAGCGTTATATGGAAGATTTGAGAGTACATACGCTCCTCAACTTTAGAAAGCGGGTTTTCAACAATGTGATGAATCTTCACATAGGATATTTTAACAATGAAAGAAAGGGTGATATTATTTCTAAAGTAGCCTCTGATGTCCAGGTAGTTCAATTTACAGTTACCAACACCCTTCAGGTTGTCTTTAAGGAGCCTGTAACGCTAATTGTATATGTTATTCTTTTATTTAACATATCAGCAAAGCTGACCTTATTCTCTTTATTAGTAATCCCGATTTCTGCATTTATTATCAGCAAAATTGTAAAAAGATTGAAGCAGCAGGCAAAAGAATCGCATGAATCTTTTGCGAAAATGATTGGCTTTTTAGATGAGGCCTTGAGTGGGATTAAAATTATTAAAGCCTTTAACGCAACTGAACGAATTAAAGATAAATTCAACCAGGAAAATATATTCTATTCTAACTTAACTCGCAAAATGGTTAGGCGTCAACAACTGGGTTCTCCAGTTTCTGAATTTCTAGGCGTTTTAATGATTTCAATTATCGTTTGGTACGGGGGATCATTAATTTTGCATAATGATAAAAATGCGCTAACTGCATCAGATTTCATTGCTTATATTGCCATTTTTTCTCAAGTAATGCGCCCCGCAAAAGCATTAACAGATTCATTTAGTGGGATCCACTCTGGAATTGCAGCAGGCGAAAGGGTTTTAGAACTAATTGATACAAAACCATTATTGTTAGATCAATCAGATGCTAAAACGCTTGATGGTTTTAATGATACAATAAGTATTCAAAATATATCATTCAATTATGGAGAAAAACAAATATTAAACTCAATAAGCTTGGATATAGAAAAAGGTAAAACAGTGGCATTGGTTGGTCCTTCAGGTGGAGGTAAAAGCACCTTAATGGATTTATTTCCACGTTTTCATGATCCAAAATCAGGGAGTATCAAAATCGACGGCCACGATTATAAAGATCTTACCGTAGATAGTATCCGCTCTCAAATGGGTATTGTAAACCAGGAATCATTTTTGTTTAACGATAGCATTTTTAATAATATCGCCTTTGCTAAACCCGATGCTACGGAGGAAGAAGTGATTGCAGCTGCAAAAATTGCCAATGCGCATGATTTTATATTGAATACCGAAAATGGTTATCAAACCAATGTTGGCGATAGAGGGAACAAATTATCAGGCGGCCAAAAGCAACGGGTTTGTATTGCCCGCGCAGTTTTAGCTAACCCTCCAATTATGCTTTTAGACGAAGCTACTTCCGCGTTAGATACAGAATCTGAAAAATTAGTACAGGATGCTTTAAATAATTTGATGAAAAACCGTACCTCAATTGTTATCGCACACCGCTTAAGTACCATTCAGCATGCCGATAAGATCGTTGTGATTGATAAGGGCGAAGTTATTGAAAGTGGAAGCCACATGGAATTGATGAATAAAAATGGTTTATACAGGCGTTTAATCGACATGCAAGCCTTTAACGACTAAATATCGGATGAAGAAAGTATTATTTTTTATGCCTGACAATCCGCTTAAAAAAAATGCGGGTAACAGAACCCGGGCTTTAAGTATGTTAGGCTACTTTAGATCAAGAAATTTTGAAATTGATTTTGTAAGCGAATACTACACCGGCAAATGGGATGAGGATGATATTAAAGCTTTTGAACAATCTGGCCTGGCAGATAATACTTACGTGATTAAAAAAAAGCCTGCCAAAAAAAATATACTTTATTACCTGCTTTTTTACAAACTGCCAAATTTCTTCTATCAAAATAAAGCTTGGTTCTTTCCGCTCCAATTCCCGGAGTTGGTTACCTTAAGATTTAAGCGTGCTTTCAAAAAAATTCTAAAAAAAAACAATTACGATTACATCATGATCAATTATGCCAGTTGGGCTACGTTGGTAGCAGATAACCCGTACACTAAAAATGCGATAAAGGTAATTGATACCCATGATTTTATAACAGCCCAACTGCAAAGAAAGGTTAATATTGGCCAATCTTTTAAGGAAGAGATTAGAAGAATTTCATTATTTGATATTGCTTTAGCCATATCTGTAGAAGAGCAATATATCTTTAGTCAGTTTTGTAAAAGCAAAGTTGTTTTAGCACCAATGATGCTGGACAGGCCCGAAATCCTCCATTCAGTTAAGGGGAGAACATTTGACCTGATTTATGTGGCCAGCGATAATATACATAATCAAAAATCTGCCAGTTGGTTTTTTAAAGAGGTGTATCCACTGTTACCCGCCCATGTGCAAATATGTATTATCGGGCAGATCAACGAACACCTGTCTATTAAGGCGCCAAATATTACATCGGTAAACTTTGTTGAAGATTTATCTGCCTACTACCTCAATGCCAAAGTAGCCCTTTGTCCTATGCTAACGGGCACCGGGACTAAGATAAAAGTTATAGAAGCGCTTTCTTATGGTATACCTGTAGTTTGCAATACCAGAGGGATAGATGGCTTGATTGATAAAACCAATAATGGCTGCTTAGTGAGTGACGATGCGATTGAGTTCAAGAACAACATTATGCAACTATTAACAGACGCATCTGCATATCGTAAACAGGCCGAAAATGCATTGGCTACATTTAATCTTAATTACGAAAAGGAAAGTTGCTATAGGAAACTCGATACTGTTTTTAAAAAATAGTTTAATATTATTTCAATATGCAAAAGGTTGCCGTTATTGTGCCTATTTATAGAGAGCCAACTGCTTTAGAGGATATTTCGTTGCAGCAGTGCTTCAAAGTTCTTGCTAAATCACATCCAATACTTTGTGTAAAACCTAATTCTCTAAATCTACATACTGCCTATCCATTCGATAAATTAATCGGTTTTGATGATGCTTATTTTAAAGATATCTCTGGTTATAACAGGCTAATGCTAGCTGGCGAATTTTATGGAGCATTTTTGGATTACGAGTATATCCTGATTTATCAATTAGATGCATTTGTTTTTAAAGATGAGTTAGATATTTGGTGCAAAAAAAACATAGATTATGTTGGGGCTCCATGGCTCAGACATAAATACCCTGATGTGATCAAAGCAGTAAAAAATAATGTTTTGAGCTACATACATCGAAAATTTGATGTTAGAGATAAAAATACACTTGCTCCAACTCAACTACAACTGGAGTATAAAGTTGGAAATGGTGGTTTATCCCTCCGCAGAACACAGTTATTTTATGATTTAACCCAACGCTTTCAGGAAAAAATAAAAGAATATACTTTGAATTCTGCAGCCAACTTTAACGAAGATGTTTTTTGGAGCATTGAAGTAAATAGAAAAAAGAAAATTTTAAGAATCCCTTCGTATAAGGAAGCAGTATACTTTGCGTTTGAAGTGCCAGTGGACAGAGGCTTTGAACTCACTAACCATACACTGCCATTTGGGTGCCATGCCTGGAACAAAAACCTCGATGTCTGGAGGCCGATATTTAAAGACTTTGGGTATGCTATTTAAACCACAAGCGCATAGGATTAACTTTTTCTGCTATCATTCATTACCTTTAGGTAAGACGCCACAAATTGAAATAAACCAGCGTTTTTAATTAGTCTCAGACATTCTTTTAAGCTAAGCTGTGATTCTTTAATTAAACCACTTAAAATGACCTTATTATGCCTTGCATTTGATTTCTCCAGCAACCTCTTTTGTCCTGAATTAATAAATGAACAATTTTTTATTAAGTTTTTAATCCGCTTTCTCACTATTATTTCATAGCCTGACATCTTTTTTCGATTCTGGCTCATACTGCTTTTATGTACTCTAATTAAAGCAAAAGCCCCTTCAGCCGGTAAAAAAGCAAAATGAAAATCTTTAAATGCACACGAAATCCAAAAATCCCAGTCTTCCAAACTTTTCATAGCCATATCAAAAAAACCTATTTTTCTCAGTGATGATGACTTTATTAAAGCCGAGTTAACCGGCATTATATTTTGCTTCACCAACATTTCTAAAATGTCATATCCAGAAGCATTAAGCTTAGGCATCCAGTCATCTTGGTTTAAGGCTATGTTTTTATAAAGTTTTTCTTTGCTACCATCCACAAAATAATATGCCATAGTATAAGAGATATCTATAGTGGCATCTTTTTCCATATCCTCAATTTGCAGACTTAATTTTAGGTCCGACAAAAGATCATCTGCATCTAAAAACTGAATATATTTCCCCATTGAGTTTTTTATCCCCAGATTTCTTGCTGCAGATAAACCCGCATTTGATTGATAGAAATATTTTATTCGGGAATCTCTTGCTGTAAATTCTGCCACAACATCCTTTGTTTTGTCTGTCGAACCATCATCTACAACAATAAGTTCAAAATTTTGATATTTTTGTCCTAATACCGAAGTTAAAGTATCGGGTAAAAATAGCTGATAGTTATAAGCAGGTATGATAATAGTAACTAAAGGATTTTCCATTTAAAACAAAGTTAATTTAAATCTGAGTATGTATTTCAAATCATTCGGATTTAAGTAGAAATTTATTGATTCAAACCACAGTATGATTATCATAAAAATAATAGGCGGACTAGGCAATCAGATGTTTCAATATTCACTCTACAAATCGTTACAAAGCAAGGGCATCAAAGTTTATGCAGATTTATCTGATTTTAAAGATTATCCATTACACAACGGCTATGAGCTGGAAAGGGTTTTTAACATTAGCATAAAAACGCCTGGCAAATTTCTTTTAGATTTATTCAGACCCAATCAACCAAAATGGATATTTCGAAAGCTTAGAAGAGTTTTAAATTTAAAAAAGACTTATAAAGTAGAAGAAAATGAATTTAGATTCGATGCTTCTTTTTTAAACAATACCAACCAGTATTATGCCGGATACTGGCAAAATGAAAGTTATTTCTCAGATATCTCCAATCAAATAAGGCATGATTTCAAATTCCCAGAAATTGAGGGGATCGAAAATCAAAGCGTAATACAGCAGATTAAAGCCACTGAAAGTGTAGCGCTGCATGTAAGAAGAGGCGATTATTTAAAAGATCCTTTATTAGGCAGTATTTGCGATTTAGCTTATTACGAACAAGCCATATTGAGCATAAATTCGAAAATCGTAGATGCCCTGTTTTTTGTTTTTTCCGATGATATCCTTTGGTGCAGGCAAAATCTTAAACTGAAAAATGTAATATACATTGATTGGAATAAAGGATGCAACAGCTACATCGACATGCAATTGATGAGCAACTGTAAACATAATATTATTGCAAATAGCAGCTTTAGTTGGTGGGGCGCCTGGCTAAATACCAATAATGATAAAGTAATTATTGCACCCAAAAAGTGGGTAAATAACCTCGCCGCTAATGATACTGATATTTGCCCAAAAAATTGGATTAAGCTATGATAAGCCCTAAAATAACAGTCTTCATGGCTGCATATAATGTTTCTGGCTACATAGCAGAATCTATATCGAGTATTCTGAACCAGACATTTAAAGATTTTGAATTTATTATTATCGACGATGGATCAACTGATGATACGGCTTTAATAGTTAAAAAATTTAACGATAGCAGAATCAGTTTTATACAAAATGATGGAAATAAAGGAATCCCTTTTACCAGAAACAGATTACTAGAGTTAGCTAAAGGTGAGTACATTGCAATTTTAGACAGTGATGACATCGCTTATCCTGAAAGGCTCCAGTTACAGCTCGATTTTTTTTCATCGCATCCTGAAGCGGCATTGTGTGGAGGGCATGGTAAAATCATTGACGAAAACGGAATAGAAACTGGTACAGAAATAATTGTGGCAACCGATGATTCAATAAATATGCGCATGTTATTTGGCAATCCTTTTATCAACTCCAGCACCATGTTTAAAACCGAAATCTTTAGAGCACTTAGTGGTTATAAGAATTTTGCATTAGCTGAAGATTTCGATCTTTTTATTCGGATTTCTGAAAAACATAAAGTGAGAAATATTGATGTTTTTCTAGTAAAGTATAGAGTACACGGCGAAAACATAACTATAAAAAGATCGGAAGAGCAGGAAAAACACGAATTGGAAATTCTTAAAAATATACAGGAGAACTTAGGCATATCACATACCGAAAACAGTTTGAGTCTTCACAAAGAATTACTGACCAATAACTTAAATGAAGGTCGCTTTTTAGAATATTTCGAATTATTATTCGCGATGAAAAGTGCAAATTTGAAATCAAAGAGATTTGATATCCCTAAAATGAATCAATTTTTATTTAATAAGTGGTACGAAATATTGCGCTTAAAAAGATCAAATATTAAGGCATTAAACTGGTATTTTAAAAAGGAATTGTACAGTGGCGAATATTTTAATTTCAAACAATTCCGAAAAATGTTCAAGAGCAGCTTTAGGGGATTGATAAATTAATTTCCAACTATCCACTTCATTTTTGTTTTACCTATAGCTTTAGCTAAGAAAAAACTTACAACATAGGTTACTAAAAATCTAAACAACAGTATTGCAGTATTTAACCATACACTAAACTCAAGAAAGTTTAGCTTTAACGGTTGAAAAATTAAGGGAAGACCCCGGTCGATAATGATAACGTGGATGAGATAGATACCAAATGTAGTTTCTCTTGGTTGTAAATGTTTCCGTAGCCAATTTAAGCTACCCATTTTCAGCAATAGTGCAAACATGACCAAAGAATACACGATATTACTTACACGCAGGGTATTATATGCATCTTTTATCCCAATACTATTAAGGTATGTAGATTCTCCAACGGCAATACAAAAGGTAACAAAGGCTAAAAACAATACAATAATCCAAGAAGTGCGCTTAATTATACCCATTATTTTATCATAGTATGCATTGAAATAAACACCTAGCCATAGATAAAATACAAATCCAAAAATTGCTGTGGTATGGGTAGTGGCAATCCAGCCTTGATAAATATTTACACTATAAAACAGCGAAAACGAAGCCAGAACCAAACCAAACCAGATGTTGTATAAATACCTTTTAAATATTAATAAAATGGTAATACAGATTAGAAAATTAAGGATAAACCAATATGGACTAATGAGTACTATACGTATAAAGGTTTCGTAGAAATACAGAAAAAAATTGGATCCTATTAAGCCCATCGCACTTCCCCTGGAGTGGGCAATGAAACGGTCTAACACACTTAACATAATTAATACACAAATCCAGAACAACCATGGTCCGATGGTTTTTTTAAACCTATTTTTTAAATATTGAAAAGGGGTATATTCCTGAAACTTATGGTTAATTAAAAACCCTCCGATCAGAAAAAAAGCAATGGTACTAAATTTAAAAAACTGAATAATGGATGTTTCAAAAACCGAATCGAGTTGATTGGCATAATGATTTGGAGGAACAATTCCGCAGTGCTCCAACACAATACCCATCATCGATATACACCTAATAGTATCAACAAAATCAAAATTCTTTTTTTCGGGTGTTGCTTTCTGCGTTAATTCAATATTCATTAATGGCTTTGGTAGTTGGATTTGCAAATATCAACAAAAAAAGGCCTATATAAAAGACCGATTATTTTTTAATATATATAGAATATATGCATGTCGAATCTAGCTAAATACTTGAAGTGTTAATTTAAAATCCGTAATAGACTTAAAATAAATTAATTAAGTTCAGCAAAAGATTTCGCTTATAATTGCATTACCTTAGCTATGCCAACAATTAATTTTAGCATGATTAAAAAATTAAGAAAGTTATTTTCTAAAGATAATCCTCAAATTGCAAAATTTAAAACAGAATTTAAGCAATTGCTCATCGAGGAAAAGCGTTCAGCAAAACGTTTTTCTTTGGATGAAGAAAATATTTATCCATGTTTATCAGATAGTACAGCACAAACGGGTTTCGACAGGCATTATATTTATCACCCTGCCTGGGCAACAAGAATAATCATAAACAATAAACCTGTTAAGCATATAGATATTTCATCTACGTTACATTTCTGCTCAACCTTATCAGCAATTTTACCTGTTGAATTTTACGATTATCGGCCGGCAAAACTAAAGCTATCAAATTTAAAATCATTGCACGGAGATTTGATGAATCTGCCCTTTGAATCAAATTCGATTAACTCATTATCCTGCATGCATACAGTTGAACACGTCGGCTTAGGTAGATACGGTGACCCGTTGGATTACGATGGGGATATTAAGGCAATAAAGGAATTGATGCGGGTATTAGCTGTTGGCGGTAGTTTGCTATTCGTTGTTCCGTTAGGGTCAAAAGATGTCATCTGTTTTAATGCTCACCGCATTTATTCCAAAAACCAGGTTTTATCATTATTCTCTGAGCTAACTCTTAAAGAATTTACTTTAATACCAGAAGATGAAGCAGATGGAGGATTAGTTGTTAACCCATCTGATGAGTTGCTTAACAGGCAGTTTTATGGCTGTGGATGTTTTTGGTTTAGCAAAGATAAATAGCGACACATTATGCGAAAAAGAGCCTCAATTTCTTATTGAGACCCTTTTAACATTAATGTATGCAAAATATTACAATTTAATAAATTGGAGGGCCAATTACGTACCCTGCTGTCCCATTAATATGCTGAATACCTTTAAAATTAAATTTATATCTACTAGCAACTGAGGGGCTTGTGATATATCTTAAAACATTTCCTTCATTAAAATATACCATACCATTACTTAGGTCGTCTACAATTCTTGTACCGGGTAAGATTGGATTACCCATTGGATTTTTTGTAACATCTAGATTAGTTTTAATTGGTATAGTGTTTCTCACAAAAAGGGCCAAATATGTATCCATAGACTGGATATGCCTCAATTTCCCATCCATTACAATTAATATTCTGCCATCATTTGTAAAAGTTAAGATATCCCCCTCATTCCTAGTGATGCGTGTATCTGTTGGGGCTGGGGTTGGATTCGTATTAATACCATATCTTGTAGAAGAATATTGTGTTCTAACTTGACTTTGAAACTCAGTATATACATAACGAATCAATATTCTTCCATTTACTTTATGACCAGGTAAGGAAGCGGTAGTTGCAATTGAGGCAAAATCATCTTTATAATCCGCTGAAGTTAATGCCTTTTCATACAACGTAATTTCAGATGGATCTGGCTGGATATTAGAATCTCCACTTTGATATTCAGTATAAATCAGGGAAACTATACAATCGCCAGATGTGAATCCACCTGTACTTAATATACTTCTTTTAAAAGAAAAAGAAAACTTAAAACCAGTAGGTGTATTAACATTTGGGACTTTTAAAGCATTATTTTCAATATAGTCCGCATCAATTTTAAATGACACAAACTGAATCTGTGCATTTGATTTTATAGCTAACACCATGAAAGCTAATAAAATAAAAATATATTTTCTCATATTATTTTTCATAGCGGGCTTTATATTCATTTGCCATATCATACTCGGCCTTTACACTTTCTAAGCTTTTATGAAACCAGCCATTAATAATAAATTCTTTATCTTTTTCGACATATATCACCTTATCTTCAGTTGTTACTAGTGTAATTACTAAGAATTTTGTAAGATTTAAATCTGGGGTATTACGAGCAACTTTTGTGCTAATTTCGTCTGTTCTAATGTCTTTCTTACATCCCTGAAAGGACATTGCACTGATACTTCCTAGCAGAAGTATATAAATTATTTTTTTCATAGGTATTTTTTTTCACAAAAAGACAAATAAAAAACATTATTTTTGACAATTCCTTATTATCATTATTTACATTATTAATATACAATAGTAAATAATAAAAATACATAGCCGTTAACGTTTTTTAGTATGTTAGATATAGGGGTTACCTTAAGAAGGTACAGAGATAAGTATAGTTATACACAGCAATACGCCGCTGATGTAATCGGAATAAGCAGAGTTGCTTACCGAAAGTGGGAAAACAATGAAGTGGATTTTTCGCTTTCGCAGCTTGGTAAAATAGCCGAACTTTACGAAATTTCCATTCAGGATATTATCATGCAATCAGGCTTCAAAAAAGCTAAAGTAGTTTCCCAAAAACAAAAAGTGCATCAATATTTTTGATGCAGCATTTATATTATCTTTAGGTTAACAAGCTATAACCTGATAACCTCTATCGAATCATTTTTTGTAAGTATCTTACAAACACATTCCAGATTGAAATCAGGATAAGCCTCAACAAATTTTTTATACTTATTAGGTTTAAACTGAATATCGTTATATTTTACCTCGTAGGCCATTCCTTTGTTGAGCTGTTCTTCTACTACAAAATCTACTTCGTTACCATCAGCTGTACGCCAAAAATGCAGGTGATCGGCATCATAAAGCTGCCTCAATCTGATATATGTATAATTTTCTAGAAGTTCTCCTTTATCGCCCCTATCGCCTGGTCTAGAAAAGTTATTCAGCAACGCATTACGCAAACCATTATCGTTAAAATAAACCTTTGGCATTTTGGTCAACTCTTTACGCACATTGCCATAAAAAGGAGATAGTAATTGTACAATAAAGGTTTTCTGCATTAAATAAACATAATTTTCAATTGTAGAACTGGCCATCTTTAGGGTATTTCCTAATTCGTTGTTATTGATCAGACTGCCAGTCTGATCGGCCAACAGCCTTGCCAGCTGAAAAAACTTTAGTTCTTCCTTAATTCCTGCTTCCAAAGCATCCTTTTTCATATAGCTGTTTACAAGCTCCTTAAGCATTTCCTGCTTTTCCTGTTCAGTATCTGCCAATACAACGGCCGGATAACCACCATAAACCAAATATTCATCAAACAAAAGGTTTATACGGTTTAGCTGAAGGCCTTGATATGTTGGTCTCTTAATCATCTGCTCCCATTCCACGATTAAATCATCTTCACCTTTAAAATGGAGAAACTCATCAAAGGCCAAAGGAAAAAATTCGAATACCTTTTTCCTACCGGCCAGGCTATCCCTAAAACTCTTATCAATGTAAAACGCACTGCTACCTGTAGCGATGATTTTTAATTTTGGTGAATACTTATCGTATAAAAGTTTTAAAAAATTACTGGGGTCTTTTGCATACTGAACTTCATCGATAATGACATATAACCGTTTATCTGCAGGAAGATCGGCCGGCAATAAGGTATAATTGAAAATATTTTCGGGATGCTGATTTACGGCCTCTAAAATGACAGGATCTTCGAAGGTTAAAAAATACACTAGCTCATTTTCCATTTGCAATTGCTCTGCCAACTGCTTAACAAGCGTGGTTTTGCCGATCTGCCTTGGCCCTATAATAATGGTGTGCTGAGGCTTATTAAGGTGGTTTTTTAGAGATTTTAATGCAGTTGATCTTTCCATATCGATAATTGAAGAATACAAATATCGATAATTTTAAGATAACAACTCAATATTATCCGATAATTTTAAGATAACAACTCAATATTATCCGATAATTTTAAGATAACAACTCAATATTATCCGATAATTTTAAGATTAATATTTCGCTTCAACAAAAAAAGTGGCCTTTTTGAGGCCACTTTAAAATCATATCTCTTAAACCAATTAAAGTTTTCTGGCTACTTCAACCTGTTCGTAAGCTTCTACAATATCGCCAACTTCGATGTTGTTAAAGTTCTGAATATTTAAACCACACTCATAACCTTTCGATACTTCTTTCACATCATCTTTATAGCGTTTTAAAGATGCCAGTTCACCGGTGTATACTACAACACCATCTCTAACGATACGGATCTTGCTGTTACGGGTAATCTTACCATCCAGTACCATACAACCTGCAATGGTACCCACTTTAGTGATTTTAAATGTTTCGCGAATCTCAACGTTAGCCACAATTTTCTCCTCAAACTCTGGATCCAACATACCTTCCATTGCCGATTTAATCTCGTTGATGGCATCATAAATGATAGAATATAAACGAATATCAATCTGTTCAGCTTCTGCCAATTTACGTGCACCTGTTGATGGACGAACCTGGAAACCGATAATGATTGCATCAGATGCCGAAGCCAACAATACATCAGACTCTGAAATCTGACCAACGCCTTTACTGATAATATTGATCTGGATCTGCTCTGTAGATAGTTTCAGTAATGAATCTGACAGTGCTTCGATAGAACCATCCACATCACCTTTAACAATGATATTAAGTTCTTTAAAGTTACCGATTGCCAAACGACGACCAATTTCATCCAAAGTAATGTGTTTCTGCGTACGTAAGCCCTGCTCGCGTTGTAACTGCATCCGTTTGTTTGCAATATCACGTGCTTCGGTTTCACTTTCTAAAGCATTAAATCGATCACCTGCTGTAGGCGCTCCTTGCATACCCAAAACCTGTACCGGCTGTGATGGACCTGCAGATTCTACTTTAGCACCACGCTCATTGGTTAATGCCTTTACACGTCCGCTGTAACTACCTGCTAAGATTGGATCTCCTACTTTTAAGGTACCACCCTGAACCAATACTGTAGTTACAATACCACGTCCTTTATCTAACGCCGATTCAATTACCGTACCTGTAGCACGTTTATTTGGATTGGCTTTCAGTTCTAATAATTCAGCTTCTAATAATACCTTATCTAAAAGCAAATCAACATTTAAGCCACTTTTGCTTGAGATTTCCTGTGATTGGTATTTACCGCCCCAATCTTCAACCAGGATATTCATTACAGATAATTGCTCACGTACTTTATCTGCATTGGCACCTGGTTTATCTACTTTAGTGAAAGCAAATACCAATGGTACGCCTGCTGCCTGTGCGTGATTAATGGCCTCTTTTGTTTGAGGCATCACTGCATCATCTGCTGCAATAACAATAATGGCAATATCGGCTGCCTTAGCACCACGTGCACGCATCGCCGTAAAGGCTTCGTGACCTGGAGTATCTAAGAAAGTTACTTTTTTACCGGTTGGCGTGGTTACCATGTAAGCACCGATGTGCTGGGTAATACCACCTGCCTCGCCAGCTACCACATTTGCCTTACGGATATAATCCAGCAATGAGGTTTTA
This sequence comes from Pedobacter sp. PF22-3, assembly GCF_026239555.1. Lineage (GTDB taxonomy): Bacteria > Bacteroidota > Bacteroidia > Sphingobacteriales > Sphingobacteriaceae > Pedobacter. The sequence goes on along the minus strand of NZ_JAPIVP010000019.1, from coordinate 70,977 downwards.
CCGTGATCGACGTGCCCCATAATTGTAACAACCGGAGCTCTTTCGATTAAATCTGCTTCTTTGTCTTCCTCTTCAATTACGTTTTCCTCATCTTCATCAGGTTTAACAAACTGAATTTCGTAACCAAACTCATCGGCAACGATGGTTAAGGTCTCAGCATCTAAACGCTGGTTAATGGAAACAAACATACCAAGGCTCATACAAGTACCAATAATTTTGGTAACCGGTACATCCATCATGCTCGCTAATTCATTAGCCGTAACAAATTCTGTTACTTTTAATATTTTCGATTGCGATTCAAGCTCGTTTGCGGCTTCTTCTGCATTATAAGCAACATCATCACGTTTCTGACGACGTAATTTAGCACGCTGTGCAAATTTACCTGATTTACCTGCACCACTTAAACGGGCAAGTGTTGCCTTAATCTGATCTTGAATTTCTTTCTCAGTAGGTTCTTCTTTAGGTCCGCTTGGTGTAGCATTTCTATTTTGAAAACCCGGTCTGTTATTGTTGTTATTTCTATTTCCTTGATAAGGAGTTCCTCCTTGCCCGGCTGGTCTGTTACCTTGATATGGTGTACCGCTAGCTGGCCTGTTACCTTGATAAGGTTGACGAGGCTGACCTGGTGCACCACCCTGACCTGCAGGATTATGCTGTCCTGGCTGACCTTGACCATGTTGACCTGGCTGGCCTGGTGCCCCCGGAGTTTTCTTACGTTTACGCTTACGTTTAGCAGCTTCACTATCGCTAGATGATGCTACTGGACCGTTTCTTCTGTCCGGTGTTGTTGGTAAAACAATTTTACCAATAATATTCGGACCTGTTAATTTAACCGTACGTGCTTTAATTACCTCAGGTTCGTTATTTACCGGCTTTGTTTCAACTGGTTTCTCTTCGGCCTTAGGCTGTTCAACTGGTTTTACAGGTTCAGGTGCTTTAACCACTGGTGTTTCTGCTACTGGCGCTGGTGCGACAGGAGTTTCTTCCTTTTTAACCTCAACTGGTTTTTCTTCCACTTTAGGCTGTTCAACCGGTTTTACAGGCTCTGGTGCTTTAACTACTGTTGGTTCTACAACAGGTGCTGGCGCAGCAGGAGTTTCTTCTTTTTTAGCTGGGCGCGTTTTTGGATTAAGATCATTTAAATCGATCTTGCCTACAATTTTAACTCCAGGTAATCCGGTTTCTTCAGCCTTATTCTCTTTTACTGGCTCTACTGCTGCCGCAGGTGCTGGTGTTGGCGCTTCTACCTTAGGTGTTTCTACAGCCTTTGGTTTTTCTACCGGAGGGGTAAATGATTGAGTATTTTTAATTAAAATCTCCTCATTTTTCTCAAAATCGGCATTTTTCTTCGGCGCTTCTACTGGCTTCTCAGTTTCAGGCTCGTCGCGACGTATTTTACCAATCACTATTTGTTTGGCTTCTTCTCTTACGATCTTATCTCCCTGATACTCTTTTAATAAGGCATTATACATCTCACCCGTAAGTTTAAACATAGGGCTTTTCTCGGCAGAGAATCCCTTTTTGTTTAAAAACTCAACGGCCGTACCCATGCCTATATTAAGTTCTTTAATAGCTTTAATTAAAATGATTGGTTTGTCGTCTGACATTTAGCTCCTGTTATTTTTTATAATAATACAAAAGTAGTGTTTATTTGGCAATTACACCACTTATTCAAATTCTGACTGTAAAATCTGAACCACTTCTTTAATGGTCTCTTCTTCTAAGTCGGTGCGTTTTACCAAATCTTCTACTGTAAGTGCCAAAACACTCTTAGCAGTATCGCACCCGATAGCCTTTAATTCATCAATGATCCAGCTATCAATCTCATCTGAGAATTCTTCTAAATCCACATCCTCGTCGCTTTCTTCACCTGCTTCACGGTACACATCAATTTCGTAACCGGTTAATTTACCAGCCAGTTTAATGTTATGTCCGCCACGTCCAATAGCTAATGAAACCTGATCTGGTTTTAAATAAACCGATGCATGTTTAGTTTCATCATCCAATTTAATAGAAGTGATTTTAGCCGGGCTCAAAGCACGGGTAATGTATAATGAGATATTATTAGTGAAATTAATCACATCAATATTTTCGTTTTTCAACTCCCTAACGATTCCGTGAATACGTGATCCTTTCATACCCACACATGCTCCAACCGGATCTATACGGTCATCATATGATTCAACAGCAACCTTTGCACGTTCTCCTGGTTCACGAACAATTTTCTTAATGGTAATTAAACCGTCGAAAATTTCCGGGACTTCCTGTTCGAACAGGCGTTGCAAGAATTCTGGTGCCGTTCTAGAAATAATAATCTTCGGATTAGCATTGATCATTTCTACTTTAGAGATTACTGCTCTTACAGAATCGCCTTTTTTGAAATAATCAGCAGGAATCTGCTCGGTTTTAGGCATTAAAAGTTCGTTACCTTCATCATCTAAAACCAAAGTTTCTTTCTTCCAAACCTGATAAACCTCGCCGGTTACAATTTCACCAACGCGATCTTTATATTTTTTGAAAATTTCATCCTTCTCTAATTCCAATACTTTAGAAACAAGTGTTTGGCGTGCGGCTAAAATCGCTCTGCGACCGAAGCTTTCTAGCGTGATCTGCTCAATATAATCGTCGCCAACTTCTAATGTTGGGTCAAGTTTCTGTACATCAGCAAGTTCGATTTCTAAATCATCATCCTCAGAAAATCCATCCTCCATCACTTTTCTCGTTCTCCAGATCTCCAAATCCCCATTATCAGGATTAACAATCACATCACAGTTTTCGTCTGTTCCGTATTTTTTACGCAACATGCTACGAAAAACTTCTTCCAGCACACTGATCACCGTTGGGCGATCTATATTTTTGAAATCTTTGAACTCTTGAAAAGAGTCGATCAAATTAATTGTTGTAGTACTCATTTTACTTAAATGAAATTAACACACTTGTTTCTAATATATCATTAAACGGAACATCTGTTTGTTTTGCTACCGCTTTTTTCCCTTTTTCTTTAACTGATTCTTCAATCAGCAGATTATCTTCTGTAACCGCAAGCAGTTTTCCTTCTTTTTTTAATCCTTCTTTCAACTTAATGCTTACCGTACGGCCAACATTTTTATTGTACTGACGGATTAATTTTAAAGGTTCGCCAACACCCGGCGAAGAAACTTCTAAATTATAAGCCTGTTCTATTGCATTTTCCTCTTCCAGATGAAAACCAACATGCCTACTTATGGCTACACAGTCCTGTATGCTAATACCTTCGTCGCCATCAACATGAATAATCAACTTATTGTTTGGCAACATTTTCACTTCAACCAAAAACAGTTCTGGCCGATCTGCAATTTTTTCCTCTACGAGGGCTGCAACTCTCTTTTCTACCTGCATATTTTAACCTGATTTCATAGAAAAAGGGGACATTGTCCCCTTCTCTTTTCTTCGATTACGATGCAAATGTAGTAATTTTTTATAAAAAATCAAACACCAGCACTAATTATTATGCTGATTATTACCGTTTAAGTGTTTGTTGCTGTGCTTTTAAATTCTGCTTACCCTTTCCCATAATCAGATCGCCAACGGTTGCAAATTTTACCCCAATGTAACTTTCTACCAGATATTCTTTACCTCTTAGAAAAGGCTGCTCGGGACTAAACACGAGTGAATCGCCAAATACTTCAACCTTTCCAGGCACTTCCTGCTCATCCTGGATACTATCCTGATCGCCTGGCTTGATCAAAACCGACATCATATTAATTGTATCTGCTTTGTTCTGATACGCATTTTTAACCTGCAAGAGACTCGCCTCATCAATATTTTTAATTATGATCGAAGTACTATCTCTGGAAAACTTAATGACCGGTTTATTGTTTCTATTCGAACATGAAAATAAGGATATGGAAACCCAAACAATAACCGAATAGGCAAAATAGCTTTTAAACATTTACAAAAATAACAATTATGAGATTTATTATTGAAATCCTGATAACAGGACTGGCATTTTTTATAGGCGCAAAACTGGTGCCGGGCGTAAGTATTGATGGCTTCGGAAATGCCATTATTGCCTCTGTACTGATTGCACTTGCAAATGCAACAATCGGATTCATCCTAAGGCTACTAACTTTCCCAATCAATTTCCTAACCTTAGGATTGGTATCATTTATCATCACCGTTTTAATGATTTTACTGGTTGATAATATGATGACTTCTTTTAACACTTCAGGCTTTATCGCTGCAGCATTTTTAGCTATAGTTGTCGCTTTGATTAAAGCGATATTTAGTGCGGTTGCCGGAGAGAAGGATTAGTTCGGAGTTGTGAGTCTGTAGTCATGAGTCGAATTGAACTAAGGACTACAGACTTTTGACTAAAGACTACCGAATAACTTCTCTTGATATTACCATTTTCTGGATCTCGGAAGTCCCTTCGTAAATCTGGGTAATTTTAGCATCGCGCATTAACCGTTCTACATGGTATTCTTTAACGAAACCATAACCACCATGTACCTGTACCGCTTCAATGGTAACATCCATGGCAGCTTTCGATGCAAACAACTTAGCCATGGAACCCGCCTGGGTATAAGGCAATCCCTGATCTTTTAACCAGGCAGCCTTGTAAACCAACAGCCTGGCCGCTTCGATCTGCGTAGCCATATCAGCCAGTTTAAAAGCAATAGCCTGATGATCAGCAATTGGTTTCCCGAAAGATTTACGTTCTTTAGCATACTGCGTTGCCAGCTCGAAAGCCCCTTGTGCAATACCTAAAGCCTGGGCTGCAATACCAATCCTTCCGCCCTCTAATGTTTTCATGGCAAACTTAAAACCAAAACCGTCTTCACCAATCCTGTTTTCTTTTGGCACTTTAACATCGTTAAACATTAAAGAATGTGTATCAGAGCCACGGATGCCCAATTTATTTTCTTTTGGCCCAACGGTAAAACCCTCCATTCCTTTTTCTACAATAAAAGCGTTTATTCCTTTATGCTTTAATTCAGGATGGGTTTGTGCAATAACCAGGTAAGTTGATGCAGTACTACCATTGGTAATCCAGTTTTTGGTGCCGTTAAGCAAATAATAATCTCCTTTATCTTCGGCTGTGGTACGTTGAGATGTAGCATCAGATCCAGCCTCGGGCTCCGACAAACAAAAAGCGCCTATTTTTTCTCCGGCAGCCAGTGGCTTTAAATATTTTTCCTTTTGGGCTTCACTGCCGTAAGCTTCTAATCCGTAACAAACCAATGAATTATTTACCGAAACCACTACAGATGCTGACGCATCTATTTTAGAAAGCTCTTCCATTACCAGAACGTAAGAAATGGCATCAAGTCCGCTTCCATTATATTTTTCACTCACCATCATCCCCAGGAAACCAAGTTCTCCAAGTTTTTTTACCTGCTCGGCCGGAAATTTCTGGTGTTCATCTCTTTCAATTACGCCAGGCTTTAATTCTTGCTGCGCAAAATCGCGGGCAGCTTGCTGAATCATTAATTGTTCTTCACTTAATTCAAAATGCATAACATTTATGTATAAAAGGTTAGTAAATCAAATGTAGCATTTCTGATCGAAATTACTATGGCTGCATAGTAATTTATTTTTAAATCCATTTCCTAATGCGATGGCATATTTAGGGTTGGCTTATGTAGTCGCAAAAAATCTATTTGTTTTTTTTGGAAAGCAATAACTGCAATACTTCGGTTCCGATAGCCTGCCCTTTGCTTAATCCAGATGGAAGAATCTGGATAACGCTGTCGGTCAGGTTTATTTAACTAAGGCTAGCTGTACTATTAAGCTGACAGCAGCTCCAGATTTACTTACTCGTGCAGAGGCCTTTGTTAACGACTGAAACGGCATTCTTTTGGCTGTAATCCTGAAGGCTAATTTATGGGATGATCATCAACATTAATGACAAGAGAATTTAAGAAAATAATATCGTCATTTCCTTTGAAGCTTACCGATTTTCCATCGGTAGCGTAATGGAGAAATCTTTAACCTTTTGGCAACACAACCCAAAGATCTCTCTACTCCGCGCTGCTCTGGCAGAGATAACGATTTTCTATTGAAGTATATCTACGGTAGCGCAGTTCGAAGTATAATTAAAAAATATAGTAAGGTGCGCATAAAACGATCAAAGAAAACAGAATTATTTGGGCTCTTTCTTAGTCAGGATGAAGAATAAACTCAAACTACCCAAAACCAGGATCAGCAAGACCTGCGAGGAATGGATAATGGTTGAGTAGGCTAAGCCATCATTAAAAGATATGCCATACAATACCAGTGACCGGGCAACCATCCAATGAAAAACACCAATACCACCCTGAACAGGGGCTGCCATTGCAAAGCCTGAAAAAACAATTGCTGTAAATGCAGCATTAAAATGTAATCCGGCAGTAGCCTGTATCGAAGAAAAAGCAAAATACATAGAAAGTAAATAGAAAAACCAAATACCCAGGGTATAGGTTAAGAACAATCCTTTTTGTTTCAGCTTACTGTACGAGCCAAATCCCTGGCGGAGGTTTACGAAAATGCGCAGAAATTTTTTATTAAATTTTTGACGGAGAAAATAGATTGCAATGGCAATGAACAGAAATATAACAACACTAAAACTAATTAACCACCAATAGTTAACGGTATTTAATTTTTTAGCGAGATTAAGATATATGGTTTGATAAAGAAAATCGGCTACAATATCATATTGAAAGCTCAGCATCACCAAAGTGGTTACAAAAAGCATTACTACATCAAACAGCCGTTCGGTAATTACCGTACCTATGGAAGCAAACATGGGTACCTTTTCGGCTTTATGAATAACGGAACAGCGACCAATTTCGCCAAAACGCGGCAAAGCGAGATTAGCGAGATATCCGATCATTACGGCGTGGTACGCATGCCAAAAGCTCACATTATAATGGATAGACTGATACAACATCTGCCAGCGCAAAGCCCGCAACACATGGGCAATTAAAACGGCAATGACAGAAATAATTACCCAAAGGTAATTAGCCGTTTTAATTTCCAGCCATATCTTTTCTAAATCCTGACCCCAAAAAGCTAAATACAAAACCCCTATTCCTATTAAAAACAGGATGATAAATTTTAGCGCTGTTTTGAGGTCGAATGTCACAAGGTTATTTTAGCAAATGATTATTATCGTCGGGAAAAACCAGTATTGGATTATATTTTTTAGCATCTTCTATTGGCAGTGAACCATATGACATGATGATCAGCACATCACCCAATTGAGCCAAACGGGCTGTGGCACCATTTAAGCAAATGGTTCCGGTTCCACGCTCGCCTTTAATTACATAGGTTTCAAAACGCGCACCATTATTATTATTTACAATCTGCACCTTTTCATTTGCAATAATGTTAGCTGCATCCATCAAATCCTCATCTATCGTAATACTACCTACATAATTCAATTCGGCTTGTGTTACCCTAACACGGTGTATTTTCGATTTTAATATTGTGATAACCATTTGGCAAAGTTAGCAATCAGTTTGGAGTTTCAAATAATGTATAATGTAATATGGAAAATGGATGATGGTTGGCTATATACATCATGAAAAGGTTCATAGATGATAGCTTCGGGAGCTATTCAATAACCATACAACTCTTCCATCTTACCTCTCCGGTTTTCAATCACTTTATAATCATATTATCAATCAACCTCGTTGTGCCTACTTTTGCAGCAACCAGGGCAACTAAGTTATTTTCGTCTTTTGATTTGGCTGGCTCGAGTGTATCGCCATTGGCAATGGTAAAATAATCAAGTTCTACACCTTCTATATCCTGATAAAACGCTTTTGCCCGATCTACCAATGTCGCAAGTGAATATTCATCAAAATGATCCATAACAAACTGCAGCGATTTACTCAGCACGAGCGAATTTGCGCGTTCGTCTGTTGATAAATGGATATTCCGGCTGCTCATGGCTAAACCGTCATCCTCGCGAATAATAGGGCAGGTAATAATAGTAATGGGCAATTTAAAATAAGACAGCATATTTTTGATCATCAGTACCTGCTGAAAATCTTTCTGTCCGAACATCGCCACATCAGGCTCCACAGCATCAAACAGTTTTTTAACAATCTGCGTTACACCCTGGTAATGGCCTTTCCTAAACTCGCCTTCCAACAGAAATTCGGCATGACCTAAATCGATGTGCCATGCCTCATCGGCTCCCATTGGGTACATTTCCTCCACATTTGGCATGAACACAGCGTTACAACCGGCATCGGCCAGCATTGCCAGATCATGTTCAATAGGTCGCGGATATTTTTCTAAATCTTTAGGGTCGGTAAACTGTGTAGGGTTTACGAAAATACTGCAGATAATGATATCGGCATTTTGTTGGGCCAGTTTTATCAACGAGATATGGCCATGATGCAGAGCACCCATGGTAGGCACTAATGCTACTTTTTTAGCTGATGCTTTTAATGGCTGTAAAAATGCCTTAAGCGCTGCTTTGGTTTTAAATATTTCCAATTTGGACAATCTAAATTAAAGCCGTAAAGGTGTAAATTAATCTAAATGAAACCAAACAAATGCTTGCTATATTGATAAATAGTATTATTATGCTTACCTTTGCAGCTCATTATCTTTTATTTAACTTAATTTTTTCCTAAAATATGGAGATGGCAAAAACGAAGCTGCTGATTGTTACACACGAGATGTCGCCTTTCCTCGAGCTTACTAAAATTTCTGAAATTACACGCCAATTGCCACAGGCTATGCAAGAAAAAGGATTCGAAATCCGCATCTTGATGCCAAAATTCGGTAATATCAACGAAAGAAGAAATCGTTTACACGAAGTAATACGCTTATCGGGAATGAACATCATTATTGATGACAACGATAATCCTTTAATCATTAAAGTAGCCTCCATCCCAGCTGCACGCATGCAGGTTTATTTCTTAGACAACGAAGAATATTTCCAACGCAAACAGGTATTTAGAGATGCCAGCGGAAAATTCTTTGATGATAACGATGAACGTACGATTTTCTTCTGTAAAGGTGCATTGGAAACGGTTAAAAAATTAGGTTGGGCACCAGATATCGTTCACTGCCACGGCTGGATGAGTGCATTGGTTCCTGCTTACATTAAAACCACCTACAAAAATGATCCTACATTTAAGAATTCTAAAGTAGTGTATTCTGTTTATGAGGATGGTTTTACAGAGAAATTGAATGCCAGTTTTGCTACTAAAGCGGTAATGGCTAACATGACTGAAGATGACACCAAAGCCTTTTTGCCATCTGATTGCGATAGCATGCACATCGGCGCTATAACGCACTCAGACGCAGTGGTTTTAGCGGATGAAAACTTAAGCAAAGATGTGTTAAAATTTGTTAAAGATTCCAATAAGCCAACATTAGCTTTTAACTTAACCGAGAATTTTGAAAACTTCTACAGTTTTTATGAAGAAATTTCAAATGATGAATTGGTTTCAGTAGCTTAATCAGGTATTATTATTTTAAATATGAAATTTACAAAACAAGACTTATTAACCCTGTTGATAGGTCTTTTTCTTTTTGCATCGTGTAAAAACCCCGATGGTGTTGGTTTAGATGTGGATCCAAATACCGCCATTACCGGAACTTTGGTGGTATCTCCTGTTACCACACAATTAGTACGGGAAACAGCAGCGAATACTTTAGGATTAAACCGTTATCCATTAGGATACATGACTGACCCTGTTTTTGGTAAAACAGAATCAGGTATAGCGATGACAGTTTACCCGGTAAGCAACAGTTATGATTTTGGAAACGCCCCTCAACTTGATTCGGCCGTTTTAGTACTAAAATTCGATGAATCCAGCACGGTGACCAAATTTTATGGCGATACTACCAATTCTAAATACAGTATAGATGTATTTCAATTGGCCAATAAGGTAACCACTTATAAAAGTTCGGATGTTCAAGCCATCAACAATACCCTATTGGGAAATTTTACAGGCAAACTGGCACCGAATACTAAAACTAAGGTATTTGATGTTATAGCAGGCAAAGACACCCTAAAAACGGTTCCTGCACAGATCAGAATTCCTTTAAATAAGGCGTTTATACAAAACGCCATACTCAATCAGGGTACAGCAGGAACGGCAACAGATACTAAGTTTATAGAATCGTTTAAAGGTTTGTACGCACAGATCAATAAAACTTCTTCTACAGGAGTTGGCGGAATTGCATTCTTTAACTTTTCGGGAACTGATTCTTACCTGCAAATGGTTTGGAAAAAAACGAATACTTCCAATGGCACAGATACTGCAACTGTAAATTTCCCTATCGGAAAGCTGGTTTCAAACGGTAACGGTGGTTCTGCAATATCGGGCGTAGCCGCCAATATTAAACACGATTACACTGGCACAGAGGTACAAAAGCAAATTGATGTACCAGTCTTACCAGACACAACACAAAGTTATAATGTAACATATTTACAAGGTTTAGCTGGTGTAAAAACAAAATTAAAGTTTCCTGCATTAACAAACTTTACCAGCACTTACGGAAAGGCAGTTATTAATAAGGCAGAATTAGTTGTAGAGATTGGTGAGAGTGCACCAGCATATCCTTTTAACGCCGCACAGCGACTTTCTTTATATCGGTGGGATATTGCGCAACAGCCTGCAAATATACCAGACTATACAACATTTTCTGGCAGTAATGCTTCTGGAGGCGCGGCACTATTTGGCGGTTACTTCGATTCGTTAAAAAAACGCTATATCTTTATTGTAACCAGTTATGTGCAAAGTTTAATCGACAAAAACATGCAAGATTATGGCACATTTCTGGCGCCTACATCTTATACTGATTTTCAGAATGTTCCAAGTGCCACATCTGCCGAAAGATCGGTTATAGGTGCTGGCAGCACAACTGCAAATAAGATAAAACTAAATATTTACTACACTAAAATTAATTAATGATTTTAGTGAAGCCATAAGGGAAACTCCTGTCAATAAACCGACAGGAGTTTTTTTGTTATCAAAAATAAACGCATAAAAAAAGCCACCTCTCATCAGGCAGCTTTTTCAAAATTACTTTAAACGCTTAATTAAAACGGAAGATCACCATTTTCATCTGATGGACCGATTGTAAATTCATCATCAATTTTAGTTTCAGTATTTTGATGGATGGGTGTTGTTGGACTTTGCTCAAAATCGCTTTTTCTACCCAACATGGTAAAGTTTTCGGCCACAATTTCGGTTACGTATTTTTTAACCTTTTCTTTATCTTCGAAGGATCTTGTTCTTAGTTTGCCCTCTATGTAAACCAGTTTTCCTTTCTGCAGGTATTTAGAAGCTACCTCGGCCAATCCGCGCCATAATACAATATTGTGCCATTCTGTTTGCTCTACCCTCTTGCCGTCTTTGTTGTATGTTTCCGAAGTAGCTAATGGAAAGCTGGCTACTGTTACGCCACCGTCTAAATGCCGCACTTCAGGGTCTTTGCCTAAGTGGCCTACTAAAATAACTTTGTTAATCCCAGACATAAATATTTTTGGTTAGTTGTTTTCTTTTTGCAAATGCACTGAATAAAATGGTTAGTTATTCCATTTTATCCTTATAAAAATATTCCTGAACAAAATCATGGATTACTTTTGGTTGCGGCAACTCATCTAATTTACTTAAAGAAACCCAATTAAGTTCCTTTTGTTTACTAAAGTTAAATATATAATTTTTTAATGCAAAAAATTGTATATGGATTATTTGGTGGGTTAAAATATGCTTCTTAGCACTTATAAAGCTAAAACCGACTTCATTTCCAAATACAGATTTTACCTGGTCGATGAATAATGAATCGTTCCACTCGTATTTTTCAGTTGTTTCTACACTCGGGAAATCATATAAATGCTGCCATATATCTCCTGCCTGCCGTTCCCTAATCAATACTTTCTCCTCTTCAGAACAAATAAAATAATTGATGTATCGATGTTTCTGTTCGGCTTTACGGATTTTAACTGGCAATGTGTTTACCTGGCCATGGTTAAAGGCATAACACTGTTGATTGAGCGGGCAAATACCACAATTGGGCGATTTTGGCTTACACTGCATGGCCCCAAATTCCATAATAGCCTGATTATATAGGGCAGGGTCTTCTTTATACAGTAAATCATTGGCTAATGCATAAAACTCTTTTTTACCGGCAGGACTATTTATTGGGGTAGCTAAACCGTAAAACCTGGAGAGTACCCTAAATACATTTCCATCTACTACAGCACGTGCTTCACCTGATGAAAATGAAGAGATTGCAGCAGCGGTATACTCACCAATTCCTTTCAATTTTATGAGCTCATCATGCAGATTTGGGAAGATTCCGTCGTAATCTTTCACCACAATCTGAGCAGTTGCATGCATATTCCTTCCTCTCGAATAATAACCCAGGCCTTGCCAAAGCTTTAAAACTTTGGCCTCGGTAGCACTAGCAAAATCTGCAACTGTAGGGAAATTTTCTAAAAACCGAATAAAGTATGGAAGCCCTTGCTCTACCCTTGTTTGTTGTAATATAACCTCTGATAACCAGATGGTATAAGCATCATTGGTGTGTCTCCATGGTAAATCTCTTTTATTGATCAGGTACCAATTGATGAGTTCATTTTGAAATGTCATTAGTGCAAATTACGGTCTATTTATCCAATTAAAAAAAAACTTGCAATAGCCTGATAAGTCTGGTGATAAAAAAATCATCTTTTATTTCCCTATCTCATTAAAAAGCAATACTTTTGCAACCCCAAAACAGTAGTAATATTAAAACATAATATATAATAAATAATAAAATATGACTAAGGCAGATATTATTTCAGAAATATCAACAAAAACCGGAATTGAGAAGGTTGATGTACAGGAAACAGTGGAGGCATTTTTCAAGGTTATCAAAACCAGCATGATTGGCGGTGAAAATGTATACGTTAGAGGCTTCGGAAGCTTTGTTGTTAAAAAGAGAGCGCAAAAAACTGCGAGAAATATCTCAAAAAACACTGCAATAATCATCCCTGAACACTTTGTTCCTAGCTTTAAACCAGCAAAAGTATTTGTTGATAAAGTAAAAAGTAACTCAAAAAAAATTAAAGTAGAAGCCTAAGTCTTAATATATGAATAGCAACATCAGATCAAAACAAACCATTGTTATTGGAGCGATTGTATTGCTTGTTGCGTTCTTATTTACAAGAGACATTAAGGGTTTAGTTAAACCAACGGAAGAAAATGGAAAAATGCCTTCAAGTGGCCAAATGGCCGGAGCAGCTTCTCCATCATCAACATCGGTATTAAACCTCGAAACTTCATCTACTGCTGCAAAAAATGTGATCAATAAAAATTTGGCTACAGACATTACAGCTTTAGAAAATAGCTACAAAGGCGCAAATGGCGCAGAAAAGATTCAATTTGCCAAACAACTTGCTCAGAAATGGGACGATGTTGAACAAATTACTCCATCTGCCTTATATTTAGAAGTTGTAGCCGAAGGTGAACCATCAACAAAATCGTGGTTAGCTGCCGGAAATCAATTTATAAAAGCTTTTGAAAGCACACAAGACAGCCTGGCACAGCCTGCTTTATTGCAGAAAGCCAATATGTCTTACAAAAATGCATTAGAGAAAGACTCTACGAACATTGAAGCTAAAACAGGCTTAGGTGTAACAATAGTAAATGGCTTAGGTGCACCAATGCAAGGTATTGCAATGTTGTTAGAAGTTGTGGCGAAAGAACCTAAAAATGTGAAAGCGAATATGAATTTAGGATTGTTCTCGATAAAATCAGGTCAGTTTGACAAAGCAATTCCTCGTTTTAACACAGTAATTGCCGCAGCTCCAACACCTGAAGCCTATTTTTACTTAGGAACAGCTTTAGAAAATTTGGGCAGAAATAAAGAAGCAGTAAATGCTTACCTATCAAGCAAAAAATTAGCGGCTAACCCAACCTTATCTTCATTCATTGATAAGAAGGTGGCTGAACTAAAGAATAAAAATTAATTAACAGATTAATAAAAACATTTAAAACTTAAAACTATGCCAAGCGGTAAAAAAAGAAAGAGACATAAAATGGCTACCCACAAACGTAAAAAACGTTTAAGAAAAAACAGACATAAGAAAAAATAGTTTCTTATTTTGATTAAGCCAGTTAAACCTCATAGTAAACACTATGAGGTTTAAACAATTTATATGATTTTTTTAATTGTATATTTTTTGGCTACATCAATGTTTTATTTACTATCCATTTGTTAATAGGCGAAAGCCTTAAATCTGTAGCTGTTGGTAAAAGAATTAATTATCAATTCGACTCCTGCCGGAGTTACCATAGCGTTGATTGAAGACAAACAACTTGTTGAGCTTCACAAAGAACAAATCAATATTAATTACGCCGTAGGCGATATTTATTTAGGCCGCATTAAAAAAATTATGCCCGGTCTGAATGCTGCTTTCGTGGATGTTGGTTATGAGAAAGATGCATTTTTGCATTACTTTGATTTAGGCCCTCAGGTGCAATCTTTAATTAAGCTAACGAAGATCAAGCGTAATGGCTCGGTTACAGGCACGTTATTAGATAATTTAAAGCTGGAAGCCGATATTAATAAGGCAGGCAAAATTTCTGATGTGCTCAGTAAAAACATGCTCCTACCTGTACAAATTGCCAAAGAACCAATTTCTACAAAAGGTCCACGTTTAAGTTCCGACATTTCGATTGCCGGCAGGTATGTGGTACTGGTGCCATTCTCCAATACCATATCTGTATCAAAAAAAATTAAAAGTAATACCGAGCGTAATCGTTTAAAAAAGATTATCGAAAGTATTAAACCTCAAAATTTTGGGGTCATTATCAGAACCGTTTCTGAAGGCAGAGGAGTTGCCGAAATGCAAAAAGATCTTTTGGATTTGATTGCTAAATGGGAGAACTTCATTAAAAAAATGCCATCTACCGAACCTTCAAAAAGAGTTTGGGGAGAAATGGACAGATCATCAACGTTAATCCGTGATATTCTGAACCCTGATTTTACAAATGTTTACGTTAGTACGCCAGATCTGTACGACGATATCCGTTCTTATGTTCACGATATTTCTCCTGAAATGGAAAAAATCGTTAAACTTTATAAACAGAAAGAACCGATCTTCGATCATTTTGGTGTAGAAAAGCAGATTAAAAATGCTTTCGGAAAAACAGTAAACTTACCAGGTGGCGCATACCTTGTTGTTGAGCACACTGAAGCACTCCACGTAGTAGACGTGAACAGTGGAAACCGTACTGCCAGTAAAGAAAATCAAGAAGAGAATGCTTTACAGGTAAACAAAGAGGCGGCTAAAGAAATTGCCCGTCAACTGCGCTTGCGTGATATGGGCGGTATTGTGGTCATCGATTTTATCGATATGCACAAACCAACAAACCGTAAAATACTATTCGATTATTTGCGTGAGCTGATGTTATTGGATAGAGCCAAACATACGATTTTGCCTCCAAGCAAATTTGGTCTGGTACAAATTACCAGACAACGTGTTCGTCCGGAAATGAATATTGTTACGGTAGAAAAATGCCCGGCCTGCGATGGGACCGGAGAAATTAAAGCGAGTATCGTGTTAATGGATGATATTGAGAATAACCTTAATTATATTTTAAGAGAGCAGAATGAAAAAGGTGTAACACTCTGTGTACATCCTTATATTGAAGCTTATATTACTAAAGGTATTTTCAACCTTCAACGCCGCTGGTTCTTTAAGTATGGCCAGTGGATTAAAGTTAAAGCGCAATCATCGTATCATTTAACTGAGTTTCACTTTATCTCTGCTAAAGACGAAGAGATTAAACTGTAACTGAAAAAAATTAACTGAAAGCCTGGATACTCATCCGGGCTTTTTGCTTAGGTGTAATTTCAAACCTCGCAGGTTTTAAAACCTGCGAGGTTTATCAACGAGAAAGGTTAAATTCGTAATCTAAAATTTTAATCAATTGGCAAAATCTAAAACCGCATATTTCTGTCAGAGCTGTGGCTACGAATCGGCAAAATGGCTGGGCAAATGTCCTTCCTGCAATCAATGGAATACTTTTGTAGAAGAAATTGTAGAAAAAAGTCCGGCTTCAGTTCCTACCTGGAAAAGTGATACAGCCAGTCGCAAACTAAGCAAACCAAGCAAGGTTAATGAAATACAATCATCAATTGAGCGTAGGATATTAACCGGTGATAAAGAATTGGATCGGGTATTAGGCGGAGGCCTGGTAGAAGGATCATTGGTATTAATCGGTGGCGAGCCAGGTATCGGAAAATCGACCCTGATGCTGCAATTGGCCTTAAATTTAAAAGGCAAAAAATTACTTTATATTTCCGGCGAAGAAAGCGAACAACAGATAAAAATGCGGGCGGAAAGGATTCAGGATAGTCCGTCGTCTAACTGTTACATCTTAACGGAGACATCAACGCAAAATATCTTTAAACAGATCGAAATTTTAGAACCTGAAATTTTGGTGGTCGATTCTATTCAAACGCTCCATTCTGCCCATATTGATTCTACTCCTGGCAGCGTATCACAGGTAAGGGAATGTACCGCAGAACTCTTGCGTTTTGCAAAAGAAACTGGTGTACCAGTTTTCCTGATCGGCCACATTACTAAAGACGGCGCTATAGCTGGGCCTAAAATACTCGAGCACATGGTTGATACGGTTTTGCAATTCGAGGGCGACAGGCATCACGTTTATCGCATTCTAAGATCGATCAAAAACCGGTTTGGTGCAGCGGCAGAACTGGGTATTTACGAAATGCAGGGCAGTGGTTTAAGGGAAGTTTCTAATCCTTCTGAAATTTTATTATCGCAGCGCGATGAAGAGTTGAGCGGAATAGCCATAGCGGCAACATTAGAAGGCGCCAGGCCAATGTTGATTGAAACACAGGCTTTAGTAAGTTCGGCAGCGTACGGAACTCCGCAACGTTCTGCAACAGGTTTCGATACCAAAAGGATGAATATGCTTTTAGCTGTTTTAGAGAAACGTTGTGGTTTTAGGTTAAGTACACAAGATGTTTTCTTAAATATTGCAGGCGGAATTAGAGTAGAAGATCCTGCCATTGATCTGGCGGTATTGATTGCCGTTATATCGTCTCATCAGGATATTGCGGTGTCTTCAAAAAATTGTTTTGCTGCAGAGGTAGGTCTATCCGGGGAGATTAGAGCGGTAAACAGAATCGAACAGCGCATTGCCGAAGCAGACAAACTGGGTTTCGAAACCATTTACATTTCTAAATATAATTTGAAAGGTATTTCATTAGAAAAATACAACCTTGAGATTAAAGCGGTAAGTAAAATAGAAGAAGTATTCAGCCTTGTTTTTGGGTAAAAAAAGTGTGGAAATAACTCAACAACATTCCTCACAAAGGAGATAATTTTCCACATTCTTTAATAATACTAACGATTAAGTGGAACAAACAAAAACAAAATAACCAACTGAATATAAGAACATTAGCAATAATTAAAACAAAAACTAAAGTTTTGGTTTTGGGTTTGCCCTAAGAAAATAAGATAAGTAAATCATAGCGTTTGATTTACATAATATTAGGGATGATTTTCCTCGCTAACGGATGTTAGCGGGGCTTTTTTTTGTTCAACATTTAAAAAAAATTTAGATAACTTTGATCAGACCATAACCAAATCAACAATAAAATCATGAAAAAAATTATTCTAAGCTTAAGTTTTTGCCTATTTACAGCACTTTCATTTGGGCAAGCGGTATATAGTGGTCAAAAATTTGGAGAAGAAGTTAAACCAGGCGATGTAAAACCCGCTGCTAAGATGGAAGCTGCCATGGGCGACAAAAAAACGGTCGATATGAAAATTGAAGGCAAGGTAGTAGATGTATGCAAGAAAAAGGGTTGCTGGATGACATTAGAAATGCCAAATGGTGATCCTATGCGGGTAACTTTTAAAGATTACGCTTTCTTTATGCCAATGGATATTATAGGTAAAAAAGTGGTTCTGGATGGTTTAGCGAAGAAACAGACCATTTCAGTAGAAACCTTACGCCATTATGCCGAAGACGCCAAAAAATCTCCCGAGGAAATAGCTAAAATTACTGACCCTAAAAAGGAACTTGCATTTGAAGCTAAAGGTGTAGTGATTTTGGACAAATAAGAACATCTTTTTGCCTCTATTCGTCACCCTGAACCGAGCCTTAGCGAGCTCACCGAAGGTAATTTATTTCAGGATCTCCATAGCATGAAAGATACTGAAATAAATTTCAGCATGACGATAATATAAAAAAAGAAACCCCGATGCATAACATGTATCGGGGTTTTATCTTTATAGGATTTCAGATTATAAAACCCAGTTCCAGCCAAATTCATCAGGCGCTAAACCGTAACGAATATCGTTTAATTTTTTAGCAATACCATTAGAAATATGTCTTGTTGATGGATCAGTCAGTTTATAGATCTGACCATTATAACCCATTTCGCCCACGTGCGTTACCGTAGCTGCAGTTCCAGCAGCAAAAGCTTCAGTTAAGCTTCCGTTTTCGATTCCTTCAATTATTTCCTTAACAGAAACTCTGCGTTCTTCAACTTCTACTCCAGCCTCTTTAGCCAGTTTAATAATTGTATCACGCGTTACACCGTCTAAAACAGTACTGCGTACTGATGGTGTTACCAGTTTACCATTAATTACAAAAAGTAAGTTGGCTGTTCCGGCTTCTTCAATAAATTCATGGGTTACTGAATCTGTCCAGATCAATTGATCGTAGCCTTCTTTTTTAGCTTGCTCGAAAGGATATAGCGAACGTGCATAATTTCCAGCGGTTTTGGCAAAGCCAACACCACCTTCATCCGCACGTGTAAATTCAGTTTCAATTTTAACCTTTAATGCACTGCTATAATATGGACCGGTTGGCGTGGTTAACAAAGCAAATTTATAAGTATCAGATGCTTTAACACCTAAATAAGGATCCATGGCGAACATTACCGGACGAATATACAGCGCATAATCTTCCTGGTTAGGCACCCATTTCTCATCAACATTGATTAATGCGGCCAAACCCTGCATAAAAATTTCTTCAGGAATACCCGGCATCGACATCCTGGCTGCTGATTTGTTAAAACGTTCGAAATTTTTATCGGCACGGAATACACTGATTTTTCCGTTTGGTTGACGGTAAGCTTTTAATCCTTCGAAAATTGCCTGCCCGTAATGAAGTGCAGAAATTGCCGGGCTCATCGGAATCGGGCCATAAGGAAGAATCTGTAAATTTTTCCATTCGCCATCTTCGTAATCAGCAGTAAACATGTGATCGGTAAAAACCTTACCGAAGGGTAATTGGGAAAAATCAGTAACCGTTAATCGTGTTTGATCTGTTTTGGTGATTTTTATATCTAATGTCTCGGTCATTGTATTTGAATTTTGAATGGGTGAATAATCGAATGATTGAGGGTTTTACCCGCTCATTCTCTAATTCAATAATTCACTCATTCTGTCATTAATTATTTCGTGCAAATTAAGAAAAAACAGGCTTTTTTAATAGCTTTTTGCAATATTAATCTTTGTTTTTGAGTGTTTTAAGTACACTAAGCACCCACCCTTTACCCCACTCTTCCATCTGCTCATCTGTCCATAGAAATGGATAAAAGATTCGCTTCTGAAAACGTGGCGGCAGGTACTTTTGCCAGTTGGTTCCACCTGTTGCCGCAATATCAACCGGATCTTTCTCCAGATAACGTACCGCAGATTTATAATGCGATAAAGGCCATTCTACATTAACGTACAGATCAAGTTTACGTAATTCATCAGCAAGGGCAGAAACATCAGCTCCATTGGCCTGCAATTTATGGTAAAGCGCTGTAAAATTAGTTGAAGTGCGGTTTTTAGCCAATTGTAAAAACTGCGCTGCATACTTATTGATAAATTGCTTTAAAGTTAAAGTTTGCTTACCCGAGGCCAGTTCGGTTGCACCGAATTTCCAATAAATATTTTCGAATTGTTCTTCTATTGTTGCATTGCTTAGCTCCTTACGTTTGGATTTGTCTACCAATCTGATAAAATCTGTAGCACAGATCTCGATCATCCGGTACTGGCCCGATTGGAATCCACTGGCAGGAAGTAACGACATACGGAATTTCAGGAACTGCTCTTTCTCCATACCATCAACCATCACCTCAAAAGAAGAGGTTAAGGCATTAAAATAAGCATTGATCCGTTTTACCCGTGCTGTAAAAAATTCGACGGTTAAATTTTCATGCTCTGCAATCTGCCTGCATTCGTGCAATGCAAGCTTAAAATAAAGTTCGGTAATCTGGTGGTACATGATGAAAATCTCTTCATCAGGAATTGGTGTTTTAGGGTTCTGCAGGCTTAGCAAAGTATCCAAATGGATGTAATCCCAATAGGTCAGGAAATCAGCATACAAAAGCCCATCAAGGTATGATGCCATATCCTGCCCCATTGCGGTATACTTTTCCTGCAATTGGTGTAGTTTGTCTTTTATTTCGGGTGTAAAATCCATGGTTTAAAGTTAGCTTCACAAAGGTGATAAAGATTTTGCAACAAATAACTAAATTTTATACATTTGAAACATGGCGATGGGGTACCGCCAAAACCGCCCAAACAGGCTGATGACTCCTACGATTTTTATTTAAAATTGAATACAAATGCCTGTTAAAAAATTAACAGAAGGATTTCTTCTGTCTATCAAACACTTTATTAAACTCGACTTCGGACTACTCTTAATGAGTACTGTTAAGTGGTTATTTATCTCTACAATATTGGGTGGAATTATTGGCTCTGCCTCTGCCCTGTTTTTAGAAACTTTAAATTGGGCAACTGATTATCGTGAGCAACACCTTTGGATAATTGCCTTTTTACCCATTGCAGGTATAATTATTGGTCTGGCTTACCATTATTGGGGTGCGAAAGTTGTTAAAGGAAACAATCTTTTGATTGAGGAATTACAATCGCCCAAAAATGTAATTCCGCTGGTTATGGCTCCGCTTATTTTTGCGGGTACGATTATCACCCATTTATTTGGCGGATCGGCTGGCAGAGAGGGCACAGCTGTGCAAATTGGCGGAGCCTTTGCCGACCAGTTTACAAGATTGTTCAAGCTTAAAGCCAGAGACCGCAAAGTGATTCTCATCTGTGGGATCAGTGCGGGTTTTGCCTCTGTGTTTGGAACACCTTTGGCCGGCGCCGTATTTGGATTGGAGGTTTTTGTGATTGGAAGTTTAACTTACGGTTCAATTCTTCCATCATTTATCACCGCAATTATTGCCGATTATGCCTGCAAGGCCTGGGGCGTTGGGCATACCCATTATTCTATAACCGAAATACCAGAAATAGATTCGATAAACCTATTGTTATCTTTAGGCGCAGGCATATTGTTTGGCCTTACAGCCAGAAGTTTTTCTACTTTGAACCATACGTTATCCAGTATTTTTGCCAAAATTAACTACCCACCATTACGACCATTTATAGGCGGAATAATTTTAGCCGCCATTGTTTACCTGATCGGAAATACGCGATATATCGGTTTGGGCATTCCAGTTATTTCAGAATCCTTTATCAAACAAGAAGCCTGTTATACATTTGCAATTAAATTATTTTTAACTGCATTTACCTTGAGTGCGGGGTTTAAGGGTGGTGAAGTTACTCCACTTTTTTTTATAGGGGCAACACTGGGCAGCTTTTTGAGTTTTTTCATCCCTTTACCGCTTAGTTTGCTGGCAGGAATGGGCTTTGTGGCTGTTTTTGCAGGGGCAGCGAATACCCCTTTGGCCTGTATTTTTATGGGAATAGAATTATTTGGCGCATCATCAGGAATTTATATTGCCCTGGCCTGCGTTACTGCTTACTTATTTTCTGGCCATACAGGGATTTATCGCTCGCAAACGATAGGCGCACCTAAACATTTGTTGTTGAAGAGGCACCAGTTTTTGAGGTAGCGAAGCGCGTGGGGCGCCGGGCGTACAGAAAAAAGCATTGTTGTCATTCTGAACGCAGTGAAGAATCTATTACCATCAAAGCGCTAAAAAGGCAGTACTTTATGAGGGCAAGTATAAAAAAGCACATGGATTCTTCGTTGCAATCAGAATGACAAAATTCTCTATTTTCGACGTCATTCCCGCGCATGCGGGAATCTTAAAGCGTTTGCGTTAAGATTCCCAATCAAGTTGGGAATGACGATCTCTAGAGAGATATTACCTAATTAAAATTTATCTGTTACCCATATTGATTTTTATGCAATAAATTATCCTTCAGAATCACAGAACTCTATAAAAATTTGTTCTCCCGATTGGAACGCAGCCCCGAACGTTCGGGAAAGAGATCTATCTGGACAGATTTTGCTTCGCAGAGCCTTCGGGTTCTCGACTTCGTTGCACTCCCGCTCGAAATGACGATATTTAGGTTATTACATTTTACATTTAGTACAGCACCCTAAACTTTATTGTCTGCTCAATCTTTTTAAGCGATTTAAACAATTGTTTATCGTACTGTGCATTGATATCCGTAATGGCATAGCCAATTTCTGGGTTGGTCATTAAAAACTGGCTCACAATGTTAATATCGTGTTTAGCAAAAACGGTATTGATTTTTGCCATAATACCCGGAACGTTTTTATGAATATGAATTAAACGGTGCGATTTCTCAATTTTTGGCAATTGCAGATTTGGAAAATTAGCACTTAGATAGGTTGCGCCAGTATTCATAAAATCAGCAACCCTTTTCGGGATAAAACTAATATTACGCGGGTTATTTTTAGGGTCATCAAAAACAACAATACCTTGTGTAGTACATAAACTAAGGTCTATTTTATTCTTTGCATTTCCCAAATATCCAATAGTTTTTAGCTTAGCCGCATTTTTCAGCTGTTCCTTGCTTATTTTTTCTCCATCGGCTAAAACAATAATTCCTACATCTTTTATGTATTTATCCTCAAAAGAGGTTTTATGCCTAATCGATAAGCCATCATTTTTAAGGATAGAAATCGTTAAAGGGTCAACATCACCAATTACCAGGCAAAGGATTCTATTTTTGGGATAGGAAATTGCACGCGGCAAATCGTTTACGTACAAAAACTCGTCGAAGCTTGGTGTTACATGGTCTGCTTTGGAAACAATGCTTTCACGGGCAATATTTTCCGTAAATGCAAAAAACTTATTAATAATCCCGCTTTCGCGCAATTGGAAATCGGAATAGCCATCACCTATACCAAATAACTCGCCTTCTAGTTTTAAATGCTGAAGTAATTTTACTTTACCCCCCTCTTCACTCAAAGGATTGGCATGATCATAATCTATAATTTTGCCATCGCCAGTGGTTACAAAAGTATTGGCATAAATATTTTCCTTTTTAATATGGTATTGGCTTACTACAGGGGTAATAAATTCTTTAAAACCGCCAGAAACAATCAGTACGTCATCTGCATGTTTCTTAAAAAACTCGGCATTACGCGAAAAAGAAGTGGATACCTTCTTTTTTAAATGTTTAATGAGCTGTTTTAAATGATCTTCATCCGCTTCGAGCAGTTTAACTCGTTGTGCTAAACTCTCGGAGAAGGAAAGTTTTCCTTCCATGGCTAAATTGGTATAATCTTCAATTTTTTGGAAAATCGCCTCTTTATCTGGGTGGTTCTTTAGCGAAATTCGGGCAAGTTCATCAAGGGCTTCTACCTGTGTAAAGGTACTATCAAAATCGATGATGTAATAGGCTTTCTGTTTGGGCATTATTTTAAATGTTGGGTAATTTCTTTTATGCTTTCGGCAACCGGCTTAAAGATAATGCCTGTTGCAGTTTTTACTTTATGATTATTGTAATAACTTAAGGTTAAACTACTCTTCGCGGCATCCTTGGTGATGGAAGGCTGTTGACCAGTAAATATAGAAGCAAATTTAAGCGCCCTCCAGGCTATTCCAAGCATCCATGGTTTTGCTTCTTTTGTTGGCGCTTTAACACCAAAACCCTGCGCAATTTCGCTGAACAAATCTTTATAATGATAATCATCAGCAGAAATGATATACCGCTCTCCTGAAACTTCGGTATCCATTAACAGGATCATCACTTTAGCTACGTCTTCAACATCAACAAAACCCGAAGCGCCATCAGTATAAAATGGAAAACCGCCTTTTACCAATTTAAAAATTGCCCCACTCCCTTCAAAACCCGCATTTTTACCAATAATTACCGATGGATTAACAATGAGCGCGTCTAATCCTTCGGTAATGCCCCGCCAAACCTCCATTTCTCCTTCGTATTTAGACAAACCATAAGCATGTGCTTTTGCATCATATTCCCAAAAATCTTTTTCTGTAATTTTATGACCCTTTTTGGCATTGCCGAGGGCTGCAACCGAACTTACATGCAATAGCCTGCAATTATTTTCGGCACAAAGGTTAACCATGTTCGATGTACCTTCAATATTTACATGAAAAAGCTGTTTTTTATCTTTCGGGTTAAAGGACACAAATGCAGCACAATGGTAAACTTTGGTAATCCCGATAAATGCATCTTCTAAAGCAGCGGGTTCATTAATATCGGCTTCAAACCATTCAATCAAAGGAATATTTTCAATCAATGAAGGAATTTTAGATTTTTCCCGCCTGAGCGCCCGAACAGCTAAACCACTATCAGTTAACTGCTTAATTAATTCAGATCCTAAAAATCCAGTTCCTCCGGTTACCAGTATCATTTTATTTTTTTCGGGCTATATGTGGAAATACGCATTCAAAAATAGATATTTGAGCCGAGAGTTTTAAATATATGTCATTAACGGATTTCTTTTCCCCAATAAACCCAGATAGTTTTACGCCCAAACAAGGTTTTTTTACAAGTCAGTTAGGGCTAAAAACGCAGATTTATACTGAATCGTTTCCCGATTTTGAAGAACAAACCTACGATCTGGCCATTTTTGGGGTACTTGATGGAAGAGGTGCCGTTAATAACGAAGGTTGTGCCCTGGCTCCTGATTATTTCAGGGAGAAATTTTATAAACTGAATGAAGGTTCTTTTAACAGCAGGATTGTCGATCTAGGTAACATTAAACATGGTGCAACCATTGCAGATACATACATCGCCATCAAAATGGTGGTTTCGGAACTCATTAAAAAAGATATTATCCCAATTATTATTGGCGGTGGACAAGATCTAACTTATGGCCAATACCTGGGTTATGAAGATTTAGAGCAGAAAGTAGATCTGGTAATTATTGATAACCAATTTGATATTGGCGACGATGACAACGAGGGAATTTCCACCCGATCGGATTGTTACCTGAACAAGATTTTCTTACATCAACCCAATTACCTGTTCAATTTCAGTAATGTTGGCTATCAAACTTATTTTGTAAATCAAGAAAGTTTGAGTGTAATGGATAAATTATATTTTGATGTACACCGTTTGGGTGAGTTTGCACAGGATATCACTTTAACAGAGCCTATAATCCGCAATGCGAATATGATAAGCTTTGATATTGGCGCTATCCGCTCTGCTGATGCCGCAGCAAATGCCAATACTACTCCGAACGGTTTTGATGGTGAAGAAGCCTGCCGTATTGCCCGCTACGCCGGCATGAATGATAAGTTGACTTCAATAGGATTTTATGAGTTTAACCCGGCTTATGACAATAACGGACAAACGGCTTTCTTACTTGCCCAAATGGTTTGGTATTTTGTAGATGGATTTTACGCCCGTAAAAAGGATTTCCCGCTCACACCGAAATCGCAGTATATCATCTATAGAACCAGTTTAAAAGACGGTTCGGGAGAAATGACGTTTGTAAAAAGTAAAAAATCAGACCGTTGGTGGATGCAGGTCCCTTATCCATCCGGCCAATCCAAAAACGAACGTTACCATTTAGTACCTTGCCGATATGATGATTATCAGATTGCTGTTAATGGAGAAATGCCCGATTTGTGGTGGAGAACCTATCAAAAGCTGAATTAAGAGTTGTACAATCTCAAAGTTGAAACCGTGTAATTTCAAAGTGAATGTTGTGTAATTTCAAATCATAATCTGTGTAATTTCAAAATAGACATTCTATATATTTTCTTTTTTTGTAATTTTTATTAAAATAACTTGCTATGCAACAATTAGTTAAAAGGCAGATAAGAAACATATTGATCAACAAAAAAGTAAATTCCTATTATTGCAATTAAGGTTACTGCAAATCCTAAAAAGGTTGAAAAAACATGAATTTTTGGAGGATCGGAGAATCAAAAACGCAGCCAGTATAAAATATTAAGCTGGCAATCGATAAAATAGGGACTAGATGATTACAAACAGTCTACCATAATTTTACACAGCTATTTACGTTTTAGCGATACAGATTTCTATATTTGAATAGGAATAAACGAACCTCATAAAAACATCATGATTTTCAAAATTACAAATCATGATCACTAATGAAAAAATTAATACAGATGAAAAAAATATTATTAGCAATGGCTTTGTTGCCATTTGCAGCATTGGCGCAAAAGCCATTTACAGTTAATGGCAATATAAAAGGCCTAAAAACCGGGGATAAGGTTTACCTTATTTATCAAACAGACGGTAAAAGCATTACCGATTCTGCAATGGTAGCAAATGGTGCTTTTGTTTTTAAGGGAACACTAGCCAGTCCTGCGCAGGGGAGTCTCTTCTTAAACAAAAACCCTTACGTAAACCGTCCTGCACAAGGTGAAAAATTAGATGCTTTATCACTTTATGTAGAGCCGGGAAGTATAAAACTCGCTGCTGCAGATTCTTTAAAGAATGCAACAATTACGGGTTCTACTGTTAATGATGATGCAAAGAAATTAAGAACATTAACCAAACCGGTAGCAGACAAACTTGCTGCAATTAATGCAGAATATGCAGGTTATACCGCTGAGCAAAAACAAGATAAGGCCGTTATGGAGGCTTTAAGCAAACGTTATGAAAAAGAAGCTGCCGCAATGCCTCCGTTGTTATTACAGTTTGCCAGCAGCAACCCAAAATCTTTTGTGAGCTTAAGTTCTATAAACCAGTTAGCTTCAGATCCAGATCAGGCAGCCGCAGCTCAAAAAGCTTTTGAAGCACTGTCACCTGAACTTAAGGCAACTTACACCGGCAAAAAAATTGCTCAAATATTTGACGCTGAAAAGAAAACAGCGATAGGTGTAATGGCCATGGACTTTACACAGAATGACCCGGAAGGCAAACCTGTTAAATTATCTGATTTTAAAGGAAAGTATGTGCTGGTAGATTTCTGGGCTTCATGGTGTGGCCCATGTCGCCAGGAAAACCCAAATGTAGTAGTAGCCTACAACAAATTTAAAGATAAGGGCTTTACTGTTTTAGGTGTTTCTTTAGACCGTCCGGGTAAAAAAGATGCCTGGTTAAAAGCAATCGCTGATGACAAATTAACATGGACACATGTTTCTGATTTGAAGTTTTGGGATAACGAGGTTGCGCAGCTATATGGTATCCGCTCAATTCCAGCCAATTTCTTAATTGATCCAACAGGTAAAATTATTGCTAAAGGCTTAAGAGAACAAGCTTTACAAGATAAACTTCAAGAATTATTAGGAAGTAAATCAAAATAAAAAATCCGCATTAAAAGAGAAAGTCCCAGCTAAAAACTGGGACTTTCTCTTTTTAATAGCAAAATATTAACCTCAATTTAGTTAATATTTATTCCTATATTTTTCAACTTATCTTCTTTTAAATCAAATCGAACCCGATATCTTCCCTGAAATATTTGCCATCGAAATAAATCCTGCCTGCATCAGCAGTTGCTGATTGTAAAGCAGTAAATAAATCTTTTTGTAAACTGGTAATGGCAATTACCCTGCCTCCATTTGTTTTCACTACATCATTTTCTAACAATGTACCCGCATGGAATGCATTAGAATGACGTAGGTTTTCGATTCCAGTAATGGTTTTACCTTTCAGGTAATCGCCTGGATAACCACCGGCAACAATCATTACAGTAGCTGCAGTTTGTTCAGAGATAACCAGATTAACCTGGTTTAATTGTTTATTAGCCGTAGCTAAAAACAGTTCTACCAAGTCGTTTTCCACTCTAGGTATCACACTTTCCGTTTCTGGATCGCCCATGCGCGCATTGTATTCGATTACAAATGGCTCTTCCCCTACTTTAATCAGTCCGAAAAAGATAAAACCTGTATAGTCGATATGATCTTTCTTTAAACCGTTAACGGTTGGTTTAATGATGCGCTCTTCTACTTTAGCCAAAAATTCTGGTGTAGCAAAAGGAACTGGAGAAACCGAGCCCATACCACCAGTATTTAAACCGGTATCGCCCTGGCCAATCCTTTTATAATCTTTAGCAGAAGGTAGTGTAATATAATTTTCACCATCAGTTAAAATAAACACCGAAAGTTCTATACCACTTAAAAACTCTTCAATGACTACCGTTGCCCCAGCTGTACCAAATTTACCACCAAGCATCTGTTTTAATTCTTCCTGAGCTTCGATGGTTTCGGTACAGATTAATACCCCTTTACCTGCTGCCAAACCATCGGCCTTTAAAACAACGGGTAAAGCATGGTTTTGAAGATAAGCCAGACCATCTTCCAAAGTTTCTGTTGTGAAAGATTTTGAAGCTGCGGTAGGAATACCATGGCGTTCCATAAACTGTTTAGAGAAATCTTTACTTCCTTCTAAAATAGCGCCTTCTTTTTTAGGTCCGATAACGGGAATGTGCGCAATGGTCTGATCGGCAAGGAAAAAATCATGAATACCATTTACCAAAGGCTCTTCAGGCCCTACTACAACAAGTCCGATGTTTTCAGTAAGCACTACTTTTTTTATGGCATCAAAATCGTTTACATTGATGTTGATATTTGTACCATAAGCCCCTGTACCACCGTTACCTGGAGCAATAATTAGTTTATCGCAGTACGAAGACTGGCTCATTTTCCAAGCGAATGCGCTTTCTCTGCCGCCTGAACCTAAAAGTAAGATATTCATATCGGCAAAGATAATTAAAAATGTAAGATGGAAAAGGTAAGATGGATGATGTACCTATTGATCGCCTTCATTTCCCGTCTTACATTCCAACCTACATGTTCGCTCACTTCGCGCTTCGCGTCATTTGCTCAAGCATATCCCACATTTCGTTCGGGATTGCTTCCAAACCGTTCATCTGGCCTGCACCCTGCAACCATTCGCCGCCATCAATGGTAATTACTTCGCCATTAATGTAGCCCGAAAAATCGCTTACCAGAAATGCAGCTAAATTGGCGAGTTCCTGGTGATCGCCAACTCTTTTTAGCGGAACACGGTTTTTAAAATCGAATTTTTTAGCTAAATCTCCCGGTAAAAGACGCTCCCATGCGCCTTTAGTCGGAAATGGACCCGGAGCAATTGCATTGGTACGAATACCATATTTCCCCCATTCTACGGCCAAAGATCTTGTTAATGCTAAAACACCACCTTTTGCACAGGCCGATGGCACAACATAGGCCGAGCCTGTAAAAGCATATGTAGTAACAATATTTAAAACTGTTGCCGCCTGTTTTTCCTTAATCCAATGTTTACCAAAGGTAAGTGTACAGTTAACCGTTCCTTTTAGAACGATATCGATAATGGACGAAAAGGCATTGGCTGATAATCGTTCAGTAGGTGAGATAAAATTACCTGCGGCATTGTTCAATAATACATCCACAGCGCCAAACCGCTCTAACGTTTTCGCCAGTACGTTTTCTACCTGTTCAATTTCCCGTACATCGCAGGCCACCGCCAACACTTTGCCGCCGGTTTTTTCTTCCATTTCATCGGCAGTTTTTTGTAATACATCCTGCTTGCGGCTGGTAATAACTAAATTAGCGCCTAACTTCAAAAAATAAACACCCATCGCTTTCCCAAGTCCTGTTCCTCCACCTGTAATTACAATGGTTTTTCCTTTTAAAGCATCTTCTCTGAGCATTGGTGAGTTATAATTGAACATCATATTTGGTTAACTGGTTAATTGTTGAAATCGGTTAATTGTTGAAACTGGCTAAACGTTCATAGCCATTGCGGATTGTGAACTGCCAACTAAAAATCATTAATTACTTCCGCTGCAGATTAGCTAAAATGGTTTTTAAAATATGGCGCGTTGCAGGCGACCACCATTGTGCCAACATTTTTTCTAAAGTAGCAGATTGGTCAGCAGATACCGCAGCAATTAGCGCTTCGCGAATATTTACTTTGCTTTGCGACCATGTATTGCTTTCGAGTTCCATGTATTTTTTAATCTTGCGTTCGGCTGCTGTTAACAAACTCTCGTTTTTGACCAATTCATCTACCAAACCAATTTTTAGCGCCTCTTCAGGATTATACAATTTACCTGAGAGCAAACTGCGGGTGGCTTCGGCTTTACCGATCCAAAAAGCATATAACTGAAAAATACTATTGGGTACGATAATACCTACCGGAACTTCATTTAAGCCGATAATATATTGCCCTTCTGCCATTACACGGTAATCGCAGGCTAAGGCCATTACGCAACCACCTGCCGGGCTATGCCCGCTAATTGCTGCAACCATCGGTTTTTTGAATGAAACCATATTGGCTGTAAAATCTAAAAACAACTGCCAGAAAGATTTAGCCTCTTCTTCGTTATAGTTATAAAGTTCAACCAAATCCAATCCAGCAGAAAAGAATGGTGCTGTTCCGGTTAATATTACACCACCAATATTATCATCGGCAGTAATATTTTTAAGCATATCGTTTAGCTCGGTAATCAACTCCCGGTTTAAGGCATTTGACTTACCTCTATCTAATGTGATGGTTGCCAGTCGATCTTTAACACTTACTTTTATTGTATTCATATTTAAATAGTATCAAGATTTAAGAATCTAGTATCATGACATATATACCGCAGCATAAACTATGCATGCATACTAATTCAAATTTATCTATTTTTATCTATTTAACATCATAAGTATAAACTTTTCTGGCCAAATGCCCTGCAGCGTCTATTCCTTCTATTACCATGCGGTATGTGCCGGGCTCATCTGCATTATAAAATTCGAATTGTGCCTTTCCATCTTTATCTGTAACAACCTGTGGGTTCCAATAAATGGTTGTTCTTAAATCGGACCTGTTGCCAGGGCTAGCGGTATCGTATTTTGGTGAATAAAATTCTCTTGAAACCGTAAATCCTTTAGGATTAAATGTTACAATTCCCGGCGCATATCTATCTACACTTCTACCACCATCGCCACGTTTAGTGGTAATAATAATTAAACCTCCACCTCCTCGTGAGCCATAGATGGCAGTATTACCAATACTTTTTAGCAACTCGATAGATTCTACATCCATAGGTGTAACATTATCCAGGAAATCGGCCTCCATTTGCATGCCATCAACAATAATACCCATAGGCGTATCTTGACTACGCATCAGGTATGGTACATTCCCCCTAAATATTACGCCTGGTAAACGCCCCTGCAAACATTGTGATAAGGTAACACAAGTGGACAACTGGTCGGCTGTCATAATAAAATCAGCCCTACCAGCTCCGTTCAGGTTTGATGAATTTTTAGCCGGATTTTTCTTTTCTGTAATGGTCACCTCATCAAGTTTAATGGTTCGCTCCAGCAAGCCCAAACGGGTCATCTCATTAAAATAGTTATCACTTTCTTTAATGTACTTCATTAAAGAATTGTTTACATTGATATCAACATCGGCCCCATTTTTATTCTTGGTCACAATCTGCCCGGGAACAACATCAAGATTAATGTCTACAAATTTCCGTTCCGTTTTAGTTCTTGCCTGAACTACAAACTTGGTACTGTCGCCAAAACTTAAATTATCGAACACAAATTTCCCTTCGGCGTTGGTTACCGTATCCAAAATATACATGGTTCCTTTGGTGGCCATTAACATTACTTTACCACCAGGTACAGGCTTATTGCCTTTCATCACCGTTCCGCTAATGCTAATAGACTGCTCGGGCTTATAGGTAATATTCGGACCAACATTATTGATAATATTCTTCCAAAGAAATCTTCTCCAGCCCTGGGTAAGCATCAGGTTATCAAGGTCTTTTTGTGTTTGAAGATCATCTTTCAAGAAATAATGGTTGGGCTGCTCTACGTACCCCGTTAGATCAGAAGTAAGTAATAGTGAAGTAAGAATATTGGATTCATTGTTTTCATCGGGAGCAATTTTTGAGGCATTGGTAACTGCTACCGAAAAACTACCTAAAACGGGTTTATTATCATTATTTGCATTGAAACTAAAAGCCGCTTTTCCTCTTTTTGAAGCTGATACAGCAGATGAATTAAGCGATACATCAATCAATTCTGACTTGTTATTTATAAAGGCCAAACGTTCGGCTAAAGGCTGATTGCTGCTTGAAAACAAAGTAAACTGAACAATGCCTGCTGGCAGGTTCTTTTTCGGAATATTGGCCACCAGCACTTGTTTATCCATTTTGGCTTTGGAGCCATAATATACATTGCCGCCTTGCTGGGCAACAACCTTTAGTTCGGCTCCATTTGTAAGGTCGGCACTGGCCATAATTTTAACCACTACTTTACCAGTATCTAAAGCGTTTACAGAAAGTGCGTAACCACTTTTAACTGCTACCGGAAGTTTAATCGTCTTTTCGGATCCATCTTTGAATTTAACTTTTGCCGAATATGATCTACCTGCCTGACTATTAAACACGAAACTTCCCATACCCAGGTAATTGGTAGAAAAAGTGGTCACTTCATTTCCCGCTTCATCTATAATGCTTCCTTGCACATCCTCACCCCGGCCGTTGGAGCCTACCGCTTTGATAGCTAATTTTTGTGGAAGCTCCTCAACAAGGGTACCTCCTTCTGGCATAAACTGCACATCTACATCATTAGAGGTTGAGGTAATCGGTATAGATTTGATCACCTTTTGTTTATTATCGAGTGTTATGGTGGCCATAATTTTTCCAGATTTATTTTGAAAGGGCTGATTATTGGTGAAATTAATCACGGCATCGCCTGTTAAACTGGTTTTAACTTTCCCTTTGCTAACCGAGCGATAATCTAACTGCACATCATAACTTACTTCATTCTGGCTATAAGCAACACCATTTTTATCTTCAAAATGAATGGTTGCCACAACTTTATCTGCATTGTTCTCTTTGGCAAAATTGTAAGCGGTTTTTGTAAAAACTTTGTTGGCCCAGCTATTTCCGATCTTAATGGTTTTATCGTAAAAGAATTCAGTACCGAAATTACGCATGTAATTGGTATAGGCCCTGATTCTATAATTACCCTCAGCAAGTGAATCGGTTAGCTTAAAATCGCCCCATGTAATTCCACCCATAATAGGTAATTTAACTTGTTTCTTTAGCGAATCTTTTTCATTGATCAACTCTACATATAGGATTTTGCTGATGCCAGAAGGTGCCGAAGTTTTGGTATTCACCACATAGGCCTTGAACCAAATATCATCTCCAATGGCATAATAAGGCTTATCTAAATGAAGGTGGACTTTTTCCTGGGGATATTTACTGGTATAATCATCAAGTTTCTGTAGGATCTGACTAAATGGATCATCATCCATTTTAAATGCGCCAAAAACAATAAGCAGAGATAGAAAACTAATTGCGAGAGTAATTTTAAGTTTCATGTGGTTGGGGTACAAATAAATACGTGTCAAGGTACAAAACCTAAGGCATACTTTTATGAAGTAAGCATGAAATTTAGCTAGACTTCTAAGTTTTTAGTTAGTCATGCTAAAAATGCTTTCTTCATAAAAAGGCAGCGCTACGGGTTTAATTGCGAGCGCCGTTTATCTCCTTAAAATTTTTATATATCAATTCGGAATGAGCACACTGAACATTTGGCGGCCTCAGCCCAGCTTTCATTTTACTCCGCTGCGCTCCATGTGCACTTTAATCGGGTTTAGGAACAAAGGTTTATGTACCCGCAACCCTACAAATGAAATACCGCATTAGCCAACTAGCCCCGGTTACAGCGATACCCTGCAGCAACGAGGAACGAGGAAGCGAAGCGTATAAGCGGAAAACGGGAAGAAACTTTATGTTTTGTATTGGCCCTGCGCTCCCTTTAATAGAAATGTTTATTTTTTTTAGAAAATGAGCATATAGTGGTCCTTTGCAACTTTAGTCCCGCTTTCGCTTATAGTCCTCGCTGCGCTCCGGGCTATTCCGCTTAATCGGGTTTAGGAACAAAGGTTTGTGCCTGGAGAACTGACCATCAATCATAAACCCGACAGCAGCGGCGGCTCAAGATTCTTCTATCGGGACCATAGCGAATGGCGGGGCTACAGACCGCCACAGCACACTGGCTTTCATTTCCAAAAACAAAAAACATTTCTTTAGTTAGGTGATTTGGAAATGAGGGGTTCCGAGCATTTGGCAGCATCAGCCCCGCTTTACGCTTTACTTCGTTACACTCCGTGTTCGCTTTAATCGGGTTTAGGAACAAAGGTTTGTGCCAGGAGAACTGACCATCAATCATAAACCCGACAGCAGCGGCGGCCCCCCGATTCTTCTATCGGGACCACAGCGAATGGCGGGGCTACAGACCGCCACAGCGCACCGGCTTTCATTTTCAAAAACAAAAAACATTTCTTTAGTTAGGTGATTTGGAAATGAGGGGTTCCGAGCGTTTGGCAGCATCAGCCCCGCTTTACGCTTTACTTCGTTGCACTCCGTGTTCGCTTTAATCGGGTTTAGGAACGATGTTTTGTACCCTGAGAACAGACTGTCAATCATAAACCCGACAGCAGCGACGGCCCCCGATCTTCTATCGGGACCACAGCGAATGGGGGTCTACACACCGCTTCAGCGCACCGACTTTCATTTCTAAAAAAAGAGAAAACGCATTGACTGTCGCCCACCAACAGATTAAAAAATTTATTAAAACTTATTCTTCCACATCATGCTTTCTACCGGCCTGGTGGTTTTATTGTTGTACTTTGCGTTACCTTTTGTATTGTACATTGTTTCTATTTTACCCTCAACAGCAAAATAAATCAATTGGCCAATAGGCATGCCGGCATAAATTTTTACAGGCTGCGCTACTGATATTTCCAAGGTCCAGGTATTACAGAAACCAACATCGCCTTTACCAGCCGTGGCATGGATATCGATACCCAAGCGCCCCGTGCTGCTTTTTCCTTCTAAAAAAGGTACATGCCCATGTGTTTCGGTATATTCTACGGTAACACCAAGGTAAAGCGTACCTGGATGAAGTACATAACCATCTTTAGGAATTTCGAAATGTTCAATTTCGTTATGCGCCTTCGAATCAAGTACGCGGCTTTTATAAGTAGCCAGATATTTACCTAAATGAACATCATACGAGTTGGTTCCTAAACATTCGCGTTTAAAAGGCTCAATGATGATTGTTCCCTTCTCCATTTCTTCCAATATCCTGCTATCAGATAATATCATTTTTTGTACGTATTTTTGGCCTAAATTATCATTTATTTAAGATAATTTTGCATGTAATCTCCAATTTAATCAATGCCAATAATTTACCACAAAAATATTGATCAGCATTCTGTTTTAGCCATTTGGAAAATTGAGGAAACGGAAGAAGAGTTGTTGGCCGGACTGCAGCTTAAGCAGCACGAACATGATATTATTTCATCGTTAAACAGTGGCAAAAGGCTATTGCACTGGTTAAGCACAAGGTTGCTGTTGAGAACCATGCTAAATACAACCGAGTATATCGACTGCCAGTTTGATGAACATGGGAAACCTTACCTGGTTAATTCCGATTATCATATTTCATTAAGCCATTCTTATGATTATGCTGCTGTAATGATTAGCAAAGATCACCCGGTTGGTGTTGATATTGAACTCATCAAGCACAAAATAAAAAGCATTAAACACAAGTTTTTAAGTGATTTAGAGCTTGCCCAAAAACAGATTGGCGATAATACCGATGGCTTATACGTAGCCTGGTGTGCCAAAGAGGCTGTTTATAAGTGGCATGGAAAAAAAGGATTGGAATTTAAGCAGCATATCCATATTAAACCCTTTAAGCTAAAAAACGAAGGCTCATTAAATGCATTGGTAGAACTGCCATCGGGTACCCGGGAGTTGACCATTAATTACTTTAAAACAAAAGACGGTTACATGTTGGGCTATGTAGCCGGCAATTCTTAATATACATGGAGATGAACGAGACAGCGGATAAAGCAATTGCTAAGGACTTTAAGCCAACTATTTTTACAGACTGGGGCTTAACAGACTACCAGGAAGCCTGGGATAAACAGGAAGATCTGCTCAATAAAACTGTAGCCATTAAAACAGAGAACCGGGTTAATAACACGAATAAGCCTACGCCAAACCATCTTATATTTTGCGAGCATCCGCACGTTTATACGCTAGGCAAAAGCGGGCATCCCGAAAATTTATTATTGGATGAGCAGGGATTACAAGATAAACAAGCCACCTACTATAAAATAAACCGCGGTGGTGATATTACTTATCATGGGCCAGGGCAGATTGTAGGCTACCCCATCCTTGATCTTGATAATTTTTTTACCGATATCCATTTATATCTACGCACCCTGGAAGAAGCCGTTATCCTTACCTTAAAGGATTATGGGATAGAAGCAGGACGTTATCCGGGTTTTACCGGAGTTTGGCTGGATGCCGACAATGAAAAGGCACGTAAAATATGTGCCATGGGCGTACGCTGCAGTCGCTGGGTTACCATGCATGGCTTTGCCTTTAATGTAAATGTAGATTTGGATTATTTCAAAAATATTGTTCCATGCGGCATTGATGATAAAGCGGTAACCTCTTTAGCACAGGAATTAGGCTATCAGCCAGACATGCAGGAAGTTAAAGATAAACTGAAAAACCACATTGCAGAATTGTTTCAAATGAAGCTGGTTGAGTAAACGATAAAACCAGGCTTGAAGCTACTTCGTAGATCAAGTTATGAAGATTTTATTAAGCGCCATTTTATTTTCTTTCTTAACTTCGGGCTGTACAAAACAAGCCCCCATGATTAACGAGCCAGCAACCAATCCAGCTACAATTCCTTCAAAAGAAACTGGAAATTTCACTTATTTAGCCCTTGGCGATTCTTACACCATTGGCGAATCGGTTAAGCAAGCCGAATCTTTTCCTTATCAGCTTCAAGGTTTATTAAAAGCTCAAAACATCACCGTAGCCAATCCTAAAATTATTGCCACTACAGGCTGGACAACCGACGAGCTTCAGGCGGCCATCAAAAGGGAAAATTTAAACGGCACTTTCAGTTTTGTTACGCTTTTAATTGGTGTAAATAATCAATATAGGGGTTACCCTTTAAGCACCTATAAAAAGGAATTCTCAGAATTGTTACAAACGGCAATTGCTTATGCAGGCGGCAATAAATCTAGGGTTTTTGTGGTTTCCATACCCGATTGGGGCGCTACTCCTTTCGGCAAAAACTCAGGAAGAAACACGCAAACTGTTGCCACTGAAATTGATAGTTTTAACGCGGCAAACCAGGAAATAACGCTGGCAGCAGGCGTGAGCTATACCAATATCACACCTGCATCAAGAAATGCAGCAACCGACCTATCGCTGGTAGCAGACGATGGACTACACCCCAGTGCCAAAATGTATGCCGGATGGGCTACCTCTTTATCAACAAAGTTAGCTGCGGTGTTGAAATAATAAATGCTCATTTATTCCATTTTTGAATAAAAAAAATTACTTTAGTTCGACAATTTAAATTAATCACCTTTAAAAACAGTAATTTATGAATGAGTATGAATCAAGCGGAGTAGCCGCGGGCATTGGAGGAGGTATTGCAATCGTATATCTTGCAATAATCGTAATAATGATTGTAGGCATGTGGAAAGTGTTCGAAAAAGCGGGCAAACCAGGCTGGGCAGCTATTATTCCTATCTACAATTTAATTATTTTATTAGAAATTGTTGGTAAACCAATGATCTGGATTTTATGGCTGATCATTCCTTGTGTTAACATTGTGTTTGCAATCTGGCTTTACAATTTAGTAAGCAAAAGCTTTGGCAAATCAGAAGGTTTTACCGTTGGTATGGTTATTTTCCCTTACATCTTCTGGCCAATTTTAGGTTTTGGAGATGCTAAATACTTAGGACCATCAGCAGCAGAAGCACAAAATGGTGGGTTTGGAAATAATCCTTTTAATAATCCAAACAACCCATTCAATAGCCCAAACAATCCTTTCAACAAACCAACTGATAATCAAAACAATCCTAATGATACTCCACCAGTAGTATAATTTAGAATGTTTATCATATTTATATTTTGCAGCTTAATCAACCTGGTTGATTGGCTGCAAAATCATTTAATCCCATGCCCCTTTAAATCCTTAACAGGTATCGACTGTCCGGGTTGTGGCTTTCAAAGATCTTTTATCGCGCTTATTCAAGGCGATTTATCAAAAAGCTGGTCGCTTTACCCTCCTACCATTCCCCTGCTGTTTTTATTTATCACAGCTAGTCTATTGTATAAATTTCAGTTTAAACAGCGTTCCTTTATCTTTAAAATATTGGTTATCGTTGTTGGTAATTTTGTAATGATCTGCTATTTACAAAAAATGTTTTTTAGCTAAACATTTATATTAGCCGTAAGGTGATTATAATCCTTTAATACCGTTTCTAAAAACTGTAATTCGTTCATTCCTGCTGGAATGTTTACCAAAATATGGGTTTTAGTTTTAGCCGCCATGGCATAAATTAAATCGGCATTACCTGTTTGATAATAACTGGTTAACACTTCATGAATAAGTTCTATATCCCGATCATTTAAATGAAGAACTTCCTTAAACAGCGGCTCATATTCTTCAGGCAGATTAAAACTAAATGCAACATTGGCTAATTCTGTGCGAGGTTTAGTTTTAATTAAGGTTGTTTTGGCCAATAAATCTCCCAAACGCTGGTGGTTTTTAGTTATCGCTACCGATACCAGTGCAACAACGCCCCAGCCAAAAGGAAAGCCAAAATCAATCATCCGGAATAACCATCTAAAAATATACTGCCCGAAGGTTGGCTGTGTACCATCAATACTGATCACCTTGATCTTTAGCACCTTTTTTCCAAAAGTTTGTCCATCCATAGTGATTTCGCAAACCAGATCATAAAAAACAAAAACAGCCAGGAAAATAAATAAAATAACTATCGCAGCACTTCCAGACATTGCCATTTGAGCAGCTCCCATAATTACCATGGTAATTACAGCGAGCATTATAAATCCGGCCAAGTCGATACACCTTGCGGCGATACGTTCTCCAAGGCCGGCAATTTCGTAATCAATATCAATATTCTGAGCCGTGCTAATTCTGATGCTATCCATATTATTCAAACATAATTTTTTTAAAGATAATAGCTATAGTTAAATCTTTATTTATTTGAAAATAAAGATTTATTATATTTTTCGATTTAGCTGTTTCATATATATTTCTTTTCATGAATTAAAACATCTGGGAATAATTCGGGTTTTATTTCCATGAAAATTTAACTATTTTAACCCAAGATTTGGTAACGCCTTTAAATGAGAGAAGCACTATTTGTTAAACAGAATTCGAAAAAGTGGCAGCATTACGATTCCATGCAACAGGCAAGTCCCGATGACGTGGCCAATCAGTTTATTGAGATCACCAATGATCTGGCATACTCGAAAACGTTTTATCCAAATTCGAAAACAACTGAATATCTTAACGGCTTAGCTTCCAAATTACACCAAACAGTTTACAAAAACAAAAAGGAAAAATCGAACCGCTTTATTCATTTCTGGCAAACTGAACTCCCTTTAATATTGTTGCAACAAAGAAAACAAGTATTTTATGCCCTGGCATTTTTTTTGGTTTCTTGTGCCATTGGTGCATTATCTGCTAAATATGACGATACTTTTGTCCGTTTGATTATGGGCGACGCCTATGTAAATATGACAAACGAAAATATTGCAAAAGGTGATCCTTTTGGGGTTTACAAGCAAAGCAATGAATTTATGATGTTTTTGCAGATTGGCTCCAATAACATCTTCGTTGCTTTGTATACTTTTGTTTTAGGTATCTTATTTTCATTTGGTTCTATTGTTTCGTTATTCAGGAACGGGATTATGCTCGGTTCTTTCCAATATTTCTTTTTTAGCAAAGGCCTGGGCTTTCAATCGGTTCTGGTGATCTGGATTCACGGAACGTTGGAAATATCGGCAATTGTTTTAGCGGGTGCAGCGGGTTTAGTTTTGGGCAATAGCCTTTTATTCCCTAAAACTTATACCCGAATGGCCTCTGTATTAAAAGGCGCAAAAGATGGATTAAAAATTGTAATAGGTCTGATCCCGATTTTTATTGTGGCCGCATTTTTCGAAAGCTTTGTTACCCGACATACTGAAATGCCCTTATGGCTGAGCGCGCTGATATTATTATCTTCTGCAGCTTTTATTATCTGGTATGTATTTATTTACCCCATTAAAATCTACAATAACAAGCAACACTCACATGCCAGGGAAAATTGAATTTAAGAAAAGAAGAGATTTCGGACAGGTAATCAATGATACCTTTACTTTTGTGCGCCAAAATATTAAGCCGCTAATCAAAATATATTTTACATTCTGTGGCTTATTTGTACTGGCCAGTATGTTAACCATGTTAATGCAACAATATAAAATGGTTAATATTATCAATACCATCGGTAATGGTAAAAACAGCAATGGATTAGGCTTCTCTGCGTTATATGGATTAGAATATTTTCTTTCTATTTTGTTTTCTTTGGCCTCTTATACGAGCATGAGTGTTGCCATCCTCTCTTATATAGCTATTTACGTAAAAAAAGGCAACCAAACACCTACAACAGATGA
Source organism: Pedobacter sp. PF22-3 (assembly GCF_026239555.1). Taxonomy (GTDB): domain Bacteria; phylum Bacteroidota; class Bacteroidia; order Sphingobacteriales; family Sphingobacteriaceae; genus Pedobacter. Next base: position 30,271 of record NZ_JAPIVP010000019.1, on the reverse strand, counting down.
GGTATGGGGATACTTTAAACATTATTTCTTCCGGATTTTTGGCAGCTCTATTCTACTGATTATCATGTTACTTATCGCTTTTATGTTTTGCCTTCTGCCCGGTTTCTGGTTATTCCCCTATGTAGCCATGATCTATCCCATAATGGTTATTGAAAATGGTTCTTTTGGCTATTCTTTTAGTAGAAGTTTCAATATTATAAAAGATAATTTCTGGATTACCTTTGGCACGCTGATCGTGGTATGGATTATTGTTTACGCCTGCATGAGCATGATCATTCTGCCTACCAGCCTGTTTAATATGATTGGTATGTTTACCCATAAAAGCCCACACATGTCATTAACGCTCACCATGATTACAACGGTTTTGCAATCGTTGTGCCAGGTGTTTACCATTATTCCCATCATTACCATTTCATTAGCTTATTTTAGTTTGGTTGAACAAAAAGAAAGCACGGGTTTAATGGAAAGGATTTCTAATTTTGGCGATATCGAAAAACCTATTGATACCAGACCTGAAGAATATTAAAATGCAGCGCGCACTATTCCGATATCTTCTTGCTTCACTTTTGTTTTTTATTCCGGTAATCAGCAAAGCACAGCATGTTAAGCCTAAACCTATTATTAAGGAAATCAGGATTGACAGTGCTAAAATTACCCCATTAAAATTCGATAAAGATTCCATCAGCACCTATAAAGAGCAAAAAGAATTTCAATATGATGAAATTGGCGAGCAGCAATTGTCGTGGTGGGATAAATTCTGGATGTGGTTTTGGCGTTTAATCAGCTCATTAATTCAGGGGGCAACCTCTAATTTAATTTCGAGGTATATTTTTATCGGACTAGGCGTAGCGCTTATTTTGTTTATCGTAATCAAAACCATCGGGGCTGAGAATATATTCAGGAAAAAATCGAAAGCAACAATCCTTCCATACGATGTGATTACCGAAAACATCCATGAAATCGATTATGAACAAGAACTGCAAAGATTGGTTGCGGAAAGAAAATTCCGCCTGGCGGTTAGGCTTTTATATTTAAGGGCATTAAAAAAACTGAGTGATGCCGAAATCATCCATTGGCAGCCTGATAAAACCAATTACAATTATTTAATGGAAATCGATAAACCGGAACTCAGAAATGATTTTGGTAAGCTTACCCTGCAGTTCGATTACATCTGGTACGGCGATTTCCCCATTGATGAAGGAAAATTTGAACCTATTAACCAATCGTTTAACCAGTTTAACAGCCAGATTAAATGAAAGGTTATAAAATATATCTGACAATTGGGGCTATACTAATTATTCTTTATTTGGTTGCCCAGTACAACAAACCCACCCCAACCAACTGGGCCCCCACCTATGCAGTAAAGGATAAAATCCCATATGGAACATATATTTTGTACCATCGGATAAAGGACATTTTACCGGAGGCAAAGATAAAACAATCTAAAACGGCTATTTACAATACTTTAAAGGATAAAAATTTTAACAAAGCAGCATATTTAATCGTTGCCCAACAAGCAGAAATCAGCAAAACAGACTTTGATCAGCTGGTTAAATTCATGCAGACCGGTAATGATGTTTTTATTGCCAGTTACGAGCTGGGAAAAATAGAAAAAAGCCTTAAACTACAATCGCTTAGCACCATGTCTGCCGAAGGGAGCACGCTGAATTTCACTAACCCAAGTTTGAAAACTGAGGCAAACTATGGTTTTGAAAGGGGGATTGGCAGTCAATATTACAACAAACTTGATACCAGTAAGGCTACTGTACTCGGCGTAAACGGAGACGGGAAGCCCAACTTTGTCCGTTACAGCTATGGCAAAGGAAATCTATACTTAATTGCCGAGCCAGGTTTTTACACTAATTTCAATCTGCTGGATAAGTATGGTGCAGAATATGCCGCTAAAACCTTAAGTTATTTACATGGTACTCGGCAGGTCATTTTCGACGAGTATTTTTCTGCACAAAAAACCACCACTACTGATATGCTCAGGGTATTCTTTAAACATCCTGAACTGAAATATGCTTATTATCTGGCCATATTCAGCTTAATCATTTTTGTGTTATACGATATGAAGCGCAGGCAAAGAATTATCCCAATTGCTGATCCGCTTACCAATTCTTCATTGGCATTTGTCCATGTAGTGGGCAGTGTTTATTACCACGAACGCAACAACATCGATATCGCCTTAAAAAAGATCAACTATTTTTTGGAATATTTAAGAACAAGATATTACCTAAAAACCAACGATATTGACGGCAACTTTGCCCAGTTACTCATGGAAAAAACAGGCATTAACGAAGCGCTGGCCAAAACGCTTACCAATCACTTTATGCAAACGCCAACCATGAACACCTTAAGTGATACCCAATTGATTTATTTAAACGCAAGTATAGAACAGTTTTATAAAAATACGCAAAGCAATGGAACAAGAACAGTTTAACCCACGTACCGACTTAAGCGCTTTAAATGAGGCGGTAAATCAGATCAGAAATGTACTTGGAAATATCATTATCGGCCAAAAACAGGTTATTGATTTCTTAATTGTTGGTTTGCTAGCCGATGGACACATCTTAATTGAGGGCGTACCTGGAGTAGCTAAAACGCTTAGTGCGAAACTGCTAGCCAAATCGATAGCGGCGCAATTTTCGAGGGTGCAGTTTACGCCAGATTTAATGCCTTCTGATGTTTTGGGAACCCCAATATTTAATACCAAAACTGGAGATTTTGAATTTAGAAAAGGTCCGATTTTCGGAAATATTATTTTGGTTGACGAGATTAACCGTGCGCCTGCCAAAACCCAATCTGCACTTTTCGAAGTGATGGAAGAACGCCAGGTAACTATTGACGGGCAAACCTACATCATGGGCGAGCCTTTTATGGTATTGGCCACTCAAAACCCGATTGAGCAGGAAGGCACATACCGCTTACCTGAAGCACAATTAGACAGGTTTTTATTTAAAATAGAGGTTAAATATCCTTCATTAGAAGAAGAAACCGCAATTTTAATGGCACAACATAGCCTGGTTAATAAAACATTGTTGAGCGATGTAAAACCGGTATTATCCATCCAACAGATACTAGAAGCCAGGGCTGTTATCCGTAATTTATTTGTGGAACCGAAATTATTGGAATTTATTGCCAAAATTGTAAGTGAAACCCGCAACAACCCATCGCTATACTTAGGAGCATCGCCCAGGGCATCACTAGCCATTGTACACAGTGCAAAAGCTTTTGCTGCTATCCAAGGGCGCGATTTTATTACACCGGATGATATCATTGCCGTCGCAAGCCCCGTATTGGCACATAGGGTTTTGTTATCACCTGAAAAAGAAATGGAAGGATTAACCACAAGCGATATCATCTATCAGATTATTAAAAAAATAGAAGTACCGAGGTAGGTCAGTTAACAGTTGCCAATTTTCAGTTTGCAATTTGTAATACAGTTAACCAGTTCCAACAATTTAGCAATTAAACAATCTATACAATTGAAAAAAATCTTTCAGCAGTATTACAGCAACCTATTCCTGACCGATCGTTTATTCACGGCCTTAGGATGCTGCATTCTACTTTTTTTGTTAAAGTTCTTTTTTCCTTGGCTAGCCGATATCCCCGAAATTGCAACAGGTGCTGTTATCCTTTTATTTTTTATCGATATTTTTATCCTATACCGAAATAATATTGGCATTGAAGCCAGAAGATTAACTTCTAAACGTTTAAGTAATGGTGATGAAAACCCGATACAGATCGAAATAAAAAATTATTATGGTTTCGGGGTAAACGCAAGGGTAATTGACGAAATACCTTTTCAGTTTCAGATTCGTGATAAAGATTTTAAGCTCCATTTAAAACCTGCAGAAATAAAATCGATCTACTACAACCTGCGCCCAACAAAGCGTGGTGAATATGATTTCGGATTCATTAGAACATACATTAGCTCGCCTTTGGGTTTAATCAGTCGCCGGTACAATTTTGATGGCGCCAAACTTCTACCTGTTTATCCATCATTTATCAATCTTGGCCAATACGAATTAATGGCTGCTTCACGCTATTTAACTGAATTTGGGATTAAAAAGATCAGAAAGATTGGACAAAGCAGTGAATTTGACCAGATTAAAAATTATGTCGGGGGCGACGATATCCGTACCATTAACTGGAAAGCCACTGCAAGAAAAGGCAGCTTAATGGTGAACACCTATATAGATGAGAAATCACAGCATATTTATTGTATCATTGATAAATCGAGGGTAATGCGCATGCCTTTTGAAGGATTGAGCTTACTTGATTATGCCATAAATGCTACCGTTGCGCTTTCAAAAGTAGCCATGCTTAAAGAAGATAAAGCCGGATTGATTACCCTATCCGAAACGATCGGATCGATAGTACCGGCCGACCGTAAAACTTCGCAGCTGGGCAGCATTATGAACGTGCTTTACAAAGAAAAAACACGCTATCTGGAAAGTAATCTTGAGGCCCTGTACACTACAGTCCGTTCTGTTGTAAAACAACGCGGTCTTTTGGTTTTCTTTACCAATTTTGAGAGTTTATCGGCGCTCCAACGTCAGTTGCCATATTTAAAAAGAATTGCTAAATACCACTTACTGTTGGTTGTGTTTTTCGAAAATACCGAACTAAAAGAATTAAGTACAGAACCTGCTAAAGATGTGGAGGGCATTTATCATAAAACCATTGCTGAAAAGTTTATCTACGAGAAAAAACTAATGGTTAAAGAATTGAACAAACATGGTATTCTGGCTATTCTTACACCACCACAAAAGCTTACCGTAAATGTCATTAATCAATATTTGGCACTAAAAGCACAACAGCGGATTTAGTTTAGAGCGTGGAGCAGCAAGCTTGGAGTCACGTTGAATCGACTCAAAACGCCTTATCGTCGGTCTGTGTCACCACAGACCGAAATTTATAAAAGATTCCTATAATCGGTTAAAAATCCAAAATTATCTATACCTGTTTCATAAAATCTGGCAGATGAATAATCATAATCTTCAGGTTTTTCGCATAACTGCCATTTTTCCTGTAATGGATTGTGATGGATGTAATCTATTTTCTGTTCAAGTTTATGTTGCGTATCCATAAGAATGGCTAATGGATCCCGTTGCCATAGACGAAAATTTCTTTCTACATCGGTTACCTTAAAATCTGATATTATTTCTGGATGGTGATGTTTCATGTCCTGAAAAATTTGATGAGAAGTAAATTTATTAAAGCTTGCATAAGGCATCTCTTTCCCATTTACCTCAACCATTTTCCAAACCAAGTGTAGGTGATTTGGCATAATCACAAACGCATAAACCTCAATATTTTTTCTCTTAATTAATTCTTCTAAGCTATCAATAACAATGCGTTTATACTTTTCGGAAGAAAACACTTGCTTCCAATCTTTCACCGTATCTGTCCAAAAATAAACTTCACCCAAAAGCATTTTTGAATTACGATCTTGTCTAAAGATTTCGTTTTCCATAAATAAAAATAGAAAATTAACCTTAATTTATTCACTCAGGCCATACGCCTACTCTTGGTTTTTGTCCACAAAGAGTAACAACCGATAACTACTAAAAATTGAAATCTGTTAAATTGAAGATTTGTTCGGTCTGTGGGGACACAGACCGAGGGAATGGCGGATTTAGTTTCGAGGGTGGACTAATGAGCTTGGAGTCACGTTCAATCGACTCAAAACTCCAAACGCCTAACTCAAAACTAACTACTCTTCTTCCCTAAAATATACCTTATAAAAATTCATCGATTTATCATCGTCATAACCTTTCTCGATCATATCTTTATTACCGTGGATATAGATGTGAAAATTCTTATCCAATTTTAATACACTTTTATAGGCACGCGCCTGTTTTTTAACCGCAGATTCGGCAATCTCAAAATGATCGGCTATGGGACTTTCGTACTCTTCTTCGTAGTTTTTCTTATAGTTTTTAAATGATTCTATCCCCTCAGCATTACCGATTACCTCATTTCCAAACTCTTCAATATCAAAAGTTTCTTTTTCTTTGAAATACTTCATTGAACGATTTAAGAGGTCTATTTTATCTGCTTTACTGATTTCATAATCATCATCAAGCTTCTGCGTGACGAAGTTTTTATAAACGCCTAAAACATTATTGGTCTGGTTATAATTATCGTTCCTGATTTTCAGTTTTAAGAATTCATCTTTCCAATAAACGGCAGAATCGTTGCTGCTTTTAGATTGATCCAATACAACAACTTTATAACCCTCTTCTCTATCTACATTAAAAATCAAACAGCCTTTATCCAACTTATTAATGCTAATGGCTTCTTGTTCATAACTTACATTAAAGCCATCCTGTTCCGGATAAACTTTTAGATAGGTATCTTTCGTTTCAGATTTAAAAATCCCAACTACATCCAATTGTTCGCCCTCTATCTGCACTTTTTCAAAATAGGCAACATACAATTCACCCGATTTAATTTTTGGATGGTTCGCTACATCGTATAAATGTTTGGCCAGTTGTTGCGAATCTTCATGAAAAAGTTGATTATTCTCGAAAATTTCATGAACGAAATGGAATACTTCGTTCAATTCTAAATTATCGTTAGGGTGATAAAACCGGTAGACTTCATTTACCTTTTCGAAAGGCTTTAAGAAATACTGCAACAGCAGGTTTCCTAACATTTCATCATCGATTTTTAAAGGCGCATCAGATAATCTGTAGTACTCTTCAAGTAATTTATTGCCTGTATGGTGGATGGAAAGTTGCTTAAGGGAAGCCTCGAAAAATGAAATCATAGGCGCAAAAATAGCAAAATCATTGATTACCCCGTCGTCAAAATTTGCTTGTTACCTGCAGTTTCACCTTCAGGCATCTATTTTCTGCGGTAGAATTAAGACCGGTTTTGGCGGTGAAAGTTAGTTTGTACTTTTCAACTGATTTAGAAAATCAACAATCTTCTTATCCGCATAATTGGCCACACCTTCATGTTTGAAAGACAATCGGCCCTGCTTATCGAAAATGACTGTTGTAGGTAAAGCACCTGCAAATATCTGCTCAGGGATATTACTTTCCACTTTATAAACCGGCAAAGTATATTTACGATCCGCCATAAATCTGGTTGATTTTGTAAGATCGCCATCAGCATCCGCAAAAATGAAAACTATATTTTTATCATTTTTAAATTGATCGTATAATTTGTTGATCGAAGGCATTTCGGCCCTGCATGGCGGACACCAGGTTGCCCAAAAGTTGAGAAAAATAACTTTGCCCTTCAAATCGCCAAGATCAACCAGATTACCGCTGGCATCTTTAAACCGGATTCCGTTAAGACCCCCAACATTTTCTTTTGGTGTTTCAACATTGGGCTTGTAAAAACCGATCTCCATTAAGCCCTTAATAAAAAATGCTTTTGCGCCAGGTACAAAAACCATTACCAAAACGATAACGATCAATAATGCGTTGAATATATTTTTCCTGATGAATTTCATTAATTATCCATTTTTCTTATCGCAAATCATTAAAGAGCAAGGTTGCAATCTATATTTAAATAATTTATAACAGATTTATGCAATTCTACGTTAAACTACTGATTAAATTGAAAGTCGAAATACTATAAACATAAAGTTACTTTGTAAATATATATAATTGCTTAAGAATTTATTACTTTTGACCGCATTGAAAAAGCATAGACAGAACATTCATAAATATTTATCGGTATTCCTGCTGATCGTATTTGCTATTGCTTTAACTCCGTGGAGTGTACTTCACCACCACAACGCTCTTCCTGTTGTGGAAAATGAAGTCAACTGTAAACATGTTAGTCACGTACAGGCTCATGGCGATACCTGTTTAATCTGTAATGCAAGTTTTGAAAAAAACTATGTGCAAACGCACCACATTTACAAGATCTTCTTATCAGCCAAGATTTTCAACCGTACCGAACCTACATTAAAAAATGCCTTTACCGAAATAAAGCGCACTTGTTTACGCGGTCCTCCTTTAGCTTAATTTTTTTCTTATTGCGCATCCGCGCTGATCAAATTATTTATCCGATAAACTAAAAACAGCTTTATTTAAGCTTCTGTTTTGGTATTTCGTTCATTTTATTTACACACAACACATGAAAAAATTACAGCTTATTGGCTTGGTAATTCTATATACATTATTAAGCAATACTGCTTTCGCTGCCTTACTAAAGGATATAAAAGGTAAGGTTGTTGATGCCAGTACAAAACAAGCATTACCTGGCGCTACCATTTTTATTCCCGACTTAAAAGTTTCTTCCATAACTAATAATGATGGAGAGTTTACATTAAATAACCTTCCTGCAAAAGGAAGTTACCTGGTTGAGGTACACTACATAGGTTATAAAACCGCTACACAAGTGGTAAACTTTGCAAACGCAACCGGATTAGAATTTGCCCTACAGCCTACCGCTATAGAAACAAAAGAGATCGTAATCACAGGAAGTTTAATCAGCAGTACAAGCAAAAGAAATAGTGCTTCATCTGCGATAGTTGGCAAAGATCAGTTATTGCAGCCATCCACTAATTTAATCGATGCATTAGCTAAAGTACCTGGTGTATCGCAGATTACTACCGGTCCATCTATTTCTAAACCGGTAATAAGGGGCTTAGGCTACAACCGCATTGTAACTTTAGATGATGGCATTAAACAACAAGGCCAGCAATGGGGCGATGAGCACGGTATCGAAATCGATCAGTTTAAATCAGACCGTATCGAAGTTTTACGTGGCGCAGCATCATTAATGTACGGTTCTGATGCACTTGGGGGGGTGATTAACTTATTGGAGCCAAGTTCTGCTCCCGAAGGACAGGTGAAAGGAGAATTCATCACCAATTATTCTACCAACAACGGACTTACCGCTAACTCGTTGATGTTGAATGGCAACGAAAACGGCTTCGTTTGGAGGGCCCGTGGAACCTATAAAAATGCTTATTCTTTTAAAACACCTACAGGTTACTTTCCAAATTCGGGCTTTAACGAAACCGATTTAAGTGGTATGGTGGGTTTGAACAAAAGCTGGGGTTATACTCACTTAAATGTTTCTAATTTTCATAATAACATCGGTTTTTACGACCCGCATTTAGATGACAATGGAAATTTCGTGAGAGAAGATGGAAGCTCTTTCACTAATGACGATAATAAAAACCGTACTTTAGAATTTCCACGTCAGGACATCAGACACTTCAAGATTGCATTGAACAACAATTTCATCATCGGTAACGGTAATTTAAAGGTTGATTTAGGTTATCAGCAAAATCAACGAAGAGAGTTAGACGAGCCAACCCCAGCTTTGTTCTTCGATCTTAAAACGTACAATGCAGATCTGAAATATTATATCCACGAAACCAATGGATGGCAGCCCGTTTTTGGTGTAAGTGTAGATGATGGCCATAGCCAAAATAAAGGAACAGAGTTTTTAATCCCTGCTTACGATACTTTTGGTTTAGGCGCTTTTGCTTATGCAAAGAAAAACTGGGAAAACAGTACTTTTAGTATTGGTGCCCGTTACGATTTCAGAAAAAACAATGGAAAACAATTATTTGATGATGGCGAAGAAAAATTTGCGCCTTTTAAAAACAAGTTTTCTAATGTAAGCGGTGCATTAGGTTTTACACACCAGTTTAATGATGAACTGAACTTTAAAGCGAATGCGGGTTCTGCTTTCCGTGCACCTAACCCTGCAGAGTTAGGCTCTAATGGTGTGCATGAAGGTACATTTAGATACGAGGTGGGTAACGCTGCCTTAAACCCTGAGCGCAGTTACCAGGTAGATGCCGCTTTAGAATATGAAGGAAAAATTGTAAGTGCAAGTGCCAGTATCTACAACAACTATATCCACAATTATATTTATGCATCTACCAATGGCGAACAAAGAGTAGCTGACGGTACACTTTATGATGTTTACCGCTACGGACAGGTAAATGCAAACCTTTACGGCGCTGAGGCCAGTTTAACCATCCACCCGGTTCCGTTTATTCATTTCGAAAACACATTTGGATATGTTCATGCACAGAACAATACGCTAAACAGACCGCTTTCATTTATTCCGGCCGGAACATTGAGAAATGAGCTGCGTTTCGAGCCTAAACTTAAAGGCACAAATGATGCCTACCTTTCTGTAGGTATCAATTCGGCATTTAAACAAACCCGTGTGGATGATGTTTTTGAAACGCCAACCAGCGGTTATACCTTATTAAATGCAGGTATCGGCGCTACATTTAACTTAGGCAAACAACCGGTTAAATTATCGGTTTCGGCCAACAACTTGTTAAACCAGAAATATTATGATGCTTTAAGCAGGTTTAAACCAGGTCGTTTTGATCAGGAAAACCTGAATTTAGGCGTTTACAACCCTGGCAGAAACATCACTTTCGGATTGTACATTCCTTTTACAGTGGTGAAGTAAGCGTATTAATCTCATTATAACCAAAAAGCGGAGTTGATCGATGAGATCACTCCGCTTTTGTTTAATACAGTACCGTCGTCATTTAGAGCAGAGTGCAACGAAGTCGAGAACCACGAAGTGCTCAGCAAAGCTAAATCTATCGATATAGATCTCTCCGTTCCGCTACTCTTCAGTCGAGATGACGACTCTTTTATTGAAGTCTGGCTGAAGACCATGAAATGAATTACCTTCGGTGAGCTCGCTAAGGCTCTTCAGGGTGATGACATATGCAACTACTTCTTAAACGTTTCCCTTTTGGCCCTTACATACTGGTTTGGCCATTCCAAATCATCACCAAGAACCTGTGCCGCGTGTGTAGGGAAGTAAGCATCACGCAACGATTCGCGGGCAATAAAAATTAAATCGGCTTTTTCCTGTTCCAGAATTTCTTCTGCCTGGTGGGCCTCAACAATTACACCAACTGCACCAGTATAAATACCGATCTCATTTCTGATTTTATCTGCGAAAGGAACCTGGTAATTTGGTCCGGCTGGAATAAAAGCATCAGGTACATTTCCACCGGATGAGGTATCAATTAAGTCGACACCGCGATCTTTTAGTACCGCAGCCAATTGCAACGAATCATTCTCGTTCCAGCCGCCATCTGTCCAGTCGGTTGCCGAAATGCGGACAAATAATGGCAGGTTATCTGGCCATACCGATTGTACAGCTTCAACCACATCAATTACCAAAAGGATCCTGTTTTCGAAACTTCCGCCGTAAATATCTGTACGTTTATTACTCAATGGACTAAAAAACTGATGGAGTAAATAACCATGCGCAGCATGTATTTCTACTACTTTATAGCCCGCATCAAGTGCCCGTTTTGCAGCCGCCCTGAAAGCAAAAACAATATCCTGAATTTCAGAAATCGTTAATTCATGTGGCTTCACCTGTCCAGGTTTAAAAGGAACTGGAGATGGACCAACTGGTTTCCAGCTGTTTTCACCTGCAGCAATTTGATCGCCGCCGTTCCATGGCACCTCACAACTGGCTTTTCTGCCCGCATGTGCCAACTGGATCCCAGCGATAGCACCGTTATTATGAATGAAAGAAACAATCTGTTTTAGTTTTTCTACATGTTCATCTTTCCAAATCCCTAAATCGGCATAAGTGATTCTTCCATCAGCCGTTACTGCTGAAGCCTCCTGGATAATTAAACCTGCGCCACCAACGGCACGGCTACCTAAATGCACCAAGTGCCAATCGTTGGCAAAGCCATCAATAGCAGAATATTGACACATCGGAGAAATCACAATTCTATTTTTTAAGGTTACATCCTTTATGGTAAAAGGAGAAAATAATTTTGACATATCTTGTTTGTTTAACCGCAAAGAACGCAAAGTTTTTTCGCAAAGAAATTGAAGCCCTTAACCACAGTGCTCTTTGCGTATTTCTTTTTTCCTTTGTGATTTACGTTTAAAAACCAGCTTTATTTAATTCGGTATTGATAAACTGAATTTCTTCAGCATTTAATTTTACGTTTATAGCTCCTGCATTTTGTACAGCCTGTTTTTCATTTCTTGCACCAACTAAAGCGATGGTGATGCCTGGGCGTTCAACCGTCCAGCGTAACACCAATTGAGATAAGGTGGCATTTTTCTCGTCGGCCAACGGTTTTATTTTAGCTAAAAATGCGTTTGTTTTTTCGATACTTTCTGGTGAGAAAAATTTATTTCCCTGACGGTGGTCACCCTCTTCAAACTGATAATCAGCAGTCATTTTTCCGGTTAATAAACCACGCTCCATCGGACTGTAAGCCAAAACTGATTTATTATTCTCGATGCAATATGGAACAGTTTCCGCCTCAACGCCACGGTTTACCATGCTAAATGGAATCTGGTTGGAAATAATTTGCAAAGTCTGATCTACCTCTTTTAATTGTGTTACATCATAATTGCATACGCCTGCATAACGCACCTTACCCTGTTCAATTAACCTGCTCACGGCTTCGAAAGTTTCGCTGATTGGAGTAGTTAAATCTGGCCAATGGATCTGGTAAAGATCTATATAATCAGTACCCAAACGTTTTAAAGATTGCTCACATTCATAAATCACACTTTCCTTTCCGGCATATTTATAAATATCAATCTCCTTTCCGTCGTTGTTTTTACTCTTAAAGCCAAAATCGCCTTTAGCCAGATCCCAACGCATGCCAAATTTGGTTACCAGTTGTAACTTATCGCGTGAAATACCTTTTATAGCATCGCCCACAATTTCTTCGCTATCTCCCTGGCCGTAAATGGGCGCGGTATCAATAGAAGTGACCCCTAACTCATAACTGGCTTTTATGGCATTAATGGCATCGTTTCTGTCTGTGCTTCCCCACATCCAGCCGCCAGCAGCCCAGGCACCAAATGTGATTACCGAAAGTTCTAAATTTGAGTTTCCAATTTTTCTGTATTCCATAATTATTTTTTAATAATTTTATCAACTGCATAACCGTTATGCGGTAAGTAAACGAGTAGTGCGGATAAAAATGCCACATGGATGAGTTGCGAAGGAAGTGCCTCCCAATTCTCAATGAGCGTTGTTCCGAAAATAAGCATCAACGAAATTACTCCTGCCAATAACAATCCTTGCCTGGTAAATAAACCCAATATAATCATTAGCCCCGCTATAAATTCCGCAAAAGGCAAAATATAACTGAAAGGAACAACTAGTATTTCAGGCAGATACGATTTTGAAAATTGTCCAACCATCCAATGGCTAAAACCTGCAAGTTTTGGCAAACGAACCAAACCATGCCCGAAAAAACTTAAACCAATTGCTAATCTGCTAAGCAGATATGCCCATTTTGTATCCATACTACATCGATGTATTACAAACATACAATCTCGGCATTAAGGATGTTTTAGTGCAACAATTATTAGACTGATATTTTACCTTTCAATGGCGGAGCCCGCGGCAAAGACGCAAAGCGTTTGGCGTTTAGCGGTTGATGCATCGCATGAAAACACCATCCGTCACAAGCTCAACACCAAAATTTTTCTTCAAAAATTTGGAGATAATAAAATAAGATCATACTTTAGTGTATTATTTAACTAATACAGTAGATATGATCAATATTAACAATCTTAATTTTGGCTACAGTAAGCATAAGCCATTATTTAAAAATATGAGCATGCGGTTAAGCAACGGCCATATTTATGGTTTGCTCGGTAAAAACGGTGCCGGCAAATCAACTTTATTAAAAAATCTTGCAGGTTTGGTGTATGCCCAAAGTGGTACATTAGATGTATTGGGTTATGACCCTGCAAAAAGACAGCCTGCACTTCTGGAGCAGATCTGTTTTATTCCTGAAGAATTTTATTTGCCATCGGTAAAAATTAATGCGTACATAAAAGCCAACGCTCCTTTCTATAAAAACTTCGACCATAGTTATTTCACTGATCTGATCAAAGAGTTTGATATTCCGGTTGAACAGAAACTCATTAATATGAGTTATGGCCAGAAGAAAAAAGTAATTATCGCTTTTGGATTAGCTACACAAGCCAAGCTGGTGATTATGGACGAGCCGACCAATGGTTTGGATATTCCATCAAAGGCACAGTTCAGGAAAATTATGGCTTCGGCCATGACGGATGAGCGATGCATCATCATTTCTACCCACCAGGTAAGAGACCTTGATAACCTGATTGACACGGTAATTATGCTCGATGAGAATGACATTGCCCTTAAAGCTACAGTAGAAGAAATTACGGAAAAACTGACCTTTAAAAAAGTAAAGGAGGTTGATGACAGCGTCTTTTATGCTGAACCATCACTCTCTGGTTACAATGCCGTAATGCCAAATTATCACCATGAAGAAAGCAAGTTGGACATGGAGCTACTTTTCAATGCCATCCTTGCAGAAAAAACCAAATTTAAACCTTTATTCAGCTAAGCAATGAACAACACTTTTAATATGACTCGATTTGGCTTATTGCTCAGAAGACAATGGCTAGAATTTGGAAAAATTTACCTGATCAGCCTTGTGGTATTACTGGGAATTGTAGTAGGATTCTACGGCTACAATATACCTTCGCCCTTTAAAAATAACAATTTCGATTACGCCGGCAATCTTGATATGCGTTTCCGCTATCCTCTTTTCCTGATTTTGGGATTTGTTTTTATCAGCATAGTGGCCAGCAGCTATTTTAATATCCTCGGACAAAAATCGAGGGCCATTTTGGAACTGATGACACCTGCATCTGTATTTGAAAAATTTCTGGCAGGGGTAGTTTACACGGCATTAATAAGTTTATTCAGTTATCTACTGATCTTTTATCTGACCGACCTTGCCTTTGTAAAATACTTAAACGGGCATCTCAATGCTTTTAACCATCCAGGCATTAAGAAAGTCGAATCCATTCCCCAAGAGGTATTTCGTGATGAAGGATTTGGAAAATATTGGGCCTATTTCTTTGCTTTACCTTTTCTGATTACCAGTATCTTCCTATTGGGATCCATTTATTTTAATCGTTTCCATTATATTAAAACAGCCTTATCTGTTATGGTTTTCGTTGGCCTGGGATCGTACCTGGTTGTTAGATTTTCGGTCTGGCTAATGGAAAATAAAGTTCGCTACCACCATAACTTCAGGAATGATGGTAAGGATCAGATTTTGTTAGCAATTTTACTCATAACAAGCCTCATCACATTCATGGTTTGGGCAATTACATACATCCGCTTAAAAGAAAAAGAAGTTTAATTAAAAGGTATAGATATGGAATTTAGAGATAATAAGGCAATATACCTTCAGATAGCAGAATACGTTTGTGAACACATTTTGCTCGGAAAATGGAAGGCCGATGAAAAAGTTCCTTCGGTAAGGGAATTAGCTGTAGAAATGGAAGTAAACCCCAATACGGTAATGCGCACCTATGAGTTGCTGCAAAATAAAAACATCATCAAAAATAAAAGAGGAATAGGTTTTTTTGTAGATGAAGCTGCAGCTGAACATGTAAAAAGCTACCGGAAGCAACAGTTCATAGCAGATGAGCTACCTGTAGTGTTCAGGAATATCTACCTGCTTAACATCGGTTTTGATGAACTGGAAAACCAATACGAAACGTTTGTAAAAGAAAACTTTAACGCTTAAGAGAATGAAAACAAGTAATAAATTATTAATTAGCCTGGCGGTGCTATTAATTGTTATACCCATTATAGTTGTAGGTATAAATATAAAGGTAAATTATAAAGAAAAAGGTCCTGAGGATACCTATTTAGGAACCCAAAACATCAACAATGAGTCCTTTGAACAAAAATCTAAAGGAAGGGTTAGCATTTCATTGCAATCGCCTTTCAATGCAGTTCAGATTAAAGATGCAAAGGGTTTTAATGTACAACTTTTTGTAAAAGAAGATAACAAGTACGGCCTTAAGATTCAAGAAAAGTTTAAAAACGATTTAAAGTATGAGGTAGATGCAAACGGCGTGCTTCAACTATCGATTAAAAACTTTAGTGAGGATGATGGCATTGAAAAAATTATTATTGTAATTTATTGTCCAAAAATTAATAAAGCTTCAGTTGCCAACTCATATCTTCTGGAATTTAGTGCCCATTCAGATTCTTTACTATTGGATATCGATAATGGCGGAACTCTATTCTTAACCGGAGACAATACAACTAATGATGAGAAAGGAAAAATCACAAGTGTAATCAACCCAACCAAAATCGGTAAACTTTACCTTAACCTGAACAAAACTAAGTTTAGTGGTTTTACCAATGGTTTTAAAGACCTGTATATTATTGCAAATAAATCAGAAATTGAAATCGGAAATATCGACGAAAACAACAAAACACCATTCCCTTTTGATAATCTGAGTATTAAAACAACAGATACATCAAGTGTAAAGCTTCAAAATGTAAATGTAAAAACCTTTGCTGCCGATTTTTCAAATGCTACAACATTACAAATCCCAACGCCTTTGCTTAAACAGCTGTTTAAGTAATAATTTTAATGGGCTGATAGATTTACATAATAAATTATCTCTACCATTTACAAACTCTAATAGAATGGTCATCCTAGACCGGAGCAACGCGAAGTGGAGAGATCTATCTAGACAGATTTCTCGACTGCGTTTCACTCCGCTCGAAATGACGATAACTTAAGAGGGTTTTTACGCGTAGATCAATTACTGCCATTCATATAATTATACAACAAATCATCCTCCAGGAAGACATGATGCATTGATGATATAGCCCATTTCTCACGCTTTATCTTATACAATACATCTTTTCTTCAGGTGATGTAAAAAGGGCATGATTTTTAAGCTAACTAATTGGCAAAAGTTTAACTTGAGCCAATTAGTTTTTTAAATGATTAGCCATCAATGAAGAAATACTTCCTGTTATTAGCAATTAGCCTGTTTATTTTTAGCCACGCAAAGGCACAAAAAACAGATACCCTTTCTATCACTCTGGATAACGTTAAATATCCTTATCCCGTTAAATACTTCCCCATCAATACCGAAGGACAAGATATTAAAATGGCCTATATGGATATCCAGCCAACGCAAGCTGCCAATGGCAAAACGGCTATTCTTTTTCATGGGAAAAACTTTGGCGGGTACTATTGGACCAACGTAATCAAAGCCCTCACCAATATTGGTTACCGGGTAATTGTTCCTGATCAGATTGGCTTTGGTAAATCATCAAAAGCATTTATCCATTATAGTTTCCACCAAATGGCTACCTGGAACAAAAGGCTTCTAGATACTTTGGGCGTCCAAAAAACTGTAGTTTTGGGTCATAGCATGGGCGGTATGCTAGCCACCCGTTTCGCTTTGATGTATCCTGAAAAAACAGAAAAGCTTTTACTTGAAAATCCGATCGGATTAGAGGATTATAGAATGTTTATCCCTTATATTACTACAGCGCAACAATACCAAACAGAACTTAAAACCACTGCAGAAAGTATTCGAAAATATTACCAGGGCTCATATTTCACTTATTGGAAACCCGAGTATGAATATCTGGTAAACATTGCCGGTGGAGTTACCAATAGTTCAGATTACCCACGCTGGGCTAAAGTTGCCGCACTAACTTATACGATGATATATGAGCAACCTGTGGTATATGAATTTCAAAATTTAAGGGTGCCTACCGTTTTATTTATCGGTAAAGAAGATAAAACCATTGTGGGCAAAGGTTTACTTACACCAGATCAACAGGCTTTACATGGGCAATATAAACTTTTAGGAAAACAGACTGCAGCCAAAATTATCGGTGCTAAAATTATCGAATTTGATGCCTGTGGACATATCCCGCATATCGAAATCCCTACGGAGTTTTTGGTGGCTTTAACGGGGAGTTTATAAACTAGATACCGTAAGTAGCGTAATTCCTGCGCATGCCGGAATCTAAATAATTATCATAAGGCAGGTATAAAGCATTAAGATTCTCAATCAAGCTGGGAATGAAGACTATATTAAATTAATTAATCTCTTTACCCACAATTTTATTAATACCCTGCATTTCAAAATCGATATCCTGCCCCATCGATTTCATTTTTCCGTACAACTCTACACGTAGGTGACTGTTCTGCACAATACCAGTTTTGACGTCAATAGATGTTTCTCCGGAATTGGTTCCCCGTAAATCTGTTTCCATTTTGTTGCCCATTGCTTCAAAATTTCCTTTTGAAATCAATGTCCCTTTTACGCTCAATATAGCAATTCCGTCCTTTACTTCTTTCAAAGTGTATTGCGTAATTGTTTCAATGGGCATACTCATTTGCATTTTGGTATCAACGGTCCAGCTGTCGCCTATTTTAACCGCCCTATCCGGATAAATTTTAAATGACGATTCCATTGTCTGCTTTATTATTTCATTGCTAAATTGTTTACTTAAAGCACTTTTAAACTGTTTAATCTGGCTGGTATCTTTACTCATCCTTACCGCCATATTATCCAGCATTTTATCTATACCAGCAACGGTTTTAACCACTCCGGTTGGACTTATCGTCATATAAAAAGATGCGCCTTTTAGGCCGCTGAAAGGATTCTTTTTGGTGCTATCCTGATCATCGGAGGTTAATGTCATGGCATTTCCCATTGCATTCGATTTCATAAACAACCTATTGTAGGTTACCTTTATATCTTTATCGCCATTGTGTCCCTCAGTGATATCAAAAATATAATCTGTACCAATGGTTTGCGTAGAATTAATGCTTCTCCCGGCAATTTTCTGGTTGATGATCTGATCTGAAACAAACGAAAAATCATACTTATTCCCTGTCGGATAATTCTGCTTAAGCGAATATGTTTTTTGCGCCCATACACCGAGTGAGGCTAAACTGCAGAGCAATGTGATTATTATTTTCATCTTCCTTTATTGATCAAGCTATCCGGCAGGTTGCTGGGCAAAAATGCGACTTAACTGAAAATACAATTCGGGATGTTTATCTTTTAACAGCTCAGGTTTTTCAAAGAAATATTCAGAAACCACGGCAAAAAATTCGGCCTGGTTAGTAATGGCGTAAGGGTTAATATCCGACTTGTTATCTGCAATTTTTTCCATTTCCTCATGCATCATTTTAATCCATGGTAAAGTGTATTCATGTGCCAGTAAATTCTCTGGAACACCATCAGTTGCCCCATCAGATTTATCCAGAAGGTGTACAAATTCGTGGATGGCTGTATTTTCTTTGCCTGCACTTTTAGAAAAACCATGGCGCAGCGCCGAACGCGACAAAATCATCTGTCCGTTCATATAACCCGTACCTACCATGCCCATGATGTTCCTTTCGCCACTATCAAACTGAAAATCCTTATTAAAAGTATCTGGATATAATAAAACGCTGGTCAGGTTTTTGTATTCCCAATTGTCGAAACCAAAAATGGGGATCACCGCACTTGAGGCAATCAGCAACTCATCTAATGTGGTCATTTCCAAACCAACAGGCTCAATTTTAACCGTACTGAAAAATGCAGCTACTTTTTCTTCAAATCTACGTTTATCTGTTGAATCAAGATTATGGTAATAACCTACATAATCATCCAGTATTTTCCTGTCTACATCGGTTAATGGCGTTACCGCCACTTTCTTTTTCTTCAGGATTAAATAAAGGGCAATCAGAAAAATTGGAATCAGGTATATAAAAGGGAGAGAATTCATGCTCAGGATTATGATATTGCAGGGCTTTCTATAATTTCAATTTGTATTAAAACATCCGCTCGTGTCACCGGATAAGGTTTATTGTTGGCTATCGCCTGATAAACGGCTTCAAAAAGTGGCAAATAACTTCCTACTTCCGACGGAATATTCTTCTCGGTTTTATTTCCATCAGCATCAATGGTAGTTAATAAACCCTCTTTATTTGCAGGCTCAATGCCATAATCAGGATCGGTTAATTTCATGCCAGCCAACAACTGTTCTTCCTGAATATCGGCTCTTTGCTTGATAAAGCTGCCGTTTACGCCGTGTAAAATAAATCCTGACTGCGAGTTTACGACCAACATGCTCGAAGTAACAAAAACATACACACTATCGGGGTAAGTCAATTGGATCGAAAAATAATCATCTACTAAAGTACCAGCTCTATTTTTACCCAAAATTTTTTGGTAACTTAAAGGTTTGCCAAAAAGGCTGATTACCTGATCTAAAAGATGTGGCCCTAAATCATATAGAAGTCCACTGGCTTCTAAAGGGGTTTCTTTAAATACTTTTGGTCCAATTACATTGCGGTAACGATCATAACGGAAATGCACTTCAACCAGTTTACCCAATTTACCACTCTCAATTACATGACGTACAGATGTAAAATCGCTGTCCCAGCGGCGGTTCTGGTAAAAGAAAATCTGTTTGCCTACACTATCGGCCAGTTCGAAAAGTTCTTTTGCCTGTGCAGTAGTAGCGGTAAAAGGTTTTTCAACTAAAATATGCTTATATGCATTTAATGCAGCCTTCGAATGTTCATAATGGAGATTGTTTGGGGTGTTAATTACAACTAAATCTATTTCCTCATCATTCAGCAGTTCGTTAACACTATTGTAGCTTATAATATCTGGATAATCGTTTACTGCGTTTTTATGGCTGCGCTCTACTATAGCCTTTAAGTTGAAGCCGCTGTGTGCCTGTAAAAAAGGAGCGTGAAAAACTTTCCCCGACATGCCATAAGCTAATAAACCCGCATTAATTATTTTATTGATATTCGTATCCATAGGTTATAAAAGTAACCAAAAATATCATTACCATTCAAGCCTAAGTGTTAAAAAGCCTAAACGTTTTACTTAAGGCTTACACGTTTTTACACTATCTTTGCAGGTATGAAACCGTCGGAGATTAATGCCAAGTGGAAAGTTTTACAGGAAAGGATTTCAACTGAATTTGATTCAGATTTCCCTGATTTAAAGGTAATGCTTTTTCTTATCGGCGTTCAGGAACTGGGCAAAGGGCCTAAGAAATACAGTAAACGCCAGAAAGAAGAGCTAATGCACATTGCTACCTGCCGTTTGTTAAGCGAAATGGGGTTCTATGAATTGGAAGGATTAGATCAGGATGGTTGGCCCCACTGGAAATTAATCAAAGCCATACCCCCTTATACCATGTTGGAGCAGGAAATGCTGATGAAATCGCTGGTGGTGAGTTATTTCGAAGATATCTATTCTGCAGACTAAATCTCATCGTATCCGTGGTGTTGGATGTTCCCATCCGACACAAGTCTATTTAAAGAGTTATTTAAGTGTTTTGGAAAGCAGGGCCTCTGCTTTTCTTATGTTAGTCGGGCTTTTCGCTATATCCCGATGAAAAATCGGGTATGCCGCTTCATCCGATAGCAATCGGATCCCGTTTAATAAATTCAGCCAGTGCAACTATTTGGGGTCGCAGGTGCGCCAGAAAAACTTACGAAGTTGGCCCCGGCCTGGTCTAAGCGAAACTTAGTAAGTTTGGCCTGGCCTTGCAGCGATCACCCCCCCAAGCACCACAATTCGAGGTTAAATAAACCCGACAGTAGCGGACACCGAACGCAGAGAGGTAAAGCGAATGGCGGGGCTTTCGGAACCGATACAAACAGGAACCTGCTTTTCAAAAAACTAAAGAATATAAAAACTAGCAGTGTCAGATGGTAACATCAGACACCACATCAAAAAACTTACGAAGTTGGCCCCCGGCCTGGTCTAAGCGAAACTTTGTCAGTTTGCATGGCCAGCACCAAACTAAGTTAACTAAACCCGACAGTAGCAGACACCGAACCCAGGAACTTGATTTTCAAAAAAACTAAATAATATAAAAACCAGCAGTGTCAAATGGTAACATCAGACACCACAAAAAACCCCGGTGAATGTACACCAGGGCTGCATATATATTGACCTCATAGGTAGAGGGAATTTTAAATATTATCCTTGTTTTTGTGCTGAAGCTTTTAAGGCATCATTAGCCACAATTACAATTTCTACACGACGGTTAGCTGCACGGCCTGCGTCTGTGTCGTTATCTGCAATCGGCTCAGCAAAACCTTTACCAATGGTAACTAATCTTGATGATGGAACACCTTGAGAAACGGCATAAGCTTTAACAGCTGCTGCTCTTCTTTCTGAAAGGCCCATGTTATATTGTTCTGTACCACGGCTATCGGTATGACCGATAATTTTGATATCAGTATCTGGATATTGGTTTAGTGAAGAAGCTAAACTCTGAATATTGGTTTTAGCGGCATCTTTTAAAGCGGTTTTATCGAAATCGAATAAAATACCACTATCGAATTTTACAATAATACCTTCTCCTTCACGGATTACTTCTGCGTTAGGAATAGCTTTTTGAATTTCAGCAGCCTGCCTGTCCATTCTACGGCCGATAAAAGCACCTGCGGTACCACCAATAGCACCACCAATTAAGGCACCAACTGCTGTATTACCTGCTTTTTTACCGATTAAAGCCCCGATAACACCACCTGCTGCTGCACCAATACCGGCACCTTTTTGTGTTTTAGTTAAACTATCACAACTTTGGAATGCCATCGATCCTACGGCTAATCCTATACTTAATGTGGCTATTCTTACTTTTGAAATACTCATGATATGCTAGATTTATAATTTCTAACCGACATATTCAAACACAATGCCAAAAAATAATATAACCGTATTTTCGGTCTATTTCGACAAATAACACTATAAATAGTACTTCTATTTACAAAAAAGGGTCCTGATCAATCAGAACCCTTCTTGTATAATGTATTATTCTTAGTACAAAACTAAGCAGAGAAATAACTCTCCAGCTCTTTCAGCGTATTTTCATCTGTTTTAAAATCTTTGATTACCTGTCCTTTTTCCACCAACACAATGCGGCTACAAACATCGGTAACATGATTTAAATCATGACTAGAGATAAACGTAGTCATGTTGCCTGCCTGTGCCTTTAGCAAATTCTTTAAGCGGATCTGCGTGGTTGGATCGAGGTTGGCAAAGGGTTCGTCTAGAATTAATATTTCTGGCTTTTGCATCAAAGCAGCAGCAATACCCACTTTAACCTGGTTTCCCTTACTAAAATCACGTATGTACTTTCCGCTGTTCAGGATTTCACCATTAAAAAACTCTCCGTACTGGTTAAGGTATGCAGAAACATCGGCAACACTTAAATTATGTAAACTGCCAATAAAAATAAAATACTCTTCAGGTGTTAAATAATCGATCAGGAAACCTTCGTCTAAAAAAGATGCGGTATAATTTTTCCAGTTATCGTTTTGCATTACGTTTTCACCTTTCGATAAAACCTCACCTGTGGTTGGGCGGATCAAATCTAAAAGCATCCTAAAGAAAGTGGTTTTACCAGCGCCGTTATTCCCCACTAAACCTACGGTTTCTCCGGCAGCAATCTGTAGATCTTCGATATTTACAACGGTTTTATCGCCATAAACTTTTTGTAATTTCTTAACTTCTAAAATCATAATTATTCTCTAAAGCCTTCGGCTATTTTATATCGTTGTTTTTCAAGTCGTTTTGCAATGTAGTTTACCCAAAAGCTCCTTAATAATAGCATGGCTAAACCGAATACGCCCACTACAGCCAAGCCCCAGTAAGGTTTATTTAATATGCCAAATGGCACATACATAATAATGGGTGTAAGCGCATAAGGGAACATTAAAAGCCATTGGGTGGCACCGGTTCCCTGGTAGTTAAAGCTTGCGGCTTTGGTAATATCTAATCTTTTATAATTTAAAGTAGCCAGGTAAAGCACTACAACAGTTCCGAAGCCAATGTTATAAAAATAAGCAGCCAGGTGCAGGAGCAATAATTTTGGACTTAAAAATCCATAAAAACTTGCCAATACGGTAATAATGGTACAACCAATAGTAAAAAGTAAAAATTTAGCTTTTATGTAATCTTTAAAATTGATTTTGTTGGCCAATATGCCATCAAAGTGGGCGCTTTGCCAGGCAAACATAAACTGGCCATAAATAATGATGGAGATGCCCGTCATAAATATAGCGCCAAACATCATCTGTCCAAAAGCATCGCTATTGATCGCTTTTTCCTTATAAAAAATAAACCCGTAAAAAAGGAAAAAGAAGCCCATAATTACCGCTGAGCGTGGACGTTTATGGCGGAGAATTAATTTTAATTCTAAAGCAGCCAGTTCACCCACTTTACCAAAGCGGTTAAGGAATGCATAATCGGTGCTGCCTTTTTTCTCCTGTTTGGTACTCAACTCTTCCACGTATAAGTTTTTACGCAAGAAATTAGAATTGAAATAAAATATAGCAATTGCTGCAAGCGTAAATGCAAAGCCATATGCAGGTTGTGCAGCAATGCCCTTGAATACGAAATCAGAAGCTGCCATAATAGAAATAACCTTATAATATTCTAAAGCAGCAAAAGCAGCAATTACAACCAATCCGAAAAAGGTATATAGGGTATTAGTGATGGATTTACGCTTAATATACAATACAAGGTAATTGTTAAAAACCATTATTGAAAATATCGAAACGATATACATAATGGTGGTAACAGCACCTAAGCTTGGCGCAATTTTAGTAAAGCAAAAAGGCAGAAAAATGAAAAAAGGCCAAAGGTTAAAAGCAGAAAACAGTGCTTTAACATTTAAAAAACTGATGATTTTACTTCTCGAAATCCTTAAATGCAGATAAGGAATAATGCTCAGTGTGGGCAGTTCCTGAAACTGTAGACGCATGATAAAATCGAATGCAAAATAATAAAGGATAATGCCATTGAAACTGGAGATTACCGTTTTGTTTGGGAAAATTTGTGGCAGAAAATGCGACATTCCAAAACCTACGCCAACAGCAATGGCAAAGAAGTAAAGCATAACGAAACCCAAAACAATCTGGCCAGCAATACTACCGCCCCTGTTCCGCGAACGCCAGAAAGATTTTCTTTGATGGCTTAAAAAAGTACTCAGCATATTTAGTTTAGGTGTTTGATTTTTAGTCAATATACCTATTAGTATGCATTTGGAAGAAATTGTTACACTAATATTTGTATTTGTCTTTCCAGTTCTGCTTAAGCTTTTCGCGCAGTTTCTCTTCTGCAGGGTTTTTACCCGGATCGTAGAGTTTTGTGCCACTTAATTCTTCAGGAAAATATTCTTGTGCCGAAAAATTACCTTCATATCCGTGTGAATATTGGTAATCTTTTCCATAGCCGATGTTTTTCATCAGTTTGGTAGGTGCATTGCGGATATGCAGCGGTACAGGCAGATTACCGGTTTGTTTAACTAAAACCTGCGCTTTGTTAATGGCTTCGTAAGAGGCATTACTTTTTGGCGAACTAGCCAGATAAGTTACACACTGTGATAAAATAATCCGCGCCTCGGGATAGCCTATTACATTTACGGCCGTAAAACAGTTATTGGCCAATAAAAGTGCATTTGGGTTGGCATTTCCGATGTCTTCTGAAGATAAAATCAATAACCTGCGGGCAATAAATAAGGGATCTTCTCCTCCTTCTATCATCCGGGCTAACCAGTAAACCGCAGCGTTAGGGTCGCTACCACGGATTGATTTAATAAATGCCGAAATGATATCGTAATGCTGTTCTCCGGCTTTGTCATACAGTGCGAGGTTTTGTTGTGCATGGGCCAGTACATTCTCATTGGTGAGCACAATTTTACTGCCGCCGATGCCATTGATGGCGATCTCGAGCACGTTTAACAGTTTTCGCGCATCGCCACCAGATAAACGGATTAAGGCCTCATGTTCTTTGATGGAAATTTTCTTCTCTACCAGTACAGTATCCTTTTTAATGGCGGTTTGCAACAGACCAACCAGTTCTTCTTCTGTAAGTGACTTTAAAATGTAAACCTGACAACGCGAAAGCAAAGCGGAAATAACTTCGAAAGATGGATTTTCTGTGGTGGCACCGATCAAAGTAACCAAACCCCTTTCTACAGCTCCTAATAAACTATCCTGTTGCGATTTACTGAAACGATGGATCTCATCAATAAACAAAATGGGCAAACCCAGAAAGCTATCTTTTAGTTGTGCGGCACGGTCGATTACCTCGCGGATATCTTTCACCCCACTGTTAATGGCACTCAGGTTAAAAAATGGCCGGTCTAAGGCCTGCGAAATGATATAGGCCAATGTGGTTTTACCTACTCCCGGCGGACCCCAGAAAATCATGGATGGCAGCTGGCCACTTTCAATCGCTTTGCGTAATACCGCTCCCGCTCCTACCAAATGCTGCTGACCAACATATTCATTGAGGTTTTGGGGGCGCATACGTTCGGCTAAAGGGGGCAGGTTTTGCATAATGGTAAATATATAAAATTGAATATTTTGTTTGTAGATAATTTACTAACCAAATAGGTGTGGGATAAGTTTGCTACGGATGCACGAATCTACGCGGAGAGGTTAATGTGGTTTTCAATTTTCCGTGAACATCTTTGCAATATTTTAAAATTAAATAATCTAAGATGATATGACGCAAAACATTATCTATGCAAAGTAGCTTAATGAGTGCCGTCATGCTGATCCCATTAGGAAAAGGATCTAAAACCTAATCCTCTATCTTAGAGTGGTGCTTGGTATCCTTCATCGTAGTATACAAAATCAGCGAAATCAAAATACATCCGGTTACGTACCAGTAAAAGTAATTTTCATGACCGATATTTTTAAACCAAAGCGCAAAATATTCTGCCGTTCCACCGAAAATGGCAACTGTTAAAGCATAAGGCAAACCCACGCCCAATGCCCTGATTTCGGCGGGAAAAAGCTCTGCCTTTACCACCGCGTTAATACTGGTATAGCCGCTAACAATAATTAAAGCTGCAATCATCAATAAAAAGATAATGGTGGTGTTGGTTTCGCCAGCCAAGCCTGTTAAAATCGGATAGGTACATAAGGTACCCAATACACCGAAACCAATTAATAGGGGCTTCCGGCCGATCTTATCAGACAATAGACCGAACAGCGGCTGCATGATGGCAAAAACCAATAGCGACACAAATGATAATGTTGTGGAAGTTTCTTTACTCAGGTGGACAGTATTGACCAGAAATTTTTGCATATAAGTACTAAACGTGTAAAAGGCGATGGTTCCGCCTAATGTTAGGCCCACTACGGTAAAAATCTCTTTCGGGTACTTCAATAGTATGGCAATGCCACCCTTTTTGTCTTCCGTATTTTTACTTTTAAAGGCTACTGTTTCATTGATATGTCTCCGCAGATACAAGGCAATAAAAGAAAGGACAGCACCAATAAAAAAAGGAATCCGCCAGCCCCAGGCGCTTAATTCTGCAGGACTAAGCAACCAGTTCTGCAAGATCAACTGAATGCCTAAAGCCAGCAACTGTCCGCCGATTAAGGTTACATATTGAAAGCTGGAATAAAATCCACGGTGTTTTTTGGTGGCCATTTCGCTAAGGTAGGTAGCAGAAGTTCCATATTCGCCGCCAGTACTCAAACCCTGAATCAATCTGGCAAAAACGAGCAATAGTGGGGCGGCAATGCCAATCCTTTTGTAACCCGGGGTTAAACCGATAATTAAAGATCCTATGGCCATAATTAGCACAGAGAGTGTCATCGAATGTTTTCTGCCCAGTTTATCGGCAATACTTCCAAATAACCAACCTCCAATGGGCCGCATTAGAAACCCTACGGCAAAAATTCCGGCTGTATTTAATAACTGTGCAGTTGGATTGCTGTTCGGGAAAAAAGCAGGCGAAAAATAAAGTGCAAAAGCAGAATAGGTATACCAATCGTACCATTCAACCAGATTCCCAACGGAGCCTCCAAAAATAGATTTTAGCCGGGATCCTACCTCCTTAACTTCATTTTGCTGTACCGTTTTTTCCATAGTATTGAATTACTGAATGAGAGAGTTTTGATTGATTGAATGAGAGAATGATTGAATGCCGGATGTGAAACTTAAATCAACACTGGTTGTTTATCAAAAATATAATAATTTTATCAAGAAAGCGCTCAGTTATTTCAATCTAATACCGTTCACTTTGTATTTCAAAACCCAATCATTACCACAATGAAAGATAACTTTTCTACCCAATCTGCCGATTATGCCATCTACCGTCCAACTTACCCACAAGAATTATATGAATATCTGTTCTCCTTGATAAAAAGCAGGGAAACGGCATGGGATTGCGCCACAGGAAATGGCCAGGTTGCACGTGTATTGGCGCAACACTTTAATGCAGTTTATGCAACCGACATTAGCGAAAATCAATTAAAAAATGCTTTACAACTACCAAACATCACTTATAAAGTAGAACCAGCAGAACAAA
The DNA here is from genome assembly GCF_026239555.1 of Pedobacter sp. PF22-3. Taxonomy (GTDB): domain Bacteria; phylum Bacteroidota; class Bacteroidia; order Sphingobacteriales; family Sphingobacteriaceae; genus Pedobacter. The sequence continues at coordinate 2,131 of NZ_JAPIVP010000019.1, read as the reverse complement.
CCTCTGTGGAAAATAATAGTTTCGATTTAATTACAGTAGCGCAGGCGATCCATTGGTTTAATTTTGAGGCATTTTATGCTGAAGTAAAAAGAACATTGAAACCGAATGGACTTTTCGCGGTAATTGGTTATGGCTTAATGGTTATCGACAAAAAGGTAGATGTGGCAGTACATAAACTATATGAAGATATTTTGGGTAAATACTGGGACAGTGAACGCCGTTACATTGAAGAAGGTTACAAAACCATTCCCTTTCCTTTTGAAGAAATTATTGCACCACATTTCCAGATCAAAACCACCTGGAATTTTAAACAGTTAATCGGCTATTTGAATACCTGGTCTTCATTGCAGCATTATAAAAAAGCGAATGAGCGCAACCCATTGGAGTATATGCTTACCGAACTAAAGGAAGCATGGGGCGATGATGCAGAGAAGGATGTTCATTTCCCTGTTTTATTGCGGGTTGGACGATAATTCATTGCTTGTCATTGCGAGGAGGAACGACGAAGCAATCTTTCATACACTAGTGATCCTACTATAAAGATTGCTTCGTCGGCTGAAAAAGCCTTCTCGCAATGACGGATTTTCTTTGCGGTAAAAAACAGAGATTATTTCAACAACTCTAATATACCTAAAACAGTTAGCTTTTTTTGTTCGCCGCTTTGCATATCTTTTAACGTCAGTTCGCCGCTGGCAATTTCATCGCCACCAATTAAAATCACATAAGGGATGTTCTTTGCATCAGCATAAGCCATTTGTTTTTTCAGCTTCGCTGAACTTGGGTATAACTCTGCTGCAATCCCGGCATTTCTAAGCTGCTGAACAATCGGCAAGGCATATTTTTCAGCTTCTGCATCGAAATTACTGATCAAAACTTTCGTTCCCACTTCTGCCGAAGCAGGGAAAAGGTTCAATTCTTCCAATACATCATAAATACGGTCGGCACCAAAAGAAACACCCACACCGGTTAAACCTTTTAAGCCGAACATCCCAGTTAAATCATCGTAACGACCACCTCCACCAATGCTGCCCATGGCCACTTCATTGGTTTTAACCTCAAAAATACAGCCGGTATAATAATTTAATCCACGGGCCAATGTAATGTCTAACTCCAATTTAGCAGTTAAAGGTAAACCATAAGCAATCAGACTTTCTACGTAGTCAAAAACCTGTTCTATTTCTTCAATACCTTTTAAACCGGTTTCAGATTCAGCTAAAACTTCTTTCAGGCTGGCCAGTTTTTCCTCGTTAAAACCTTCTAACAAAATTACCGGACGGAGTTTTTCTAAGTCTTCTTCGGTAAAACCTCGTTCTAATAATTCTTTGCTTACACCATCTAAGCCGATTTTATCCAGTTTATCGATGGCTACCGTCATATCAATGATCAACTCTGGTTTACCGATAATTTCGGCAATACCTGATAAAATTTTACGGTTATTAATCTTGATGATAAAATCCTTTAAGCCCAATTTGCTCAAGGCCTCATTGTAAATCAAAATAAATTCGGCTTCGTTTAATAAACTTTCCGAGCCTACCACATCCACATCACACTGGTAAAATTCACGGTATCTACCTTTTTGAGGACGATCGGCACGCCAAACCGGCTGTACCTGAAAACGTTTAAAAGGCAAGGTGATTTCGTGCTGGTGCATCACTACGTAACGGGCAAAAGGTACGGTTAAATCGTAACGGAGTGCTTTTTCGGAAATTAAAGGAATCAGCTTGTTGCTATTATCTTCTTCAGCAAAATCGAACGATTTTTTTTTCGGATCTTTAAGATACTCCCCGCTATTTAAAATTTTAAATATCAGCTTATCACCTTCATCACCATATTTCCCTGTTAATGTAGAAAGATTTTCGAAACTTGGCGTCTGGATTTCAGCATAACCATATTTCCTGAAAACCGTTTTAATGGTATCATAAATAAAGTTGCGTTTTACCATTTCAACCGGAGTAAAATCGCGGGTTCCTTTTGCTAATGAGGGTTTAATAACTGACATAGCCGCAAAAGTACAAAAATGTAAGGTTTAAACCGATCAGGTTTTTAAATGTAATATTAAATAAACTTGCAGATGCTAATTGTAAACTGCCACTGTTAACTGATTTGGGCGTTTCCCAAGCTACGCAAGGGC
>NZ_JAPIVP010000018.1 GCF_026239555.1 Pedobacter sp. PF22-3 | reverse complement strand
TGAAGCCTTCTTTTTCCCTTTAACCTTATTTCAATATGCTAATGTTATTTAGCTTTCCGTTCTTCCGAACCGGGCTGCAAAGGTAGCAATCTTTTTCTCTTTGGCAAGAATTAATTTAAAATAAATCCTGCCCTCTTTATCACTATGCCATCTTTTCAGTTTATTGCCCTCTCCTCCGGAGCGGGATGCAAAAGTAGGAAAAATATCTTTCATAGCAAAGGGAATCAATTAAATACTGTACGGTTAAACGTAAGTCAATGGTTTTCAACAGGAAATATTTTTACCGTGCTTAAAACTTTTCGGAAGAAGAGTTGTTTAGGGCAGTTTTGCAACTCTTGCAGGGTTTAAAAACTAGGTAAATTTACGCAGTGAAAAGATCCTGGAACAGGTTCAGAATGACGGCGGCAGCCGGGATTTTGCGGCAATTCTAATTTTGCCCAGCCTTTCTCCGGCACCCAGCCCCTTGAAACTTCGGAAGACCGGCCCACCTAAACCCGATAACAGAGGAAAACCCGGAGGCGAGGAACGAGCCGAGGATTTGGAGCGAATAGCGGGAACATACTCATATAGTAGCACTGAACCTGCTTTGCTAGAAAAAATGCAGTAAAATAAGTGAATGATACAACTACCGGGATATTAACAATAATTAATACTTTTACCACTTACTAAATCATCCTTATTACCAATGAAAATTGCGCTTAAAACATACTTACCTTTGCTCTTTATCTTTATTGCAAAGCTTGGCCAGGCTCAGAATTACAAAAATGAGCTCGTAGTTATTACGGAGAATGATGCCTACATTGATATTACCAGCGATAAATATTACACCAATGGTTTTTTTATTAAATACAGGCATGCTTTAAATGGCGAAAACCTGAAAGCCGGCCGTAGTAAAGAGGTTATTGGTTTTGAACTGGGGCAGAAAATATACAATCCTTATTATAGTTATGCACCCAACCCTGCCTTGCACGACCGGCCTTTTACCGCCTATCTGTATGGTGAGGCTAACTACAGCAGGTTTTATCAAAACAAACAGCTTTTAAAGGTTTCGGCACAGATTGGCCTTACTGGTAAGGATGCCCTGGGCGAGGAATTCCAGAAAACTTACCATAAACTGGTTGGCCAAAATCAAATTGCCGGCTGGGAATATGGATTAAATAGCGAACCCACCTTAAATCTGGGCATAGAATATAATAAGCGTTTATTGGCTACCCCTAACGAAATATTTGATGTTACCGGAACTGCTTCAGCAGCGGTAGGTAATGTAATAACAAAAGCCAATGTTGGTGCATTGCTCAGATTAGGAAAATATAATGAAATGGATGGTTCAGCTGCATTTAATAGCTTGGTAAGCAACCATAATAAAAATAATGCTAAACGCAAATATGAACTTTTCCTTTCGGTTGCACCACAATTACATGCAATAGCTTATGACTCTAGCCTACAAGGCGGTCTCTTCTTGAATGATAAGGGGCCGATCACCTTTAAGCCGAAGCCAATGGTTTTTACCACACAGGTAGGTTTAACCTTCGCCATTGCACGCTGGACAGCCAACTATACGGCTACCTTTACTTCTAACGAAGTTAAAAACAGTGCCACTGGCTACCGTTATGCCTTTTATAGTCTTGCTTACCGTTTTAGTAAAAACTAATGAAAAAACAACTACTCATTTTTATTTTCGTTATTATAGGCTGCTCAGTTGCGAAGGCTCAAATTGCTCCTGAGAATCATTCTATTATTCTTAAGCCCATATTCGGGACACATATCAATGAAGATCAGGGACATTTGTTTCAGGACCAGATTACAGGATTTGATGCAGCTTATTTTAAGGAAATTAGCCAGAATAGTGATAAATGGATTGGATTTAGTGCCGCTAAATCTTACGGGATCGGCTTTATTTTTAGAGATTTAAGCAAACTTAAAGGCACAAAAGATACTTCGGCCAATGCTTTTGGACAGGTATATGGCTTGGTGGCCCAGATGGATTTTCAATTATTCAAAGTAGGAAAAGCGAAATTTAATTTTACGCCTGGTGTTGGCTTGGGTTACACAAACAAGTATTACTTTAATAATACCAAAAACAGATTTTTAGGAAGCCCGGTTAACGAAACCATTAAAGCAGATTTAGGTATGGAGCTACCAATGAGCCAATATACTGATCTACTTTTGGGTTTTGGTTTCCTACATGTCTCAAACGGAGGGGCAACTGTTCCAAATGGCGGATTAAACACAGGGAATATTTACATCGGGCTTAAGCTCAACAATCCAAAAACATTGACTGAGGAGCGGAAAAGCACCTATACCACTTTACAGCGGAGTTCGATCGAGCTTAGTGCCGGTTTGGGTGCGAGGGGGGTATTTGGTGATAGAAGTAAAAGCCTATACAAAAGCGGAATATATGCAGGTTACAATTTTTACCTGAATGATGTAATGTCGCTTAAGGCAGGTGCAGACGCGGTTTATTATTATACCACTTTCGATCCCAATAATTATGTTAATACATTTCAAAACTACGGTACTTCCTATGATAAATGGCGCACAGGCATTAGTGTTGGTGCCGACATTAATTTATGGAGGGTAACTGTTGCAGCTCAGATCGGGAAATACATTCACTACAACAGATTGATGGATAAAGCGACCTGGTACTGGACATTTGGCCCAACTTTTAACATTACTCCACACCTGGGTTTACAAGCCAAGACCTATATGCACTTTGCCCAGGCTGATTACGTAAATTGGGGTATAGTATACCGGTTTTAATATTGCCCGGTACTTAGTAATACTAAAGTGCAGGCTTCAACAGGTTCGATACCGTGCTGATCCAATAATTTCTCCAATTCGTAATTTTCGGTGCCGGGGTTGAAGATTACTCTTTTAGGTTTTGTAGCCAGAATATAATCGTGGTATTGTGGCTGCAAAGCAGGACCTATATATAAGGTAACGGTATCAATATCCTGATGAATTTCTCCAGGCTTTTCGATTTCAATACCTGCCACTTCTCCCTGTTTTATGCCAACATTAACAATATCATGATTGAAACGCTTGAGCATATGAGCTGCCTTGTATGCATACCTGGATGGATCTGGCGATGCGCCTATAATCAATGTTTTCTTCATCTCTTTAGTCTTAATATTTAGATAATAATGCAATCTGACCAGAGTGATACGCATGGTGCTGTGCCAGCCCGCTTACGAGTTCGGCATTGGTTACCCCCGTGCCTAAAGCAGGATTACGCTCATCTTTTATTTCCTCATTCCAATGGCTATCTTTTAAGCTTTCGCAAATGCGGATGAGTTCTTCGTTAGCAATCTTAAAATCAAAGATAATGCGTTCCCAAGCCTGGGCTGTCCGCGCTTCAGGTTCAGGCCAATCACCCCTTTCAGGCTCAGCAGCTGGCTTACCGATCAACCTGGAAGAAACTTCTTCTGTCCATGCGGTTAAATGTAAGGCAATTTCTGCAATAGAATGCGCGCCAGGAACAAAATGGCTAAATGCACTTTCTGGATTAACATTATTTAGTGTCTGCATCACATGGTTACCATGCCAGGCATCTCCGTTAAAAGCTTTTTTTATTTCGTTCGTGATATTAAACATACCAAAATAACAATTGGCATGCTATAAAGTTTGTTAAGATGCGTTCAATATTGCATTTGCACAGTTAATTCCATCTATTGCTGCTGACACAATTCCGCCGGCATAACCTGCTCCTTCCGCACAGGGATATAAACCTTTTACCTGCGGATGCTGGTAGGTTTCTTTATCTCTCGGAATTCTGACAGGAGAGGACGTTCTGCTTTCTACCCCTACCAAAATGGCTTCGTTGGTATAATAGCCCTTAATCTTTTTCCCAAACAAGGGTAATGCTGCACGTAAACTATCTGATACGAAATGGGGTAAAATATTATCCAGCATGGAACTTTTGGTACCAGGTAAATAGGAGTTCTTTGGCAAATCTATCGATAATTTGTTGTTCACAAAATCAACCATACGTTGTGCAGGCGCAACCAGATTTCCGCCACCGGCCTCAAAAGCCATTTTCTCGATATCCGATTGAAAATGCAACATCCTCAGCGGATCATAACCTTGAACATCATTTAACGTCACCTGAACTACTGTTCCAGAATTAGCGAAAGGATTATTCCTTTTAGATGGCGACCAGCCGTTAACCACTATTTCATTTTCGCCAGTAGAACAGGGAGCAATTATACCTCCGGGGCACATACAAAAAGAAAATACGCCGCGTGCACCAACTTGCTCAACTAAACTGTAATAAGCTGGCGGCAAAAATTCAGAACGGATATCGCAATGGTACTGCGCTGAATCAATAATTTCCTGAGGATGTTCAATCCGTACGCCTAAAGCAAATGGTTTTGCCTCAATCAGAATATTTTTACTGTTCAATAATTCGTACACATCTCTTGCAGAGTGACCAGTTGCCAAGATGATATCATCAGCCAACAATTTTTCTTCAAAATTTATCTCAATGCCTTTTACTTTTCCAAATTCGATCAAAATATCAGTCATCCGGCTATCGAACATCACTTCACCTCCGGCATTCAGGATCGTATCTTTTATCGAAGTGATGATATGTGGAAGTTTATTGGTGCCTATATGTGGACGGGCATCAATCGCGATATCCGCTTCTGCCCCATGATTTACAAAAACCTGCAACACTTTATTAATGTCACCACGTTTGTTGGAACGGGTATATAGTTTACCATCAGAATAGGTTCCGGCACCACCTTCGCCATAACAATAATTAGATTCGGTATTCACCAATCCCTGCTTGTTTATAGCAGCCAGATCTCTCCGTCGCTGTTTAACATCTTTACCCCTTTCGATAATAATGGGTTTTAATCCATTTTCGATGCATTGCAAAGCCGCAAATAAACCCGCCGGACCGGCGCCGATAATAATTACGGGCTTAGCATCGCTCACGTTGGGATAGTTGATGTGATAAACTTCAGTAACGGCTTCTTCATCTACAAAAACCCTTACCTGTAAACGGAAAATAACCTTTCTGGAACGGGCATCGATCGATCTTTTCAGAATTTCGTAGCCTTTTATCCTTGTTCCGGATAGTTTTAGGCCTTCGGCGAGTTTCTGTTTAATAACTTCAGTTTGCTCAACCTCATGCGGGAGCAAAGTAATTTCGATGTCTTTTTGCATAATTAGTCAGGTTTTTATCCCGAACAGTACAAAGATAGGCATCTGATAGCATATTTGATGATTTCAGATTATGAATAAAAACTATTAGCAGACTAAAGTGATACTTTTATATTTTTTGGAAAGCAATTGCAGTATTTCATTGGAAACTATAGTCCCGCTCTCCCTTCTGCCCCAATGAAAAATTGGAGGCATCCGTTCGATCAGGTTTAATTAAGTTATTTTTCTGCTACTATGCTGGTTTTCTGTGCCACAGCCCAAAGTTTTTAGCCCCGATCGGAGCGGGCATCCCGATTAAGCACCAGATTATATAATATTTTGGTGCGCTTGCTTGTTTTAGAGGTTTTCATCGGGATAAAGCGGAGAGCGGAAACGCACTTAAAAAAAACCGAAAAGGCCCTGCGCTCCAAACAAAAAAACGGTTGGATATAAGGCCGGTTCATTATTCCATTCGCCAACCAAAACATCCAAATTTCACCTCATTAATTATTGTAGCCCTTGCCAACCTGTCATATAATCATTCAAAGTGTAACAAAGGCATGCAATTTGATATCTAATTCGTAAATTGACCATAAATCAATTCTATTAAAAAGACAAAACCATAAAAATGAAAAGATTAATATTTGGATTTTTAGCTGCAGTTATTGCAGTGAGCACTTTAAGTTCATGCGGATATAACAGCATGGTTAAATTGGATGAGAACGTTAAATCGAAATGGGGAACCGTGCAAACCCAGTATCAAAGAAGAGCAGATTTAATTCCGAACCTGGTGGCTACCGTAAAAGGTGCAGCTAAATTTGAGCAGGGTACTTTAACAGCAGTAACCGAAGCACGTGCAAAAGCAACCCAGATGACGGTTAAAGCTGATGAGCTAACACCAGAGAACATTCAAAAATACCAGGCTGCTCAAGGACAATTGAGTCAGGCTTTGGGTAAATTATTATCCATCACTGAAAATTATCCTGAACTAAGGGCTACACAACAATTTAGTGATTTATCGGCACAGTTGGAAAGTACCGAAAACAGGATTACTGTTGCCCGCAAAGATTTTAACGATGCAGTACAGGAATATAATGGTAAAATCAGATCTTTCCCTACCAATTTAACTGCTGGCATGTTCGGCTTTAAACCTAAAGGATATTTTGAGGCTGATGCTTCTGCAAAAGACGCACCTAAAGTAGAATTTTAATATTCTTAACACAACATATAAGGGTAGTGAATGTTTATTAACTGAACATTTATTACCCTTTTTACTTCATATAAAAATAAGTACATGCCATTATTTTCAGATATTGAACAAGAAAGAATAGCAAATGCAATCTCCGATGCAGAAAGAGCAACTTCCGGAGAAATTAGGATTGCTATTGATAAACATTGCGCAGGCGATCCGTATGAAAAGGCCACCGAATATTTTGCTAAACTGGATATGGATAAAACTGCAAAAAGAAATGGTGTGCTGATCTACCTGGCACATGCCGACCATAAATTTGCCATTATAGGCGATGTTGGCATTCACCAAGTGGTACCTGACAACTTTTGGGAAACTACTAAAATTGCCATGACAGCACATTTTGCGAAAGGTAATCTGGCTGATGGGATTATTGCAGGGGTAGCATTGGCTGGAGAAAAGTTAGCTTTATTCTTCCCTCCGCAAAAAGGTGATATTAATGAATTGCCGAACGATATTGTTTTTATGGATAACCTAAAAAACAAATAAGATGAAGAAAATATTCCTTTTATCATTATTCAGTTTATTATTCACTTTTGCTTTTGCGCAGGATTTTCCAGAAAAGCCTAGCACTTTAGTTAACGATTACGCAAATGTATTATCGGCAGATCAGAAACAGGCGCTCGAAAATAAGCTCGGAACCTTTAACGATTCATCTTCTACACAGATCGCCGTTGCTATTTTAAAATCCATAGGCGATTATGACATTAATGAATATGCCGTAGAACTGGGCAGAAAATGGGGTGTTGGCCAAAATGGCAAAAACAACGGCATTATGATCGTTGTGGCCGTTGGCGATCGAAAAATTTCTATCCAAACAGGCTACGGCCTGGAAGGTGCCTTACCTGATATTTATGCCAAACGTATTATTGATAATGATATTAAACCCAATTTTAGAGCTGGGAACTATTACGCAGGCCTTGATGAAGCTACCACATCGATTATAAAATATACCAGAGGTGAATATAAAAACGATAACCCGAAAGCCTCATCAAAAAAAGGTGGTTCGGGTAGCATCGTCATCATTATTATTATTGTAATTGTGATTATCATCATTATGCGAAAAGGTGGCGGAGGCGGAAGCGAAGTAATCGGCGGACGTGGAGCATCTAATGCACTATTTTGGGCGATGCTGTTTGGAAGTGGCGGTGGCCGAAGCAGCGGTGGCTGGGGCGGTGGTTCTTCTGGTGGAGGAGGCGGTGGATTTGGTGGTTTTGGCGGAGGAAGCTTTGGTGGAGGTGGTAGCAGCGGAAGCTGGTAGGTTAGTCCGTAGTCCGTAGTCCGTAGTCCGTAGTCCGTAGTCCGTAGTCCGTAGTCCGTAGTCCGTAGTCCGTAGTCCGTAGATTGGAAAAGATTTTGTTTTGAACGTTACAGAATATTTTAACTTTTGAACAACCTAACATTACAACAATAATGTATAGAAGAGATTTAATTACAGCAGAAATACAGAAACTGGCCCAGGTTTTGGCCCGCATTATGGGGCTCAAATTAGAAGGTAAATTAGCAGAGGCCAATCAACTTTTTGAAGAAACTATGGAAGGCGGCTTCCAATTGCCAAAAGAAACTCTTGAAAATGAAGACCTTTCTGTTTTTGAAAATTGGTTAACTAAAAGTAACCTTCCTCCTGAAAAGCTGGATTCGTTGAGCGAATTTCTGTACTATGAGTTAGGCGTAAGTCAGGAGCGTAACCAAACCATTGCACCAAAACTTAATTTAGTTTATCAATACTTGTCTGATGAGCATAAGATTGTACATTTGGTAAATTTGCACCGCCAGAAAACAATACAGCAATACATATGCTAAGCGCATGGCGCTAAACTAAATAAACAATACAAATAAATGATTATAGAAAAGTGGCAGAAACTTGCCTCTAAATATTTGGTACGCGAACAGTGGGCTACCTTGCGCGTTGATGAAGTGAAACTTCCGGGTGGTGTGATCAAAGATGATTATTACGTTTTAGAGTATCCAAACTGGGTTAATGCAATAGCGCTTACAGAGACTGGAAAAATAATTATGGTACGCCAGTACCGCCATGCAGCCGATATTATTTCGCTTGAGGTTCCCGGTGGAGTAATTGATGGTGATGAAGCTCCGGAGTTTGCGGTGAAACGTGAGCTATTGGAAGAAACCGGCTACAGTTTTAAAACCTGTAAATTTATTGCTGAACTTTATCCCAATCCGGCAACTTCAGATAACAGAACCTTCACTTATTTCTTAACAGGTGGCATCAAAACCCATGAACAGCATTTAGATGAACATGAAATTTTAAATGTTGAAGAATATACTGTTGAAGAAGTAAAACAACTGATTAAAGAAAATAAAATAGCCCAGGCCTTACATGTTGCAGCTTTGTTTTACGGGCTCGAAGAAATAGCTAAAGGTTAATAAAATCTGAGATAGGCCCCTTATTCCTATCTCAAAAATTATAGGTAAAAAAAGCAGCCAGATTTTAAACATCTGGCTGCTTTTTTATTGAGCAATAAGCCTGTAAAAGCTTAGCTCATTTTTAATTTCTTTTGAATATCGTGTACGTAAGCTTTAAATTTCTTATCTGTATCGATTAAATCTTCCACAGTCTGACAAGCATAAATTACGGTACTATGATCGCGGCCACCAAAGAAAGCACCAATTGTTTTTAGTGATGATTTAGTATGACTTTTAGAAAGATACATCGAAATCTGACGGGCCTGAACAATTTCGCGCTTACGTGTTTGCGACTTCACCATATCAACAGGAACCTCGAAATACTCGCAAACCAATTTCTGGATGTATTCCATTGAAATTTCTTTTGAAGTATTTTTGATAAAGTTCTTCAACATCTGTTTAGCCAGGGCTAAATCGATTTCTTTTTTATTCAAAGTAGCCTGCGCCAGAAGAGATACCATAGCCCCCTCTAACTCACGCACATTATTATCAATGTTATGCGCCACATACTCTACCACTTCGCCTGGTAACTCAATACCATCTGCATACATTTTTTTCCTTAAAATAGCGATACGCGTTTCTAGATCAGGAATCTGTAAATCTGCAGATAAGCCCCATTTAAATCGGCTCAATAAACGTTCTTCCAAACCAGCTAAATCTTTCGGTGCTTTATCGGATGTTAAGATTACCTGTTTACCTGATTGATGTAGGTGATTAAAAATGTGGAAGAAAATATCCTGTGTTTTTTCTTTGCCTGCAAAGTTGTGCACATCATCCATGATGATTACATCCATTGCCTGGTAAAAATTAACGAAGTCGTTAATGGTGTTGTTTTTTAAGGAATCTACAAACTGCTGACAGAATTTCTCACAACTTACGTAGATCACCAATTTATCTGGCATGCTGCGTTTAATCTCATTGCCGATTGCCTGCGCCAGGTGTGTTTTACCCAAACCAACTCCCCCATAAATCATTAAAGGGTTAAAAGAAGTACCTCCTGGTTTAGCCGCTACAGCGTAACCTGCAGAACGTGCCAAGCGATTGCAATCTCCCTCAATATAATTTTCGAAAGTATAGTTAGCGTTTAATTGTGGATCAACATTTAATTTTTTTAATCCAGGGATAATAAATGGGTTTTTAATATCCTTATTAATGGAAACCGGAATCGGCATCGATTGTACCTTTGCCTCCGCTCCATTTCCATTTGAGGGCATATTGGTCGTATAAGGATTACCGCTGTTTGATGATTTATCTACAACGATGTTGTATTCCAACCTGCCATCCTCTCCAAGTTGTTTTTTTACGGTCTTGCGCAGCAAGCCCACATAATGTTCTTCAAGCCATTCGTAAAAGAACAAACTTGGCACCTGTATGGTTAAAACCTTGCCTTCCAATTTAAGAGCCGTTATTGGCTCGAACCAAGTTTTGAAACTTTGGCCCGGAATATTATCCTTAATAATTTGAAGACAGTTCTTCCACACTTCTGTACAAGTTTTTTCCATTGCGATTTCTATAATTTATTGGTTTACAGTGCCTATTCGAATTAAAGGGATGGTCCGTTTAGGGACTACGAATATTGACAAAATTATCAACATTTTAAACAAAAATTTCAAATAAATCGTAACATACTGATAAGGAATATAGTAGCCCGCTTAACCTCAATTTTTTATGTTGATAACTATTTATTAACATGGGTTATCCACATTAATTATTATTTATCATCAGTATTCTTTCATCACGTCGAATTGCTGCTTTAAAAGCAAAATTTAAGCCATTCTAGCAATTGTTTAACCGTTTTAGCATTATTAAATCTCAAATAAACTGAAAATCAAAGCCATAACTAAAATAAATAAATATCGATTCAAGAGAAAAGTTTAAAACATTCCATTAAAAGCGATAATTGTATGAGTTTTACGACAGTTTCGAAGCACATTTTTAATGTAAGCCAAAATAATTTTAGATCGTTTCATCGCCAGTCATCAAATCTGAATACCATTAGTTTTAATTTGTTATTAAGCAACAAAAACAAGCGGTTTACTATTCATTTAATAAACCCCAAAAATATTTCTGAATACATCTGCAATTTCGCCAAGCGTAGCATATTTTTCAACGGCATCAATAATCAAGGGCATCAGGTTGGCTTCACCTTTGGCCGCTTCGCCCAATTGCTGCAGCGCTTGCTCAACCGCTACCTGGTTTCGGGTAGATTTTAAATGATCAAGTTTTTCAGATTGCAGCTTGCGGATAGAATCATCTATATTGAATACCTCAGTTAAACCTTCCTCTTCTTGCGTAAACTTGTTTACCCCAACCGAGATCCTTTCGCCACTTTCTATTTCTTTTTGATATTGATAAGCTGCAACAGCAATTTCATTCTGCATATAATCGCTTTCAATGGCATTAACTGATCCTCCCATGGCATCTATCCTATCGATATAAGACCAGGCAGCGGCTTCTACTTCATCTGTTAAACTTTCTACAAAAAACGACCCCGCCAGTGGGTCTACCGTATCGGTAACCCCACTCTCAAAAGCAATAATCTGTTGAGTACGTAAAGCAATTTTCGCAGCAGATTCTGTTGGAAGTGAAAGCGCTTCGTCATAACCATTGGTATGCAGCGACTGTGTTCCACCTAAAACCGCAGCCATAGCCTGGTTGCTAACCCTGATCACATTGTTTAATGGCTGTTGCGCGGTTAAGGTTGAACCTCCGGTTTGGGTGTGGAACCTTAACATCTGGGCCTTTTCATCTGTTGCGCCCAAATCTTTAGTAATTTTCGCCCACATACGCCTTGCAGCTCTGAATTTAGCTATTTCTTCAAAGAAATTATTATGGCAATTGAAGAAGAATGACAAACGTTTGGCAAAGATGTTTATATCTAAACCTTTATCTAAAGCGGCTTTTAGATAAGTTTTGCCATTAGCCAATGTAAACGCAAGTTCTTGCACAGCCGTAGAGCCAGCTTCGCGAATATGGTAGCCAGAGATGGAAATGGTATTCCATTTAGGTACTTCTTTACTGCAAAACTCAAAAATATCGGTAATTAACCGCATAGATTGCTTTGGCGGATAGATGTATGTTCCTCTCGCTGCATATTCTTTTAAAATATCATTCTGTATAGTGCCCGAAATCTGCTTTAAATCTGCACCTTGTTTTTTGGCCAGCGCAATATACATGGCCAGCAAAATTGAAGCCGTTGCATTGATCGTCATCGAAGTCGTGATATTTTTCAGCTCAATACCATCAAATAAAATTTCGATATCCTTTAATGAATCGATAGCCACTCCCACCTTGCCTACCTCTCCATCAGCCATTTCATGATCAGAGTCGTAACCAATTTGCGTTGGAAGATCAAAAGCAACAGATAATCCGGTTGTTCCCTGAGCCAATAAATAATGATAACGCTTGTTTGATGCTTCAGCGGTCGAGAAACCGGCATACTGCCGCATCGTCCACAAGCGGCCACGGTACATATCTTTCTGAATTCCCCTGGTAAAAGGAAACTCTCCAGGTAGCTCTTCCATTGGTTTCGCCTCGGTATACAAAGCTTTTATTTCAATCCCCGAAGTGGTGGTATGCTTGTTCTCGCTCATATTGGTTAGTTCAATGGTTTATTAGCCATTAGTTCTTTGCTGGTTCGTAGTCAACGGTTTGATAGTTCATAACTTATTTGGTTAATTGTTGAAACTGGTTAATCGGTTAACTAAGCAAAACGGCTAATAATTTATTCAAGCAATTAACCGATTTAAACGATTAACCAGTTAACCCTAAAAAAGCATATGAATGTCTTTCTTGATTAATTCGATTGTTAAATCGTAAGGATTTTCATCTATACTGGCCATGTGCTGTAAAATTGCTTTGCTGAGTTCAATTCCATTTACATCGGCGGGTAAACCTTGTACGGCATTATTGACCATGGCAATGGTATCATCTTTTAATTTTCTTACCACCCCCCAAGTCACACTGTTTATATACAATTGTTGGGTAATGTTATGTTGGTACTCTGAGCGGATTTCATTTAAAATTCCAGCTTGTAAAGTAGCGATTGCAATTCCTTGCTGATGTAAACGAACAAGTAAGTTAGCCGGATTAATACGGTCAATAAATATAATTAAACGTTCGTGCGCCTGCAAGCGTAAGGGCAAAATATGCGCGCGGCTTTCTTTGTTCAGTTCAATATTTTTTAAGTTAAAGAAACGTTGGATATCATTCTTCAACATATAATAAACTGCCATTAATGCAATGAAAATGCCTGCAAATAAGATTATTATATCGATTAAAATCTGTTGTATATTCATAAGTATTGTTTAAGTACAGTAATATTAACTGTCCGTTAAAAGCAAAAATGTACATTATTATTTATATTTGTAACAGATAAAATTTAAATAACATGAGCACAACAGTTGATACAGCATTTGCACCAGTTACTTTTTCTGAAGGAGCAGCTAAAGAGTTATATAAATTAAAAGATCAGCAGGAGATTGGCGAGGATTACGGATTACGCGTTGGCGTAGAGGGCGGTGGTTGCGCTGGCATGAACTACGTTTTAGGGTTTGATCAGAAAAAAGATGGCGATCAGGAATATTTTATTGAGGGCATTAAGGTTTTCATGAATAAAGCACATCAGATGTACTTAATGGGCATGATGATCGACTGGCAGGATGGTTTAAATTCGCGTGGTTTTACTTTCGTTAACCCCAATGCAACCAGTACTTGCGGCTGTGGCACGAGTTTCTCGGCATAAATAAAATATTCTTGTAACATATCATGCAGTCCCCTTGTCTAAACATCGGGACTTTTTTTATTTTTACCCATAGAGGTTGAAGGCATAAGGTGTAGGGTATAAGGTTCATCCATCTTAATACTTGATACTCAATACTTGATCCGATACTTGATACTTACCATAAATGAATTACAGAGAAAACATCCGACTGGCATTAGAATCTATTAAAGCGAACCGCTTGCGCACTATGCTTACCGCCTTAATTATTGCCATTGGTTTAATGGCTTTGGTGGGGATTTTAACCACGCTTGATGCTGTAAAAAAAAGTATGACAGATGCTTTTAGTAGTATGGGAGCCAACTCATTCACCATCAGGAACCGTGGTACGGGAATCAGGATCGGGAATGGGAAAAGACCAAAACCTTTTAAAGCCATTCGTTACGAAGATGCCGTTAAGTTTAAAGATAGCTTAAATACTCCGGCTACTGTTGCCGTAAGTGTTTTTGCCAGTGGTGGCTCCACTATAAAATATGGCAGTTTAAAAACCAACCCAAATATTAACGTTCAGGGAATTGATGAAAATGGCTTGGGCGCTCAAGGTTTAAATCTCTCACAAGGGAGAAATTTTAGCGTTTCTGAAATACAGTTGGGAAGTAATGTTTGTATTGTTGGCGGCGAAGTAGTAGAAAAATTGTTCAAAGATGCAGATCCTTTGGATAAGCTGATTAATGTAGGCAATAACCGGTTTAAAATTGTTGGCATATTAGAGAAAAAAGGATCGAGTATGGGCTTTAGTGGCGACAGGGCTGTTTATGTGCCGCTGCTAAAAGCAAAGCAGATTAATGCCAATGCCAATCCATCTTACACCATTACAGTAATGGTACCTAGTAATGATATGCAGGAAAACATTATTGGCGAATCTACTGCCCTATTCAGAAACATCCGCAAAGTAAAGGTAAACGAAACCAATAATTTCGAGATTACCAAAAGTGATGCCATTGCGCAAACATTATTCGAAAACCTGGCCTTTGTGGCCATTGGTGGTGTTGCAATTGGTATTATCACTTTAATTGGAGCCTCAATAGGTTTAATGAATATCATGCTGGTTTCAGTTACCGAACGTACACGTGAAATTGGTATCCGTAAAGCAATTGGTGCCAACCCAAAAGTAATCCGTCGCCAGTTTTTAATTGAGGCCGTAGTAATCTGTTTAATTGGTGGTGTATTCGGTATTTTTCTCGGAATTGTTTTAGGAAACCTGATTTCACTGGCTATGGGTGGTTCATTCTTAATTCCATGGCTGTTTATTATTGGCGGCTTTGTATTATGTGTACTTGTTGGAATTCTATCGGGCTATTATCCGGCAAAAAAAGCCTCCAGGCTAGATCCTGTAGAGGCGTTAAGGTATGAATAGAATTGGTTCATTAGTTCAGTGGCCAATGGTTTATTGGTTCAAGTCCTAATGCGTTAATCGATTAACTGTTTAAATTGGTTAATTGTATAAACGAATTAGCCTGCCCACCTGCTTTAGTCAACGAAGCTATCAATCATCAGCACATTGGATGTCAACCAATAGCATATAAAATATGCCGAACAAATGACAAGTGAACCAATGAACATTAAAGCAACACGTTATTAAGTTGATGTTGTGTAAGCAACTGTTGCATTGAGGGAGTGTTAAGGCTATCTTCGAGCGCGGCGGCATGTCTTAAATGATGCATATCACTGCCCAGAAAATTGACCAGATGTTTCTCTACCATGCTTTCCGCTGCTTTTTTCGCTCCTTTACCGTAATAACCTGTTAAAGCAATAGAATTTAACTGGAACAGACAACCTGTTTCTCTGACCTGATGATAATTTTCGAAAGTATTATGGTAATACGAATATCTTTCCGGGTGAGCCAAAACGGGTTTATAACCCGCATCTTGTATTATTTTTATAAAATCAATCAGGTTTTGAGGGGGGTTAATATAAGAAAGTTCGAACAAAAGGTAGTTTTCTCCAAAAGTTAGCACCTCTTTCTGCCTGATTTTCTTTTCCAGCGTTTCATCCAGATAATATTCAGCCGCAGCATCAACTTTTAAATCGATTTCATTCTCTTCGAGTCCTTTTCTTAAGATATCCAATCCACGGTTAATGGTATCTGGTGTATTACGGAAATAATCAGCCATGATGTGAGGTGTAGCAATCAGTTTTTGATAGCCCAAGGCCTTAAACTTTTTAGCAAGCAGCAATGAATCTTTAAGGTCTTTTGCACCATCGTCAATTCCAGGAATAATATGAGAATGCATATCTGTCTTAATACCTGAAAAATTAAATTCGGGCGCTATTTTCTTTTTCTTTTTAAAAAATCCGAACATCATGATAGGTCATAGCTTTAACTGATCTCTTTTGGCAAATTACTAGCTTCTGCTGCGCCAGCTAATTTAGAGGAATAGATTTTATCTAGCAACTGATTCAAGCTTTCACTTAAATCGAACTGCAGGTCTTCATGAAGTTTTTTGAATTTATTAATGGTTACCGCAACCGTTTTAATGTAATAAACACTAAAAAGCATCATAAAATCGCGATAACCAAAAGCTGATTTTTTATAATCTAAAGGGATGGCATTAAGTATAAACAGTTTTAGTTCGACCTCTCCTATAGGGTCTTTTGTCACTTTATAAAAATGATTAACAGAGGTAATCATCTTCCTTACTTTTACTAAAGCCTCTTTGGCATTTAGTTTTTTCAGTTCAGGAATCTGTTCATCAACATCAGCTTTAATCCTTTCTTTACGATCTTCCAGATCAGCCTCATCCTCTAATAGTTTATAGTGAAGATGTTCGGTAAGCACTTTATCTTTCGCTACCAAACGCAGTAACAGCTTGTCTTTTTCTTTAACAGGCAGTTCGGTAATGGCATTTTTTAAATCTTTGTGCTCCGATAACTTCATTTAAAAAGGATTAGCCTTAATGTATTTTTCCCACTCCCAAGCCGAGCGCATCATTTCATTAATATCGAGGTTGGCCTTCCAGCCGAGTTCCTTATTAGATTTCTGTACGTCTCCATAAATCTGAACAATATCTCCTGCCCTCCTCGGACCGATTTTATAATCCAGTTTTTCGCCGTTTACTTTTTCAAAAGCAGCAATAATCTCTAAAACTGAAGATCCTTTGCCGGTACCGATATTGAAAACATCGTAATTACCGTTCGGGTTTCCATCTTCTAATTTTTTTATAGCGGCAACATGTGCTTTTGCAAGATCTACCACATGGATATAATCGCGAATAGCCGAACCATCTGGCGTATCGTAATCATTGCCATAAACCGTAATCGGACCGCGTTTACCAATGGCAGATTGGGTAATAAAAGGAACCAGGTTTGCAGGCACCCCGTTTGGTAGTTCTCCGATCAAAGCGGTTTCGTGAGCGCCAACCGGATTAAAATAACGTAAAGCAATTACATTTAAATCAGGTGTTACCGCAGCAGTTTCAGCTAAAATTTCTTCAGCGATCTGTTTGGTATTTCCATAAGGAGATTCTGCTTTCTGCACAGGTGCAGCCTCGGTTACAGGCAAGGTTTCTGGTTGCCCATAAACGGTACATGATGAAGAAAATACAAAATTAATTTTCCTGTTAAACGAGGTTAACAGGTTAATCAATCCGTAAAAGTTGTTTTTATAATATTTTAAGGGTTGCTCTACCGATTCACCTACTGCTTTAGACGCTGCAAAATGAATAATCCCATCAATATCTGTATGGTTTTCTGCAAATTCTTGCACCGCTTTTTCGTCCCGAAGATCAATTTCGTGAAAATCGAACCATTTGCCGGTGATGGCATGCAGCTGGGTTAAAATTTTGATATTCGAGTTAGAGAGGTTATCGATAATTACAACTTCGTATCCTGCGTGATGTAATTCTACAGCTGTGTGCGAACCAATGTATCCTGTTCCACCAGTAACTAATATTTTTGCCATTTTAACGGTTAAATGTGGTAAAGTCTTTATGATCAATTTTAGCCAAAGCCTCTGGGGGCAATGACTTGAAGTATTCGTAAGTAATTTTTAATCCTTCGGCACGGCCTATTTTAGGCTCCCAACCCAATAGCTCTTTTGCTTTGGTAATGTCTGGTCTGCGCTGTTTCGGATCATCTTGTGGAAGTTCCTTATAAACAATTTTTTGTGTGGTGCCTGTTAGTTTAATAATTTCCTCACAGAACTGTTTGATCGTAATTTCATCGGGATTACCAATGTTAACCGGTTGGGCATAATCACTCATTAACAACCGATAAATACCTTCAATCAGATCATCTACATAACAAAAAGAGCGTGTCTGACTTCCATCACCAAAAACAGTTAGATCCTCTCCCCTTAATGCCTGCCCTATAAAAGCAGGTAAAACTCTGCCATCATTAAGGCGCATTCTCGGTCCGTAGGTATTAAAAATCCTCACAATACGGGTTTCTACACCATGAAAAGTATGGTAAGCCATGGTAATGGCCTCCTGAAAACGTTTCGCCTCATCGTAAACACCACGCGGACCAACAGGGTTTACATTGCCCCAATATTCTTCAGGCTGTGGGTTTACGTTTGGATCACCATACACTTCAGAAGTTGACGCAATCAGCATCCTTGCATTTTTATTACGCGCCAATCCTAAAAGATTATGCGTTCCCAAAGAACCTACCTTAAGCGTCTGAATCGGGATTTTAAGATAATCAATCGGACTTGCAGGTGAGGCGAAATGCAAGATATAATCCAGCTTACCTGGAACGTGAACAAATTTGGAAACGTCGTGGTTGTAAAACTCAAAATTTTCCAGTTTGAACAGGTGTTCGATATTGGCCATATCCCCTGTAATCAGGTTATCCATTCCAATAACATGATAGCCTTCTTTTACAAAACGGTCGCAAAGGTGCGAACCTAGAAATCCGGCAGCACCCGTAATCAATATCCTTTTCTGCCCCATTTTAATCTATCAATTTTCTGCCAATACTATTATAATAATAGCCAAGATCGATCATTTTTTGCAGATCGTATAAATTCCGGCCATCAAAAACGATTTTATTTTTGAGGATGCTATCTATTTTATCAAAATCAGGGTTACGGAAAACCGACCATTCTGTTGCAATCAGGAGTGCATCAGCGCCTTCTAAAGCTTCATATTGGTTTTTAGCGTAACTTACCTTATCGCCAATAACATTTTTAACATTGGCCATTGCCTCCGGATCAAAAACAGAAACAGTAGCCCCATTCTTAACCAGTTCGTCGATAATATATAAGGCTGGTGCCTCACGGATATCGTCGGTTTCTGGCTTAAAGGCCAAACCCCAAAGTGCAAAATGTTTGCCTTTTATATCACCCTTATAATATTTTAACACCTTATCAACAAGGACTGTTTTTTGCTTTTCGTTAACTTCCATTACCGATTTCAGGATCTGAAAGTCGTAAGCATAATCATCAGATGATTTGACCAAAGCCTGGACATCTTTCGGAAAACATGAACCACCGTAACCCACCCCCGGGAAAAGGAATCGTTTACCGATACGCTCATCAGAACCTATCCCTCTTCTTACTGCATCAACATCAGCGCCTACAAGTTCGCAAAGGTTTGCAATCTCGTTCATGAAAGTGATTTTAGTAGCGAGGAAGGAGTTTGCGGCGTACTTGGTCAGTTCAGACGAACGCTCATCCATAAAAAGAATAGGATTACCCTGACGTACATAAGGCCCATATAGTTCGGCCATTAATTTTTTAGCTTTTTCGCTTTTGGTACCCAATACCACACGGTCTGGTTTCATAAAGTCATCAACCGCTACGCCTTCTCTTAAAAATTCAGGGTTCGAAACCACATCTACTTCAACCGAAGTATTTTCAGCAAAAACAGCTTTTACCTTATCGGCAGTACCCACCGGAACGGTTGACTTATTTACGATCACCTTATATTCAGTGATTAGTTTGGAAATGTCTTTCGCAGCACCGAGAATGTACGATAGATCGGCTGCTCCATCACCACCCGGAGGCGTTGGCAATGCCATAAAAATAATCTGCGCTTCTTTTACTGCATCGGCAAGGTTGGTGGTAAAGGTTAATCTTTCCTGTTCGATATTTCTGTGGAACAAAAGATCTAAACCAGGTTCGTAGATCGGCACTTCGCCTGCCTGCATCTGTTTTACCTTTGCTTCATTAATATCCACACATATTACATCATTTCCTGTTTCTGCTAAACAAGTTCCGGTAACTAAACCTACATATCCAGTACCAATAACGGCTATCTTCATCTGTTAATTTATTTTTATCAGCTACAAACTACGCCACAATTTTATTTATTCAGTTTGAATACCCGGTAAAATTGTATGGCTTCCATATATTTTTAAGTTTTTTAAATATATTCGTTTTATCTTGGCACGAAGATATGAAATTACTTTACATCATCGGAATCTGGGGCTATACTTTACTCATCAGGATATTCTCATTATTTAATCCTAAAGCCAAATTGTTTATCAATGGCCGCAAAAATATCTTTACCTTAATTGCCCAGAAAATTAATCCTGCCGAAAAACATATATGGTTCCATTTTGCTTCTCTAGGCGAATTTGAACAAGGCAGACCCGTTCTAGAAAAATTAAAAGCCCTTTATCCGGCAAAGAAAATTATAGTTACTTTTTTTTCACCTTCGGGATATGAAATTAGGAAAAACTATGCCCTGGCCGACGTATTTTATCTCCCCATTGATACTGCTGCTAATGCCAAACGTTTTATAGCTGGCATCAATCCGGAAATGGCTATTTTTACCAAATATGAATTTTGGCATTTCTATTTTAAGGAATTAAAAGAACAGAGTATTCCTTTATACGTAATATCTGGAATCTTTAGAGAAAGTCAGGCCTTTTTTAAAGGGTACGGCGGCTTTTACTGCAATATTTTAAAATCTGTTACCTACTTTTTTGTACAAAATAAAGAAAGCGAGAGCCTTTTAAAATCAATCGGACTAAATAATGTAACCGTAAGTGGTGATACCCGTTTCGACCGGGTTTATGAAAATGCACAATCGCCAAAACAGCTTGGCATTATTGAAAGCTTTACTGGTAGCGCCCCTACTTTAGTTTGCGGAAGTACCTGGCCGGAAGACGAAAGAATATTATCAGATCTCCCCCAGAAATATCCGAATTGGAAATTTATCATCGCCCCACACGAGATCCACGAAAGCCATATTGAAAGTATTGAAAAACAGTTTTCAGTTAACAGTGTCCGGTTTTCAGTTTTCAGTGCTGACCCCAAAGCCCTAAACGCTAAACCCCAAACGCTTATCATCGATAACATTGGCATGCTTTCTTCATTATATCAATACGGGAAAGTAGCTTACATTGGTGGTGGTTTTGGGACAGGGATTCATAATACTTTAGAGGCCGCGGCATTTGGATTGCCGGTAATTTTCGGACCTAAATACGATAAATTTCAGGAAGCAAAAGATCTTATTGCCATTGGTGCAGCCAAAAGTATATCCTCAACTGTAGAACTAATTGATGCCTTTAATGCTTTCTCAAATAATCAACATGCTGCCGATGCAGCGAGAAAATATGTGGAGGATAAAAAAGGAGCAACAGATCAGATTATTTCGGTAATTACGAAATCAGATCAGCCTTAACAATTTCTTCAACTATTTCGGGGATACTTTGATCGATGGAAACCGTAAATACATCTGGTTCATTTGCCTGTGGTTCCTCCAAAGTTTCAAACTGACTTTGCAATAAGCTGGAAGGCATATATTGATGAGCACGTTTCACAATCCGATCGTGGATCAAATCGAAACTTCCTTTCAAATAAACAAAACGTATCGATTGATTATCCACTCTCAACAGATCCCGGTAAGATTTTTTAAGCGCAGAACAAGCAATGATACAGTTGGCTCCATTGCCAGCATGTTCGCGGCCAACTTTAGCAATCAACTGTAGCCAATCTAAACGATCGGCATCTGTTAGCGGAATACCCGCAGCCATTTTATCTACATTCCGTTGCGAATGCAGGTTATCGCCATCTATAAATTCTGCATTTATTTTTGGCGCCAGGGCTTTTCCGATTACTGTTTTACCACTTCCTGAAACGCCCATCAAAATAATAAAACTTCCCATCGTTAATCTATTTTACCATTCCGGCTAAAGCCTCAATAAATACAGGACTATCGTTTAAACTTTCTACTAACTGAACATGTTCGCCACCCAAAGTCTTAAATTCCTCATGGTATTCTACAGTGATTTCATAAAGTGTTTCCAAACAATCGGCTACAAAAGCCGGACTAAAAACCAAAAGACGTTTTTTTCCTTCGGCAGCCAATTTCTTTAACACATCGGTAGTATAAGGCTGCACCCATGGCTCCTTACCTAA
Organism: Pedobacter sp. PF22-3; assembly: GCF_026239555.1. Taxonomy (GTDB): domain Bacteria; phylum Bacteroidota; class Bacteroidia; order Sphingobacteriales; family Sphingobacteriaceae; genus Pedobacter. The sequence goes on along the minus strand of NZ_JAPIVP010000018.1, from coordinate 104,800 downwards.
ACGCGATTGGAAACAAACGGTGTACTGATCTTTAGATAAGTTTAATTCTTTAGCGATTAACCTGGCAGTATCATGCCCTTGTGCTGAATAACAAAATTTATTGGTATCATTTAATGTCTGACAGCAATCGGCAGTTTTTAAACAATAGCTACCAGTATGGTCACATTTTAAAAGCTGACGTTCAGGCAAGCCGTGGAAGCTGAACAATACATGATCATAACTTTCTACGTGATGTTTCCTGGCATTTTCGGCAAAAACTTTAATCATTAATTCGTTATCATGGAATGAATTAATGAATGAGATCGGTGGAACCGTTGGCCACTTGCTCACCAATTCCATTACCAGTTGCATCACCGAACCAGTACTGGCAGAGGCATATTGCGGAAACATGGGTATCACCTGTATACTTTCTACCAAACCTGCTTTTAGATTTGATAGTGCCGAAGCAATGGATGGACTTTGGTAACGCATAGCCAGTTCAACATGGTAGTCGTTGCCCAATCTCTCCTGAAGCATTTTAGCCTGCAACCTACTGTAAAATAAGAGCGGTGAACCGCTTTCATTCCAGATTTCTTTGTATAGTTTAGCCGTTTTAGGACTACGGAAGGGAACAATAATGCCTTTAACCAATAATGTTCTGTTCAGTTTAGGAATATCAATTACCCGTTCATCCATCAGAAATTGATCTAAGTATTTTCTTACATCGGCTGTTGCCGGACTATCAGGTGTTCCTAAATTTACCAGTAAAATTCCCTTCTTGCTCATCTATAAAGAAATATGTTTTGTGGATGCAAATATCGCCCTTTTTATTGTTTTTTCACTATATTAAAAATGTGATTGCCGACATTTTTAAGTCAAAAATTAACACTTTACATTTTTAAATACCGTCAGCTAAAATCTTTGAATTTCAAAATCCTATCAGGTTTTTCCCATCTAACGGTTAAAAAAAGTAGAAGTCTTGAATTAGCCAATGCGAAATGGTAACACCCGACGCAGTAGATATACTACCAGTGTGCCATCAGACTTTACATCTGACAGTGAGAAAAAATAAAATATTCATCAGGAAAATCAAAAGAAAGCTATTTTAGTATCAGCCAGCAACATCTGGCAACATAAATAATGATATCATTATCCTTTGGTTTTATACAGCTGCCACCAGGGCATACCTGGCTTTTCATGGTGCTCTAAATGATACCCAAAAAAATAGCAGGTAATAAAGGCAACAAAATGATTTTTCTGCAAAGTTGAAGAATGATATTCATTATTATGCTCTCCTTTATGGGGTACGTAGGTTCCAAAATAAAAGAGTTGAAAAGTGCTCAATAAGGATGGCAACACCCAAAATAATAATAGATTTTTTTCATCAACCCAGATTTTCAACACATTAAAAGCTATGGCCATAATTACCAACTGGATGATGGTAACATAGTTTAACATGAAACGGAAATACCATTTCCAAAAGCCATGTGGCGCAAAATCCGGATCGTTTTCGGTATGTACATGACGGTGGTGCCGGTGATGCTTTGCATACAAACCGTTATAAAAAAAACCTGCGTAGAGAAAAACGGAAAGATAACCAATAAAATTATTTGCTTTGGCGTTCGGGGATATCGTTCCATGCATGGCATCATGAGCGGTGATAAATAAACCGGTATACAAATGCATCTGCACGAAAATCATGAGATACACCAAAGGATTGCTCCAGGCAAAATTCCAGGTTAACAAAAAATAAAGGGAAATAAACCAACATGCAATTACAGTTAATGCAACCAGAATTCCGGCGTATGGGTTTATCTTTTTCAATTTATATTATATTATTATAAACGACCGTCATCTCGAGCGAAATGCAACGAAGTCGAGAACCACGTAGTGCTCAGCGAAGCTAAATCTATCAAAGCAGATCTCTCCATTCCACTGCGTTCCAGTCGAGATGACGATTCTACTCTATAAATCTTTCATTAATACCTATTCAGATCTTCCTACAATCTAATACTGCTCCAGAGCGGCCTTAACATTTTCCATCAGCCACATCGGTGTAGAGGTAGCCCCGCAGATACCAACTTTATCTTTTTCATTAAACCAGCGCTGATCTAATTCTTCTACATTCGAAATGAAATATGAGTTATCGTTATATTTTTTACAAACATCGTAGAGCACTTTTCCGTTAGAAGATTTCTTTCCCGAAACAAAAACGATCTTATCGTAATGACTCACAAAATCTTCCAGTTCTTCGTATCTGTTAGATACTTGCCTGCAAATGGTATCATTAGCCTTAACTTCGTAACCACGGCTCAATAATTCATCTTTTATGTGATAGAATTTATCGGTGCTTTTGGTGGTTTGGCTATACAACGTAAATTTAGCGGGAAGTTCAACACCATCTAACTCGGCTAAATCCTGAAAAACAATCGCCTTGCCATCTGTTTGCCCTTGTAATCCGATTACTTCAGCATGGCCATGCTTACCAAAAATAAGTACTTGCTCATCGTCATCATGAGAATTTTTAATCCTGTTTTGCAACTTTAGTACAACAGGGCATGATGCATCTATTAATGTCAGGTTATTTTCTAAAGCCAGTTGATAAGTTGAGGGCGCCTCACCATGTGCCCTGATCAAAACTTTTTCATCCCTTAAGTTTTTTAAGACTTCGTGATCGATGATTTTTAATCCGCGGTTGGTTAAACGCTCCACTTCCTCATCGTTATGCACAATATCGCCAAGGCAATATAAATAACCTTCGTTATCCAGAATATCTTCAGCCATTTCTATCGCATACACTACGCCAAAGCAAAAGCCTGATGATTTATCAATGTTGACCTGTAAGTTTAAATTGCTCATTTGTTTTTAGGATTAGTTATTTATCGCCATAATGTCCCTTTGCAGAAATTACAAATACTGTAATAATCTCTTCATCTATCTTATAGACTAACCTATCTTTTTTATTTATCTGTCTCGACCAATAGCCTGAAAATTCAAATTTTAGTTTTTCAGGCTTACCAACTCCTGATGCTGGATGGACACTTAATTCTATAAAAATTTGTTGGAGTTTCTTTATTGAAGCCTGATCTCCGGATTTAAGTATGGCAGCCAACTGTTGTTTAGCCTGATCAGTAATATCTACAAAATACTTTCCCATATATTATGAACATCCTTAATCCTGGTTAGACGTCCATTTTTTATATCCTCTTCTCCTTTAGCTATTTCATCTATAAATGTCGGACTGTAACTTTTTTCTTTTTTAAAAGATACATTCAACGCTTGTAACACGGCCTCAACTGCCAAAAGTTGTTTTTTAGTTTTAGGCTGTACGATTAATGTTTCCATGTTATAAAGTTAATTAAAATAGCATCACAAAATTAAGCAAAAATATTTGTTCTGGTTGTCATGTATAAGACAACAAAAAAGATTAGCTGCGAGGCAAACATGGCCACACCAATATATTTCTGCTGTTTTAGGCCTAAGGCATAATAAAACTTTAATAAGATGACGGAAACAATAAACCAGGCCACATAATTTTGAACAGGGATTTCATGCCAATCCCATTGCCAGTAATCAAATTTCATGGCTACAGGCTCTAAAAAGAAATCGAAACCAACCAGAACAAAAGCGCCAATAAGTGATGCTAAAATACTGTTCCTGATTTTCATGCTTTTGAGCATTTGTCCCACACTGAAGATCAGGATGACCCAGTTTACGCCCATAAGTAATGGAACTGCAGCAATTTTATATCCTAAAGTATTGCCATAATAGTAGCTGCCAAATATCTTTCCGGTATGCACCCCCAATACCTCTACTAAAAAGCCACAGAGAAACACCCCTGAGACGAACAACAATAATCGTTTTACATCAGCATTGTACGAAAAAACAATTACAGCGAACATCAGCAATAAATGAAAGGGTACTAATTTGATAAAATAAGGCTGTGCAGCAGGGATTAAGAAGCCAAACAAGCCAACAACATGAAAAACGACTATTATGGCTACTGCAACCCTTTTAACCTTTAAATCGTTTTGATCGTTCTGCCCTTCCATGTGCTCGTTTTAAAAATATGTTTTTTAATAGAAATGAGTGAAATGATTAAGAAGAACAACATCTGTAAAGGATGTAATACCAAATTTATCAAAACATGCTGTCCGGATAAATAGGAAATCATCATTCTACTTAATACTATTAAAGTTAATGGTAATACAAGTAAAGCTACATTAAAGTTTAAGATTAAAATTAACGGCCCTATGGTTACCAAAAGCTGGTAAAATAATAATATTATAATGTTATTACCAAAACCTGCCAGTAAATTTTTGCTAAAGCCATTTAAGCTTTCACTTAAATTCCTGTACATCCTGCAATAGATCAGTCCGTTGGCCAGAAGTGCTTCTGCTTTAAATTTTTCCTGTTTTACCAATTTCATAATCTCCACATCTTCTACAACCTGATGTTTAACCCGCTCATGCCATTGGTTTTCTTTGTAATGATTGGCATCAAAAAACATACATTGTCCGCTGGCCGCTGCAAATGCCGGATTTTTAGAAAGTTTAACCAAACGTAAAGGCAATAAATTTAACAGGATAAAATGCATTAAGGGTACAGTTAACCATTCGCCTATTGATTTCATCATTTGATTAGTAAAGATGCTGAGCAGGGTCAGGTTTCCAATTTCCATCCGGCTAATGAGGCTATTGATCAGTCCTCTTTTAATTGTTTCATCAGCATCAATAAACAAAAGGTATTTACCGGTAGCCAATTCGCTGAGCTGCTGGCAAGCATAGTTTTTTCCCAGCCAGTTTGGAGGTAACTCCTGCCCGCTTATCACGCTGAATTTTGGATTGTTTAGGCAAAATTTTTCGACAAGCCCCAACGTATTATCACTACTATTATCATCCAAAACAATAACCTCGTAATCGGTATAATCCTGATTTTTTATTGAAACAAGCAATTCTAAAATATTCTCCGCCTCATTTCTTGCAGGGATCAGGATTGAAACCTGATCATGATGGCGTTTAACTACTCTTGGTAACTTTGGGTTAGAGAGGAAATTGAAAACGGTAACCGAAAACCGGATCACCAGAAAAATTAAAACGGCGTAAATAAAAATTGTCATTCAACCAGCTGATTTTGTTTAACAACCGATTGATCATAATGTTTATTATAAGCGCTTTTTAACAATTGCAAACTCACATACTCTTCATTCTCCCAATGCTGTAGATAAGTATAAGCTGTTGGTTTTCTCTTCGCAAAATAATCGATAAAAGTTGCAGCAAAAATGATATTGATTTTTTTCTGACTGCCATTAATGATCTGCATTACCCCTTTTTCAAAACTAATACCTTTTAAGTGGTTAGAATACAATTTTCCCTGTGGAAATACTAATACTAAGTTTGATGGATTATCTAACAATTTGCCTGCATAATTAAGTGTTTCTAAAATGTCTTTACCTTTATTTTCGGCAGCAAAAGCACCAAGATATTTCAAGAAACCTATTTTAGTATAGTTTTCGGCATTGACCAAAACATGAAACTGTTTCTTTAATATTTTTTTGTTGATGTAAAACAGAAAAAAGCCGTCCCACCAGCTAAAATGATTGGCCAAAATCAGCACAGCAGAATCAGATCTGGTTTCCAGGGCATTATAATTGAATGCAGCAAAATCCTTTTTGATGATAAACTGAATATACCAGGAGAAAAATTTAAAAATCAGATTGTTTTTTCTGGGCTGATACATTTTGGAAAATTGCAAAAAATTGAGGTGAATTACAAATTTGGTCTCAATAGACTGTAAAAATGATGATCCTCGTTTGTAACGAGGATCGCTGAGATCCACATTTATAATGTGATACACAACTGCACAATAACTCACAATAAGCGATAAAACCGCTTTTTTTTATACATCCTTGTTAAAAACGAGGACGATAACTAGTTATAATAAACGAATATTTATTTATATTTACTATAAATCTCCCGGACACCACGTTATCGCTGGTATAAAATTATTAAAAGATTTAAATGTCTATTATTATGGGAGGAAGCAGATATATCATTACTGATCAGTATCAAACTTATTTTATAACTTGCACAATAGTTGATTGGATCGATTTATTTACACGATCAGAATATAAAAACATAATTGTCGATTCATTAAATTACTGTATAGAAAGTAAAGGATTAATATTAAATGGTTGGGTGCTAATGACCAACCATATTCATTTTATTGGAAGATGTGAAGAGCCAAATAAAATGTCTGATTTTTTAAGAGACTTTAAAAAATTTACCTCTAAAAAACTTGCAACAGCAATTAAAGAAATACCCGAAAGTAGAAGAGATTGGCTTTTAGATAAGTTTAATTTTGAAGCCCGAAAAACCAACCGAGCCGAAAACTATAAAATCTGGCAAGACGACAATCATCCCATTGATTTGCAAGAAATAGATGCATATCAAAAATTAGATTATATACACGATAATCCAGTTAAAGCTGCTATTGTAGAAATTCCGGAGCATTATATTTATAGCAGTGCCATAGATTATGCAGGCCTTAACGGCTTGTTAAAAATTGAGCTGATTTAAATAAAAATGCATGGTCCTCGTTTGTAACGAGGATCAGCGAGATCCACATTTGTAATGTGGTGCAAATTATTAACAACGTTTAATCAGCGATACAATCGCTGTTCTCATACATCCTCGTTACAAACGAGGACGATACCAATTCTTACTTAGCTCAAATAAACCCGATCCTCTTCTCCTTCCACATCCATCACCACATCTACATGTTCTTTCAAGATGGTAGCAAGTTCAAGTCCAACAAAATCAGTTGCAATAGGAAAGATTTTATGGCTTCGATCAACCAAAACTACCGTACGGATTTTTTTATGTGGGGTGTTTAAGAAAACACCTAAACCATAAGCAAGGGTTTTACCACTGTTCAATACATCATCAACAATAATAATTACCTTATTTTTCCAATGGCTTTCATCCAAATCTGTTGAAGCCACCAATTTGCTGCTTTGCTTCTGCAGGTCAATACGCAATAAGGTGAGTTTAAAACCTGAAATCTTTTTAAGTACTTTTTCTAATCTTAATGCCAGTTTGTAGCCACGGTCCCAAATACCGGCCAGCACCACTTCTTTCTCGTTCAGGTTATCCTCTAAAATCTGATAAGCGATACGGTCTATTTTCTGCTGAATCTGTTTCTTGTTAAGAATAAGTAATTGCGATGCCATTGTATAAAAAGGATTGAATACAAAAAGAACGATTTTAAGGATGAAATTCAAACTATTTGAAAAATAATTTCAACTGCTTGCAACGTTTTCTCCTCCTCACCGTCTGATAATCCAAATAGAACACGCTGGGGAAATGAAACATTTAAACAAAATATTTTTTTATCTTTTTTTATTTCTATTAATTCCGACTAGCAATTATGCTCAAAATAATAGTCTTAGTAAAACGATCAAGCAAAATAAATCTGACGAGAAAATTAAACTTTTGGAAGGTCAAATAGCTGCCTGGCAAAAAGATTTAAATGTTCCAAATGTAGGCCTTGGCATAATACAAGATGGAAAGTTAATACATGCAAAAGTATATGGCAAGGATTCTACCGGATCTCTAAAACCTGTTAATACACTCTTCAATGTAGCATCAGTAACTAAAGTGATATTTTCAACGCTTGTATTAAAACTAATCGATAATGGCGATTGGCAATTAGATGAACCACTATATCATTATTATACCGATCCTGATATTGCATCTGATTCATTATCAAAAAAACTAACAACCCGCCATATCTTAAGTCAACAATCAGGATTTAGCAATTGGAGATGGATGAATGCATCAGGAAAACTTCAATTTGAATTTGCGCCAGGAACCAAATTTAATTATTCGGGAGAAGGAATGGAGTATCTCAAAAAAGCCATAGAGCATAAATTTCATAAATCTTTAGTTCAACTTTCAGACTCGATTTTATTTAAACCATTCAGTATGATCGACACCAAACATGAATGGAACGGTAAACAAGATTTAAAAAGATTTAGCAGGTGGTATGATGCTAATGGAAAAGAATACACCAAAAGTAATTATGCTTCCGAACCAAGTGCTGCAGATGATTTGATCACAACAGTTACTGACCTTAGTAAATTTGGCATTGAAACTTTAAATGGCCTCCATATTTCTAAGCAATTATTTAACGAAATAATTAAAGGACAGGCTAAAATTAATCAGAATTTAATGCAGGGACTAGGCTGGCGACTAATTAAAGATTTACCCAATCATGAATATGCAATGGAACATGGAGGTAATGATGCAGGCGTAGCGGCAATTATCGTATTACTTCCAAAATCAAAACGTGGCATAATTGTATTAACAAATGGAGACAACGGACAAATCATTTGCAATAACATTGTCAGGTCTTTTTGGCCTGAAGGAACAGAAATTATACATAAAGCTCTCAAAAGCACGGCACTAAATGACATTCCTAAAGTTTTTAAGATAAGCGATGATATATTAAATACCTATACAGGCAAATACATAAGGCCAGATGGAGAAGAGGTAAATATTTATAAAAAAGATAAGAATTTAATCTTGAAAACAATTGGTTTACCAACCTTCAATCTGTTCCCGCAAACACAGGAAATATTTTTTCTTTGGGATTTTGATCCAAAGATAATTTTTACAAAAAATGAAAAAGGTATTATAGATACCCTTTTAATTAAAGACGGAGATAATATTCTAAAATGCACTAAAATGGATAAATAGTGTAAAATTCATAAGAAGACCATCCAGGTTTTTCAACCATTTGAAAAATAATTTAGATTGTTTGCAACGTTTCCACCAGAGATGCGTCTAATATCTATAACCAAAACAGAAAATCAAAGCCTTACTATGTAAATACTGCATCAGAATTGGCTCCAGAATCATTTAACAAAAAACGACTATGAAAATCCTTCTCAAATCATCAGCCATTTTATTTATAGTGGTAACCAGCTACATCGCTAAAGCACAGGAAACTAAAAATTTCACGGTTAAAAATTTTAATAGTATTGGCGTAAGCAGTGGAATCGACTTGTATCTAACCCAAGGTGGCAGTGAGAGTGTGAGCATAAAATCTGATTCAGAAACATTAAAAGATATTGTTGTTGAGCAAAGCGGCGGCAATGTTACCATAAAATTTAAAGATGGCATTAACTGGAGTGGCATGTTTAAAAACCGTACCATTAAAGCTTATGTAAGTTTTAAAACCTTAAACGCAATTGCAGCCTCAGGAGGTTCGGATGTTTTTACACAAAATCAGATTAAAACCGATAAACTTGCCATCCGCTCTTCTGGCGGATCAGATTTAAAAATTACTCTAGTTTGCAAAGATCTATCTATCCAATCAAGCGGAGGCAGCGATATCGATTTAAAAGGCAAAACAGAAAATATGACTATTCAATCAAGTGGGGGTAGCGATATCGATGCTTATGAATTAATTGCGGATTATGCAAAAGTGCAGGCTTCTGGTGGTTCTGATGTAAGTCTTTATGTAAATAAAGGCTTGGAGGCCAGTGCAAGTGGTGGCGGTGATGTAAGTTATAAAGGGAATGCTGCACTCAAGAAAACATCAAGTTCAAAAAGCGGAGATGTACACCATGTAAATTAAAACTTTAGTTTAGTTAATAATAATACGCTGCTTTGTGGATGCAAAGCGGCGTTTTTTTTGAAGGTGATTGCACAGATTATGGTCATTATAGGCTATAGTGAGGAGACCTTAAACCCTCAGCCTTTCTACCCTCTACCTTTTTTATACGGATAATAAATAAAGTTAGCGCCTTCAGGAACGATCACAAATACACACATAAAGTCTTCCGGTTTCTTATATACTTTTAAGAAAGGTTCTTTTTTCTCCTTGCTAATAATTCCTTTTTCTACAAATTCTTCTAATGTAGAGGCCTGTATGGTCCAATTGGTATTGAGTTCTTCTTTATTTAAAATAACCTCTCCTAGATTTACTTCGTGTTGGTGAGCAATAAAAATGGGATAGGCAGAAATGCCTTCAACCATAATTTCAATGGATACCTCTTTAATTGCATCAGCATAAAACTCCAGGTCTTTTTCTAAGCTTACCAGCGGACTCTCCTGCTTCTTTTGTGGTGCGCCACTATCTTCCGGCGTCGCACTTAATAATTCTTCTCTATCCATTTTTTTGTTATTGAAAGGTTTAAATGTTGAAACGTTTTAAAATTCCATCATATAGCTTCCATTTTTACATCTTAGGCCTTCAATCTTAAAAGTACTACATTTTCTACATGCTGCGTATGCGGAAACATATCTACAGGTTTAATGCGCACCACGTCGTATTTCTCTTTCAGTAACTCTAAATCTCTTGCTTGCGTGGCCGCATTACAGCTGACATAAACAATTTTTTCGGCTTCCATTTCCAATAATCTTTGTACTACATCTGCGTGCATTCCGGCACGTGGCGGATCGGTAATGACCACATCTGGCTTACCATGCGCTAATATGAATTCTGAAGTCAGGATATCTTTCATATCGCCAGCATAAAAGATGGTATTATCGATCCCGTTTAATTCGGAGTTAAACTTCGCATCTTCAATTGCGGTTGGCACATATTCTACGCCTACTACCTGCTTCACGTTTTTTGCAATAAAATTCGCAATGGTACCTGCACCGGTATATAAATCATAAACCAGTTCGTCGCCTTTAAATCCTGCAAAATCACGCGTGATCTTATATAATTCGAAGGCTTGTTCTGAATTGGTCTGATAAAAAGATTTTACCCCAATTTTAAAGCGGATGCCATCCATTTCTTCAAAAATATGATCACGGCCAGCAAAAACCTCTACTTCCTGATCGAAAATGGTATCATTCTTCTTTTGGTTAACGATATAAAGCAATGAGGTAATTTGTGGGAATTCATTTTTAAGGAACTCCATTAAACCGTCAACCTGTGTTTGTTCTGGATAAGCAAAAACGACCGCAACCATCACTTCTCCCGTGCTAGAAGTACGGATAATCAGGTTACGCAAAACACCCTCATGGTTACGCAGATCGTAAAAAGATAGCTCATTTTCTAAAGCATATTTACGAACAGCGTTTCTAATCGAATTAGATGGCTCATCCTGTAAATAACAATGTTCGATATCTAAAATTTTATCGAAGCGTAAGGGCACGTGAAAACCCAATGCGTTCATATCAAAATCTTCACCGCGTTCAACATCCGTTTTTTCTAACCAACGTTTATTCGAAAAAGTAAATTCTAATTTATTACGGTAATATCTGTTTTTTGCCGAACCTAAAATAGGTTCTGTTCCTGAAGTATCTATTTTGCCTAAACGCTGTAAAGCTGCCTCAACATTTTTCTGTTTAAACTTTAATTGAGCATCGTACCCCATATGCTGCCATTTACAGCCGCCACAGGTTCCGAAATGAGGACAAAAAGGATCGGTACGCAATGCTGATTTTTCATGGAGCTGATCAATGATTGCTTCAGCAAAATTCTTTTTCTTTTTCGTTAAACGTACATCTACTACATCTCCAGGAACAGCTTTATCCACAAAAATGACCAATTCATCAGCCTTGCCAACACCTTTTCCTTCTTCTGCAATATCAATTATTTGTACGTTTGGAACAATCGTTACCGTACCAGGTTTTCTTCTACTCATTATTTTGCAAAGATAAGGCTAAAAGCTGAAAGAGGAAAGACCAAAGGGTAAAGACTAAAACTGAGCGCTAAAGTTGGAATGAATATAAATAATTGAAGGACTAAAGTAGAATTAATGATCAAGATAAATGTTCTATCAGAAAGAGCAGGCAATACTTTTCCTCTCAGTTTAGGGTAACTGATTCAATATATTTTTGATTTTAAAAATTATTTTCCAAAAAATTTAAATGCAGCGCCCCAAAAGCCATCTAACCAGTTAAATTTTAGGTCAAATTTTTCATCTACTTGTACAGAAAACTCTAATATTTCTTTGCTCATGATAAAAAACCTATCTATTTAAGCAATAATACTAAATTCATACCAAAAACTAAAACGGTACAAATTAATTTTATGTTAATTTTACATCAAATGGTTAAAACTTTAAATTTCAGTCATAACTAATTTATGTTCAAATCATTATATCACCAGTCACACCAATCAAGTCGCTATCTTCTTAGTTAAAAGATGGTTCTTCCTATTTTTACAGCAAAGTCTCCTAAATCCGTTAGATTAGTGTTGCTTAAAACAATTACAGTAACGTTCTCGTTCAAATAACGAAATACAACTGCATTTGCCCCTAAGATACTACCATATCGCTCCATTCGTTTATACTTTCTATTCGCACCTGTGTAATCCCTGATCCAAACACTATAGCCGTAATTGTCTAAACCGGGCTTGAGCATTAGCGCTAAAGTTTCCTTTTTAATAAGTTTTAAATCAAACAGCGCATTGAAAAATTTTAGCAGGTCTTTGGTATTTGAATACATTGCCCCAGCCGCATACCAGTCCTGATTATACATAGGAAGATCTGGAACTATTTGATTAAGGTCAGTCCTTAAAAAATACGTATTGGAGAGACTGTCAACTAGTTTATCTTGAGAAAGTAATCCAGAATGGTACATATGTAACGGGGTTAATATTTGATCACTTAAAATTTTCTCATAGGATTTATGATAGATTCTTTCTAAAATTTTACCTAAAATAATGTAATCGCCATTATTATAATCAAATTTCTTACCGGGCTCATTAACTAACCGGTTAGAACAAAAATTTTTCACTAATTGATCGGATGTATATGGCTTGTTATAGAATCCAATACCATACTTTAAAGCATTTTCCAGGCTTTTAACTGTGTCTGTATTAGCAAGCCCCGAAGTATGATTCAATAATTGATGAATTGATACACGCGTTGCACCTTCTCCCGCATAATCAGGCAAATAAGCAGAAATTTTCGCATTCAATTCAATCTTACCTTGCTCATAAAGTTGTAGTATTAAAGCAGCAGTGAAAGATTTGGTGATTGAACAAATCTTGTATTTTGTCTCATCATTAAAGGGAATTTTAAACTCTCGATTTGCAAGTCCGAAGCTGGCCTGATACAGTATCTCCGAATCTTTTTGAACAAGCACAGTACCATTGAAGTTGTGCTGGTGAGTGTAACTTTCTATAAAAGAACTAATGGCAGAAGTTTGTGCAGTTGCAGAAAGGCCTGCAATTGACAGCAAAAGTGCAACAAATATACTCTTCATCAATAAGATTTTTTTATTAAGACGCGTTTGCTGTGTAGCGTGTTACAGTTATTTAAGAAAGATTTTGATTTACTAATGTTGATCAATATCATGAGTTCAATGATGCCATTCTCACATTAAACAAAACACACCGTTTTTCTGAAACGGAAAATCAGATGTTATCTTGTTAACATCTAGCAATGTTAAAAAATCACTTTTTTTTTAGAGCGTAACACTTTTATTTTCAGTCCGTTATTTGATATTATGATATAAATCTGTAACTTAATATATCATTCACATAAAACTGGAGGTTCATTATGAACGTTATCCGTAAAATTGAACATTGGGGAGATGTTCATCATTCGAAATGGCTGGATTATCTTCGGATTGTACTTGGCCTGATCATTTTTGGAAAAGGTGTCTCTTTCGTTAGTGACACTTCCGTACTCCAGAATATGATTACACAAAACAATGTATTTGGTTTTTCAGGGGTACTGATCAGTGTAGCCATTCATGTTGTTGCCTTTGCACATTTGGTTGGCGGTATTTTGATCACGCTAGGCCTGGTTACCCGCTTTGCCGTCGTCATCCAGATCCCAATCTTACTGTTTGCCGTGTTTTTTGTTAACCTTACCCCGGGTTTTTCTACACCAAATTCTGAATTGTGGTTTTCGGTATTGGTGCTATTTCTGCTGATTATGTTTTGGGTAGTTGGCTCCGGTCCATTATCGGTTGATGAAGGATTAAAACATAAAACGGGCAAACGTTACGCGTAAGCAACATTAAATATTCTTAGTATCTTTCGCTTTTATAGATGATCATGAAAACGAAGATAATTTTGCTACTGCTTTTCGCGGGATTGGGATGTTACGCGCAAAACCCAACAGACGAATACTTCAAGCTAACGCGGGCTGGCTTCGTAGAAAAAAACGCCTACGAAACCACTGCTTTTGTAGAAAAATATTTCCGTGTACCCGGCAATACGGGTTTTAATGCAAGCATTCATTATGTAGAAAACATCCTTAAAAAAGCTGGTTTTGTAGAACAGAAGCAAGATGAGTTTGAAGCACCTTTAACTTACAGGATTGAAAAAAGAGCGATAAAAAATAACACCTGGGAGCCTGTTGATGCCGTTATTAACATTATAGGTGAAGCACAACCACTTATTTCTTACAAAACCAACCGTAACATGATTCCGATTAACTGTGGCTCAACTCCCACTGATGGCGTTACGGCTAACGTGGTTTACATCGAAAAAATAGTTCCAGCAGAAATAGAAAAGATGGATCTGAAAGGAAAAATTCTGTTTTCGGAAAACAATCCATCGCGTTTACTCCAAATCGCAAGCAATGCCGGAGCCGTTGGCGTACTGGGCTATTCGATGCCAAAATATACCCAACCAGAAATTCATCAAACCTCCATTCAGTTCGGCAGCATGAAAGCCAATAGCGAAGTGTGGACATTGCTCCTATCTTATGCGGCGAAAGAAAAATTAAAAGCCAATTGTCTAAAAGGTGAGACTAAATTGAATGTAAATATCCAGACCAAAATTTATCCTTCCGAAGAATTAACCATTGTGGCAAATGTTAAAGGAAGCGTGAATCCAAATGAACGTTTTGTGTTTAGCGCCCACGTACAAGAACCTGGAGCAAACGATAATGCCAGTGGTGTGGGTACATTAGCAGAAATGGCAAGATTAACTGCTGAATTATACCAGGCAAAAAAGATAAACCCCAAACGCAGCTTAACCTTTTTATGGGGCGATGAAATTGTATCAACAAGAAGATATATTACTGAAGATACCACAAGAGCCAAAGACATTATGTGGGGAATGAGTTTGGATATGGTTGGCGAAGACACTAAAAAAACTGGTGGCTCTTTCTTAATCGAAAAAATGCCCGATCCTTCTGCCATTTGGACAAGAGGTACAGATAAACACACCGAATGGGGCGCTGGCGATGTTAGTGAAAAAGACCTTTTTCCACATTATTTTAACGACTTCATCTTTGATATCTGCAAGACACAGGGCAAATTTGCAAACTGGACGGTTAACTATAATCCTTTTGAAGGCGGCAGCGATCACACTCCTTTTTTACAAAATAAAATCCCAGGACTACTGATGTGGCACTTTACCGATGTGTTTTATCATACGGATAACGACAGGATCGACAAAGTTTCGCCAACTGAAATGAAAAACGTTGGTATAAGTGGTTTAACTGCAGCTTATACTTTAATTTCTGCAGATGAAAATACTGCTATAGCTACTGTTTCTCAAATTAAAGCAGATGCTTTGATACGCTTAAAAACTGAATTTGAACTGAGTAAAAAAGCCATCGCTGAAGGAAAATCGGCAGACGATGAGAAGCATATTATCGAGGTTTGGTGCAAATGGTATGCTGATGCATTGGCAACCATCAAAAAAATGCCAGTTAAAGCAGAAACCACAAGAGTGGGTTCGTCCATTAAGTTTGCGACAAATGAGATCGAAAAACAAACCAAAGCATATTTAGCGGAATTAAAGTAGGTTAGTTTTTTCCAAAGAGTTTGCTTCCTCCAAATTTCACTCTCAAATCATCTATGGCTTCAAGTGCAGAATTGTAATCTATTTTAAAATCGCCACTGTGACCAGAAACTTCATTTTCCAGCTGCTGATGGTCGTAACGGTCAAGAACATCTAAAGCATATACATCATTTGTAAGAATTTTAAAAGTGTCTTTTAGTTTATCATTATTAAGCAAGTGGTTATTTTGAACAGCACCGACCAGCTTAATAGCCTGCTTCAATTCTATAAGTTGCTGGCTTTGCTCTTGTAATTTTTTATAATTTAAGGCATACCCATTTATTAGATAATCTTTTAAAATTTGGTTGGCCCAAATGCGGAATTTAGTACCCTCAACCGATTTTATACGATAGCCTACTGAAATAACTACATCAAGTGAATAGTAGAATGTATTATAACGTTTACCATCTAAAGCAGTTGTCAAGGATTCCTTGACAACTGAATCTTTTACAAGTTCATTTTCACTAAATATATTCTTAATATGGAGGCTTATATTCTGTTTAGTTTTATTAAAAAGCTGTTGCATCTGCTGTTGAGTAAGCCAAACAGTATCATTGCCGAAAACCACTTCTATTATTGGTAGTCTTGCTTCATTTTTATAAATTATAATTTCATCCTTAGTCATTGCCTTAAGTTAGTAAAATATTTATTCTATTTTCGCATTATGCCTAAACCAAAAGCCATAGTTATCGGTGCCGGAATTGCAGGAATTGCATCTGCCATTCGCCTCGCTGTAAAAGGTTATCAAGTCGATATTTTCGAAGCCAATTCAAAACCTGGAGGCAAGCTTGGGGAAATAAAAATGAATGGTTTCAGGTTCGATGCCGGTCCGAGTCTTTTTACCATGCCGCAATATGTAGACGAACTTTTTAAACTGGCTGGAAAAAATCCTGAAGATTATTTTAAATACATCAAATTAAAGGAAATTTGCCGTTACTTTTATGAAGATGGTTTACGGTTAAATGCCACTGCTGATCTTGATCAATTTGCAAAGAACATAGAAGAAAAAACCCATTCAACCGCGACAGAAGTCCAGCGTTTTTTAAAAAAAAGTAATACAATCTATGAGGTTACTCATCGCGTTTTTTTAGAAAGAAGTTTGCATAAACTTAAAAGTTACCTGCATTGGGATACTTTAAAATCAATATTCCGTTTCGGTCAGATTGATGCTTTCAGAACACAGGCTAAGGCAAACCAATCATTTTTTAAAGATGAGCGCATTACACAGCTTTTTAACCGATATGCCACTTACAATGGCTCAGATCCCTATCAGGCACCAGCTACATTGAATGTAATTCCACATTTCGAATATCATTTCGGTGCTTTTATCCCAAAAGACGGCATGTATGGTATTGTTAATGCTTTAGTGAAATTAGCTGAAGAACTGGGCATCAGGTTTCATTATAGCCAAAAAGTTGAAGAAATTTTGTATAGTAGTGTAGGCAAACTTAGGATAGAGGGTGTTAAAGTTAACGACAAAACCTACAAAGCAGACATCGTGATCTCCAACCTTGACATCTGGTTCACCTATAAAAATCTACTTAAAGGTATAACTGAACCTAAAAAATTATTAACCCAGGAACGAAGCAGTTCAGCGTTAATTTTTTACTGGGGCATGGATAGCAATTATAGTGACTTAGGCCTGCATAATATCTTCTTTGCTGAAGATTATCAAAAAGAATTTAATGCCATCTGGAAAGACAAAACCATTAGCAGCGACCCTACTGTTTACATTAATATCAGTGCTAAACACATCAGAGCAGATGCACCGGCAAATAATGAAAACTGGTTCGTAATGATTAATGTACCCGCCAATAAAGGACAAAACTGGGATCAGTTAATTAAGGATGCAAGGGCAAATATTATTAACAAAATCAACCGGATTTTAAACCGGAATATTGAAAAAGATATCGTTTGCGAACAAATACTTGATCCAAGAGCCATAGAAAGCAAAACAGGATCGTATCAGGGTGCTTTGTACGGTAATAGCTCCAACAGTCAGTTTTCCGCCTTTTTAAGGCACTCTAACTTTAGTTCGAAAGTGAAGAATCTTTACTTCTGCGGTGGTAGCGTACATCCGGGTGGCGGAATCCCGTTGGCACTATTGTCGGCCAAGATTATTGATGATGATATTAGTTCAGTCGTTCAATAGTTCATTAGCCATTGGGTCAATGGTTTGATGGTTTGATGGTCTATAGTTGATAGCTTACGACCTATCGCAGTATTGCTAAAAGCGATTAATGATTGAAGACTAAGGACTCTCGACTGCAGACTAATGACTTCCCCTAATTGCTTCCTCCAGCTTCTCCCCATCGAGGTCAAATGCATCTACAATTATTTTCGCCTGGGTATAAAAAGGTTCACGTTCCTGAAGTTTTTCTTTGATAAAGATAAGGAGTTGTTCATCATCCAAATCTTTAATTAAAGGACGTTTTTGACGGTTATGTAAACGCGATACCAAAGCAGCAGGTTCCATTTGCAGGTAAACCGTTTCTCCATTCGCATTCATCCATTCCATATTATCGAAGAAACAAGGCAATCCACCTCCGGTAGCCACTACACAGGTCTCTGGATAATCGAAGGTTTTAAGCATTTCACTTTCATAATCCCTGAAACCACTTTCTCCAAATGCTGCAAAATATTCGGCTATGCTTTTGCCTGTTTTCGCAACAATTTCTGAATCCAGATCAATCACCGGACATGCTAAACGGTGTGCCAGTTGTTTTGCTTTTGTACTTTTACCGCAGCCCATATAGCCGAGAAGGAAAATTTTCATGTGATTTCTTATTGCCGGCCTAAAATAAATGCTCGCGTTTTAATATAATATAATCAGTTACAGGTGGCGTAAAACCAGCCTTTTTTAATAAGGTTACTACCTGTCCACGATGATAAGTAGAATGATTAAACAAATGAATTAAAATTTCATCTACACGGTTTTCATATTGATCCCCTTTGGAATTCGAGTATAAAATACGCTGATCTAAAGGATGATGATTCAGTGCCTCCTTAATCAGTTGAAAATTTTCTAAAGAGAGGCTTTCAAATTTTTCTTTCGGATGAATATCCCAAACGCCATATGTTGGTTTTTGTCCAGAAATACGATGTGCCCAAATATGCTGCGCATTGAGCACATGACTGAACAGCCGCTCAGCATCAGGCATTTCTACCTCGGCGAGCTTAAAGATTTCGATAATCCGCTGATCTGCAAGCTCCGTATACTTTATTATTTCTTCTTCACTCATCACTTAACTTAATTTAACCCTTGGATCAACATAGGCATATAAAATGTCGACAAGAATATTAATGACTACAAAAACAAAGGCAATAAAAAGAATAGATCCCATTACCACCGGAAAATCAGACATTTCTAAGGCAGTTACGGTTGTTCTTCCCAAACCATTATAACCGAAAATGTATTCTACAAAAAAAGATCCGGCCAATAAAGATGCAAACCATCCCGAAATAGCTGTAATGACAGGATTCATGGCATTTTTTAAAGCATGTTTGTAAATAATCGCATTTCTGCCCAAACCTTTTGCCTTTGCTGTTCTAATGTAATCCTGTGCCAAAACATCCAGCATGGCGCTACGGGTTAACTGTACAATAATGACCAATGGCCTTAAACCCAGCGTAATCATTGGCAGCCATAAATTCCTTAAAGTTAACACCTCTCCATTAAAAGGGTCATAAGAGTACAAGCTTCCACTCATTTTTAAACCTGTATAATTGCTCAATACAAAGCCAAATAACCAGGCAATGATAATCCCCGCGAAAAAAGAAGGTGCAGATATGCCTAAAATGGCAAATGCATTGGCTGTTTTATCAATCCACGAATCTTTATAAACGGCAGACAGCACCCCTAAAAACACACCGATGATGGTTGCAAAAATCATTGCCGTTAATGCCAGGATAAAAGTATTAGGTACCGTTTCTGAAAGGATTGCAGTAACATCGCGTTTGGTTTGGTACGAGCTCCGCAGGTAGGGCCATTTTAGCGCCAGCACTTTTTTATCAAAAGCAATCAGTTTGGCGTAATGGTATTTTTGCTGGCTGGTACTATCGTTATTCAAAATACTGATCGGTGATAAATCATTTATATATAAAATAAACTGTACAGGCTTTGATCGGTCTAAACCAAATTCTTTGCGTACTGCTTCAAGTGACTGAACATCGGCCCGCTGCCCCATTGTCATCCTTGCAGGATCGCCAGGCAAAATATTAAACAGCACAAAAACAACCAATATTACACCGCCCATTACCAGCAGTCCATACATTAGTTTTTTTAGTGCATACCCGATCATGTTTACTTATCGAAATATTTTCGGCTGAGTTGGTCGAAAGTGGGTACATTATGGTAATGCCACTTATTGATCACCACTCCATTTTTCATTAATAAAATACCAGGATTAGCCCTTACCATACTTTTTAGCGGAACGGCATCTGCAAAAAACACTTCTGAAAACAGGTTGTTTTTTTTAATAAAGGCTTGTGCATCCTGTGCCGAATTAGAAGTAAGCAATACCGTACGGATATTAAACTGTTGAGTGGCATTTAAGGCCAGTGCATTTAATTTACCAATAGCGGCTTCATTGGTTGCATGCAGATCATAAGCCACAAAAATTAAATTATAGTATGGATTTTCAATCAGTTCCTTTGTATAATCGGTTCCGGAAGCATCCGTAATGTTCAAATCTTTGATTTTAGGCTCAAATCCTTTTTTAACCAGCCTTTTTGCCGGTTCGCCGATAATTTCCCAATTGTTATCTTTCCAGATCTCAGTTTTAAGATAGGCTTTATCGCTCATGTCTTTTTCCTCTTTGGTTTTCTTGTTTTTGAGGTGATACATGATTTCAAATTCATCCGGCTTTTCTCCAGGAGGAATCACCATTAACGACGGAATATGTGCGCCAACTTTGTAAGGCAAGAAGTCAATAATTGGCAAAACATTATAAGTATATAACCCAAACCCTAAAGATATAACCGTTACTGCAATGGCAATATTTTTTTGTGTTGTTTCTTTTTTAAATAATGGCTGAATGCGGTTTTTATTTAGGAAAATCACAATAATAAGTGCCAAAAGGATCAAATCCTTCGTAAACGACTGCCACGGTGTAAGTGGGATGGCATCGCCGAAACAACCACAACTGGTTACTACTTTAAATGCTGCAGATATAAAGGTTAGCAGGGTAAAAAAGATAATGAGTAGCAATAGGCCCCAGGCTACTTTTTTGCTCCAGAAACCCAATAACAATAAGGCACCGAGAACAATTTCTAAAGTACAAAGTAAAATGGCAATACCGGTAGCCATTCCGCTCAGAAAATTCATGTGAAAGACTTCAAAATATTCCTGTAGTTTATAGCCAAATCCAAGCGGATCATTTGCTTTGATTAATCCTGAAAATATGAATAAAGCACCAACAAAAATTCTGGAAAATCTTAAAAGTATATTTCGCATCTATGTATCTGTTTTATAGGCAATTTTACTATTTATTTAACACCAAGTTTGATCAGCGCAAAAACCGAATAGTTCAGCATATCCTGATAATTAGCATTAACGCCTTCTGAAGCCAGTGTTAGCCCTTCGTTATCTTCTATCTGTTTAACCCTAAAAATTTTCATCAAAATCAGATCTGTTAACGAGCTAATACGCATATCGCGCCAAGCCTCACCATAATCGTGATTTTTGGCAAACATTAAATCTTTGGTTTCCGTTACCTTTTCTACAAATCTTTTTTCAACTTGATCATAAGGCATTTCATATGGGTCACTTTCGGTTAAATCGAGTTGTATCATGGCAATCACACAATAGTTTACAATGCCGATGTATTCAGATATCACACCCTCTCCCACCTTACTTACTTTTTTTTCTTCAAGGGTACGGATGCGTTGCGCTTTGATAAAAATCTGATCAGTTATCGAACTTGGTCTTAAAATCCGCCATGCAGTACCGTAATCTTTAGTTTTTTTTAAAAATAATGATTTGCAAACTGCAATCACTTCATCAAATTCTGTAGAGGTATTTGTTTGTGCCAAAGCCAATAATTATTTAGTTTTTAGTGTATTTTTGTGCTGAAAAAACAAAAGCTAAAGATACATTTTTAAAGCGAAACCCAAATCCCGAAAGGGTTTATTATGGCAGAAAAAAACTTTTTTGAGCCCAAACAAAGCTTAAATATAAAAGGTAGGCTTATCGATTTAAGCACGCCAAAAGTGATGGGAATCTTAAATATCACCCCCGATTCTTTTTACAACAACAGCCGTACAAAAACGATAGATGAAGCCTTGATAAAAGCTGCCCAGTTTTTAAATGAAGGAGCTACGTTTATTGATGTTGGCGGTTATTCATCAAGGCCTGGTGCTCAGGATATTTCTATAAATGAAGAAACAGACCGTTTAGTACCTGTGGTAGAAAGTTTGGTAAAAGCATTTCCTGAAGCTATTATTTCCATTGATACCTTCAGGGCAAAGGTTGCCCAGGAAACCATTGAAGCTGGCGCGCATATTATTAACGACATTGCTGCAGGTGATATGGACGAGCAAATGTTCGAAACAGTAGCGAAGCTACAGGTCCCCTATATCATGATGCATATGCAAGGCACACCTCAAAATATGCAACAAAATCCCACATATAACAATGTATTGCTGGAAGTAATCGATTATCTGGCGAAAAAAGTTGCGGCACTTACTGCTTTGCATATTCATGATGTAGTTATTGACCCAGGTTTTGGCTTCGGAAAAACCATTGAACATAATTACGAACTACTAAGACAAATGGAAGCTTTTAAAATTTTCAAACTTCCTGTTTTAGTGGGTTTCTCTCGTAAAGGAATGATTTATAAAACGCTTGGTACCACAGCAGCAGAGGCCCTGAACGGAACCTCTGTACTTAACACCATTGCATTACAAAAAGGTGCTGGTATTTTAAGGGTACATGATGTGAAGGAAGCGGTTGAGTGTGTGCGGTTGGTGGAGAAGTTGGGTTAAATGCAGGGGCAAGCGATTTGTTATTTAGCCCTGATTCTTTATAAAATCTGCACAAGGCCGCAACTTCTCCCGAAATTCGTCCTGCTGAACTTGTTTCAGCATCTATTTTTCGACAAAGACCCTGAAATAAATTCAGGGTGACGATCATTAATAACCAATTTAAACAGTCAACCTATCTTGTAAACTGAAATCCGTTTTGCTATCTTGCCACTAATGAAAGGTTTTGATTTTGACTTCCTTAAAGTATCGCCAACTGATATCGTAGATATTATTTTGGTGGCTTTATTAATTTACTATGTTTATACCCTAATCCGCAATACGCTAGCCGTTAACCTGCTTGTTGGGATGTTTATTATCACAGTTTTTTACTGGATAGTAAAAGCCCTGCACATGGAATTATTAACCGCCATCATAGAAAAATTTATGAGCGTGGGCATTATTGCGCTGATTGTTATTTTCCACCCGGAGATCAGGCGCTTTCTTTTGCTGATTGGGAAAAATGCCTTTTTGCAAAAGAATAAAGCTTGGTGGGGTTATTTATTTGGAAGGAAAGAAATTGAAAGAAATAATTTAACCCGTATAAAACCAATCATTGATGCTTGTAAAAGCATGAAGAAAACACGCACAGGAGCGTTAATTGTATTCGTTAAATTTTACGACGAACAGTTTTTTGCCAATAGCTGCGAACTTGTCGATGCCAAAATATCAAAACGTTTGCTGGAAAGTATCTTTCAGAAAAACAGTCCGCTGCATGACGGCGCCGTGGTTATTTCTGAAAACAAGATTAAAAGTGCCAGCTGTATTTTGCCTTTGACGGATAACGATCAGTTACCCTCGCAATTTGGATTAAGGCACCGTGCAGGTATTGGTGTTTCGGAAACAACTGATGCTGTTGCCGTAATTATATCAGAAGAGACAGGAGAAATATCTTATGCTAAACAAGGCCGTGTAAGAATGAATGTTTCTTTCGGAGAACTGGAAAAATTACTGAATAAAGATTTTTAGTAATACAGATTAGCGGGTTTAAGATAATTACATAGGATTGGGTATTGTCATCCTGAATGCAACGAAGGATCCCTCACCTTAAAATACAGAACTTTCGATTAGCAGAACAAATACAATAAAGATCCTTCGACTACGCTCAGGATGACAAACCGAAGGGAATATTCAGTACTTTCTGTGTTTCCGTGGCAAAAAATTACACTAGCAGATTTTACAAATTAACACTAAACAGCAACCAAAATAGATAAACGCAAAATGGTGAATGTTTCCACTCACCATTTCATTATAATTTAAACTACTTTCTTATCAGTGTAATCCAATAATCTGTGTAATCAATTTTTAACAGTATTGTTCAAAAGCACCGATCAGGTTATCAGCAATCATTTGTGCTGGTCTGCCTTCAATTTGGTGACGCTCGATCATGTGTACCAATTTTCCATCTTTAAATAAAGCCATAGCCGGAGAAGATGGAGGAAAAGGCATCATATAATTTCTAGCCTGATCTACTGCTTCTTTTTCCATACCTGCAAAAACAGTAACCAGTTTATCAGGGTGTTTTTCGTGTGCTGCCGCTGCGCGAGCTGCCGGACGTGCATTTGCTGCTGCACAACCACAAACTGAATTCACAACAACCAACACAGTTCCTTCGCCTTTAATCGCTTGATCTACATCTGCTGCATTTTTTAACTCTTGAAAACCAACGTTGGTTAATTCCTTACGCATTGGCTCTACTAAATATTCTGGATACATTATCTTAGTTTTTTATTTACAATATCAATAGTACAAAAATAAGAAAATCGAATGGCATGCACCGTCCGATTTATATTTTTAAGGTAAAATTAATGACCTATTTCATTCCTTTGATAAAATTATCAAACATCTGAGGATTAGAGATGGCTCCAACTATAACTAATATAACCATCACGATTAATAGTGCGCTTAAAATGGTTGCGATCATTCCACAGATTTTGCCTGCTTTTGCATTTTTATATGATGATTCGGTATACAAACCCGGATTAAGCTGATATTTTTTCATATCACCAGCGCCTAATATCCAGGCAATTACGCCAAATATCAATCCAAATATGCCGTAAAAACAACAAGCTGGGATTGCTAAAATGCCCAATACAAGAGCGGCTGTAGCGTTTGGTAAGTTTTGTTGACCAAAACCTCCTCCTCCAAACTGGCCAAATGGTGGCGGTTGCTGAAAGGGTGGCGGCTGCTGGAATGGTGGTGGAGTTGCAGGCCCCTGATCAAGCGGCTGAAAAGGTACGGGTTCTGGATTTTGATTCTTTGAAAGATCAATAGGTTTATTTTCCTGGGGGTTTTCCTGTTCTTCTGACATAGCTATATTTAGATCAATTGGTGAGTGTATATTTTGTAAATGTAGTTGATTAAAATAATTACTGCAACTCCTGTAAAAACGATTTTAATCAGCTGTGCGCCAAACTTAAAATCAACTTTAAGATGAACAATAGTGAATAACACTATAAAAATGAGCGGAATTGTTGCAGGATAAAACTTAAATGATGCAGTTAAATCGCCCCGAAACAAAGCTAAAACTGAGCGCTGCAAGCCACAACCCGGACAATCGATCCCGAAATGGGCTTTAAACGGACAACTAAAAAGGTGTTCGCTCAACCATTCTAAAAAACTTTTATGTGGTTGAGCCATTTATATCGATTACTTTTCCCTGGGCATCTTTCCAGGCTTTATATTTTTCCAGGTCTTTAAGTACCTGCCTGTACACCAGGTTTAAGATGTAGATGTCGTCAATGAAACCCAAAACAGGCACAAAATCCGGAATTACATCAATTGGAGATAAGAAATATATCAGTCCTCCTAAAATGGCAATAATAGATCTTTTGGGGATTTCGGTATAATCGCCATTCACATAATCTTTAGATACCGCAAAAAGCAGAACCAATTTCGTCCAAACCCCTTCTAAATCACCTTTATTAGTAACCGCCTTGCCTAGCGCATCCTTAATGGTATTACTGGCTTTGGTTTTATCGCTCAAGATTACCGAGGCTTTGCTTTGCGATTTCTTAAAAAAACCCAATATTTTTTCCCTGTTCAACTTCATGGTTAAGCTATTACAAATTAACGGCCAAAAGCATCATAATTGTCTTCCGCGTATTTTGTAAAACGATCTAATAGCTTGATATTTTTATTTTCTATCGGCGTTAAATCATCATCAACGTTGTTTTTAACGGGAACATACCATTTAACAGGATCGAAAAAATTTCTAAAAGTTTGCTTTTTAAAGGCATAACCATGTCTGGCAAAAATGGTATTTTTAATAATCTGTAAGTCTAATTTTCTTAAATTCTTTACATCCTCTTCTTTAAGCAGATGAGTAGAAGCATTTAATTTAAAAATCTGATCGGATGCACTTCTGAAAAAAGGATTAATTCCTAAGGTATCAACAGAGCCATCTTCCAGGGTATCCACATTCGTTATCATTTTATGATCACTCCAATCTACATAGTTTGCTTCTGTGGGTAACATCAAGCTTGCATTGTATTCGAATTTCTTTTTTAATAACTTAAATTCTTTTTCAGGCCATTTAAGCTCCTTATTGTGGGCATTCCACTTGCCAATTAAGGTATCGCCAACCAAGGTGATGTCAAACTTACCATCATATTTATTACTACCTGGTTCATCTAACACAAAAGTAATTTTGCCTCCATCTTCTGATAGCTTGCCCAATAACGGCCTGCTGTTCCCCGATACTACGCTTTGTGCAATCACGGTATCTTTCGTAATTTTTTTAATGTTGATATTCAGTTTCTCAAAAGCATCCTGCATATCGCCATCATACTCCAACTGTTCTGCTGTATAAAAATCGCCGACCCAAAAACCGTAAAGTTCCTTGTGAATTTCAGGCTGAGCTACCTGAACAACTTTTTTTTCTTCATTTGTTTTTTTAGCATCCCTGCAAGAAAGCATCAAAATTGGGAACAGCGCTAATAATAAGATCCTTTTCATCAATTAAATTATTTTTCGTTTAATAAGCCATTCGGCGATTAATAAATTGGGTATCCAACCTAACCAGGCTATAATCTGATAAACATCCATTGGTGCAGGATGGAATAAATATACTAAAATAACTTTCCATAGCCTCAAAGTAATAGCTGAAGCTGCCAAAGCGAAACTTCTGTACATAAACTTTTTATGGGCTATTATTTTCCTTTTCAATATAAACAAAACAGCCTTTAAAGTAAACCAAAACCATAAAAAACCCAAAATAATAAATGAGGTTTTTGCGATTAAGCCGCCATTTGCAAAGTAGCCTATAAAAATGCCAGATGGTGCGGCAAGGAACAACACAATACCTACGTACCAATAGCCCAGCCATTGGTGTATTTTTGGGTATCTGGATAATATTTTTGGATTAAATTGCGTAAAGCCGGCCAATAAAACAAATATAGCACTGTAAACGTGTACATAAAATATGGAGAGATAGGCTTTGATGCCTGAAACTTCGGTTTGTTTAATCTGAAGAAAAGATACATCGCTTCCCATCGGGATGTAGCGCAAAGTAAGCTGTACCATCAGCATAAAAAAGTAGGCAAAAAACAATAGCCAGGCCACCTGTTTATAGCTGATGCTTTTCATTTATTTTTTATTAAAAAGCAGAAGTAATTTTTTATTGAATGGAATGGCAACCAACTGTGCGTTTACCACGTCATCTTCATAAAGCTGCTGCTTTTTAGGATCGAACACAAACCTGGCGATAACAGGCATCCTATCCGAGTAACTTTCGTGAAGGTTAAAATTATAGGTTTTTGAGTATTCCTGTGATGGATCGGTTTTAGGGTTAGGGCTACTCTCGAGCATAATACCATAAGATGTGCCTCCGTTTTTAACAATCCTTTCATATAGGCCTTTGGTAAGTTGCTTGCACCTTGGCGAGGTTTCTACAATTTTATAGGCAATCTGTGCTTTGTAGCTTTCCTTTACTTGTGCTTTCGATTCGTATATTGATGATCCTAAAATAAAAAGAAGAAATAAAATGTTTTTCATGATTGAGTAGCGTTATTCTTAAATTACTGATAAAAATTCATCAATTGTTAGCACATTAACTTTAGGAAATTCTATTTGCTTTAAGATTTTAAAGTGATGGTCATTTGTTATAATATAATCAGCATTACTACACACATAAGCATCAACATACTTATTATCATCTAAATCGGATAAAATTAGTTTCCACTCAAAACATATGTCAACTTTTTCTACATTCTTGAGATTTAGCAACAACTCTGCAACATTACTTGCTACGAGAAAATTTGTTTTTTGTTCTAAAATTTCGACGTATTCTGAAAGAATGTCGTTACTAATTACTGAGTGAAAATATCCACTAATTAAAGCATCAAAAATCGGCCTATATTTTGATTTTTTAGGAATTGAGACAAGAAGTACATTAATATCTAGTACAACTTTCATTAATGTTACTTTTTTCTTAGATGTTCATTCTTCCAAGATTCAATTGTATTTTCGTCCCAATTTTTCTCATCCCAAAGTTTATCCATTTCATCTGATGCCGATTTTGCGAAATATTTGGTCAACATTTCTTTAATATCGTTCAATTGATTATCGGGTAAATTGTATTGAAATAATTTTAATAGCTCTAGCTGAACATTTGTCAATTTCCCTGTCGCTTCCATATTTTTCATTGTGAACTAAACAAATATAATCAATATTATTTTAAGATGATTTCATCATCTCTAAAATATCATCAACATATTTTCGCTCATTGGCTAAACGGGGCACCTTATGCTGTCCGCCCAATTTATCCTTTGCTTTTAGCCAGTTGTAGAAAGTATTTGCAGGAGCATTATGTACTTTAGGCCGGGCCAGTGCCATATCCTTAAAGCGCTTGGCATCGTAATCAGAGTTCACTTCACGCAGTGTATTGTCCATAATATCAATGAACTTTTCAAAATCGTTTGGCTGTTTATCAAATTCGATGATCCACTCGTGCCCTCCGGCTTTTTCTCCTTTAAAATAGATTGGTCCGGCGGTATAATCTTTAATTTCGGCACCCGTTTCCTGGCAGGCTTTGGTTAAGGCCTGTTCTGCATTGTCTATAATCACTTCTTCGCCAAAGGCATTGATAAAATGTTTGGTACGCCCGGTAATTTTTATCCGGTAAGGAGAAAGTGAGGTAAACTGAACGGTATCTCCAATCATATATCGCCATAAACCACCATTTGTAGAAATCACAATGGCGTAGTTTTTATGCAGTTCTACCTCGCCCAGCAACAAAGCCTTAGGATTCTCTTCTCCAATGTTTTCCATCGGAACAAATTCGTAGAAGATGCCATAATCAAGCATCAGCAACATTTCTTCGGAGAGATCCTGATCCTGGATTCCGAAAAAGCCTTCGGATGCATTGTAAGTTTCCAGGTAATACATCTCGGCCGATGGGATAAGCTGTTTAAACTGCTCGCGATAAGGCGCAAAATTTACGGCACCATGAATATACAATTCAAGATTTGGCCAAACCTCCAGTAAATTTTGCTTTCCTGTAAGTTCAAGCACTTTTTTAGCCAACACGATGGTCCAGGTGGGTACGCCCGAAATGCTGGTTACGTTTTCATTGATGGTAGCTTCTGCCATTCGATCCATCTTGATTTCGTAATTATCCATCAAAGCGATAGACATGTCGGGTGTTCGGTAATATTCTGCCCATATAGGCAGATTTTTGATCAGCACAGCCGATAAATCACCATAAAAACAATCTTCGTTTAATTGGTTAACCTGATGGCTGCCACCTAAAACCAAACCTTTTCCGGTAAACATCTGGTTATCGGGCCGGTTATTACAATAGATGGAAAGCATGTCTTTACCGCCTTTAAAATGGCATTCTTCCAAAGATTCCTGAGACACTGGGATAAATTTACTTCTGTCGCTCGTGGTACCTGATGATTTTGCAAACCATTTGATATCAGATGGCCATAGAATATTCTGTTCGCCATTAAGCATGCGCTCAATGTAAGGCTTTAGGGTATCGTAGTTTTGAATGGGAACACGCTCCTGGTATTGTTGCGGTGTTAAGATTGATTTATAATCGTATAATTTACCCCATTCCGTATTTTCGGCACTATCAATTAAGCTATGGAACCACTCTTCCTGAACGTCGTAAGGATATTTCATAAAAAGCTCGATCTGGTGAATCCGCTTTTTCATTAACCAGGTAAAAATTGAATTTACAATTGCCATTTTTAAATGTTAAAATTAACGGGCACCAGGCCGCTACAGATTTTCACACCTGCCCCTTGGTTAAATGGGGATACACAGAGATTTTTATACACAGTAAAATTATAGTTTGGTTTAACTTCGCGATTAGTCAACATGTCAATTTAGATTTTGTTTGCTGAATCTTATTAAACATCAAATTTCTTACGTTTCAACACAAAATTCGATCCCAAATATACTTTTCTCACCATTTCGTTTTCTGCAAGCACTTCAGGAACGCCTTGCTCCAGGATTTTCCCTTCAAAAAGCAAATAAGCCCTATCGGTAATGGAAAGTGTTTCCTGTACGTTGTGGTCGGTAATCAAAATCCCTATATTTTTATGTTTCAGTTTAGCAACAATACTTTGGATTTCCTCTACCGCAATTGGATCTACCCCCGCAAAAGGTTCGTCCAATAAAATAAAATTAGGATTTGCAGCTAAAGCACGGGCAATCTCGGTACGGCGGCGCTCTCCTCCCGACAATAGATCGCCACGGTTTTTGCGCACTTTGTGTAAACTAAACTCGTTAATCAGCTCTTCAAGTTTATCACGTTGCTCCTCCTTAGTCAATTTGCTCATTTCCAAAATGGCCAGGATATTATCTTCTACGGTAAGTTTTCTAAAAACAGATGCTTCCTGGGCCAGATAGCCAATTCCTTTTTGCGCCCTGCGGTACATCGGATCTTCGGTAATGTCTTCCTCTTCCAAGAAAATTCGGCCTTCATTTGGTTTGATCAAACCTACGATCATGTAAAAGGAAGTTGTTTTCCCCGCGCCGTTAGGGCCTAAAAGGCCAACAATTTCCCCTTGACTCACGTTAAAGGAAACGTTGTTTACAACAGTACGCTGTTTGTATTTTTTAACCAGATTTTCGGCTTTTAATATCATATATTGATTGCTCCGTCATGCTGAACTTGATTCAGCATCTAACTCAAAAGATCCTGAACCCGATATGAAATCTGGACAGGATGACGATTTATTTTATAAGTTAATTAACTTTTATTCCTTTAATATTTAACTGCAAACGCTTTTTATCTTTCCACACGTTTTCTTCTAACGTATAACAAACGGAAAACGGCACCTTTGGTTGTAAAAGATTTTGAAATTCCGCCAATCCGAATGCAATGCCTTCAAAAATAGGCGAATTTTGTTGTTTTATGTTAATTTTTAAATGATTTTGACCAACAGCCATGGCATGCTGCGCCAGATATACGTTATGGGTAACAAATATAGGTGCCATATTTTCAGGACCAAATGGGCCCATTTGTGATAAAACCCGGTAGAATTTACCATCTATCTGCGCCAGTTCAATTTCAGCGTCAATCCTGATCATGGGTGTAAGCAGTTCATCCGTAATGCTTGCAGATACAATTTCTTCAAATTTATCGGCAAAGGCATTCACATTTTGTTCCTGCATGGTTAAGCCAGCAGCAAATTTATGTCCACCGTATTGATCAAGTAAGTGAGCGCATCCACTTAAAGCCTCATATAAATCGAAGCCTACTACCGAGCGGCAAGAACCAGCTACATGCCCGTTAGACTTAGTAAGGACAATGGTTGGGCGGTAATATTTTTCCGTTAAACGTGAAGCCACTATCCCGATTACCCCTTTATGCCAGTTTTCGTTAAACACCACGGTGGTTTTTCTATTGATGAGGATTTCACTTTCGCCAATTAAAGCCAAAGCCTCGCGGGTAATGTCCTGATCGTAGGTCTTCCGTTCGGTATTTTTAAGGTTGATGAGTTCACTTTGTTCCAGTGAATTACTATCTACCTGGCAAAGCAGCATGGCAACGGCATGTTTTGCATGATCTATCCTGCCAGCGGCATTAATCCGAGGACCTAATGTAAAAACCACATCGGTAATGCTGTAATTTTCGGTTTTGCCCGAAACCTCCATTAAAGCCCTCAGACCTTCACATGGATTAGCGTTTAGTTTCTTCAGCCCATAATAAGCTAAAATTCGGTTCTCGCCTACAACAGGTACAATATCTGCAGCAATACTCACCATCACCAAATCTAAATATTGCAGATAGGTTTCTTTCGGAAACTGATGTTTTTGAGCATAAGCCTGCGCCAGTTTAAAACCAATGCCACAGCCGGCCAATTCTTTAAAGGGATATGCACAATCGGTACGTTTAGGATCCAAAACTGCAATCGCCTGAGGAAGTTCATCTCCAGGCAAGTGATGATCGCAGATAATAAAATCGACACCTAAAGTATTGGCGTAATCAATTTTATCGATCGATTTTATACCACAATCTAAGGCAATAATTAAAGAAAACCCATTTTCATTGGCATAATCTATCCCTGCAGTAGAGATACCATAGCCTTCCAGATAACGGTCAGGAATGTAATATTCTATATTTTTAGTGAGTTGGGAAAAGAAACTGAAAGCCAGTGCAACTGAAGTGGTACCATCAACATCATAATCGCCATAAATCAATATTTTTTCATGGCTGGCCAATGCCGTTTCAATACGTGCAATAGCAACATCCATATCCTTCATTAGAAAAGGATCATGAAGGTGATCAAGATCTGGTCTGAAGAAATCTTTCGCCTGATCAAAATCACAGATATTCCGCTGCACCAGTATCTGTGCCAATGAGCGGTCTATGTTAAGTTCTACTGCTAATTTTGCTACTGTATCATCATTACAATCCGATGCCAGCACCCATCTTTTTTCCATTTATTCTGTCTCCGAACAGTAAATATACATTTTAATTGGATAATAAGGAATGAAGTATGAGGGGTATACCTATGGAGCGCCTCTAAAACAAAAGCTTAGGTTTTTCTCTAAATTTTAAACCAATGGGTTACTCAAGTCTGATCTAATTGTAAATTGTGGCATTAGGCAAATCTTTAATTATTGATAGATTGTTACCTTTGTAGAAACATTAAAGATCCATATTTTGCAAGTTCACACCTTATTCGAAGGAACCTACTCGGTTGATGCAACAAAGAAGTTTGTGCCTTTCGACCCTGCCATACATAACTTTAAAGATAGACCCGCATCATTATTTATCAATGTTCAGCCTTTTTTGGTTGAGCTGAAAAACGACCTTGTGCTTTTTGATACGGGTTTAGGTTTTAGCGATGACCATGGCGAACTGATTTTACATAAAAACATCCGCAATGCAGGCTTTGATCCTACTGATGTAACTAAAGTTTTAATGTCGCATTTACATTATGACCATTCTGGCGGCATGATCCACAAACAAGAAAATGATAAAGTTGAATTAAGTTTCCCTGATGCAGAATATATAATTAACCGTGGCGAATGGGAAACGGCATTTAGCAGCACTTCATCATCTTACCATAGCGATATTTTTGATTTTGTGCAGCGCAATGCCCAACTAAAATTTGTTGAAGGCGATGGCGCACTCGACGAAACCATTACTTATGAATTTACCGGTGCACACTGCCCTAACCACCAGGTTTTTCTTTTAACAGAAGGAAATCAAAAAATATTTTTTGGTGGCGATGTATTGCCAGAGCCGGAAGAACTGGTTAAAAACTTTATCGCTAAATACGATTTCGATGGTCGCAAAGCGATGGAATTACGTAAAGAATTTGGTAAAAGAGCTGCCGAAGAAAACTGGGAATGTTTGTTCTACCATGGTAAAAGCGCAGCAACTGGTTTTGTTGATGTTGTTGAAGGTGGGTTTAGGATTAGATAAACGACTTCTTTTTTTACCGCAAAGCACGCAAAGAAGAAGCGCAAAGCGCGCATAGTTGCTTTTTTTTTACCACAAAGGCCATAGAGAAAAGGCACAAAGTTCACAGAGCTGGGTACTTATAGCTATAAAGTCTCTGTGTTCCTCTGTGTAAAACTCAATGCACTCGGTGGTTAGTCTTCGACTCCGCTCAGACTGACTTCACTTAGCGCTCTTCGCGGTTAAACAAAAAATAGCATCCTTTTTTTTACCACAAAGGCGACAGAGAAAGGCACAAAGTTCACAGAGCTGGGTGTAATATTCAAACAATTAAAAACTCTGTGCCCCTCTGTGTAAAACTCAATGCACTCGGTGGTTAAAAACTCAGCGCCCCTTCGTGATTAAACAAAAAATAGCGTCTTTTTTACCACAAAGGTTACAGAGAAATGCACAAAGTAAACAGACCTGGATGCGTATAGCTATAGCGTCTCTGTGTTCCTCTGTGTAAAACTTCGTGCGCTCTGTGGTTAGTCTTCGACTCCGCTTAGACTGACTTCACTTAGCGCTCTTCGCGGTTAAACGAAAAAAGCCCCAACATTTGTCGGGGCCTGTGTATTTCCGAGACGGAAACAATTATTTTTTAGCTACCAATTTAACAGACAATTCGAAGTTATCATCAATTGCTTTGTCGCCAATGCTATCGAAGAATGATTTTGAACCGTATTTGATGTCATATTTAGTTCTGTCTACAACGATTTTACCAGCTAAAGCTGAAGCTGTTCCATCTGCATTTACCGTTACAGTTGCAGGGAAGCTTAATGGTTTAGTGATACCTTTGATGGTTAAATTACCTGTTACAGTTACGTTAGCACCTGAACCCGCAACTTTAGTAATTACGAAAGTTGAAGTTGGGAATTTAGCTGTACCGAAGAAATCGTCTGCTTTTAAGTGACCTTCTAATTTTGCGCTGCCATCAGCATCTTTAATTGAAGTCATATCGATAACAAAAGTACCGCCAGTTACGCTTTTACCGTTAACGGCTAAGCTACCTGATTGTAAAGCTACAGTTCCATTGTGAGAACCTGTTACTTTTTTACCAATCCAGGTAATGGTTGATTTTGCTGCATCCACAGTATAAGTTACCGGTTTAGTTGGGTTTTTAAAGGCTGACAATGCTACTACTGCCACTAATAAAAAAATTGAGCTAATTTTTAATTTCATTTTCTGGTTTTTTAAAATTTGATACAAATATAGATGAACTACCAATCTCTTGCTATTGACCTATGTTAACTTTTTTCAAAAAAATCTGATTTATTTAAAATCCAACCTATTGACTGCAGGACTGTGTTAAGGTTTAATCTGTATGCTTTTTTTTATGTGAACAGAAAGGTAGAAGGCGGAAGGTTTAAGGTAGAGGGTTTTTGTGCTAACCTGAAAAGGCATAGGATGTAAAGTTGTTCCAACCCCTATATATTACCTCTTTCTCCAGCTAACCAATAGCTCGCCTGCTTCAATATCTAAAAATGTGGCTACATCAAACAGTCTTTTAATTGAAGGCTGAGCCGTATTGGTACACCAGCTTGATGCGGTCTCGGGTGCAATTTTTAATGCATCAGCCAATTCTTTATTGGTAATCCCTTTTTCAGCTAAAACGCCCTTTATTCTATTATAGTTGATTTTAGTCATAATTGATAGATAACCCAAATATATTATTTATGCCAGTTATCTACAGCTGCAGAAGAGTTAACAATTGCAATATTGGTTCTACTAACAACCTTTCAATCCTAAACCTGACAGCAGTGGAAATCCTTTTTGTTGGCACTTACAGTAAAAGATTGCTTCGTCGTTCCTCCTCGCAATGACGATGTAACGAGAGCAGAAACCACAAAGAGATTAAAGCGAATGGCAGGACTGCAGCCTCCCATGAAAAACCGACATTCATTTCCAAAAAAAATCTGCAGGTTTTATGAAATGAATCCATAAAACTTGCAGATCAATATGTTCGTGAGGACACGAATCCAGGCGTTTGCTAATTTATCTAAATAGATTGCCACGTCGTTCCTCCTCGCAATGACGAGAAAGGCAAACTACGGAACGATCTCTTCCAAATAACTCTCAACAGGAGGGCAGGCACAGATCAATGACCTATCGCCATGGCTATCGTTAACACGACCAACCGATGGCCAGAACTTACGCTCTAACACATAAGGAAGCGGGAACGCAGCTGTTTGACGGCTATAAGCATGCTCCCATTCGTTCGCCGTAATTACTGAAACGGTATGAGGTGCATTTTTTAGCGGGTTATCTGTTTTATCGAAAGTTAAATTCTCTACCTGATCTATTTCTTTTTTGATGGCAATTAAAGCATCACAGAAACGGTCTAACTCGTGTTTAGGCTCTGATTCTGTTGGCTCAACCATTAAAGTACCTGCAACCGGGAACGAAACCGTTGGTGCGTGGAAACCATAATCCATTAAACGTTTTGCAATATCAGTAACTTCAATTCCGAAAGCTTTGAACGAACGGCAATCTAAAATCATCTCATGTGCGCAACGTCCCTGAGCACCTGAATAAAGTACCGGATAGTGTTGTTCTAAACGCGCTTTCATATAGTTTGCGTTTAAAATCGCATATTTGGTAGCATTGGTTAACCCTTCAGCACCCATCATCGCAATATAAGCGTGAGAGATAATCAGGATAGAAGCCGAACCCCAAGGTGCAGATGAAACTGCAGAAATAGATTTTCCTTTGTCGATATCAACCACAGCATGACCTGGAAGATAAGGAACCAAGTGTTTAGCCACACCAATCGGACCCATACCAGGACCACCACCACCGTGAGGGATACAGAAAGTTTTGTGCAAGTTTAAGTGACAAACATCGGCACCGATATTGGCCGGGCTTGTTAAACCTACCTGTGCATTCATGTTAGCACCATCCATATAAACCTGTCCACCGTTAGCGTGGATGGTTTCACAGATTTCGATAATACTTTCCTCGAATACGCCGTGTGTAGATGGATAAGTTACCATTAAACACGATAGATTGTCTTTATGTAATTCTGCTTTAGCTTTTAAATCTTCAACATCAATGTTACCGTTTTCTAAAGATTTAACTACTACAATTTTCATATCGGCCATTGCAGCAGAAGCAGGGTTAGTTCCGTGTGCCGAAGCAGGAATCAACGCTACATTACGGTGGAAATCGCCCCTATCCTGGTGATAAGCACGGATAACCATTAAACCAGCATATTCACCCTGGGCACCAGCATTTGGCTGTAAACTCATGGCCGCGAATCCGGTAATTTCGCTTAACCATTTATCCAGTTCGTTGAAAACAGAATAATAACCTAATACCTGATCGGCTGGGGCAAATGGATGGATGCGACCGAAGTGAGACCAGGTAACCGGAATCATCTCAGCCGTAGCATTTAATTTCATGGTACAGCTACCCAAAGCAATCATCGAATGGCAAAGCGATAAATCTTTTGCTTCTAATGATTTGATATAACGCAACATCTCGTGCTCTGAGTGGTGCGAGTTAAAAATTGGGTGTGTCAAATAAGTAGAAGTACGTTGTAAAGCGGCTGGAATAACGGTTTCTACATTTTCTACCACATCAACCTGATCGGCTGCGATAGCTTTAACCTTTGCAAAGATTTTAGCAATTAAAGTTACATCTTCGAAAGTGCTGGTTTCATCAAACGAAATGGTTGCTATGTTACCAACATAATTTAAGTTGATTTCGTTATCAATACATCCTGAATGGATACCACCTTTTAAATCGCCTAAATCAAAACGGATGGTATCGAAATAAGCGGAGTTTAACTGCTCAAAACCTAAACCTTTTAAAGTAGAGGCTAAACTGATGGCCAAACCGTGTGTACGTTCTGCGATGGCTTTTAATCCTTTAGGACCGTGGTAAGCAGCATAAAAACCAGCCATAATAGCCAATAATGCCTGTGCAGTACAGATGTTTGAGGTTGCTTTATCTCTACGGATGTGCTGCTCGCGGGTTTGCAAAGCCATACGTAAAGCGTAATCGCCATGGCTATCGATAGTTACACCGATAATACGACCAGGGATATTACGTTTATATTCTTCTTTAGTGGCAAAAAATGCGGCATGTGGTCCGCCGAAACCCATCGGGATACCCAAACGCTGTGTAGTACCTACTACCACATCAGCCCCCCACTCGCCCGGAGGCGTTAATAAAGTTAAGCTTAAAATATCGGCAACTACGGTTA
The DNA here is from genome assembly GCF_026239555.1 of Pedobacter sp. PF22-3. Classification (GTDB taxonomy): domain Bacteria; phylum Bacteroidota; class Bacteroidia; order Sphingobacteriales; family Sphingobacteriaceae; genus Pedobacter. The sequence continues at coordinate 66,917 of NZ_JAPIVP010000018.1, read as the reverse complement.
GTTTAATATTTTGACTGTGTAAAGCTGATGCAAAAGCCGCATAATCGAAAACTTCACCATTTCCTGCCGGATATTGAACAATTGCACCGAAAAATTCTTCAGTAGCAGTAAAATCTAAATGACTTCCGATAACCAGTTCAATGCCGTAAGGATTAGCACGTGTTTTTAAAATATCGATCGTTTGCGGAAAAACAAGTTCCGAAACGAAGAATTTTTTAGCTGCCTGGTTTTTACGTAAGCTGTATTGCATAAACATCGCTTCAGCAGCAGCAGTACCTTCATCCAATAAAGATGCATTGGCAATTTCCATTCCGGTTAAATCGATAACCATCGTTTGGAAATTTAACAAAGCCTGTAAACGGCCCTGTGCAATTTCTGCCTGGTATGGCGTATATTGTGTGTACCATCCTGGATTTTCGAATACGTTACGTAAAATTACACCCGGGGTAATGGTATCATAATAACCCTGACCGATAAAGCTTTTAAAAACTTTATTCAACAATGAAGTTTGTTTTAAAGCACCAAGATATTCAGTTTCCGATTTCGCTGCAGGCAAGTTTAAAGGTTGTTTTAACCTGATTGCCGTCGGAACAGTCTGTTCAATTAGCTCGTCAATAGAATTTACGCCAACAGTTTGCAACATTTCGGCTGTATCAGCCTCATTAGGAGCAATATGACGATTTTGAAAATCTTCCTTGTAGTGGATATTTAAGCTCATGCGGTATGAATAATAAATTTGCGTGCAAAGGTAGCAAAAATGAAGCTGTATTTCACTATCAATCAGTGTAAAAAAGGCGTCTTATTTATGCTTAAAAGCGACAAAATAGATAGAATTTATGAGTAAAAAGCCTGACAAACGCTTTTCCACTTTCAAGCTGTTTTTTTGATTATTTGGAAAGCAGTGGCTCTGCTAAAATTTAAGTTTGTTCCCGCAATTTGTTACAATCTTTTTGCTGCTTTTTTTATACTGAGGCACAAAGCAGCTGCAGCAAAAAGGATTTTCACTACTGTCGGGTTTATAAACAGAAGAAACTGCAATAACCCCAAGATGCAATGCTCAAATTTTAAATTAACGGTAGAAAACAAAAATCAAACAACTCATTTTCAATAATTTATAAAAAATAACAAAATCTAAGCCCCACATACATTGTTATACTATGTATTTTGTTATACCTTTACATTATGAACGAAGACTTTATTAATAAATGGATATCGCAGGTTAAAAAGGGAACCTTATCCTTTATTGTGCTCAATGTTTTAAAAAGCGGAAAGGCCTATTATGGGTATGACCTGATCAATGAAATAAAAAAGATTACAGAAATTGAAATTGCCGAAGGAACTCTATATCCGCTCATGAACCGGCTTAAAGATGAAAAACTGATTATATCTGAATGGGTTGAGCAAGAATCAGGCATTCCCAGAAAATATTATAGCATTACATCAGAGGGAAAAAACACGGTGACCAAAATGGAAGAATACTGGCACAATCTGAACAACTCTGTCTTAAAAATTACGAAATGAAATTAAAAGAAATACAATTTAACGATCAATCGGCTGAGCGGATTTACAAGGATTACCTGTACAGAATAAGAAAAGAGGTTAAAGGCCTCAATCAGCAAAACCAGGATGAGATATTGATGGAACTAAATAGCCATATTTATGAAAACTTACAGGAACATCCAACCGGAAATGAAGTAGAAAAACTACTTGATATCCTAGAGAAATTAGGAAGACCCGAGGAAATACTCAAACCACTGGTGGCTGACAAAAAATTAGCGGAAGCCACTAAAACATTTAATCCCATACATGTTTTTAAAGCTTTATTGCTCAATTTAACCAATGGCATATCGTACATCATATTTTTTATCCTTTACCTCTTTCTGTTTGGTTTTTTATTTTTAATTGGCGCTAAAATATGGGATCCCGCACAAGTTGGCTTTTTTTATAAACCAAGTGAAGTTTTTATTCTCGGCCATTCAAAAGGTTTTGTAGACCCTGCTGATGAGCGTTTGGGCAACTGGTTTATTCCCGCAATGGTTATCTCGGCAGTTGCGCTTTACCTTATTATCACTTTACTCCTTAAATTAAAAAGAACCATTAACAAATAACATCATGATCAAAAAATTAACACTCTTTACCTTTCTGATAATCCTGGCCCATTTCAGCTTTTCACAATCATTTGATAAAAACAAACTGGACGCTTATTTCGATACGCTTGGCAAATACAACAAGTTTATAGGAAGTGTAGCCGTCGCTCAAAACGGGCATGTGATTTATAAACGTACTTTAGGTTTCACAAACATTAAAGAAAAGCAAAAAGCAAACGAAAACACAAAATACAGGATCGGATCTATTTCTAAAACCTTTACAGCTGCTTTAATTTTTAAAGCCATTGAAGAAAAGAAAATCAGCCTGGATCTAACGATCCGGAAATTTTTCCCGGAAATAAAAAATGCAGAAAAGATTTCCATATCGAATTTGCTTTATCACAGAAGCGGGATACATGATTTTACGGATGACAAAGAGGAATTCCTGAAATGGCATACACAACCTAAAACTGAAAAAGAAATGCTTGCCTTGATTAGTAAGGGCGGGATTGATTTTGAGCCAGACACTCAATCAGACTACAGCAATTCGAACTATTTACTGCTATCATATATCCTGGAAAAAACGTTCAAAATGCCTTATGCCCAAATATTGAATAAGTACATTGCTAAACCTCTCGTCTTGAAAAACACGTTTTTGGGCAAAAAAATTAATTCCAAAAATAATGAAGCCAACTCTTACCGTTTTGAAGGGGATTGGAAATTAGAGGATGAAACTGATATTTCCATTCCACTCGGTGCTGGGGGGATTGTTTCAACCCCAATCGATCTGGTGAATTTCAGCACGTCATTATTTGGAGGAAAGGTGATTTCTCAAAAGAGTTTAACGCAGATGAAAACCCTTAACGGGAAATACGGCATGGGGATTTCAGCTATTCCATTTTACGATAAGGCAGGATTTGGACATTCTGGAAGTATAGATGGTTTTAGTGCTACATTTTCTTATTTTAATGATGGGAATATAGCTTATGCTTTAACCAGTAATGGTTCAAATTTCAATAATAATTCCATTTCCTTGGCCGTATTAAGCGCTGTTTTTAACAAGGATTATAACATTCCAGATTTTAGAACAATTGAGCAAAGTACTACAGACTTAAATAAATATTTAGGCACCTATGTATCAACAGCTATTCCTATAAAAATAACCATTACCAAAGACAATACCACTTTAATCGCACAGGCCACAGGTCAATCGGTAACCAGGTTAACCTCCAAGGGCAACAATGAGTTTAAATTCGAAGAAGCAGGCATCATATTATCCTTCAATCCCACCGAAAACCAGATGACCCTAAAACAGGGTGGCAAAGAATTTAAGTTTACCAAAACTTAAATTAACTCTTGATGGCAGGTTAGTTTATTAAAGACTGATCTGCTATTTCTGCACTTTCCACCCCTCATCTTTACTCAACTTTAATTTATAAGTTTTGGTAATGAAGTTGCTGTTTTTATCGGCCTCTTTATCAAAAGGCTCGAAATCGGTCGTATTCATTTTAAGCGATACAGTTACTTTGGCGGTACTGGAATTTACCTGCGCAAAATCAACCGGTTTTTCGTCTGACAAAACATATTCTACCACCTTTACAGTTGCCCTGTCGCCATCCTGCTTCAATACCAGCGGACTTGCTTTATCGGTTAAGGTAATCTGATAGACAAAACTGCTATCTTTTGAAAGGAATTTCTTTTTTGCTTCTTTCAAACTTAAGGTAACCAAACCTTTGCTCGCCAAAGATTTATATTTCCCCAGTTCGAACATATCATTTGTACTGTTAAATTTCATCTCACCAAATTTAAACCTGGTGGTTTTATATTCCGGATTGGCTTTCAAATAGTTGGTAATTACTTCAGCCGCCTCATCCTGGTTGATGGTGGTTTTAGTTTTACATCCGGCTAAGCCGATAATAATCAGGGATAAAATATAAACAGTAAATTTTTTCATATATAATTGCTTTATGCTTTTTAAAGGTATTTATTTTTTCGGTATGCTACCAAATAAACCACAGAGCAAACTAAGTTTTCACAGAGAAAACGGAGATTCTTTGGCAATCTGCATCCTTAAATTGTTATAAATAATGGACCAACTTGTGCACTCTGTGCTTTCACTCCGTGTTCTTTGTGGTAAAAAACTAGATTATTTCTTCTTGAGATACTTCAGGTTTGGTAAAACCATCGCCGATAAAATCACCACAACCCCAATCCACCTCAAAAACGAAACCTGCTCTTGCAGCACAAAACCGGCCATCATTATGGCGACAGGTAGTTCTGCTGCACTTAATATCGAACTAATGGCTGTACCAATTCGTGGCACGCCTTCGGCATAGAATAGTGGCGGGATTACGGTACCAAAAACAGCAATAATCAATCCCCATTTCAAAAGGCTTCCGCCCAAAGCACCGTTAAACAAAAATGCGGGAGGAAAGATAATGAAGATCAGGATACAGGCACCAGTAATCATCAGCGCACTTTTCTTTAGTGGCGCATATTCATTCCCTATTCTACCGCTCAATAACAAAAAGCCGGCATAACAAAGTGCAGCCAGCAAACCAAAACCAATTCCTTTTACATCCATGCTTCCGATGCTGGTTTCTACCATTCCACTGGCCAAAACTGTACCTCCTAAAACCAATAAAATAGCCGCAAACTGCAAACCTGTAGGTTTCTTTTTAAAAATGAGATATTCCATTAAAATACTCATCCAGATAAACTGCATCAATAAAATAATGGCAACCGAGTTGGGTACCAACTTTACACATTGATAGTAAAAAATACTGACCAGACCTGTACAGGTACCCGCAATTACCATTTGCCACCAAGGTGTTTTAGCAGGAACCACTTTAGCCTTATAAGCTGCTGTTCTACTTTGTAAGAAAACCAACACCCATAAAATTACGGCTCCGAAAAAAGCCTGGGCACCGGTAACATCACCCAAAGTATAACCTTCGTGATAAGCGAGTTTAACAAAAGTAGACAGGATGCCGAAACTACAGGCACCAAAAAAAACAAGGAGAATTCCTTTAAGCATTTTATATTTTTTATTTCAACCACAGAGGAAAAAGAGTTTTACACCGAGTTCACAGAGGCTCTGTTTGCTCTGTGTACATCTTTGTGCGCTTTGTGGTTAAACCCTAAGCGAGCTTTTGTAAGTATTTCTGAATGGTTGTTTCCAAACCTAAATAAAGGGCATCGCTAATTAAAGCGTGACCGATAGAAACTTCCAATAAACCGGGAATACTTTGAGCAAAATAATGCAGGTTGTGCAAATCCAAGTCGTGGCCTGCATTGATGCCCAAACCTAAAGTATTGGCATGATGGGCAGCCGCGATATAATTCACAATCGCTTTTTCCCGATCAGCAAAATAATTATGTGCGTAAGCTTCGGTATATAATTCAATCCGGTCTGTTCCGGTTTCAGCTGCGCCTTCAACCATCCCTACAACGGGATCGACAAAAATAGAAACGCGGATGCCCTCCTGCTGAAAAACAGCAACCATTTCTTTCAGGTAATCTTTATGTTTGACGGTATCCCAGCCATGGTTCGAGGTAATCTGACCCTCGTCATCTGGCACCAAAGTAACCTGGGCAGGCTTGTTGGCTAAAACGAGGTCAACAAATTTATCTTCTTTACAATTTCCTTCAATATTAAATTCTGTCGCAATAGCAGCCTTTAAATCGTAAACATCCTGGTAACGGATGTGGCGTTCATCAGGGCGTGGATGTACCGTAATTCCCTGCGCACCAAAACGTTCGCAGTCTAACGCAACCTTTACCAAATCAGGATTATTGCCCCCACGGCTATTGCGGAGTGTAGCAATTTTATTGATGTTAACCGATAACTTTGTCATAAAGCAAAGATAGGGCTTTGCTCCTGTTTATCTTAAACCTTAAAAAAATTTGACTTTTTTTTGCTCATATTTGCTTCCTGTAAATGAACCTGAAAGAGACCACCCTATACAAAGTTTTAATCGCCATTGTTGCAACGGTTAGTGTATTGGCACTTTTTGGCGGTATAATGGAACCCGATTCGGCCCTTTATGCTTCCATAGCTAAAAACATGGTGCTGCGGAACGACTGGGTAAATATCTATGTCCGTGGTGCAGATTGGTTAGACAAACCGCATTTAACTTTTTGGTTGGCCGCGGCTTCATTTAAAATTTTCGGGATTACGGCTTTCGCTTATAAACTTCCTTCTTTTTTATTCGGATTATTGGGGGCATGGTACCTTTATAAACTGGCGAAAGATATTTACAACGAAAAAACAGGATTGATTAGTGCACTGATTTTTTTGAGTTCGCTGCACATCCTTATTTCTACTTTCGATGTGCGTGCTGAGGTTTACATTACCACATTTACCCTGGCAGCCATTTATCATTATTATAAAGCTCATCAAGGTTCTTTTTGGCATATTGTTGCAGGTTCTTTTTTCGCTGCATGCGCCATCATGATTAAAGGCATATTTGTGCTAATCCCTGTTTTTGGTGGCTTTATCATTTACTGGTTGCTCACCAGGCAATGGAAACAGTTGCTAAAGCTAAAATGGTGGATTGCCATTGCATTGATTTTTATTTTTATTATTCCAGAATTATATACCTTATATATACAGTTCGACTTGCACCCTGAAAAGATAGTATTTGGAAAAACCGGCGTTTCTGGCTTAAAGTTCTTCTTTTGGGACAGTCAGTTTGGTCGTTTTTTTAACAACGGACCAATAAAAGGCAAAGGCGACATCTCGTTCTTTCTGCATACCACGCTTTGGGCCTTTTTACCCTGGTCGATATTGTTTTACACCGCTGTAGTTAATTTATTCAAAAAGAAAAACAGAGTAAGTTTACCTGCAGAAAGCATCATGATCTGGACGAGTGCAGCCATTACTTTTCTATTATTTTCACTTTCGAAATTCCAGTTGCCGCATTATATTTTGATCATTTTGCCGCAATTTTCCATCATTACGGCTTTATATCTACAGAAACTGGAAGGGAAAAGCTTAAAAGTATTTTTTACCATTCAAAATATATTGGCAGTTCTAATTGTTTTGATTTTATCTGCTGTTGCTGTCTTTTTTGGGTTTACAAATAATTACATCGCAGTTGCAATTTTGGTCATTCTATTGGCCATTTCTTTTTTAATTTTCAAAGGATTAAAAACCGAAAACTTACTGGGCAGAAGTGCTATGATTTCAGCTGGCTTAATGATATTTCTGTCGGTATTTTTCTATCCATCGGTACTAAAATATGAATCAGGCATGGAAGCGGGAAATTGGCTAAAAGAGAATTATCCGCAGGCCAAAACTTCGGTTTTAATGTACCCGGATGCTTATTCATTCGATTTTTATGCCAATGGCGAACCAAAATACTTTTGGAGCTACGAGGAGCTAAATAAATCGAAAGATGAAAAAGATCTGGTGATTTACACCCCAGAATCTGAATTGGCGAAATTGAAAAAAGATTATGGCGCAGAAGTACTAAAATCGTTCGAATACTATCACATTACCAAGCTAACCCCTAAATTTATCAATTCCAAAACGCGTCCTCAGCTATTAGAACATTTTTATCTGGTTAAATTGCATTAAAATGGATTTATTCTTCCGCATTATAAAATTTGGATTGACCGGCCTGATCGGAATGGCGATTGATTTTGGAGCAACCTGGTTGTGCAAAGAGAAAATCAAAATCAATAAATACATTGCTAATGCCATTGGTTTTACTTTGGCCGTAACTAATAATTACCTCATTAACAGGATATGGACGTTCCAGAGTACAAATAGCCATTGGGGAACAGAGTTTAGCAAATTTTTGGTCGTGAGTTTAATCGGTTTAGGATTAAATACCTTTATCATTTACTTATTCCACCAAAGAAAAAACGGAACCAACTTTTATGTGGCGAAGTTTTTTGCAATTGTAATCGTATTTGTGTGGAATTTTTTGGCAAATATGTTGTTTACTTTTAGGTAGAAAAGTTTTGGTATACCTTCAAAATAGATCCTGAAACAAGTTCAGGATGACGCTTGACTTAGAAGACTTAATTATGCAATTTGCACGGACTAATGAACTAATGACAAGTGAACGAATGAACTAATTTAACTAACGTTTTTGCCGATAAAGTAGAATACAACAAGCCATATTAATCCTTTAATCAGGAAGAATAAAAACCCAACCAGCCCCACCCGTTTAAACCATAATTTTAATTTTTCTTTGTTCATGGCGATGTTTGTAAAGATAATGGATTTGACTTAAATTAGAAAGATTTTAAATAAGGAAACATGAAGTTATCTAAATCAATACTGCTCATCATTTTTTGTATCTGCTTTTTCTGCACTAAAATAATTGCGCAAAATTTTGAAAATATTAAACGTTATAAAGTGAATTATGCCATGGCAACACATGCCAACGAGCAGTTGATATCGATTAGAAGCTTTTCTGCAAATAACCAAAAATATTTATTGCTGGTGAATCCAGAAACTTTAGATACTAAAGTAGATCTGGCCAGTAATTATACCACAAGCAGTTTGCAGTTTCAGAATGTATTGGCGATTTTTAAAAATACAGCTTATATCAAATCAATTGAAGCGGCGGCAGCTAAAGATTTGCAACTTCAAAATGCTGGCATTGATCACGCCATCCCCAATGAAAAAGGCATTACCTTAACCATCGATCTTTGTCCTTCGCATAAGGCTTTAGACCGGATTATTTTCCAATCGGTTTTCGACGAATTTAAAAAGACAGAACAGCCCGCTCCATTAGCAGTTTCTGTTTCGGGTAAATGGATGTTAAAACACCAGGATGACCTGAATTGGTTAAAAAGTTTAGTACAGAAAAAAGAGCTGGATATTACCTGGGTAAACCATACTTATAACCACGAAGTAAATAAACTGCCATTAGCCGAAAATTTCCTGTTGGCACCTGGGACCAATTTAGATGTAGAAGTACTGGAGAACGAAAAACTGATGCTCAAAAACGGCTTAACTCCTTCCATATTTTTCCGTTTCCCTGGCCTGGTATCAGATAAAGCAATTGTTGAAAAAATTGAAGCTTATGGATTAATCCCCGTTGGAAGCGATGCCTGGTTGGCCAAAGGACAGCAACCTAACGCTGGAAGCATTGTATTGATCCACGGAAATGGCAATGAGGAAATAGGCGTAAAAGATTTTATCCAGTTACTAAAAACGAAACAAGCTGACGTGAAAAGTAAACAGTGGTTGCTTTTCGATTTAAGACAGGGTTTGGAGAAGGAATTTGAATAATTTATCTCGTTTTTAACCGCAAAGGACGCTAAGAAAGGCGCAGAGTTCACAAAGATCGCACAATAAATTGACCACAAACGCACAAAGAACACAAGGTTGGGTTCAGACCGTTTTTAAATCAAACTTAGCGGCCCTTTGCGGAAAACTTTGCTTTCTTTGCGGTAAACCCACTATTTTTTAACCGGCAATAACTTTATTTCTTTTGCTTTAAATCGGTTGTTTACAATTTCGCCGGTAACTTCAGCTTTACTTACGGCATTGCAAAAACCATGTTTGCCATGTGCGTCTCCAAAATCATCAATGCCTTTACCATCAACGAAATAAGGTTTGCCATCAATTTTAACCGCCAATTCGCAATCTTTACCTTTCATTTTAAACTGGCATTCGCCACAGGCAATATCAACTACCTGTTTGGTTATTACTTTTACAGTTGCAGTTTTTCGAGGACTGGTTTGTGCATTTACAGCAATAGCAAATACACAAAGAATTAAACCAAATATTAACTTTTTCATCTATTTTCTTTTTTCAAATGTAAGTTTTCAAGGGCAAAAGAACCACAATGCGCTGTAAAATAAACCTGATAGAAATGGATCCCGATTTTTCGGGAGGAATGAATAGCAGGACTAATGCCTCCGAAAAGAACTGAACGTACGTTTTCAAAAAAACACAAGAACACCCCACCTTACAGGCACCTCTCTCTGGGAGTGGGCAATAAAAAAGGGATATGCAAATTGCACATCCCTCTTCATCATATCGACTTCAGACTCTCGACTGAAGACTCAGGACTAGTACCTGTATGTATCTGCTTTGAAAGGACCTTCAACCGGTACGCCAATATAATCAGCCTGGTGTTGATCCAAAACATCTAATTCTACCCCGATTTTTTCTAAGTGCAAACGGGCAACTTTTTCGTCTAAATGTTTAGGCAAAGTATAAACTTTGTTTTCGTAAGCTGCAGTGTTCGTCCAAAGCTCTAATTGAGCCAAAGTTTGGTTGGTAAATGAATTACTCATTACAAAACTTGGGTGACCAGTTGCACAACCTAAGTTAACCAAGCGACCTTCAGCAAGAACGATTACGTCTTTACCATCGATGGTATATTTATCAACCTGAGGTTTAATCTCCACTTTGGTATCGCCATAAGCGCCATTTAACCAGGCCATATCGATTTCGTTATCGAAGTGACCAATGTTACAAACAATCGCTTTATCTTTTAATGCCCTGAAATGTTGCTCACGAACGATGTCGCAGTTACCAGTTGTAGTAACCACAATATCTGCTTCTTTAATGGCGTTAGCTAATTTTTTCACTTCATAACCTTCCATTGCAGCCTGTAAAGCACAGATTGGGTCAATTTCAGTTACAATAACACGTACACCTTGTGAGCTTAATGATTCTGCAGAACCTTTACCTACATCGCCATAACCACAAACAACAGCCACTTTACCAGCCATCATTACGTCGGTAGCACGACGGATCGCATCAACCAATGATTCGCGGCAACCGTATTTGTTATCGAATTTAGATTTGGTAACTGAATCGTTAACGTTAATTGCAGGTAAATGCAACGTTCCGTTTTTCATTCTTTCGTATAAACGGTGAACACCGGTTGTGGTTTCTTCTGATAAACCTTTAATTGCTGCAATCAACTCAGGATATTTATCAAAAACCATATTGGTTAAATCACCACCATCATCCAAAATCATGTTTAATGGTTGTTGCTCCGGACCGAAGTGTAAAGTTTGCTCAATACACCAGTCGAATTCTTCTTCGTTTAAACCTTTCCAGGCATAAACCTGAATACCCGCAGCAGCGATTGCAGCAGCAGCGTGATCTTGTGTAGAAAAAATATTGCAAGATGACCAGGTAACTTCAGCACCAAGGGCCACCAATGTTTCGATTAATACAGCCGTTTGGATGGTCATGTGCAGACAGCCTGCAATACGCGCACCTTTTAACGGTTGTGTTGGACCGAATTCTTTACGTAAACTCATTAAACCTGGCATTTCTGCTTCGGCTAATTCGATTTCTTTACGGCCCCATTCTGCCAGTGAAATGTCCTTAACTTTGTAAGGAATGTAAGTTGTCTCTACTGATGACATAATTATTTGTTTTTAAATGTGATGCAAAGTTACAGCATCCCTTTGTGAAAGCCAAATAATTAAAGTGTGGGTGAGTTGGAGGATTGTAAAATATACAAATATTAAGAACACATCTTAATTCTGTCAATAGATTTACGTTACCTTAAATATATTTTTCTGAATCGATCAGTACTTTCCAAAAAAAACACATCTCCGTTTGCTTTTGGACTGAGCACTTTTGCTGGTGCCATGTGCGACAAACGTGCGTTATTAAAGTTCAACCCTCTTGCCAAAGTAGGATTATTGTAGCTCGAATTGATGACTCCGGCTATAGTATTTATAATTTGATCATTAGCATTTATTTTCCTGATAATACCAGAATTACTCGAAATTAAGATATTATCCTCACCATCAACAGCTATAGAAACAATATTGTCAACATATGCATTTCGTGCAATCCCCCCATCGCCAGAAATGGTCCTTACAGATTTTATATTACCAGCAACCCGTTTAACCTGACCATTTTGAGTGTATTTAAAAATAATTGACTGAGGAGATCTTGAGTCGCAAAAATAAAGATCTCCATTTTTTGAAGCCGTCATACAGTTAACATACCCTAACGACATTGATTTGGCAGACGCTGGCTCAGGATCAAAGATTGAGCTGTTAGAATTGGGATTTCCTATAATGGTGGATAGTGTACCGGTAGTCTTTTCAATTTTCATCACGCGATTAGAATAGGAAAAATAAATATCGCCATTCGGTGCTTTACAAAAGGAAATAATATTATCAGTTGCCCAAGAGTTGGTATAATGCACATTTTCAGGAGCAGGATTTTCGTAGCGGCGGACTATTATTGGACTGAATTTTTTATTATTAACATCAAATCTGCCAATCTCAGTGCCTGTCAGATAAAGAAATCCATCATCACCATCCATTTGCATAGATAAAATTTTTTTACCAGAAAAACCATCATGATGAAGATCTTCAGCCTGTCCTTTTGCGTTATACTTTCTAATAATGGCATCAGATGCACCATAGATGTTATTAGCATCATCAAGGCACATTGCATTTAATAAAACAGGAAATACTGTTTTAATTCCGTAGTTAGTTTGTGGGAGTGGAATTCTTTTATGCCGTAAAAAAGAATTATTCCCATATAAAACTAAAGAATCGTCTGTTAATTTTTTTAATGATATGCGTACAGGGCCGGCAAATAAGGTATCATTTCTTATTTCTGTATCAACTAAGAAATCAGAATAATCACCTGAATTAACCTGAAGCATTTTGTGATCATAAAAATATAGATTATCATAGTTTTTCAGACCACCTGTAAATACCCAATATCCATTGATTTTAGATGTATCTACAAGTAGCTCCTTTACTGGATTTTCTATTGTTGGAGTATTTTTCTTGCAGGCAGCGAGAAAAACCAAAGCTATAATTAATAAAAAGAATATTTTTTTGAAAAGCATTAAATTATTTTTTAGTCACGAAAATACAAATTTTCTCAACATATAAGGAAACTGCTAGATATAAACACTTAAACATGATTTAAAATAAAACTTTGATATCCAGCTAATTATTTCTTAAATTGTTATAACCAATTAACCATTATGAAAAGCGTAAAACATTTACTGGACACCAAACAGGTCTTCATTATCTCCGTGTCAGAAAATATTTCTGTTCTGGATGCCTTAAAAGTAATGACAGAAAAAAACATCAGTGCCGTATTGGTGATGGAATACGGAAAGCTTCGTGGCATTTTCACTGAACGCGATTATGCCCGTAAGATCATCCTGCAAGGGAAATCATCAAAAGATACCCTGATTAAAGAAGCCATGACCGCTAACCCGATTACCGTCAAATTGAGCGACAGTATTGATCACTGCATGGAACTGATGACCGATAAACACATCCGTCATTTACCAGTTGTAGAAAACGACGAAGTAAAAGGAATGGTATCCATCGGCGATGTGGTAAAATTTATTATTGCCGATCAAAAACAGACCATTTCGCAATTGGAAAGCTACATTAGCGGGTAATTGATGCTCCAATTTTCATCTATATTGAATTAGCTATTTAAGAACTAATCAAATAGATTTCTCCACTACGGTCGAAATGACGAATTACGTTAAGCGGATTAACTATATAAAGTCGGTGTAACACCAATATCTGTGTAATCAACCCCGCAGGGGAAAAAGCAAGAAATCAAACCATAGGTTACTTCCATCTCCACTCGCCGGCAATACTCAAAGGCTCCTTTAGGTTCTGCGATTCTAAGAAAGCCCTCAACTCCTCTTCATCCTGAACACCTACCGGGATTTTCGGTGTATTGGCTAATGCATAAGTTAACATGGCACTGTAGCGTACCGTATTTTTAAGTTCCTGCTCATCAACCAGTTTAAAGCTATCGCCATCAGAATGGTAAAAGGGGCCGGAATTATTTGGCAATTTACCTCCGAAACCACCACCAGTAGGAATACCCGCTAACATAAACGGCTGATGATCGCTGTGTAAACCCGCACCAGCATTAAACAGGTTTTTAAAACCGGTATCTATCTTAACGATATCAGCTCCCCAAGTCGTAAACAAATCTTTCATTTCAGCGCGTGAGGTAGAGAAGCCTTTCGGATCGTTTGTCATATCGTAGTTCAGCATAAACTTCACCTGGTTTAAGGTTCCGTCTTTTTTAGCCTGGTCGATATAAGCTTTAGAACCCAGCAAACCTTGCTCTTCGCCCATAAATAATACAAATTCTACTGTCCGTTTGGTTTTTAAATTCAGTTTTTTAAACGTCCGTGCCATATCTATGATCGCGAAAGAGCCTATTCCATTGTCGATAGCACCAGTTGCCAAATCCCAGCTATCCAAATGTCCGCCAACAACAATTTTATCCTTAGGCCATTCTGTTCCTTTAAAGCTGGCCACTACATTGCGGGCTTTGATCAAACCCGAAAAATTCGTCATGGCGATATGCGCTGTCTGTGGTTGCGATTTAATCTTCTCTTTTAAAGCCATTCCATATTCCAAACCGATACAAACTGCAGGTATTGGGATCAATTTTCCCGTTACCGAAGCGGTTCCTGTTAAAAGCACGCCATCTTTTACTGTATTGATGATAATTACACCAATGGCACCATATTTCGTGGCAATAGCAGTTTTTTCTGAGCGGTGTAATGATTTCGTTCCTGCCGCAGAGCCAGGCAGCACACCCAGATAAATCAGTGCAATTTTACCTTTAAATTTTTCAGGACTGGCCTGATAATCTGTTTCCAATCCATTACCAGCATCTACAATTTCACCTGTAATATCCGCACTCACTGGCGAATGTGCCAACGTAACGGCTTTCATTTTGGTGAGGTTGTTTTTATCGTTACCAATTTCTACATTGACAGTTTTTCTGGCCCAGCTTTCTACTTCAAAAGGCTGAAATTTCACTTCACAACCGTAAGATTTTAATAAATCGAAGGCGTACTGTTCCGCTTTTGCGCCATTTGCAGAACCCGTTAAACGGTGACCGATGGTTTCGGTTTCATATTTTAGGGTTTGATAAGCGCTTGAGTTCTGCTGTACGTCAGCATTAATTTTGGCAAAAACATCTCCAAATTTATCTTGTGCATTGGCAAACAAAGTAGTGCAAAGAAGGGCGGTAGAGAAAAGGTATTTCATTAGGTTTAGTTATATCTGCTGAAAGTACAAATTTTAGATAGAGATTGCCAGCTGTAACGTTTATTTTGCTTTAGTAACCTACACCGTGCTGTCATGCTGAGGCACGAAGCATCTGCGACCATTGATAGATTCTTATAGAAAAATCGTCATTGCGAGGAGGAACGACGAAGCAATCTTTCATGTAGTGATCCTTGCTATAAAGATTGCTTCGTCGGCTGAAAAGCCTTCTCGCAATGACGAATCTTCTCGCTTATCGCAAGAAAATTTTCGCTGCGCTCAGAATGACAAAACTATAAAACTAAGGTTTTACATGTGCCTTTTTCTTCGGGAAAACCAACGAAGCCACAATACTGATCACTAAGATGCTTAAAATCACAATCAGTGAATGCTCCGTGGTGAAACCCCATTTCTCCAAATAAGTATGCCCTAACATTTTTACTCCGATAAAAGCTAGTAAAAAAGCTAAACCCGTTTTTAGATAATGGAATTTATGAATAATATTTACCAGTAAAAAGAACATAGACCGCAAGCCCATGATGGCAAAAATATTAGAGAAAAATACAATATAAGGATCTTTAGTTACGGCAAAAATAGCAGGAATAGAATCGACTGCAAATAACAGATCGGTAAATTCGACAATCAACAACACCAAAAACAATGGTGTAACCATTCTTTTATGGTTTATTTTAACAAAGAAATTTTTACCCTCATACTTTGGATGAATAGAAAATATTTTTGAGGCCCATTTTACTACAGGGTGGTTTTCGGGATCAATTTTATCATCTTCCTCCTTGCTGAAAAACATCTTCACGCCAGTAAACACCAGGAAAGCACCAAAAACATAAAGGATCCATGCAAATTTGGTAATCAGCGCCGCTCCAACAAAAATGAAAATGAAACGCATAATAATGGCGCCCAATATCCCCCAGAACAATACGCGGTGATAATATTTTTCCTCAACAGCAAATGCGGAGAAAATAAGTACAATTACAAAGATGTTATCTACCGAAAGTGCATACTCAATAACGTAGCCCGTTAAAAATTCGAGTCCGAGGTTTTGTTTGTAAACCGCTAAACTGGCATCAAAATCATTAGGAATTAATTTGATATGGTGCTGGTGCAGCGTTACAATCTCTTGCAGGTGGGCAAAATCCCTTATTCCGTGCAACTGATGCCCCTCAACCAGCAGGATAAAATAAAATCCTATCGCCAGCGCCACCATAATCACACTCATGATCCCGGCTTGTTTTAAGCTCACCACATGTTCTTTCCTGCTAAAAAGACCAAGGTCTAAAGCGAGAATAAGTATAATAAAAAGCAAAAAGCCTAAGCTGAAAAGTAATTCGTTACCCATTATTTTTTACGTTCAGTGGTATACAGTACAAGCTGTTCTAAACCTGTCCTGGCTTCGCCTGCATCAAAGCTATGCAGAATTTCAAATGCTTCATTTTGATAATCCAACATTTTCTGGTTTGCATAATAAACGCCCTCATGCGCATTTACAAAATCGATAATCTGTTGTATTTTAACCGGATCGTCCTGATGGTTTTTTACCAGGTTGATCATTTTTTTACGTTCTGTTTTCTCCGCTTTATTTAAGGCATAAATTAAAGGCAGGGTTACTTTCTTTTCTTTAATATCAATACCCAAAGGCTTGCCTACGTCATCGGTTCCAAAATCGAAGGTATCGTCTTTAATCTGAAAAGCAATCCCCACTTTTTCCCCAAAGAGGCGCATTTTTTCTATCATGGCATCATCAGCACCTGCTGAAGCCGCACCCGCAGCACAACAGGAAGCAATTAAAGAAGCTGTTTTCTGGCGGATCACATCAAAATATAAGTCTTCCGAAATGTCCATTCTCCGTACCTTTTCCACCTGCAACAACTCACCCTCACTCATCTGTTTTACCGCTTCTGATACAATCTGTAACAAACGGTGCTCGTTATTGTTTACCGAAAGCAGTAATCCCTTGGCCAGCAGGTAATCGCCAACCAAAACGGCTATTTTATTTTTCCATAAAGCGTTGATAGAAAAAAAGCCACGGCGTTCATAAGCATTGTCTACAACATCATCATGTACCAAAGTGGCCGTATGCAAAAGCTCAACCAATGCCGCCCCACGGTGGGTTGATTCTGTAATTCCGCCGCATAGTTTAGCTGCAAAAAATACGAACATCGGTCGCATCTGTTTGCCTTTTTGCTTTACAATATAATGGGTAATCCTATCCAGCAACGGTGCGTCGCTATGCATAGATTCTTTAAAGGTCTTTTCAAACGCTTTAATATCAGCAGCTATAGGTGTTTTTATCTGTTCGATTCCCGGCATTAAGTCGAAAAATTTTGATTGCAAACTTAAGCTAATTTCCCATAAAAAGGTAATCTGCAATCTTATTATTAAGGATTTGAAAAGCAAAGGATAGCAATCGTTAACATCTTTGCTCCTGCTATTGCCCATAGTCCTCGCCCTCATGCTTCGGGCTGTGGGCTATTTGGCGCTATCAGGTTTAACATGATGGGGCAGTGCAGGTGAAAAGACCCCTCAAAGTAATAATTAATTCCCTAAAAATTAGCTTTATTTAAATTCAAATTTTACATTTAAACCAATATTTAATGGCATGAAAAAACGCTACAAAGTAATTATTGGCCTTTCGGCATTCATTATTGCTGGTTATTTGTTAGGACCAAAACCTAAAAAACCAATATTTAGTGAGGAGCTGACCAAAGTACCCGATCTGGAAGACCTGGACAGCTATGTAGCCAGTATCGAATCCATGCATAAAATAAAACCCGGCAACGAAGCTGAAATTGTATGGGCCGATAGCCTCCACCAACAGACCGAATATGCCATTGTGTATTTACATGGTTTTTCGGCATCAAAAACAGAAGGCAACCCGGTACACTTAAATTTAGCTAAATCATTGCATGCCAATTTATACCTTGCCCGTCTGGCCGATCATGGTATCGATACCCTGGCACCCATGCAATATTTTACAGCCGACCGTCTTTGGGAAACCAGTAAACAGGCTTATGCCATCGGCAAAAAACTGGGCAAAAAAGTAATTTTAGTGGGTACCTCTACCGGCGGCACAGTGGCTTTAAAATTAGCGGCAACCTATCCAGAAATTAACAGTTTGATTTTAATGTCGCCAAATGTGGCCATTAACGATAAAAATGCCTGGCTTTTGAATAATCCCTGGGGCTTACAGATTGCCCGTAAAGTAGTAGGTGGGGATGAACGTAAGGTAGACGACCGTACTGACGAATACAAAAAATACTGGTACACCAATTACCGGCTCGAATCATTAGTAGAACTGGAAGAGTTTATTGAAAGCACTATGGTAAAAAGAACGTTCCAAAAGGTAAAGCAACCTGTTTTACTCCTTTATTATTATAAAAACGAACTAGAGCAGGACCCTGTAGTTCGGGTAGATGCCATGTTGAAAATGTTCGATGAACTGGGTACGCCGAATAATTTAAAGAGAAAGGTAGCTATACCCAATGCAGGTAATCATGTAATGGGATCGTATATTACTTCGAAAGATTTACCGGGTGTGGAAATAGCTATTGAAAGTTTTTTGGAGAGTACGCTGAAGGTTCCTGTTTATTGATTTAATAGAAAGGTACTGCTGAGAGATCAATTTTTAATCCAAAAATATTAAATGGAGATGGGCAATCGCATGAGGTCATTGTTTCAAGCGGAGTGAAACGCAGTCGAGAACCATAAAGTGCTCAGAGAAGCTAAATCTGTATAAATAGATCGCTCCATTTCGCTGCACTTCAGTCGAGATGACGATCGTCCTAATCAATACAACTGTACAAAAAGCTTATCTAAATCTTTCTCATCATGAAAATCAAACCAATATTACAAGAAACTTTATGGCTTACAGGCTGTATTGCATTTACCATAATTATCGGACTAATCTTTTTTGGAAAAGCTATTTTTAGTAATTCAATTGACATCAATCTTCATGACACCTATTTTGTGATTAAAAAGCAGCATTTATTGATCTCCTTTTTCATTATTATTTCCCTTCTCGTTTACTATTTTAAAGAATTTAAATATTCATTTTCCAGAAAAATTCAACGCTCATTTATTTTCTTTTTAGGCTTTATTTTAATCCTGTTTGCATCGTTGGTTGTACAGCTCTTACCTTTCTTTAACCCATATCAACATAACGGCTGGACGGTTTATCCACCATTGTCTGTACAGCCCGAACTAGAACAGATAAAACAAAACTTTATCATTTTGACAATCGTGTCTAAAGCTGTGCTTATATTGCAGATCGCAGTGGTGATCATGATGTTATCCGTAGCTTATAAATGGGGCAAATCGAAGAGGTAACTGATAATTTTAACAAAAAATAAAATGATATTTAACTTCATTAATACAAGTCGCTTAAAGAAAGATACACAAAAAATGGAAGAGAATATTGTTTTATTATTAGCAAATGCTTTTCCTGAGATGGCAGAAAATTATCTGCATTGGACTTTCAGTACAGCAGGGCAGCTAGCAGATAAAACAATATATATTTTACATCAAAGCACAGATAATTTGTACTATGAGCGAAATAGAACAAAACACAAACAACATTTCTTTTTAACCGGGGTTGAAGTGTTAGACAAACATACAGGAACTTATATCCCAATAAAATTAACAGTTTCAAATAATCTCATTCAAAATATTTCCCTGCCACTTAACAAAACATTAAGAAGTGATTATGAATTATCACATCTGAGGATTAACAACTTACATAAAGAGGATTTCATCCTTAAAAATACTGATGAAATAAAACTAAAAACAATCCTTTCTAATATTAGTGATGAACAAAAAAACTTATTAGAAACTGAAAATACTATTGAGATTGAGTTGGACGAAAAATATTATTATACTATTATAGATATGGAGGATGGAAATTATATTGCCGTTAACAAAAGGGGAAATGTATTCAGATTAATCCATGATCATGAAGAACCAGCAAAAAAAATATTTCAAAATGTTCAAAAATTGATGGAGGTATATGCTGGAGACAAATATGAGTTGCAAAAATATTTAGAACAGTAATCGAGTAACTGCAGAATTAGATCAATTATTTACTTCCAAATAGATGCTGAAACAAGTTCA
The DNA here is from genome assembly GCF_026239555.1 of Pedobacter sp. PF22-3. Taxonomy (GTDB): domain Bacteria; phylum Bacteroidota; class Bacteroidia; order Sphingobacteriales; family Sphingobacteriaceae; genus Pedobacter. Next base: position 46,704 of record NZ_JAPIVP010000018.1, on the reverse strand, counting down.
GCATGACGATTGCGCCAGGAAAATAGGTTACCTACTTATGCAAGTATTCGATCGATAATCCCCTGTTTAAACTTCGTAAGACACTAACCCAAAATATTCTTCACAATCATTTTGGCATGTACCCTTGAGTTTTCAATAAACAGTTTGTGCGTATCCAATCCACCGCAAACTACACCAGCCAGGTATAAACCCTTAACGTTGGTTTCCATAGTCTCTTCGTTGTAGGCCGGACAAAGGCTTTCAGGCAGGTCGATACCGAATTTTCTTAACATCGAAAAATCTGGCTGATAACCCGTCATGGCAATTACAAAATCATTCGGAATGGTTTTTATTCCTTCAGGTGTTTTGATGTCCACTTCACCATCCCGGATTTCAACCAATTCCGAATCGAAAAGGGCGGTAACTTCACCTTCCTTAATCCTGTTCTGTATATCCGGGCGAACCCAATATTTAACATGCGGACCAAGTTCACCGCTCCTTACCACCATGGTAACATTGGCACCTTTGCGGTAAGTTTCTAAAGCAGCATCCACACCCGAATTATTCGCACCAACCACTACTACATTTTGAAAGGCATATAAATGCGGATCTTTATAATAATGTGTTACCTTGGGTAAATCCTCACCCGGAACGTTCATCAATAAAGGCACGTCATAAAATCCTGTAGCCACAATCACATTAGCAGCCGTATAATTGGTTTTACTAGTATTAATTTCGAAAACATTATGATCGTTTTTAACCACCTGCTGTACCCTTTCGAAAAGATGGATATTTAAATCGAATTTTTCGGCCACACGGCGATAATATTCTACGGCTTCGTTGCGGTTAGGCTTTGGGCTGATGGTTACAAAAGGCACACCCCCTATCTCCAATTTCTGTGAAGTAGAAAAAAAAGTCATAAATACAGGATAATTGAACAAACTGTTTACCAAAGCACCTTTTTCTATAATTACATAGCTAAGGTTTGCTTTTTGGGCTTCAATTGCACAAGCCATCCCTATCGGGCCAGCACCTATAATTAATACGTCGTAATGATTTTGATTTGCCAATTGACTATTTATTAAAATTTTTAAGGCATAAAACGATATAAAATAAAGGGTATTTACCGTTTTATGCTGACATATAAGAAATGTAAGGGCATATAAGCTTATATTTTCTTAAATCTCTTAAATGGTTAAAGCTTAGTCAGCCTTTTTTATACCAATTATACTTTCATTGCTTTACTTGGGCAGGCGAAATCTGTTCTTTTTAAACCGGTATTTTTTATTGCACCATAACCGCCGGCTACATCAATTACATTTTCTACTCCACGCGATTTTAAAATAGAAGCCGCAATCATGGAGCGGTAACCGCCTGCACAGTGGATATAATAAGTAGCTTTCGGATTGATCTCACCAGTCCATTCGTTAATAAAATCCAAAGGACGGCTAAGTGTAAATTCTAAATGTTCTGATTCGTACTCGCCTGGTTTACGCACATCAAGCGCTGTAATTTCATCATTTGATGCCGCCTCCTCAAAAGCTTCAGCAGAAATCGTTTCAATGGTATCAATTTCTTTTCCGGCATCTGTCCATCTTTCGAAGCTTCCATCCAGATAACCAATGGTATTGTCATAACCCACACGGGTTAAACGGGTAATTGTTTCTTCTTCTTTCCCCTGGTCGGTAATTAGTAAAATAGGTTGTTGCAAATCAGTAATCAAAGCGCCAACCCATGGCGCAAACTGTCCGTTAAGACCAATATTGATTGAATTAGGGATAAAACCTTTTGCAAAAACCTGCGGATCGCGGGTATCGAGCATAATGGCACCTGTTTGATTCGCCAAATCCTCGAATTGTTGAGGCGTTAAGGCATTTAGTCCTTTTTCGTAAACGTCATCAATACTTTCTACTCCACCTTTATTAATAGCCGCATTTTTAGCAAAATATTGTGGTGGAGGCATAATGCCATCGGTTACTTCGGCAATAAACTGTTCTTTTGTTTCAGCCTTTAAAGCATAATTAACCTGTTTCTGATGCCCTAAGGTATCGAAAGTTTCTTTACTCATACTTTTACCACAGGCAGAACCAGCGCCGTGAGCAGGATAAACAATTACATCATCAGCTAAAGGCTTTATCTTTTCGTTTAACGAATCGTAAAGCATTCCGGCTAAATCATCCATGGTTAAATTACCCTTCTGTGCTAAATCCGGACGACCAACATCACCAATAAATAAAGTATCGCCACTAAAAATGCAATGGCCTTTACCGTTTTCATCGGTCAATAAATAAGTGGTCGATTCTAAGGTGTGTCCAGGCGTGTGTAGTGCCGTTATGGTGAGCTTACCGATTTTAAATTGCTCACCATCTTTGGCAATATGCGCTTTAAATTCAGTTTTGGCAGTTGGTCCGTAAATAATTTCTGCACCTGATTTTTCGGCTAAATCTACGTGACCAGAAACAAAATCGGCATGAAAATGCGTTTCGAAAATATATTTAATGGTGGCACCTGCTTTTTCTGCCTTCTTTAAATAAGTCGCAACTTCCCTTAAAGGATCAATAATTGCAGCTTCGCCATCACTCTCGATGTAATAAGCGGCTTCTGCCAGGCAACCTGTATATATCTGTTCTATTTTCATGTTTTCTTCGCAACGTCACCCTGAATTTATTTCAGGGTCTTACCAAAAAGATGCTGAAACAAGTTCAGCATGACGGATCTATTACAACAAAAATAGGGCTAAATACTGATAACCGAAATGATGTTGGTCATAATTGCAGAAGTTTTACTTATTGTAGTGCATGATACAGCTTATCTAGATATTAAATTTAGTAATGCTAAATCTTAATCCTTTTTATTTGAAAACGAACGTTTTGTTGTTCTTGGCCAGTGAAGCCCTGCCATTCGCTTTAGTCCCGATAAAAAAATCGGGAGCTGCCGCTACTGTCAGGTTTATAACCAAAAGGCCTGTTCCTTACATCACGCCAAATACTGCACTTTGCTAGGTTTAGCCAATTGTACTTATCCTTTGTCTCTAAACCCGATCGAAGCGAGATGCCGATTCTTCATCGGCAGAAGCGTGAGCGGGACTGAAAACCTCCAAAAGAGCGGAACTGCTCATTTCCTTAAAAAAAATATTATAAACGCTGGAAACATTAATCCTTTGTTAGCTCTCCCCGTAACGATTCATCCATCAATTTACGGCTTTCTTCTACGGATAAACCCAAACCCATTACGAACATCAGTTTGGTTACCGTAGCTTCGAAAGTTAAATCGTAACCACTTACAATGCCCATTTTTAACAATTCCCTACTGGTTTCGTAGCGGCCAAGTTGTACCGATCCTTTTTTACACTGAGAGATATCAATAATGATTTTTCCGCTTAAAATGGCCTGCCGCAAACTATCTAAAAACCATTGTGCAGTAGAAGTGTTACCTGAGCCAAAAGTTTCTAAAATGATGGCATCTACCTTAGAATCGGTAATGGCCTGAACGGCTTGTGGCGTAATTCCAGGATACAATTTAAGTACACCAATGTTAGCATTAAAATTGGTATGCAATTTTAGCTCGCCGCCAGTAGCCTTTAAAATATAATTTCTGTAAAACTGTAAATGTACTCCGGCCTCCGCCAATATTGGATAATTTGGTGACCGGAAAGCCTCAAATTTTTCACTATTGTATTTTATAGATCGGTTGCCCCTGAATAATTGTGCATCAAAATAAATGCAAACCTCAGGAAAAAGTGCCTTACCATCTTCTTTGGTCGCTGCAATCTCTAAAGCGGTAATAAGATTCTCTTTCGCATCGGTCCTGATTTCGCCGATTGGGAGCTGCGATCCGGTTAAAACAACAGGTTTATCGAGGTTTTCTAGCATAAAACTTAATGCCGAAGCGGTGAAAGCCATGGTATCCGATCCGTGCAGAATCACAAAACCATCATACTGATCATATTTGTTGTAAACGAGTTCTGCCAGTGTTTTCCATATTTCGGGATCCATATTTGATGAATCCAAAACCGGATTGAAGGAATGTACATCTAAATCGTAATCTAAACGACTTAATTCAGGAACGTTTTCTTTTATCTGCTCGAAATCAAACGGAATTAACATTCCATTCGTAGGATCGTTAACCATACCGATGGTACCACCGGTATAAATTATAAGTATTTTGGTCATTTGGTTTTGTGAAGGTTGCTCAGCGCAAAGAAACTAAAAATTTACAAATGATCGGGCGATATTTTTAAATTAGCAATAAAAGGCTATATTTTTCAAAAAAATTATCAATTAGATAATTTAAAATTAAAATAATTATATAATTAATAATTATTAGCATACAGTCCGTAGCGTTAAGCACAGCGTCTCTATGGACTAGCGATAAAATTTTCCGAAAACGCAACAACTACAACGAGTCAGAGACTCTGTTCCATTCAGAATCCGTAGAGTCCTTCGGAACTCTACGGACAGATGAGTTCACTGAGCCTGCGGGTTCTAGACTGCGTTGCACTCCACTTGAAATGACGCTATGGCTAAACCCACTGAATAATTGCTTCGTCGGCTGAAAAACCCTTACAGCAATGACGAATTGATTAAACGCCAAAAATCTTTTTTGAATTCTCTGTAGTTACATCTGCAATTTCTTCGATAGAAACGCCATAAATATCAGCCAGTTTTTGTGCGATATAAACCAGGTAACTGCTTTCGTTTGGTTTACCACGGAAAGGAACTGGAGCAAGATAAGGCGAATCGGTTTCTAAAACCAGGTTGTTTAAAGGAATATCTGCCAATACCAGATCCAAACCTGCTTTTTTATATGTAACCACACCACCAATGCCTAAGTAAAAATTGAGATCAATAGCCTGTTTTGCCTGAGCCAAATTCCCGGTGAAACAATGGAATATACCCCGCAATTTTTCATCTCTTTCACTTTCCAATACTTCAAAAACTTCATCAAAAGCTTCTCTGCAATGGATCACAATTGGCAATCCTAATGCTTTTGCCCAGGCAATCTGTTTCCGGAAAGCACTCTGCTGAATCTCCAAAGTGGTTTTATCCCAGTACAAATCAATCCCAATTTCGCCAATGGCATAAATTTTACGCCCAGCAATACTATTATATATTACATCCAACAGTGCCAGGTAATCTTCTTTTACATCACAGGGATGTAAACCTGCCATGGCAAAACAATTTGCTGGATATTTCGCCATCAGGTCATCAATCATTGCAATTGACTTCACGTCAACATTGGGCAAAAACAAACGGTTTACATCGCTTTCGAAACAACGCTGCATTAACTGCGCCTGTTTTTCGGCATCCTGCTCGTAATATAAATGGGTATGGGTATCGGTAAAGATCATGTTTTGATGTATGATGTATGATGTATGATGTAAAATGGATGATGGGTTAGAAGTTCGTTAAGTGTATTTTCAAAATTAATTTAAGTTTGAATATGTTATGTTGAGCCTGTCGAAACACTTTATGCCAAGTTTTAAGCAGGTTCTCCGACAGGCTACCATTAACAGATTCCATTAGATTAATCGTCATTCCCGCGCAGGCGGGAATCTTAAAGCGCTTGCATTAAGATTCCCAATCAAGTTGGGAATGACGATTCTCCGCAGCCTATCTCTTTTCAGCTTTGCTTTTTTTCGGAGCTTTAACTTTGGGCTCCGGACTTCCGACTTCCGACTGCGGACTCCATTCCATTTCCTTTTTCAAAAATTTTCCGGTTAGGCTGATTGGGTTCTGGATTAAACCTTCTGGTGTACCTTCAAACAAAATCCTTCCGCCGCCAGCACCGCCTTCTTCTCCTAAATCAATTACCCAATCGGCAACTTTAACTACGTCTAAGTTATGCTCGATTACCAAAATCGTATTTCCTTTATCAACAAGTTCTTGCAATACACCTAAAAGCACGTTTATATCTTCAAAGTGAAGACCAGTTGTAGGCTCATCTAAAATATAAAAGGTCTTTCCGGTATCTTTTTTAGAAAGTTCTGTGGCCAGTTTTACACGCTGTGCCTCCCCTCCTGATAAAGTAACCGACGATTGGCCCAAAGTGATATAACCTAAACCAACGTCTTTTAAGGTTTTAATCTTTCTATAGATGATCGGAATATTTTCGAAAAAAGTGCAGGCATCTTCGATACTCATATCCAACACATCACTGATCGATTTTCCACGGAAACGAACTTCTAAAGTTTCCCTGTTGTATCTTCTTCCGCCACATTCTTCGCAGGGTACTTGCACATCAGGTAAAAAGTTCATTTCGATTACCTTTAAACCCGCACCCTGACAGGTTTCGCAACGGCCACCTTTAACGTTGAAAGAAAAACGGCCGGGTTTATAACCACGGATTTTTGCTTCGGGCAACTGCACAAACAAATTCCTGATATCGGAGAAAACCCCGGTATAGGTAGAAGGATTTGAACGTGGCGTTCTCCCAATCGGAGCCTGATCAATCTCAATTACCTTATCAATTTCTTTTAATCCATTGATTTTTTCATAAGGCAAAGGTGTTTTTTTGGCCCTGAAGAAATGATGGTTTAAAATCGGGTATAAAGTTTCAGTAATTAAACTCGATTTCCCGCTGCCAGAAACACCGGTTACAGCAATAAATTTACCCAAAGGAAAATCTACAGAAACCTCTTTTAAATTATGTCCGGTAGCTTTTAGTAGCGACAATTTATGTCCGTTGCCTTTTCTGCGCACTTTTGGTGTTTCAATGCTCCTTTTACCGTTTAGATAATCGGCAGTTAAGGTATTTGATTTCAGGATCTGTGCGGCTGTTCCTTCTGCAACCACTGTTCCGCCATGGATACCAGCTCCCGGACCTACATCAATTACCCAATCCGCTTCCAGAATCATGTCTTTATCATGCTCTACAACCAAAACGGTATTTCCTAAATCACGGAGATTTTTCAAGGCATTGATCAAACGTTCATTATCGCGCTGGTGCAAACCGATACTTGGCTCATCGAGAATGTACATGACGTTCATCAACTGCGAACCGATCTGCGTAGCCAAACGGATACGCTGAGCTTCACCACCTGAAAGTGTGCGCGCAGTACGATCTAAAGTTAAATAAGTTAAACCTACATCAGTCAAAAAGCCGATCCTGGCTTTAATTTCCTTTAAAATTTCTTTGGCAATAATATTCTGACGATCAGATAAACGTTCATCAACCTTTTCAAACCATTGATGAAGGTTGTTGATATCCATCGATGAAAGTTCAAAAATATTTTTACCGTCAACCTTAAAATGCAAACTTTCTTTTTTCAAGCGGGCACCATGGCACTCCGGACAGGTTTTCAGTTTCCTGAATTCGTCCATATCGTCAGCTGCAGATTCGCTTCTTTTTTCGTTCTGCTCTTCAAGCATTTTAATTATCCCATCGAAAGTGATGTTATAATTCTGAACATTCCATTTATTGTATTCTACCTCAACTTTAATTAAATCAGGTGAACCATTTAAAATGATATTGATGACTTCGTCGCTTAATTTTTCAATTGGCGTAGAAAGCGAGAAACTGTATTTTTTGGCCAAGGCTTTTAACACCTGGAACATCCAGATATCGCGGTATTCGCCCAAAGGAGCCAAGCCACCATTTAAAATACTCAGTTTTGGATTTGGGATAACCGAATCTTTATCCACCACAAAAATATAACCCAAACCGTCACAACGTTCGCAAGCCCCGTAAGGTGAGTTGAACGAAAAACTGTTTGGCTGAGGCTCATCGTAAGAAATACCCGTGGTTGGGCACATCAAAAACTTACTAAAATGTGCTACATTATTATCCTTATCGCTGATTTTAATTACCCCTTTACCCATTTTCATGGCGATTTGCAAGGAATCGAGCAGACGTTTTTTATCTTTTACATCAATAATCAGGCGATCGATCACCACTTCAATATCGTGGATTTTATAACGATCTACCTGCATTTTAGCGGTAATATCCTTAATTTCTCCATCTACACGCACTTTTACATAACCCTGTTTACGGATCTGCTCAAAAAGTTCGCGGTAATGTCCTTTTCTTCCCTTAACCACCGGAGCAAGGATATTTACGGCCAAACCATCGAATTTATTAAAGATATTTTGCAGAATTTGGTCTTCGCTCATGCGTTCCATTTTCTCACCGGTATTGTACGAATAGGCATCAGCCACACGTGCATAGAGCAAACGCATAAAATCGTAAATTTCGGTAATGGTACCCACGGTGGAACGTGGATTTTTACTGGTGGTTTTTTGCTCAATGGCAATAACCGGACTTAAACCCGAAACTTTGTCTACATCTGGGCGCTCCATACCGCCCATAAACTGACGGCTATAGGCGCTGAAAGTTTCCATATAACGGCGTTGACCTTCGGCGTAAATGGTATCAAAAGCCAACGAAGATTTACCGCTGCCACTTAAACCCGTAATCACTACAAGTTCGTTGCGCGGAAAGCTAACGTCTATATTCTTTAAATTATGTACCCTCGCACCATATACTTCTACATCTTTTTGCTCGCCGAGGTCGATAGATTTATTGCTCATATTTTATTTAAAGTTGGGGCCAAAACCTGGGCTTAAAAAAGACCAGATTTCAATCCGCAAAAATGCTAAAAATTTTATCAAAAAGAAAGTCAAAACCAATCTGTATTACCTATTAATTGTCATAATGTCGGCTTCTATTTCTAAGGAAACCAGATGATAAGCCAAAGCGCACATAACCATAATGATCCTGAAAGTAGATATTGTAATTATCTTCGCCATAATAGCCTACAGCAGCCATCAAAAACACATTATTCATAAACGGAAAACTGTAATTAAAGTTGATTTCAGCATTAAGTCTCTTCTGGATATTCGCAAAATTTTTGGATGGAATTTTATTTACGGCATAAGATAACTCTGTATTTAAACGCCAGGTTTCTTTTTCGCTTTTAACTTTCTGTTTATTCCTGGCGTTTTTTTCGATTTCATCATACCTGCGCCAGGAGAAACCGTAAAGCACTCTTGTAAATCCAAAACCTTCATTAAGCGCTGGCTCGTACCTGAAAAATTTGTACCATTGCAAACCAAGCCGATGATTGAAGGAATAATAGCTTTCATCGGCATTAATTGCTGTAAAATCTCCAAAACGGTAAGAAAGTGTTAAATAATTTGCGTTAAAATTTCCTGTACGGGTATTAATTGTACCATCGGGATTAAACGCACTCTGGTCCTGACCATTTGAATGATGTGTAAAAGCCAGTTCAGCATATTTATAATGTTCGGGATCGGGATTTAACCTGGCATAAAGCGCTCCCCCCAAACGGTAACTCGGCGTCCGTACAGCAGCAGAAAATTCGGTCCGCACACGTACCGTAAAATCAGGAATAATAGCAAAGGCAATTGGCGATTTATAACTGCCCAAAAGCATATATGTAGTGGTAAGCCGTCCGTTGATTACGTATTTTGAAGGCGCACCCAATTCTCCACCCGGTGCTGTATAAGCTAAATCAGCATTTTCTTTGTACAGATGAATATATTCTTTGTTGGCAAACTCTCTTTTTACCACTATTGAATCCTGAGCAAAGGATTGTAAACAAATGAGGCAGATGATAAGCGTAAAAAAAGTTTTTGTCATACCAGATAAACGCCGATAATGAGCCAACGGTTTTGTATTTTTAGAGAAATGGTTTTTAAAAATCTTAATTGATTAAGATAAATTTATCTTTCTTTTGCTAATAAACATTAAAAACGAAATAATTGCATAAAGCAGTTAGTTATATGCAATGATTAGCTTATAATCTCAAGACACATTAACGAGCTAAAAAAAATGTCGGACTAGTTGCCCGACATATATTTTAATTTTCACTGAATTAGTTATAGATTAAAATTATCATTTAACCACTTCTTAATATTCGCATGACTTCGAGTTGTTCCCGGAAGTTTGTCGCGCAATGCATCCTCTAACTTATGTAGAGTAGCTTGACCTGTCCACCCCTTTTCACCCATATACCTATTAAGAAAAGGAAGGACTTCATACCCTTCATGTCTATCAAGAAGTACATTATCGGGGAAGCCTGTAATTTTAGCGTTGTCGCTTTCTGCAGAAGCCGTCCAAGAATACTGAAGCTTCAAATCACTCTTTTTAAAATTTGCCATTTTATAGTTTTAATTGATAAGCTCGAAAATATTCTTTCTTAACAACAAAACTCTACGGGAAACCATAAGGCAGGAATTCATTCTAAGTTAATTTTCTTTATATCAATTAGCCTTCTTCATTTATACAACGAGAATGACTATTAACCAAGATTTTAGATATATTAAACATCCAAAGATCTCTCGGCTCCGTTACTCTCCGCTCGAGATGACGATGATGCTTATGAACGCCACGTTAACCCTGTGAACAATTGAAGCAATGACCAATTAACGATTGAACTAACCTACCACTCTATAGTCGTTCCATTCTCTGTGGGGTGGCCCGTACAAACCAGCACTCTACCCCTTTCCAATTCATCATCCGTAAGCACTTCGTTGTAATCCATCCTTACCCCGCCCCTGGTACAATTGGCCACGCAGGTGCTGCATACACCGCCACGGCAACTATAAGGAAGTTTAATTTTATTTTCTAGGGCTACATCTAAAATCCGCTTTGGCCAGGGCACATCAAGATGATATGTTTCACCTTTAAAATTTAATACAACTGAATAGGTATTTTTGTCAACGATTTTTTCAGAACTATCGTCCTCATCAACCTCATCTTCAGGCAGCACAAAAGTCTCTCTTTTGATCTGTTTAATATCGAAACCCATGCCCAATAAGGTAATCCGGCATAAATCCATGTAAATTATTGGTCCGCAGCTATAAAACAATGCACTATCCCTGTCGAAATGTAAATGTTCTTTAATTAATTTATCGATATAGAACTTGTTCAGCCTGGCCGTCATTAAGTTTTTACTGTTGCTAAAAATCCAGACAATTTTTAACCTATCTGGGTATTGCTGTTGCCATTCGATCAGTTCATCGTAAAACAAAGTTTCTTCTTTCGATCTGTTACTATATACTAATGTGATCAACGATTTTTGCTCACGCACCAATGCCGTTTTTAAAATCGAGAATAATGGCGTAATCCCAACGCCTGCAGCAAAAAGAAAAAGATCACGTTCCAGATTTTCATCCGGAATATAACTGAACAAGCCTTGTGGCTCTTGCGCCAAAAGAATATCATTTACCGAGGTTTTATGGTGCAAAAACCTCGAAATTTCTCCATTCTCCACGCGTTTCACGGTAATTGCCAAAGGTTCATTTACATCTGGCGAACTGTTGAAAGAATAAGATCTCCTTACCTCTTTATTTTTTCCCTGAAAAACCAGTGATAAAAACTGTCCCGCCAAATATGCCGGGTATTCATCCACCTCTTCAAACTGAAAAGTTATATTATCGCCAGGTTGATTGATTATTTTATTGATGCGCAGTTTGAACATAATGCAAAGAAAGCGTTTTGAGCGTAAAGCGAAAAGCGGTTGGCGTAAATTCAATGATCATTTGTTAGTTAATTGATTAGCCGCTTAAAATGGTCAATTGAATACTATCTAATTCGCCGCCACACGCGATCGTCGTCCGAAACTTGCCCTAGGGCCTATCCAATATGTGTTATTTCCTATATTTAGATATTGATTTCCCTCTCGTTAAGGATCCTGAAATAAATTCAGGATGGCGTAACGAAGTAAGATTTTCTGTGTTAATCCGTGCTTCCGTGGCAAAAAAGTTCATTGGTTAGCATGATGCAAAACGAATCGGTGTAATCCCATAAATCCATGTAATCACCTTAAATAAAAAGCGTCCCGATTAAAAACCGGGACGCCTTACCAAATGCTTGTCTTTATCTTAATTATATTATCCGCCGTTATAGGCCAATAATACTCGCGGTTTTTTGTAACCGTAACGTTTCGGGTGCTCCATGATCTGTTTCATAGAAATTACTTTATAAACATAGCCACCAGTTTCGCGGTTAAGCCTCATTTTGTAGTAATTGTCCTGATTTTGATTATTGATCTGCTTGCGTAAGCGCCCGTCGCCAACATTGTAGGCCGCAGCCACTAATGTCCAGCTTTCTAAACCTTTATACATCTCCCTGATGTATTTGCAGGCTGCAATAGTAGATTTACGCAAATTATAGCGCTCATCAACATCCCCGTTCACTTTTAATCCATAATTACGGGCAGTACCCGGCATAAACTGCCAGATTCCGGCTGCACCTTTAGGTGAAGTTCCCTCAGTCATTCCAGATTCGACTAAAGCCAAATACTTAAAATCGTTCGGGATACCGTAAGCGGCAAGTATTGGCTCGATAACCGGAAACCATTTTGCTGCTTTCTGGTGCAAAAGATTAGTGTGTGTGTTCTTGTAACTGTGTGCGGCTAAAATTTTTTTCATTTTTCTTTCCACCCTTTTATCGCCCAAAGGCAGGGTTTCATCCGCGAAATTTAACTGGGCCATTAAAGAAAGAGGTTTCACAACGTCTTCAACTTTTATGCTATCAGTTTTTGTTATTGTAGAGCTTAATTTTTCTTCCTTAAAAAGACTTTTTTTTGCTAAGGGCATTTGGTAAGTGAACACTTTAGCCAAGATAAATAGTGTTGCCACTACTGAAAATGGTACGATGTGTTTCTTTAACATTCTCCTCCTTTTTTTGGTGAAACTTATATAAAAACGCTGGCAAAGGTAAAAAATAATAACCACACTATCAAATAGTTACAGAAATAAGCGCAAAAAACAGCCTTAAAAGTGCTTTAAACAAGGATTTTAGATTTTGATTTTCAGACAATTTTCCCTATATTAGAGGCTATTTTTTTATCTACTTTTTCCGCTCAGATAATTGTTATACTCACCATTTTTTCATAAATTTGCAGCCCGCATTTTTAATGCGTTAAAAGCGTATCATGATAAATAAAAACAACAGGAACAGTCGGGATGACAAGTCCAAATCAGGCAGTCGGAAAACAGAAGGCAGAAGCAGTTCGGCCGGATCTGACAGAAGAAGGTCAGACGACAAAGACAGCAAATTCAAAAAATCATCCGATTCGAAGGATGGCTTCAGACCCAGAAGCACAGATAGTAAAGATTTCAAATCAAAATCTTTCGGAGACAAAAAAGATTTCAAACCAAGATCAGGCGGACGTGACTTTAAATCAAAAGATGCAGAACCGCAGAGTTTCAAATTCGGAGATCGCGAATTTAAATCTAAAGATTCAAGCTCAGAAGATCGTGGCGCTAAATCAAGAGATTACAAACCAAGAACTGGCGACCGTGACTTCAAATCGAGAGATGGAGGATCAAGAGACTACAAACCAAGAACAGGAGACAGGGATTTTAAAACAAGAGATGGTGGTGCAAGAGATTATAAGCCAAGAACAGGAGAGCGTGATTTCAAATCTAAGGATGGAGATTCGCGAGATTTTAAACCGAGAACTGGCGACCGCGACTTTAAACCCAGAGAAGGCGGATCGAGAGATTACAAACCAAGAACGGGTGACCGTGATTTCAAATCGAAAGATGGCGGATCGAGAGATTTTAAACCGAGAGAAGGTGGTTACAAAGATTACAAATCAAGAGGCAAATCTGATGATTTCAAGCCAAGTGCTGGAAGCTCAAGAGATGTAAAGCCTAGAGAGCCCAGGGAAGGCGATAGCCGTCCGTTCAGAAAACGTGAGGAGACACAGCCAAGAGATACAGAATTTAACCGCCCAGAGCGCACTGTTATTGCCCAGGGCCGTAAAACAAACGAAGATAAAGGCTTAATTCGCCTAAACAGATATATTTCAAATGCAGGCATCTGCTCTCGTCGTAAAGCCGACGAACTGATCATTGCCGGTATTATTACCGTAAACGGCGAAGCCATTACCGAACTGGGACACAAGGTAGACCCCGCAAAGGATTTGGTTCGCTATAATGGAGAATTATTAAAACGCGAGAAAAAAGTTTACGTTTTATTGAATAAACCAAAAGATTATATCACAACTACCGACGATCCTCAGGAACGCCGTACAGTAATGCAATTGGTTGACAAAGCAAGTCGTGAACGCATTTACCCGGTTGGTCGCTTAGATCGCAATACCACAGGTTTATTGTTAATGACAAATGATGGTGATTTAGCTGATAAATTATCACATCCTAAAAACGGTATCACTAAAATCTACAACGTTGAATTGGATAAAGCTTTATCACAAGGCGATTTAAATAAAATTGCTTTTGGTTTAGAGCTTGAAGATGGCTTGATTAAACCCGACAATATTTCTTATGTTGCAGGTGGAACCAAAAAAGAAATCGGTATTCAGATCCATAGCGGTAAAAACAGGATTGTTCGCCGTATTTTTGAACACTTAGGTTATAATGTAGAAAAATTAGATCGTGTAGTTTATGGCAATTTAACCAAGAAAGACTTACCTCGAGGAAGATGGCGCTATCTTGAAGAACATGAATTGATCCAGATTAAACATTTAATAAAATAAGATATAAGAGGCAGCCGATTGGCTGCCTTTTTTGGTATTGCTATTTTTTACCACAAAGTGCACAGAGAAAGCAGAGCCTCCATCGTCCTCGTTTTTAACGAGGATGCAGGAGAAAGACGATTGTATCGTCCAGCAATGAACATGCATTAAAAATGCATCTCTCACTCATCCTCGTTACAAACGAGGACGAGAACTAAGAAACATCTTCCTTGTTTTCTATGCCTCCGTGGCCAACTTTATTTATATTTGTTAAAATCAACATCATCGTTTCATGAAAAAATTCAGTTCATTGCTTATACTTTCTATGCTATCGACCCTTAGTTTCGCTCAAAAAACCAACTACAATCTCATTGTAGGCACTTATACTGCACCAGGAAAAAGTAAAGGAATTTACACTTACGACTTTAATACTTTAACAGCTGTTACGAAGATAAAAAGCATTACAAAAAACACTGCAAATCCTAGTTATGCTGCTATTTCACCAGATAACCAATTCGTTTATGCGGTTAACGAAACCGGAGTTACCAGTACAGTAAGCGCATTTAAATATGATGCCAAAACAGGAGATTTAACTTTTTTAAATAAGGTTGACAGTCATGGTGCCGATCCTTGTTTTATTACCGCTGATGCAAAAAATGTAATTGTAGCCAATTATAGTGGTGGTAGCTTAGCGGTATTTTCACGAAAAGCTGATGGGTCTTTAACAGAAGCCTTGCAGGTAATCAAACATACCGGAAAAAGCATCGATCCGAAAGGTAGACAAGAAAGCGCTCATGTACACATGACAAAATTTACACCAGATTATCAATACTTAATTGTTAACGACCTGGGCGAAGATCAAACTTATATTTACAAATATAATCCAACTTCGAAAGAAAAAATATTAACCGTAAAATCGGTTATAAAAACCAATGCAGGTACTGGTCCAAGACACATTACTTTTAGTCCAAATGGAAAATTTGCCTACTTAGCGCACGAATTTAACGGCAGCATAACTGTTTTTGCGTATTCAGATGGAAATTTAACCAAAATTCAGGAGATCGGCACTACGCCGACAGATTTTACAGGCAAGGTTGACGGGGCAGATATCCATGTTTCGACAGATGGAAAATTCTTATACGAAACCAACCGTGGAGATGCCAATAGCATTTCTGCATTCTCTATTTTACCTACCGGAAAATTGAAATTTATTGAAACGGTAAGTACCCTGGGAAAAGGACCAAGAAACTTTACGATTGATCCGACCGGAAAATTCTTATTGATCGGACATCAGTACACCAATAACATTGTTATTTTTAACCGGAATAAAACCACAGGCAAATTAAAAGATAGCGGTAAAAGAATTGATGTTGGCGCCCCGGTATGTTTAGTTTTTAATTAACCAGTTAAAATTTAGCCAATGGAAAACTTCGATTGGACAAGGTTTACGATGAGGATTGCCATTAAAGCTAAACTTGCGGATATATACAACGCATGGACAAAGGCCAGCGAAATTGAAAAATGGTTTTTAAATGATGCCTCATTCACAGATGAAAATGAGGTCTTGCTTGATAAAAATCAGCATGCACTTAAAGGTGATCGTTACCGATGGACATGGTATTTATATCACGATATCGAAACCGGAAAAGTAACTGAAGCAAATGGCCTGGATTATTTTCAATTCACCTTTGCTGGAGATTGTTTAGTTGGCATTAAACTCTACGAGGAATTTGAGTATACTATATTGGAACTGACCCAAAAGAATATCCCTGAAGATGATCATTCAAAGCGCAACATCCGCCTGGGTTGCCACAATGGCTGGAGTTTTTATCTGGTTAATTTAAAATCCGTTTATGAAGGGGGATTAGACTTAAGAAACAAAGATAACCGCTTTAAACCCATGTTGAATAATTGAGGTGATGGATTTATCAATAAATACTGAAACTAATTCAGCTAGACAAGCATCTAACCCGCTCGTCATCCTGAGTTCATCTCAGGATCTTTATAGCATGATAGATACTGAAACAAGTTCAGTATGACGATATGCGTAAATAAATTAAGCCCCTTTATCTTACTCGGGCGTCCTGCTGAATTTATTTCAGCATCTTTATTGGAAGAAAATAAATGAAATAAAACAACAGAGGTTATGGAACGAGGTGGCTGTGTTTACATTTTAACTAATCATACCTACACCGTCTTATACATCGGTGTTACTTCGGAGTTGTATTTTAGGATTATCGAACATAAAGAGAAGAAATATCCAGATTCATTTACAGCAAAATACAATTGTAGTAAACTCGTTTATTATGAGCAGTTCGATTCTATCGAGGAAGCCATTGCGAAAGAAAAACAACTCAAAAACTGGAAGAGAGCTTGGAAGATAAATCTGATTAATCAAAATAACCCAAATTGGAACGATTTGTTTAAAACCCTCGAATAAAGCAAGATGACGCACATTCCACACGATCGTCACCCTGAGTTCATCTCAGGATCTTAATAGCATAATAGATACTGAAACAAGTTTAGTATGACGGAACGCCTGAACACTCATCCTGAATTTATTTCAGCGTATTAATAAGAAAACGCTAATACGATAGATACTGAAACTAGTTCAATATGAAGAATTTATCCCACCATCGTTTATCTTGAGTTTATCCCAGGATATTTACAGCATGAAAGATACTGAAACAAGTTCAGTATGACGGAATTCACGAGCGATCGTCACCCTGAACTCGTTCCAGGGCATATAAAGTAACGAAGTACTCCACACTACCGTAATGAAATAAAAATGGCCCCGATTTTCATTGGAGCCATTTAAATAATATATGATTACGTACTATGCCGGTTCTGCAACCCTGGCCACATTACGATACGGGAATTCATTAAAAATATGCCTGCGGGCAAAACGGCCTGGAGAATCAGCATTAACCAATTTCACGTAAATTGCTTTTGGCACATCGAAATATTCGTAAACACTTCCATCAAAAAACTGGATATTTAACACCTGTTGTTTGTATTCGAAATCCTGAATGTTCGACAAGGTAGTCGTTTGTGTATATGTTTCGATATTTTGTTCGCGTGTTTCAGGCGCAATACTTACCAGGAAATGGTAAGCCTCGATAATTTCTTTACTTCTCGCTTCTGCATCCAACTTCTCTTCCTCTTGCTGAAATTTATCAGGGTGACAATCTTTCATCAATGTACGGTACACAGATTTAAGCTCTTTTAATTCAGCATTTTTATCTACGCTCAAAAGCTTTCTGTAATCAACAATTTTCTTCATTTGGGTAACCTCTTTTTAATTTTGCCGAAATGATTTAGGAATTTTTAACCGCCAAACCGTTTCAAGCTGCAAAGATACAATTTATAATCATTTGATTTTGAGAAAGTTTACTTTTCTCTAATATTGTTGATGCGAATGACCTTTTGAGAAATTCAGAAGTGTCTATTACAATGAAACCCACATAAATAAAAAAGTTTTGCAACGCAAGCACAGCGCAGCAAAACTTTTGACAAATCCATAAATATCTTTCTGACTACTAATATTTAGCCTGTAATGATTTTTCGATTACTTCTTTGTAGTAGTCGATATAAACTGGCAGAATCTTGTTTAAATCGAAATCCTGCGCCCTTTTAAATGCATTTTCTTTAAAACGGTTAAGCGTTTCGTCATCTTTTAAAATTTCAATGGCATGTGCAGCCATCGCGTCTACGTCACCAACATCGCTCATGTAACCGCAAAAGCCGTCCACATTAAGTTCTGGTAAACCGCCGGCATTCGTGGTAATTGCAGGCACTTTACAAGCCATTGCTTCTAATGCTGCCAAACCAAAACTTTCAGATTCTGAAGGCATTAAGAAAAGATCTGAAACCGATAAAATTTCTTCAACTGCATCTTGCTTACCTAAAAACCTCACGTTTTCACAAATATTCAACGATCTGCACAACTGCTCATCATAAGCGCGTTCAGGTCCGTCCCCTACCATTAAAAGTTTTGAAGGAATAACGGCCTGTACTTTTTCGAAAATCCTGATCACATCAGCCGTACGTTTCACTTTTCTGAAATTACTGGTGTGGATTAAAATACGCTCATTATTTGGCGCAATCGCTTTTTTAAAATGTCCTTTTGCCTGTAAACTAAAGCGCGAAAAATCGATAAAATTCGGTATGACCTTAATTTCTTTTGTAATCTCGAAATGGTTATAGGTATCTTCTTTCAAATCTTCCGACACGGTAGTTACACCATCGCTTTGATTAATAGAAAAAGTAACCACGGGTTTATATGTCGGGTCTTTACCCACTAAAGTAATATCAGTACCGTGCAAAGTAGTAACCACTGGGATGTGAAGTCCATAGCTGGCTAAAATCTGCTTCGCCATAAAAGCAGCAGAGGCATGTGGAATGGCATAATGAACGTGTAATACATCCAATTGCTCAAACCGAACAACATCTACCAGTTTGCTGGCCAGCGCCGATTCGTATGGAGCATAATCGAAAAGCGGATAATCCCTTACCGATACCTCGTGATAAAACAGATTGGAAGAAAAGAAATCGAGCCTGGCGGGCTGACTGTAAGTAATAAAGTGAACCTGGTGCCCCTCGTTAGCCAGCGCTTTACCTAGTTCTGTTGCAACTACTCCACTACCGCCAAAAGTGGGGTAGCAAACAATTCCTATCTTCATCGTAAATGTATTGTTGTTAGCGCAAATGTAGCCGATTTTAATCTATAATGCGTGTCGGTTTATTGCAATAAAAGTTATAATATTAATATCATATTGTTATAACCTTCTCTTCGCGCTTGAACAGTAACGTGTGTTATGCTTATTTTGCAGCGCAGTACCACAAGTCCTTTTTAAAGTTAATTCCTGCTTTACGCTGTAGCCCTTCGTACCTCAGGGGCTGCCGCTCCAATCAGGGCTAAGAACTTAAGGCTGTGGCCCGGAAACCAGGCATAGTTGCCATAACCTAACCAATCTAAAACCGATAGAACGAATGCTCCCCGTTTTTTCTTACGGGAGCAAGAGAGATAGCGGGACAGCATTAACCTATAACCATCTGCAGCTGCTTTCCAAAACAAAAATGGATTTCTATAACTATATATTAGCCATTAGTTTTGGCCTCAAAATCAATAGTAGTTTTTAGTAAACTATTTAAGATTGCGCATTTCTTCTTTTATCACCAGGAAAAGTTCATTAGGCCTTTGGGTACCAATAAAATATTCCAGGCCATCCCGATCGGTTAGTACCACTGCATCCTTACCTGATGAATAAAAACGAATCGTACCTTTTGTATGCAGGTTATAAACCGGATTATTGAAAAAATAACGGCTGTAGGTAGCCTTACGTACATCTATAATACTTTTAAGGTCGATCTTAACACGCTTGGTCGTCCAAAGGCCATCCAATATAACACTACCATTATCTACAACGATTTTGTACTGGATGAGGAAAAGCAAAAGCATCGAAACACCTATGATCCCGAAGCCTACAACAAGGAAAAGATCCTGCGTATTGTCACGATCGCGCTCGTAAACGTATGCACCAAAACAGAAAGCAGCCATAATAAGCCTGATGAAAATGCGCACATAATCACGTCCGATGTATTGTTTTTCGATATAGGCGTACTTGCTTTCCACTTATTTAATTTTGAGTCCGAATATAGCAACTTTTTTTGTTGCTGTAGTTAATTTATATCGGTTATCCTGCCGCATACCAGCAATCCAGATAATTTCACCATTCCCGTTAACCAGAATTGGCGTAGTGCTTTTCAAATGTAAGGGAACTTTCGCATCGATAAAATAATCACTTACCTTTTTAGGGTTACGCATGCCCAATGGAATAAATTTATCTCCATGTTGCCAGTTCCGCAGTACCAACGGGAAAATTAATTTATCTGCATTTACAAAAGCTTTATCCGTATACACTTCGAATTTAACTTCATCAGTAAACATCAAAGAAATTTCTGCGTTGCCAAAGGCGATGTTTTCTGTTGTGGGATGAATAAACTGATTAGCTGTAACCGATATATTCTTTTCAACAATTACCAGATCATTTCTATTGATAATTGCCTGGTGTGTAGTGCTAAAAAAATGCGTACCACTTAAGGCCTTTAAACTATCTATAATCTCATACACTACATTTTCACCAAAATTAAAAGGCTTAAGCAACTCGTAAAGCATTAGCTTTTGCGGGTTTAGTCTGGAAATCTCATCCAGGGAAATATAAACACCATCACTTCTTTGAATCAGGATTTCATCAGCAAGTTTTTGCACCTGAATATCCAAAAAAGCTTCTAATTCAGCGAAACGTGCTATATTTTCAGCAAATGTTTTTTCGAGATTAGGGTTGATTTCCTGCAGATGCGGTACCACCTGCAGCCTGATTTTATTCCTTGTATATTTTGTACTTACATTCGAACTATCCTCTACAAAATCTATGTTATTAATCCTTACTAATTCATCAATCTGCTGGCGGTTTAAAAAAAGTAAAGGCCTGATCAGAAAATCACGCTTAGGTAAAATGCCATGCAATCCACTTATGCCTGTACCACGCGTAAGGTTAATGAGTATAGTTTCTACCGCATCGTTCTGATGCTGCGCCAGGGCTATATAATCGTACCCAGCTGTACGCCTAATTTCTTCAAACCAATTATAGCGCAGATCGCGTGCGGCCATCTGGGTAGAAATTTTATTTTCGGTTGCATATTTTTTGGTATCAAAATGCGTTACATAAAAAGGTAACTCAAAATTTTCGGCCAATAATGCAACAAAACTTTCATCACGTTGCGCTTCATCAGCTCGCAAATTAAAATTACAATGTGCCACACCAACATCAACACCTATTGCTTTAAACAAATGCAGCATTAATACCGAATCCTTTCCCCCACTTACAGCCAAAAGAATGCGATTACCCTGAACAAATAATTTTTGCTGTTCAATAAAATCCTGAAATTGACTAAGGGGTAACATCCATCAAAAATATTTAATTTTAACTGGTATTCCGAACGTTCGGAACAAAAAACTAACTTTGTAGTGTGCAAAAACTATTTGTCTTTTTATTCCTTTTAATCAGTCCGGCATTTTTATTCGGCCAGCAACCTGCTTCGAAAATTAAAATTGTTTCTTATCAGCATATCTCTGGCGACATAAAAAAGAAAGCAACCTACCTTAATTTTCCTGTTTTTCAACAGGACAACGCTACCCTAGCCTGTGATAGCGCGGTATTTTATAGTGAGCGGAATTATTTCGAGGCTTACAGGAAAGTTCATATCCATCAGGAAAACACAGATATCTATTCCGATCAGCTCGAATATGATGGAAATAAAAAACAAGCACATTTAACAGGA
The DNA here is from genome assembly GCF_026239555.1 of Pedobacter sp. PF22-3. Taxonomy (GTDB): domain Bacteria; phylum Bacteroidota; class Bacteroidia; order Sphingobacteriales; family Sphingobacteriaceae; genus Pedobacter. The sequence continues at coordinate 24,932 of NZ_JAPIVP010000018.1, read as the reverse complement.
AATGTAAGAATGGTTGATCCTACTTCCGTTTTAACTACTAATATATTGGATTACAACACACTCACTAAAATCGGAACTTATACCAGTGGTGGCAAAATTGTAAATAAGGATGTAACCCTTACCAGTAAAAATGGATATTACTTTAGCCAAAGAAATGTTGCTTATTTTAAATATGATGTGGTAGTGGTTACGCCTCAATCGACCATTAAATCCGATACCATGAGTTACAATACCCAGGATAAATGGACCTATTTTTACGGACCAACCAATATCAAGGGTAAAGATGATAACCTGTATACAGAAAATGGCCAATACAATACTTTTACAGAAGATGCTTTTTTTGGAAAGAAAAATCTCTATACACAGGGTACGCGATCTCTAAAAGGAGATAGTTTATATTATTATGGTAAACAGGGCGTTGGTAAAGCGGTTAAAAACATCGTTTTCTCTGACACCAAGGATAAGATGAAAATGTTTGGCGATTTAGGCTACTACTACAAACTGGATCAACGGACCTTGGTTACCCGTAATGCATACCTGGGAATTGGCACGGAAGATTCGGTCATGGTGAAGAATAAAAAAAGGCCTGATAGTTTATGGATGGGTGCAGATACGCTGGAAACGCAGATGGTGCTGCAGAAAACCTTGAAATTAGTGCCTAAAATTTCCATAAAAGCTGACAACCAGGTTGGGGAGGATGATGAAGATGGCGGGAAGAAAGAAAAAGGCGAACCAAAATATAAAACAGAACCTGAATCAAGCCAAAAAGAAGATAGAAATAAGCGTAATTCCAGAAATAACAAGGCTGATAAAAAGAAAAAACAAGGTGATGCTGAAACAGAAGACAAGCTAAACCTGAAAGATAAAAGTATCGATAGTTTAAAATCAAAAGTAGATTCACTTGGCAAAGGACTGCCTAAAGTTAATTTGGACAGTTTGCAAAAAAGCAATATTTTAAAGGCAAAAGCCGATTCAATAATAAAAAATCTGCCTAAGCTTAAAACAGACAGTCTGAAAAAACTAGCTGACAAAACCAATTTGATTACAAAAAACCTATCGAAAACCAACATCGATAGTTTACAAAAAAAGATCACTGACAAGGCTTCTCCTTTGGCAAAGGATATTCCGAAAGCCAATGTTGACAGCCTGCAAAAAAACATCACAAAACCTGGTAGCAAAGATAATTTAACGAAAGTTCTGGGGAATTTAAAAGCAGGTGCATTAAAAACTGATACGGCTAAATTTAACCCGGCTGATACCGTTCAAACGCGTATTATAAAGGCTTACCATGGCGTTAAGATTTTTAAAACGAATATACAGGCTAAAACCGACAGTCTGTTTTATACCAGTGCCGATTCTACCTTACGTTGCTACAGCAACCCGATCATCTGGTCGGAAGGTTCTCAGCAGGTTGGCGATACTATATTTGTTCAGTTCAAGAATAAGAAACTAAATAATTTACAGGCTTTTAGGAATGCATTTTTAGTAAATACGCCAAAAGATTCGTTAAGGTTTAATCAAATAAAAGGTAGGTTGATGACAGGTTTCTTTACCAACGGGAAATTTAAAACCTTATATGTGGATGGCAACGCCGAAAGCATTTATTACACCCAGGATGACAGCACAAAAGTGTATAAAGAAATGAACCAAACCTTAAGTAGCAGGATAAAGTTCATCTTTAAGGATAAAGAAAATGCCATTGAGGAGATTGTATATATTAAAGGAATAGAGGGGGCTTTGAATCCCGAAAATACGATTGCTAAAGACCATGTATTAAAAGGATTTTCATGGAAACCTACCGAACGTCCGAAATCAAAGAAAGATGCTATTGGCTCATCTGGCAAAGCTAAACCGAAAACAAAAGCGAAAACAGTTGTGGCTAAAACTGGGACTGGTGCAAAAGCAGCAGCAAGTAAACCATTAACAACGGCACCTGCTGTTAAATCCAAAATTACTTTAGAGAAAGATAGCTTAAAAGTTGATCAAAAATCGCCTCAAACTAAACCGGTAGATACTGCAAACCTCGGCATTAAACCTATCCTGCCAAAAAAAGATTCGGTTCAGGTGAAAAAGGCGGTTCGTAAAATGTAGTTTTTGGGTATTCGCTAAATAATGGTTAAATTTATTTATGGATTTACAATCGGAAAAACTAAATATACTTCAACAGATCATTAATTCGAATGATGAAAGTCTAATTAGGGATATTAAATCGCTAATTACCGCACGAGACTTTGACTGGTTTGATGGATTAAACAGTAACCAGCAAAACGACATTATAGAAGGTATAAATCAACTTGATCGTGGCGAAAGTTTTAGCCACGAAGAGGCTAAAAAAAGATTCAGTGTATAATGGATATTATTTGGTCTAAAAAGGCTGGTGAAACTTTCCAACAAAATATTGATTATCTAAAAGACAACTGGACAGAAATAGAGGTAAAAAAATTCGTAACAAGGGTTTTTAGTTATCTCGAAACACTATCTGAAGAACCGTTGATCTCAAGAAAAACATACAAAACAAAGAATACACATATAGGCATCATCATACCACATATATCTGTTGTGTACCGAATTAAACGAAAAAGCAACACTTTAGAGATCGTAACTTTTATTATAGATAATCGACAAAGTGGTAAAAAGAAAAAAAGATTTTTATAGTTCTATCCCTTCAAAAAAACCAACATCTTTTTTAATGCAATAGCCCTGTGGCTAATTTTATTCTTCTCTGCCATATCCATTTCAGCGAATGTAATCTCATAACCGTCTGGCTGGAAGATAGGATCATAACCGAAACCCTTAGAACCTGATAAAGCTGTTCTGATGGTCCCATCTATTACACCCTCAAAAATATGATTTTTCCCATCCTGCATCAAGGAAATTACCGTTTTAAACCTTGCTTTTCTGTTTGGATTCCCCTCAAGCTTTGCCAAAACCATTTGAATATTTTCTAAGCTATCCCTGCTGCCAGAATATCGAGCAGAATACACGCCAGGTTCGTTATTTAAGGCTTCAACTTCTAAACCGCTATCATCGGCAAAACAATCCAAATTAAAATGTTTAACTACATAACTGCTCTTTAAAGTTGCATTGCCTTCAAAAGTATCAGCAGTTTCAGGAATATCAACCAAACATCCAATGTCTTCCAGATTTAACACTTCGTATTTACCTTTAAGTGCAGCACGTATTTCTTCAGTTTTATGTTGGTTATTGGTTGCAAATACAAGTTTTTTCATTTTAGGAAGGTAAATGGTATAGGGTATAGGGTATAGGGTATAGGGTATAGGGTATAGGGTTTGAAAAGTTAAACGTTTCTTTATTACTTGCTTATTTAATTTTCTGAAGGTGCCCCCAAAGCATTTTTTTAGCATTTAAATCGCTATCCAGATGATGGAGATTTGGAGCAAAGATAATTCTGGTGGTTTCATGAGCGATGATTTCATTCTGCCAGGTAAGGTTCAATTTTAGGTCGGCAAACGCTACTCCGAAAGATAACATAATGGCAGGTTTGAAAAACCGGTGCAACGCTACGAAATCTGTTCCTTTATAATTTGAATAATTTAGAAGGGCAAAATCTGGAGTACCCAAATCTACAGCTTTAACAATTTTCCGCAAAAGTTCTCTACCCTGTTCGGTACTTACATCATGTTCACTATCATTAACTAAAATGAGTACTGATTTTTTATTTCCACCCAAAAATTTAAATATTTTTTCCGGTGCAGATTCTGCCACAATATGCGGAATTTCAGGACCTTGTGGATAAACTTTAGGCGAATTTGTAGGATTAATCGCAGGAATTTGAGCTATTTCTGACTTTAAAACAGGTTCTTCTGTTGCTTTAACAGAAACATTTTCAGCAATAAAAACCGGCTCAACATTACGTAAAGGCAGAATTTCTACACTTTCATCCTTTACCAAGAAAACCTCTTCAGTAAAAAATAAACGTAAAGCATTCGCATTGTTGGTAACCTGGTTTTCCATTCGTATTTTTGTTGGATAATAATTTCTGTTAAAATTAGTTAAATATCTTATAATAGCCCTGCTAATTGTTACTTTTATCCCTTAAAATTTATAGAGTGCTCTGCGTGAAGAAAGCTTACTCCCTATTCGTTTTCAGCTTTATTTATAGCATTTCGTTTGCACAAAACGTTGCTGTGGTAAACGGAAAATCAATAAGTGCTAAAGAATTTACGTGGGCGTACAAAAAAAGCCATAACGGAAATGTTAGTGTGCCGTACGATACTTTACAAGCCTATTTAAACTTGTACATAAATTTTAAGCTTAAGGTTTTAGATGCCCGCGAGATGGGATTGGATAAAGACGCAGATTACCAGCAAGAAATTAAAACTTATGAAGATGCATTGGCCAAACATAAAAAAGCTGGGGTTAGTAGTAAAGACCATGATTTCTTATTGAATGAATACCGGGAAGGTGTTTTAATGTTCAATGTTTCGGAACAAAAAATCTGGAATAAGGCACAGGAAGATGAGCAGGCCATAAATGAATTTTACGTTAAAAACCAAAAGAATTACAATAAACCTCTAAATGAAGTGCGGGGAGCAGTAATTGCTGATTACCAACAGCGTTTAGAAGAAAAATGGCTAAAAAGCCTGAAACAAAAATATCAGATTAAAATTAATGAAAGTGAGCTGAAGAAACTTGCCAAGTTATAAACACCTGATTTTGTTTGACGATAAGTATTAAATTTGAAAAATATAACAAATAGAATGAAGAAAGTTTTTTTAGTAGCAACCACTTTAATTTGCCTGTTTTTAAACAGTTTTGCTCAAAAACACACTGTAGATAAAGTTGCTGCTGTTGTAGGAAATAATATTATCCTGCTATCTGACTTAAACCAACAATACACGCAATATCTTTATCAGGGTAACCAACCGAACAATGATATTAAGTGTAAAATATTACAACAAACCTTAACCCAAAAATTACTTAAACAACAAGCCGAAATCGATTCGGTGATGGTTGAAGATGGTGCCGTTGATGATGAAGTAAACAAGCGTATGCGTTACAGCATGCAACGTGCCGGCGGGCAAGAGCGTTTGGAGCAGTTCTTAAACAAATCGGTACTACAGTATAAAGATGAAATCAGACCATCAATAAAAGATGAATTGATTGCAAATAAAATGCAGCAAAAAATCACCGAAAATATTAATGTAACGCCAATGGAAGTGGAGAAATACTTCAAATCATTAGGCGATAGCATTCCAGAATTCAATACAGAAGTTGAAGTTGGTGAAATCATTTTAAACCCGAAGTTAACCAGGGCAGAAAAACAGAAATTCCGCGATAAGATTGAAGCACTTCGTTTAAGGGTTAAAAGTGGTGAGGATATGGGTGTTTTGGCAAAAACCTATTCTGAAGATCCGGGTTCTGCATCAGATGGTGGTGATTATGGCTTTATTGATAGGAACACCATGGTTAAAGAATTTACGGCCTGGGCATTTAAATTAAAAGCAGGAGAAATTTCACCAGTGTTCGAAACAGATTATGGCTTCCACTTTTTACAGGTTTTGGAGCGTAGGGGCGAGCAGGTACATGTTAGACATATTTTAATTATGCCTAAAACTACACCAGAAAGCTTAACACGTTTAAAGTTACATGCAGATAGCATTTATAATAACCTTATGGGTAAAAAATTAAGTTTCGCTGCTGCTGCAAATCTATATTCAGATAATAAAGAAACGAAATACAATGGCGGTATGATGCTTAATGCACAGGACGTTCAGGCAAGAAGCACCTTTATTCCGGTTGATAAATTAGATCCTTCGGTTTTTTTGGTAATCGATAGCATGAAAATCGGTGGTATTTCCAAACCGGATTTATTTACTGCAGCTGATGGAAAACAAGGTTACCGCATTTTATATCTAAAATCTAAAATTCCACCACACAAGGCAAACTTAGCTCAAGATTTTCCAAAAATCAGAGATGCCGCACAAAGTGATAAAATTAATCGTACTTTAAGCGAATGGTTTCAAAAACGTCGCGAAAGTACATACATTAAAATCGATGACGAATTTAACACCTGTGATGAATTAAAAATCTGGACAAAAACCACGGCCGCAAAATAACACCAATGCAGTATAAGAACGAAGTAGAAGCTGTTGATGCACTTCATCAATCTTTCAACAACATTAAAGCTGAAATAAGCAAAGTAGTAGTTGGACAAGATGACATCATAAAATCTGTTTTAATCGCCATTTTTAGCAACGGACATTGTCTGTTGGTTGGCGTACCCGGATTGGCTAAAACTTTACTTGTACAAACCGTGGCTTCCGTTCTTGATCTTAATTTCAACAGGATCCAGTTTACGCCTGATTTAATGCCAAGCGACATTATCGGTGCGGAGATTTTAGGAGAAGACAGGCACTTTAAATTTATAAAAGGGCCTGTTTTTTCCAATATTATTCTTGCTGATGAAATTAACCGTACGCCACCAAAAACGCAAGCGGCGCTGTTAGAGGCCATGCAGGAGAAATCGGTAACCGCAGCCGGGCAAACACATGCCCTGCCGAAGCCATTTTTCGTTCTGGCTACGCAAAACCCAATTGAACAGGAAGGAACATATCCCCTACCCGAAGCTCAATTAGACCGCTTTATGTTCAATATCCAATTAAATTATCCTGCTTTTGCAGATGAGTTAAACATCGTAAAAAACACCACGAGCAATAAAACCATCCAGCTGCAGAAAATTATCCATGCAGATGATATCCAATATTTTCAGAAACTGATCCGTGATATTCCCGTAACTGATAATGTACTGGAATATGCAGTAAAACTGGCAACGAAAACCCGTCCGAATACAGAATTTGCTACCGATACAGTAAACAAATACATTAGCTGGGGTGCTGGTCCGCGTGCTTCACAATTTTTGGTGTTAGGCGCAAAATGCCATGCTGCAGTAACCGGAAAATACTCACCAGATATCGAAGATGTTAAAGCAGTTGCTGAACCTATTTTACGTCACCGTATTGTTCGTAACTACCGCGCCGAAGCCGAAGGTTTATCCATCGAAAAAATCATTAAAGATTTATTGTAGTAAATAGAATCGTCATCTCGACTACGCTATGCTCCGCTTCCATTGACAGACTCCATGTAAAAACCGTCATTGCGAGGAGGTACGACGAAGCAATCTTTCATGTTAGCGATCATTACAAGAAAGATTGCTTCGTTGGCTGAAAAAGCCTTTCTCGCAATGACGATTCTTCGCGGCTTTTCAAGCGCCTTAAGATTCCCAACAGCCGGGATTTGCAATTCGTTAATATTTTAAGGCACAGGCGGCAAATTAAAAATGCTTTAATTAGATTTAACACTTAAATCTAAAAAATTGAGCGCTCAAACCAATTTCTATAACCGTTTTTCATTTTTATACCCACTGGTTGATCTTTTTCTTAAACCTCAAAAGAAAAAATTCTTCAACGGGATCAATCAATTGCCTTATGGAAATTTATTGGAAATCGGTGTGGGGAACGGTTCGCATTTTCACTTATACAAAAACCATAAAATAACCGGGATAGAAATTTCTACATCAATGTTAAGTGCCGCCATGAAGAACCAAATGGGCAACATCGAACTTTTCCAAATGAACGGTGAAGAACTTAATTTTGAAGACAATACCTTCGATTATGTGGTTTTATCACATGTTATTGCCGTTGCAGATAATCCTGAAAAACTTTTAACACAATGCCATCGGGTTTTAAAATCCAACGGAAAACTCCTTATCTTAAATCATTTCACCCCTGATAATGGGTTAAAATATACAGACCGCATTTTTAACTTCTGGTCAAAATGGTTTCATTTAAAATCCTTATTTTACCTAAAAGATATTATGGGGATCAATCAATTTAAACTGGAAAAAGAAATTATTTTAAAACCGTTCTCCTATTTTAGAATTCTAATTTTCGCTAAGCCTTGAAAAAACATTATTGGTATATTTTCTTTGCAATGATCTTCAGTTTGTTTATTTATGTATTTTACAGAACCGATAAAACACTGATCAATCAGCTGGTGATCTACCTGTTTTCTTTTAAAACTTACGATGGTCTTAAAAGTTCAATCAATTTAGCTCTTCCCCTAAATAAATACATTATTTATTCGCTACCTGAAGGTTTATGGGTTTTCTGCATCACTTTAACCTCAAAAGAATTTTATTTCAACCTGTATCAAAAGCGCATCAATTGTGTTTTCATTCCACTTGTTTTTGCTATTGGTTTAGAGCTGATGCAGTTAATTCACCTTACCAATGGCCGTTTTGATTTTTTGGATATTGCCATTTCACTGTTTTTTTGGTTCATAGCCGCAAAAATTATCGACACCCAAAAAAACTTCGAAAACCTGTTTCACTCGCTCGCCCCAAACAGTATACTCTGCCTATCAAGCTATGCTATAGTTTATTTTTCGCATGTAATGAAGTAGAAAATCTCATTTTATATTTGCATTTCACTGAAAATAAATATCTTTGCATCAAAATTACAGAAATGCTACGTCAACTACATATCCAAAAAATGCACTTTAGCCCGTCTTGTGGCATAAAGGGTTTGGGTATTGACTTAAATTCCCTTCCCAACCCTTAGAGTTTTTGCCATCATCGCATAAACCAGAATTTAAAAATTAATTTAATTACCCATTTGCTAAGCAAAATACCGCTTAACAAAATTAATGATATCCGTTATGGACATTTATACCACTGTAGAAGAAAAATATCTACAGGCCATTGAAGAATTGCACTGGGGCGAATTACCAAAGGCGCTTCAGTATTTTAACGAAATTATCGTTTTCGACCCCGATTATGCCAGAGCCTATTTTCAATTGGGCGATATTTATCAGCATCATTTTAAAGATTATAAAACCGCAGGTTATTATTACAAACGTTGCATTGAGCTGGATCCTGATTTCCCGGAAGTATACAAACCCTACCTGGAACTTGTTATTACACTTAAAATGCACAAATTGGTAAAACAGGTTGCAGAAAAGGCTTTACTTGTACCCGGCATTTGCGAATCGCACATTTACGAATGTTTAGGTTTACATGCTGAGCAACAACAAAATTTTGCAGAAGCGGCAAATTATTTCAAAAAAGCAGCACTTTTTAATGCGGTTCAGGAGGAGCAGAATACTTTACAGGAACACCAAACCCGTATTAAAAGCAAAATGAATAGTACTAAAGTGATGATTTACGATTTACAAGGATAAAAGGCGCTGCCTTTTATCCTTTTTGAATAACGGACTGATCTTAAAATACTATTCGGCAAATTGCCCTTGTTATTTTAATTTTGTTACTATCTTTACCACACAATTACAAAGCATAAATTTTAAAATCAAAAATATTCGATATGTCAGCTCACGATTCACACGCACCGGTTCAGCAAACAAAAGGCATTTGGGCTTTGCCATTAACGGCATGGATTATTGTTTTAATTCTGCTTGTGGCTTTCACCAGACCAATTTTCCACCATGGTGAAGAAACTTCTTCACATGAGAAAACTGAAGCACACCACACAGAATCTCCTGAATCGCATCACTAGGCATTAGTAAAAGGATCAAATGAAAAGCGCTGTAAACCAGCGCTTTTTTTGTTTACCTACTTCTATTGGTTGGTGTCACACCAACCAGCTAAACTTTTATTTCGGTCGATGAGACACCGCCTATAGACTAAGATTAGCGTTATTTATCCAATTGTCCCATAATATTGGGAAAATCGGTAATGATGCCATCTACGCCTAAATTTTTAAAGTATTTTACATCCTTTACTGTATTCACAGTCCAAGGAATAATTTTTATACCCATTTCATGGCACCGGTCTACCAGCCCCTTACCAACCAATACAGAATAAGGACTATAAATAGTTGGTTTAAAACCTAATTTCTCGATATAATCTTCAAAAGGTTCCTTTTCATCAATCAATAAAGCGGTTTGTATTTTTGGATATTTCTCGTGCAGATATTGTAGCGTACGCATATCAAACGATTCGATAATAACTCTTTTAGCAATTTTTTTTGAATGAATCACATCCATAATCAGCTCCACAAATTCTGCAGGCTCCGGGTGAAATTCATTGTCGCCATTTTTAATCGTTTTCGTTTCAATACTATAAACCGGTTTGGCAAGTTTGTGTTCTTTAACGTAGGCCTCAACTGCATCTATGGTTTCGGAGAGTAAGGGCTTGTAAGCTTTAAACTTCATCTGCCCGGGAAAACGGTTATGAACTTTGCTACCTACATCAAACTTTTTAATCTGCTCGTAGTCCATTTTGTAGATGTTAAAATTTTTTTGGTCTTTCAACGTTATCGCTTTTCCATTAGGCTGTAGCGAAATTTCATTATTAAAATAAGGCTCCTGCGAAAGTACAACTTGTTTGTCTTTAGAAATCACGGCATCCATTTCTAAGGTGGTAACGCCTAAATCTATAGCTTTTAACATGCCTTCAACTGTATTTTCGGGCATAATTCCGCGTGCACCTGCTTTACCCTGTACATCGAATTTCTTTCTTTGAGCAGAAACGTTAAAACAAAATAATAGGAGAAAAGAGAAGATTAGTAAATTTTTATACATGATTTTTAAACGTAAAATAGATAATTTTATTGGCAATATTTTCTTTCGTAGCGCAGATACAGTGCTGTTTTTAACGTTTATTCCTGCTTTCTGCTATATCTTTCCGCTGCGCTACAAGGATGCCGCTTCAATCAGGGCTAAGCCCGAAGGTATCAGCAAACCATGGCAAATCTATAAAAATAAAAAAAAGGGCTTCTGGTTTATAGATAGCCCCTTTTTCAATTCACATTTTGGTTATTTATCTTTCTGCTGGTACAAAAGCCTGTACAATTAAGTTCCAGCTTGCATCTGCTCCCTTTTCATAAACGAAAACGTAGTTAAAACTTTCTCGTAAATCGGCTTTATAATCGATAGTAGCAACACCATAAGTATAAGCTAAATCACTACCGATAGCTTTATCTACACTGGTTGTTTTCAAGTTAATTTTGCTGATCATACTGTTATAAAAAGCAACAATCTTTCCTTTTCCTTCAATGGCATCGTTACCCGGGAAAAGTAAACGGGCATAATTGGTTAAAAAGCCACCAAATGCCGCAATTCCATGCGTTTTTAATAAGGTATTTAAGGTCTTTTCAGTAGTGATGATAATTTCTTTCCCAGCCTTAATTTCTCTTTCATTCAAAAATTTTGGCGCAACGTGATCTTTTGGTTCCACAAATGATGGCGAAACCTGAGTTAAAGGTTTATTGCTTTCCGTTCCTAAATCAATAGCTAATTTCCATCTGCCGTTTTCTGATTTCCAGATTGATAGATATTGACCGTATTTTTTCTCTGAAGTACCAACTTCATATGGTCCTGTAGTAAAACCTAAATCGCCACTGCGTGATACTTTCGCCAGGTTTGGGGTCCATGTTACATCCTTTTCAGCATCTGCTTTGCCAGCATAAAAAGTTTTGGCATTAACTGGGTTTGGCCTGAATACTAAAGTACTTGTGGTTGAGTAATCTATAAAAGCTTCTTTATCTCCATTTTTGGCAATTGACTTAGCAAAATCCTTTTCAGCATTTATTAAAGATTTGGTTGTTCCGTCGCTTTTTTGAGCAAAAGCGCCTAAAGCTAAGAGCGAAGCGATTGCAGTTGAAAATAAGTGTTTCATTATGAGTTATTATAATATGTTTGGCGAATATAAAATTTTCTTTGATGTGTGGCCTTAAAAGTAACTAACAATTGAACATTGTTACCCATCATTTTTCCCTATAAATGGTTTCTAAAACGGTTTGGCCGGTTGCTTTTAATGTGTTTTTGTCAATATTCGCTAAATTATCCAATTGGGTATGCCAGTTAATGTAAAAACCACTGTTATCGTTGTAATGGATAATATCAATAGAGGGAACACCAGCTTTATTCATCCAGAAATGATCATCAACCAATTTACCGCTCGGAATTTTGGTAAAATAAGAGGAATAACCAATTTCGTTGCCAATATCCCATACTTTGTTGACCACATCAGGCGCAGTCTGGCGCGAAATTTCATCTTGCGTAAACTGTGCATTACCACCGCCAACCATATCCAAATTAATACCATAAAGTGCTTTATAATCCGAAGAAATGGCTTTTTTAGCCCAATATTGCGAGCCCAGGCACCAAGTGGTTTCATCAGGCGTTTCATCATTTGCCTTGCCATAGTCTTCTAAGTCCCAAAGCACAAAATCTACCCCAACATCAGGCTGCTTCTGTTGTATCTGGCGTGCCATTTCCAAAATTACCGCTACACCACTTGCACCATCATTCGCTGCATCAAAAGTTTTTGTATGGTTTTTCGGATCGGGATCCTGATCCGAAAACGGGCGGGCATCCCAATGCGCAGTAATTAATACCCTGTTCTTTTTACCGGGGTTAAATGCAGCAACAATATTTTTTAACTGAAAGCTTTTGCCATCATAAGCCTGTGTTTTTTCGCCCTGAATACTCACTTCGGCCCCGAAAGATTTTAGTTTGGCCACTAAATAATCTGCGCATTTTTGATGCGCAGTGGTTCCGGGTACCCGCGGACCAAAATCTACCTGTGCTTTGGTATAGGCATAAGCGCTATCTGCATTAAAATCAGGCGACAAAAGCTTTGCTGCACTTTCTTCCCCATTTTTATCTGCACCCTGCTTTGTTTTATTCTGGCATGCCTCAAATCCGATTAACGCTAATAAAGGCAGTATTAAAAGTTTTTTATTCATTTTTCAAACTAACTGAAAATTGTTTAAAGTAGTGTAATTATCTCTCATCCCACCTGCCCCCCTTCAAAGGGAGACAAATTTATTGCTAGGAAATAGTCTATTCCCCTTTGAAGGGGGAAAAACTCTAGGTGAGCATGAAAACTTATGAGATTTGTTTTCAGCCCTAGCATAATAAAGTGTGGTCTAAGAAAGCATGTAATCCACAATGGCCTGGCAATGAATTTTAGTGGTATCGAATACCGGGATCTCGAAATCATCCTGATTGATCAGCATAGGGATTTCTGTACATCCAAGGATTATCCCTTCGGCTCCATCCGCGATCAGATCATTAATTATTTTGATATACTTCGCCCTGGTTTCTTCTAAAATCAATCCTCTGCCCAATTCTTCTTTAAGCGTAAACTGGATGTAATCGCATGTTGCTTTTGGGGCAGGCACCAAAACGTTTAATCCATGGTCTTCGAGCTTTTTGATGTAAAACTCCTTCTCCATGGTAAATACGGTACCTAGTAGACCCACGGTTTTAATGCCAGTAGCATTTATGACCTTAGCAGTTTCGGTGCCAATATGGATAATAGGTAATGCAATTTTTTCCTGAAGCTGGTCTGCAAAAAGATGGGCAGTATTGGCACATAACACAATGGCTTCTACACCACTACGCTTTAAACGCTCACAAGCAACAAGTAAAAGGTCAAATGATCCTTCCCAGGTCTTATCCTGAACATCACCAAAATTAAGGGAGTAAATTAAACACTCAGCGAAATTTAATCCGCCCAAGCGCTCATTTACGCCCTCGTTTATAAAACGATAATAATCTATTGTCGATACCCAGCTAATGCCCCCTACTAAACCAATTTTTCTCATTGTTTAAATCGACTCATAACTTTGGACTATAGGCTCATGACTAACTAAGCCTTACTCCATGTTGTTCCTTCTTTGCCATCTTTAAGCTGGATGCCTAATTCCTGCAATCCGATGCGGATCCGATCAGAAGTTGCATAATCTTTATTCGCTTTGGCCTCAGTCCGCAGGTTAATTACCATATCTAAAACGCCATTTAAGTCGTTACTCCCAGCGTCCTCATCTTTGAGTCCTAAAATGTCGAATACAAAATCGTTAACCAACTGCTTTAATTTTTCAAGTGCTTCTGCTGAAATTTTCCCTTTACCATCATACACAGTATTAATAATTCGAACGGCTTCGAATAACTCGGCAACTAAAATCGGACTGTTAAAATCGTCATTCATCGCATTAATGCATTTTTCTTTCAACGCATCAATATCAAAATCGTTCTGTTCAGAAACAGATAGTTTATCCAATAAGCCAATAGCCGACATTAAACGACGGAAACCTTTCTCCGAAGCATCCAGTGCATCGTTAGAGAAATCCAAAGTACTGCGATAATGCGCCTGTAACATAAAAAACTTTACTGTCATCGGGCTATAGCCTTTTTTCAGCAAAGGGTGGTCACCGGTGAATAACTCTAGAGGAAGAAAACCATTGCCGGCCGATTTAGACATGCGTGTACCGTTTACGGTAAGCATATTGGTATGCATCCAGTAACGTGCAGGCTGTTTATGGCTGCAAGCTTCAGATTGTGCAATTTCGTTGGTATGATGTGTTGCTGCCAGGTCCATTCCACCACCATGGATATCAAATTCAGCGCCCAGATATTTAGCACTCATGGCTGAACATTCGATATGCCAACCTGGAAAGCCCATGCCCCATGGCGATTGCCATTGCATTAAGGTTTCTGGCTTTGCTTTTATCCATAGTGCAAAATCTAACCTTCCACGTTTTTCATCCTGCCCACCCAGCTCGCGGGTATTATTCAGCATATCTTCCAGGTTGCGGTTGGTTAAAATCGTATAATTATACTCCTTGCTATACTTTTCTACATCAAAATATACGTTGCCATCCACTTCATAACCATAACCGTTGGCTATAATTACTTTAACCATTTCAATCTGCTCAATAATATGCCCTGTAGCGGTAGGTTCGATACTTGGTGGCTGCGTGTTGAACATGCGCATCACATCATGGAAACCTAAGGTATATTTCTGTACAATTTCCATTGGCTCAAGCTGCTCCAGTTTCGCGCGTTTTGCAAACTTATCATCACCTTCGTCTCTATCACCTTCTAAATGGCCTGCATCGGTAATATTACGTACATAACGTACCTTATAACCAGCATACTTTAGGTACCTAAAAATTAAATCGAAAGAAATAAATGTACGACAATTGCCCAAATGCACATCGCTATAGACAGTAGGACCGCAAACATACATCCCAACATTGGGTGCATTTAAGGGTTGAAAAAGTTCTTTTTTGCGTGAAAGCGTATTGTAAAGCTGTAAACCATTATCCATATTGCAAATGTAAGATTTAGTTAGAAAGTTAAAACCTTTAAAATGGTATTGTTAAGCTTATGATTTTTAGCTAACATTTACAGGCAGCATATGTCATTATTTACTTTGCCCGAAGGCTTTCAGATTATTTGTTTTTTTGAAAAGGTGCTGTACTGCTTATCGGAAAAAGCAGTCCCTCTTTCCGCTGTAGTCCCGATGAAAAAATCGGGAGCTGCCGTTTCAATAGGGTTTAAGTGGCAAGGCCTGGTGCATTTGGGACCGTAAACTTCTGATGGTAGAATAATTTTTTAATCCTAATTTAGTTCAACATAATACCTTATTAATAATGGTCGAAATTAGAGTAATAACCGAAAAAGATGCAGAAAGTGTGGCCGGACTATCCACACAATTGGGTTACGATAGCAATATCGAACAAATATTGTTTAGGATCAGGCAGATTAATAATAGCAACGAGAACTGCGCTTATGTTGCCATTTTCGAAAATAAGGTGGTTGGTTGGATCCACGGTTTTTATACCTTAAGGCTAGAATCAGATCCTTTTGTCGAAATCGGAGGATTGGTTGTTGATGCTGCTTACCGCAACCTAAAAATTGGAAAACAATTAATTGAAGGCGTAAAGCTTTGGGCAGAACAGCATCAGGTGAAAAAATTAAAGGTTAGATGCAACACCAAACGCACGGAAAGTCATCAATTTTATGAGCGGGCAGGCTTTAAAGAGCATAAACGTCAGATTGCTTTTGAAATGGAGCTGGATTAACTTTCTGGTGTCAGATATTTCTATCTGACATTACATGCTGGTCTTTGCTAAACTTTATTACAACGCTCAAACATTTCGCCATTGCAACAATTCAATCCTATTCGTTAACTTTGTACCATGATTGATTTACCGGTAGTACCTGCTGTGACTGAAGTAAAGCGTAAACCAGATTGGTTACGTGTAAAATTACCCGTTGGTAAAGAATATGCGCAAGTTCGCAGTTTAGTAGACACGCACAAGCTCCATACCATTTGCGAAAGTGGCAATTGCCCTAATATGGGCGAATGCTGGGGTGCAGGTACGGCAACTTTCATGATTTTAGGGAACATTTGTACCCGCAGCTGTTCTTTTTGTGCTGTAGCTACAGGCAGGCCGTTGGCTGTTGATGTTGATGAGCCTAACCGTATTGCAGATTCAGTGAGATTAATGGGGGTTAAACATTGCGTAATTACCTCGGTAGATCGCGATGATTTAAAAGATGGCGGCTCAATTATTTGGGCAGAAACCCTACAAGCTATCCGCAGAGAAAGCCCAATTACCACTTTAGAAACTTTGATTCCCGATTTTAAAGGTCAATGGGATAACTTATACCGCGTTTTAGAAGAACGCCCGGAAGTGGTTTCGCACAATATGGAAACCGTTAAGCGTTTAACCAGACAGGTACGCATCCAGGCGAAATACGATAGAAGTTTAGAAGCATTAAAAAGAATTTCGGAATTTGGTTTAAGAACAAAAACAGGTATAATGCTTGGTTTGGGTGAAACTGAGGAAGATATTTTTGAAGCGATGGACGATTTAGTGGCCAATGGCGTTCACATCCTAACCTTGGGCCAATATTTACAGCCAACCCGCAACCACCATCCTGTGGTTGATTGGATCCATCCTGATACCTTTGCCATGTATAAAGAAGCCGGCCTGGCAAAAGGCTTAAAATATGTAGAAAGTGGTCCGCTGGTGCGTTCATCCTACCATGCTGAAAAACATCTTTTCCCAATTGAAGGGATAATATAGTTCACTTATTCAATTAGACTGAAGAAAGTTTTATAATCGTATTCCCTGGCGGAATGTATTTATAAAACTTTTTTTTGCTTTTGCTGTTGTGTATTGTATCTTAGTAACCATAGTGACTGCATTTAAAAAATTAACCCTAACTGAGCCAGAACTTGTGCTAGCACTGCAATCGAAAGATCCAGCGGTACTAAAAACATTGTACGGTATGTACTCGTCAGCACTTTATGGTGTTATTTCACGCATTATTACCCACACAGAGCTTGCTGAGGATGTGCTACAAGAAACTTTTGTAAAAATCTGGCAATCTGCCGCACACTATGATCATACTAAAGGACGTTTATTTACGTGGATGATGAATATTGCACGCAATTTATCCATCGACAAATTACGTTCTAAAGATTTTAAGAATTCACTCAAAAACCAAGATATAGAAAATAACGTAAGTTTCGTTGATGAGCAAAACAAGGTTACGTTTAACCCGGATGTTCTTGGTGTTAAGCAACTTGTAGATAACCTTAAACCGGATCTACAAGCAGTTCTTGATTTAGTTTATTACAAGGGTTTCACACATGTGGAAGCCGCAGAAAAGTTAGATCTGCCATTAGGTACGGTGAAAACCCGGATCCGGTTGGCTATTATTGAATTGAGAAGGAGTTTTAATTGAGCGTGGAAAATTTAAAAGCATATATCGAATCTGGAGTACTTGAACTTTATGTTTTAGGTGATTTATCACCTGAAGAAATATTACGGGTAGAGGAAATAGCATCTCAATACCCTGGTGTAATGGATGAAATAGCCGCTATTGAGCAAGCTTTGGAGCAATATGCTATGCAAAACGCCGTTCAGCCTTCTGCGGATATAGAAACAAGGTTATTGGAAAAATTGGGATTAAACGAAGTTGATGAACATGTGAGTGTTCAACCGGAACCAATTTATACAGAAGAAGCAAAAATTATACGTTTAAATGGAAGTGATGCTAAGGTGAGAACTTTACGTTATGCCTTAGTTGCTTGTATAGCCTTATTGGTAGTGAGTACAGCAGCATTGTTTATTACGTATAATAAGTTAAACGCTGCGCATGACCAGATTGCGAGCTTAAGCCTGGATAAACAAAAATTTGCAGGTGTGGTTAGCAAGCTGGAGTTTGAAAACCAGGGCTTAGGTAATATGGCCGCAATGGCCGATAGCAAAGAATGGGCAACTATTCGTATGGCGGGGCAGGCTTTTAGTCCAACATCTAAGATGAAGGTTTACTGGAATAAAAAAGATAAAAGTGTATTGATTAATTATGTGGCAATGGATTTACCAAAAACCGATGCCGAGCATGAATATCAGTTATGGGCTTTGGTAAATGGCAAACCGATAAGTTTAGGTGTTTTCGGGAAAGCGGATTCTATCCATAATGAAGCATTGGTAAAAATGCAGGCCATACAAGAGGCGCAGGCTTTTGCAGTAACGCTAGAGCCTATGGGCGGAAGTGTTAATCCAACAATGGATAAACTAACTGTTATGGGTGGGGTGTAAAGGATAATAATTAAATAACTTATTATAATCCCGACATTGAAAAATGCCGGGATTTTTTTTTGTTTTTACACCCTAAATTAATTCGAGCGAAGTGAAAGGCAGTTGAGAAAACTTATTGATTAAGACCTCTCCACTGCGGTCGAGATGACGATTCGACGATTAAGATTTTGCTGCGTACTTCACTTCTTCATAAGGCTGTACCAATACCCATCCTTCGCCAAAAAACTCTAATTGGAAAGATTCTCCACTTCCCCTACCGATAAAAGAGCCAAAAGTTAAATTGGTTTTAATGTTCGGCGTTAAATTTTCCGACCAGGCTACCGTAGCATTCGGATCAGTGTATACAGGTTGGTTACCAGTTACCCTCAATAAAATGGGTTCGCCATGTGTGGTAATGGCAATATAACCGCTACCTGATAATTTAACCTGAAATAAACCGCCGCTCATCATCCCCGCAATACTTTTTAGCATTTTTATTTCATTTTTAATATTCTCTTCTAATGCTAAAACATCATTACCATTTACAAAAACTGCTTCGTTTTGAAGTTTGATGATTTTTACTTTCTTCCCTTCATCGGCCAGATATAATTTACCCGTTCCAGTTGCATGCATGAGCGAAGTGCCTTCACCAGAGATCGCTTTTTTTAGTAAACCACCTAAACCTTTACTCAATAGTCCTTCTCTTTTAAAATCGATACTTCCTATATAAGCGACCATAGAGCCTGCCTTTGCCAGGATTTTTTGATTTTTAAGATTTACCTCCAGCATGGCCGGTTTCTCTAGTTCAAAGAAATCATTTTCATTTGGGTTTTCTGCCGATTCCTGAATTAACTCATTTAGTGTGTACGCTCTTTGTGCCATAAAATTTGTTTTCCGTTTTAAGATATCTGTTAATTAAAAATATTTCTGAAAATTATAAATCAGAAGCATGTAGGCTAATGATTTTTCTCCATAATTGTATCTAAATCATTTAGATACAAGCGCCCTGATCTCTTTTGAGATTCTAGTGGCAAGCTGCGATGCAGCAACCACAAATTGTTCTTCTGCTAAATAATCGCCTGCCTTTCCATGAATATAACAGGCCAGGGTAGCAGCATCTGCTGCTGAATAACGCTGTGCGATAAAACCTGCAATCATGCCCGTAAGAACGTCACCCATTCCACCTTGCGCCATTGCCGGATTACCTGTTGGATTGATGAATACTTTACCTGTTGGCAGACAGATAAAAGTATACTGATTTTTAAGCACAATAACGATTCCTTGCTTCTTAGCACGTACTTTGGCCGTTTGCACCCTGTCCCACCAATTATCATGGCCGCCAAATAACCGATCGAACTCTTTCATGTGCGGGGTGATAATGGTATTTGCAGCAAGTTTATCAAGCAAATCAGGCCTTTCGCCCAAAATGTTCAGTGCATCTGCATCAATAATGAGTGGCTGGTTTACCATAATCAAACTTTCCAATAGTTTTTCATGATCAGCTTCTGTACCTAAGCCGGGACCAATAGCAATTGCCTGATATTTCTTTGGATTTTCTATCCTCGTGTATTCATCCCTCGGCAATGCCATTACTTCTGGCAAAGTAGCATTTAAGGCAATTAATCCATCTGGTGGAATACATGCAGTAGTTAATCCTGCCCCTGTGTGTAAACAAGCCATAGCTGAAAGCAAAGCTGCCCCCATGGTATTGCTATTTCCTGCAATAATCAATGCGTGGCCGTAAGTACCCTTATGACTGAACAATTTTCGGGGCTGCAGGATTTTCTCTATATCAAGTTCTTCCAGCAAATAAAAATCGGTCTCTTGCTTTTGTATAAAATTCTCATCCAGATCAATGTCAACCACTTCATATTTTTCAGTCGCCATGGCCGACTCCGGGAAAAAGAAATTAATCTTCGGCCTTTGAAAGCAAATTGTTTTATAGACTCTTATACCATTATAATCTTTAGGCAGTTTACCTTCAGCAAAAAAACCGGTAGGTACATCAACCGCATATACTTTTTTATTCAACTTGTTTATAACCTGAGTAAGGGCTTCAAATTCTCCAGTTAACGGTTTATTTAAGCCAGAACCTAAAATGGCATCAATAATGATATCGGCCTTCAGGTTTTTTAGATCAGCAACCTGATTAATGATTGTTTTTTTACAACGTGTTTCCTCAATCAGTTGCAGGTTGATCGCAAAATCGTCGCTCTGTTTTTCAGAGAAATTAACCATGTAAACTTTTAAATTCTCATATCCGTTGGCAATAAGCAAATGTGCAATAGCCAGTCCATCTCCCCCATTATTTCCTTTCCCACAAAATATAGCTACGCTTTGGCTTGTATCGAACTCCTCTCTCAAAAAGCACTGTACAAAGGCCCTTGCAGCCTTTTCCATCAAGTCAATCGATGCAATAGGTTTGTTGGCGATGGTAAACTGATCAGCACTGCGCATTTGAGCAGAAGTAAGCAATGTTCGCATATGACTAAAATAAGAGTATACAGCTATAATGCAAAAGATAGAATTTTGTTTGATTTTTTGTATCAGAAGATTCCAGATTTTAAAAACATTTTATAACAAATGCTTTTAATTTTATACCTTTTACCCAACTTTAGCTTTGTCTATAGAATTAAATTAAATCTCAAAACAATGAATCAAAAACCATCAAATGCATTCGTGGCAGCTTCCTGGATTGCACTAGGTACCGGAATGATTGGCTTTATTGTAGGCCTGTGGCGTTCTGATATGCTTCTTAACGAAAAAGGATATTATTTTACCGTATTAATGTTCGGTCTGTTCGCGGTAATCTCTTTGCAAAAAGCTGTTCGCGATAAATTGGAAGGAATTCCGGTTACCGAAATTTATTATGGCATCAGTTGGTTTTCTACCTTATTAACCATCACCTTACTGGTAATCGGTTTGTGGAATGCCACCTTGTTACCTAGTGAAAAAGGATTTTATGCCTTTGCCTTTTTACTCTCGTTATTTGGTGCCATTGCCGTGCAGAAAAACACGAGGGACAGCCAGATTGTGAATAAAAACAAAGATCAGGACAGTTAAATATCTGCGTACATTAACAAAACGAGCCGCAGGCATGATGAATTACTTTATAATGCCTGCGGTTTCAGATAGCGAAGCTCATCAGTATAATTAAAATATTGGCACATTACCTTCAAAGCAAATAAGATAAATCTATGCGATTAATATGTCTGATCAAATAATCATTGGCGTTAC
Source organism: Pedobacter sp. PF22-3 (assembly GCF_026239555.1). Lineage (GTDB taxonomy): Bacteria > Bacteroidota > Bacteroidia > Sphingobacteriales > Sphingobacteriaceae > Pedobacter. Next base: position 3,327 of record NZ_JAPIVP010000018.1, on the reverse strand, counting down.
CGATTGTAGTAAATATGAAATTTACCGCGACTGGGTATTATCTTACAATAAAAATGTAGTCGTAATCCAACTTGGATATAAACTCAATAATTTCGAAGAGATCAAAAAATGCAACGGTATTGTTTTAACTGGTGGTGAAGATGTGCACCCGCGATTTTATAACCATCCTGAATACTACCATTACTGTTATGATGATGATGTAGATGAAAAGCGAGATGAATTCGAATTTAAGGTGTTAACCTATACCGAAGCCAATTCTATTCCTGTTTTAGGCATTTGTAGGGGCATACAGGTAGGAAATGTATTTTTTGGTGGCACTTTAATTCCAGACATCCCGACATGGGGAAAATTCGATCATTCTAAAATGCACGATAAATCAGACCGCTATCATGAGATTATGGTAAATCCCTCTTCCTGGCTGAGCCAGATTGTGGATACCGATAAGGGACTGGTTAATAGCAATCACCATCAAAGTACTGATAAAACCGGAAAAGGACTTGTAGTGAGTGCCATTTCTTCTGATGGAGTTACCGAAGCCATGGAACGGATCGAACCTAAAGGAAAATCTTTCTTGTTATTTGTACAATGGCATCCCGAAAGACTGAAAGATCGGCAAAGCCCGTTCAGCAGAAATATACATCAGGCTTTTATTCATGCCGTTAAGACTAATCTTAAGCGTGAAAATCTGCCAAGATAGATCTCTCCATTTCGCTGCGCTACAGTCGAGATGACGATCGATTTTTTTAAATCCGTTATTGATAACTCAATGAAGAATCTGACATGGATAGATTTGCTGTTAGTCTTCGACTCCGCTCAGGCTGGCAAATCGCCGGCTTATCAGCCTCCGGCTCTGCTATCTCCGTGCCTTTCTCTTTAACCTCTGTGGTTAAATTGAGAAAACAAATATCTCCGATTAAAATCTTTTTTAATAAATTGCAGATTATACTTATCCGGTCAATCCGATTTAATTATTTTAATGAAAAAATTACTCCTGATTATCTCCTGCTGTTTTTTTGCAGCTAATATCTCCGCTCAGTCTATTGTTACAGAAACTGAAATCGGCGATGCTGAAAGTGAAGTTGCACAAACACCAATTGCCATTATACCTGAGCCTGTATCACTGGTAAAAAAGGCAGGTATGTTTACTTTGCCCGAAAATGTAGTTATACAGGCCGTAAAAAGTGTAGAGCTGAAGCAATCCATTAATTATCTGTCTGACAGGATCACTACCGCTACAGGTAAATTTGTGAGCACCGTAAGCAATTCGGCCCATCCTAGCGTTAAACTAATTTTAAACACCCAGCAAGATGCACAATTGGGTAAAGAAGGATACAAATTAAACGTTAATTCTACACAGGTTGTCATCACAGCCAATCAACCCGCAGGTATATTTTACGGCGTTCAATCGTTACTTCAGCTTTTCCCAGCTGAAATAGAAAGCAAAGAACTTGTAAAAGGTATCAAATGGAAAGCCCCCTGTGTTGATGTAATAGATTATCCAAAATTAGGCTGGCGTGGTTTAATGTTCGATGTTGCCCGTCATTTTTTTACCAAACAAGAAGTAAAACAATTTATTGATGACATGGTTCGCTATAAATTCAACCTCTTACATTTACATCTAGCTGATGATGAAGGCTGGAGGATTGAAATTAAAGGCTTACCTAAATTAACGGAAGTTGGTGCCTGGAGCGTTAAAAAAACCGGAACTTTCGGCGATTTCACCCCACCTGCCGCTGACGAACCCCGTACTTACGGTGGTTTTTATACACAGGAAGACATTAAAGAACTGGTTCAGTATGCACAAGAGCGTTTTGTAAATATATTGCCAGAAATTGATGTTCCAGGGCATAGCTTAGCCATTATTGCCTCTTATCCGGAATTATCCTGCACACCAGATGCGGTAAATTATAAAGTACGCTCGGGTGAGAAAATAATGGATTGGAGCCGTGGTGCGCCACCAACAGCTTTGGTTGATAATACACTTTGTCCGGCAAACGAAAAAGTTTATGTCTTTTTAGACTCGGTACTTACCCAGGTAGCCAAACTGTTCCCTTTCGAATATATCCACATGGGCGGTGATGAAGCACCTCATAATTTTTGGGAAAAGAATGATCAGGTTAAAGCTTTAATGGTTCGCGAAGGTTTAAAAACCATGCCGCAGGTTCAGGCATATTTTGAAAAACGTGTAGAACAGATCGTGATTTCGAAAGGTAAAAAATTTATGGGCTGGGATGAAATTCTTGAAGGAGGCGTTTCGCCAACAGCTGCCGTGATGAGTTGGAGAGGAATGAAATATGGTATACAGGCTGCTAATGACAAACATAATGTAGTGATGAGTCCGACTGATTTCGCCTATTTAGATTATATGCAGGCTGATGCCATTACCGAACCAAAAGTATATGCTTCGCTTAGGTTAAATAAAGCTTATCAATTTAATCCTGTTCCTGCTGGTGTAAATGCCCAATATATTATCGGCGCACAAGCTAACCTCTGGACAGAACAGATTTTTACCTTCCGACAGGTTGAATACATGGTTTATCCACGTGCATTCGCCATTGCCGAATCGATTTGGAGTCCGATTGAAAAGAAAAACTGGACCAATTTTGTCGATCGTACCCAACAACATTTCAAACGATTGGATTTTGCAGAGATTAAATACTCACCTGCTATTTACGACCCGATTTTTATCGTAAAACGTAGTGCTGACAAACAATTGATGATAGAACTGACCACAGAAATAGATGGTTTGGATATTTACTACAGTTTTGACAACTCTACGCCCGATCGTTTTTACCCGAAATATACAGCAGCACTACAGGTACCTAAAGATGCCAGTATGTTACGCGTAATTACTTATCGTGGTAAACAACCTATCGGTAGATTGATCAGCATGCCTGTTGCAGATTTACAGAAAAGGGCAAGATAAAATGGGGAAAGAAATAGAGCGCAAGTTTTTAATCGATCAGCAAAAGTGGGATGACCTGATTAAGCCGGAAGGAAAACTTTTTAGACAGGGCTATTTACTCACTGATAAAGATAAAACCATACGCGTAAGGGCAACCGCAACCAAAGGATTTTTAACGATAAAAGGCCAAACCATTGGTGCTACACGGATGGAGTATGAATACGAAATCCCAGTTGATGAAGCCACAGAACTGCTAGATAATTTCTCGCAATCAGAACTGTCTAAAACACGCTATGAAATTACATTTAACGGCAAGCTTTGGGAAGTGGATGTATTTTCTGGCGACAACGAAGGCTTAATTGTTGCTGAAATTGAACTGGAAAGCGAAGATGAAACTTTTGATCTGCCAGATTGGATAGGTA
>NZ_JAPIVP010000017.1 GCF_026239555.1 Pedobacter sp. PF22-3 | reverse complement strand
GAATAACCTATATCGTCCAATGCACTTTTTAGGCCTTTTTCTTCAATATTCCCAAAATCAGTTTCCACATCATCTTCAGCGGTGATATCTACTGGTTATTTTGTTGCAATAAAATATTTCATCATTATGCTTAGCTATGGTAGACTGCCAACATGTTTTTTAGAATCGGAGCTGGTGTGTTTTGGAAGCTGCTCATTCCAAAAATAAATCTGGTCTGCATACAAGCGAATCGAATCAACGACCTGTTGTTCTTCGTTATATTGTTCAAGGGAAAAATTCTGGGCTCCTCTTTACAGGATAGAAAGGCAAAGCATAAAAAGGAAAAAAACGCAATGCGTTTTAAATAAAAGAGATGCATTAGTTTGAGATATAAATAATATCTCAAATGTATATCTATTAAATATTGGTTTGTATCTATTTATATTATGCTTGTGTTAACTAATTTGTATTGTTTTTGGTTTCTGGGCGTTAGTATCGTATTTTTACATTTATAAATAAAGCTTTAAAAAAAAAGGGGTTAATTATTAATTAACCCCTCTCATTTAATTATTTTTAAAAGTAATAACGTAGACCAATTTGGAATTGATATCGACAGCAATTCGATTTATTGAAGCTGTTCTTTTATTTTGATCTGCTGTACCTATTTTTGAAAAGATAAAATATAAATGAGTAAATAAAATGTACTTTTCTTATGAGTATACCAACTTTATCTATCTCATATGTTATATAATATTAATTAATTATCAAGCGCCTGCCTTGTTGCGGAAAGATTAATTTTAAGCCTTTAGTGTTCTCAGAAATCAATTGTTGTTTTACTTTTTCTGCTGTTTGTTGGGGTGGTTTTGTATGCGTTACAATAAAAGAAACTTTCTTAAATTCTTTTTCATCGGTTAAAGCTTCCAGTTTATGCAGTTCGCTAAAAAAAAGTCTAGGTGTAAGGTGCCCGAATAATTGTTTGTCTGGCTGTTCGTTTGGAAAAGACACCTCCAGGAATATGGCTTTTAACTGTCCCGAATTAATGAGCGGTGCTATTGTTTGCCATAACTTAGTGAGTTTATCCGATTTTTCAATTTCATCGGCGCCTGTGTCTCCCAGATAAAGTACATCACTATTACCATGGCTGATGAGAAAGGCCGTGCTTTTATAAGGATTACCATGGCTCAATTCAAAAGCTTTTACTTTCATTTCCGTACCCTCTAGCGGATAAGTATTGCCTTCGATCAATGGGAAATAAGTATACTTTTTTAACTGTGGTTTTTCGCCTTCATTGGCAAAATTGGCCCAGGCGTCCCAGGTAAAATATTTATCCCTTAAAATGCTAAGTACAGCAGGCATGCCATAGATGTTTTTTGCGGTATCGGCTGGCGAATTGATTATTAAACCTGCTACATGGTCTAAATGCGCATGTGAAATCAAATATCCTTTAATCTGTTTACGTTGAATTTCTTCACTTATGCCTTTAAGCGATTGATGATCGATTGCTTTTTGAATACCGGCATTTATGGTTCCTGCATCGAGACAGACATATTTATTGCTGCCTTTAGGCGCAATCATATAAGATGACAAATTACTCTCATCATCGCCGCCCTTCACGCCAAGTGGTATGATGGTAAAAGCGGTATTTATCTGTTGCCCCCTGGAATGAATGGAATAGAGGGATAAAAACAATAGAAGGGGAAATGTTTTTTTGAACATGATGAATGAATTATATCGTTTCTCCTTTAAATATGACCTCTTTTAAATTTAAATGATCGTCAATGATCAATAAGTTTGCTTGTTGCCCAATTTCTATTTCAGCGGTTAGGTTTTCAATGCCAATTAACTTGGCGGGATATGATGTTCCCATTTTAATCGCTTCATTTAAACTGATGCCACAATTTAATACACAGTTTTTAACGGCTGCTAACATCGTAAGCGACGAACCTGATAGGGTACCATCTGGCATTACAAATTTGTCTCCTTTTTTTATATGTTGATAAGGGCCGGTTGAACAGGCCGTAACGGCATCTGTGATGAGAAACAAACGCTCTTTTAATAGTTTCTGTGCAAATTTAATCACTTCGAAATCTACGTGCTGCCCATCGGCGATAATACTGGCCATGGCTTTGTTATGACTAAAAACAGCTGTTGGTATCCCAGGCTCACGATGGTGGATGGGGTTCATGGCGTTAAAAAGATGGGTAGTGGTTTGGATGCCTTTATCATAAGCGGCTGTAGCTTCCTCAAATGTCGCGTTACTATGCCCGAGCGAAACCACCACGCCATTATCTAGCAGGTATTGAATTACTTCTTCATCCTGTAACTCCGGGGCAATGGTTATCATTTTAATCACACCATCTCCAAAATCAATCAGTTTCTTAATCTCATCAAGTGAAGCCTTCCTTACAAACGCAGGCACATGCGCCCCTAAACGTTTCGGATTCAAAAATGGACCTTCCAGGTGTAGTCCAAGGCAATTTTTTGCAGTTGATCGATGTGCTTTGGCTGCTTTGATACACTCATTAAAAACTTCTGGTGAATTTGTAGCCATACAGGCTAAAAAGCCTGTAGTTCCTTTTTTAAGTAAGTCATCTTCCATGATGGTTAATGACTCTACAGTTGGATCGGCAGAAAATAACCTATTGCCTGCTCCATAAATCTGTAAGTCTATAAAACCAGGTATAACCAGCGAATTTCCATTTTCCTTGTTGTTACTTTCGTTAATACCTGAAATGACAGCACCGTCAATTGCGATGTCCCGGTTTTTTATTAAGATGTTATCCTGAAAATAGGAGGCATTAGGGATTACTTTAGGCATATCGAAATGTTTGAGTAGATTAAGCTTAAGTTCAAAGTTAAATATTGTAACTTGTATAATGAGGTTTTAATTCATGCTGGTAACCTCAAATGATAATTATTAACCTGAGTTCGGTTAATAATTATGTATTTTGATTAGTTTTAACCTCCTTTTTCTAAAGCTATCGTCATGCTGATCCGATAGGTATCGGATTTATTTTACAAGTAGAGAATTAGTATTTTCAATTGCCTTGTAGCTACTGCGTGGTCAGCATCTTTCCTGCTATTAAGACCCTGAAAAAAAATCAGGGCGACGACTTTGAGTTAAAAATATCGGCAGAAAATCTTTCAAACAGATATTAATAATCGAACTCAGGTTATTATCAGAATGGCCTGCACGACCTGGGATTACAATGCATAAAAAAAGCCCCAATTTCTTGGGGCTCTTAAATATGTTTTATAAATGCTTATGCACCTAATTGTACACGTTTGAAAGCTGTTACTGTTAAACCTTTAGCTGTATTATCTAAAAATTTACGAACATCCATAGAACCGTCTTTAACAAACTCCTGGTTTAATAAAGTACTGTCTTTGTAGAATTTGTTCAATTTACCAGCAGCGATTTTCTCAACCATTTCTTCTGGTTTGCCTTCTTGACGGATAACGTCTTTAGCAATCTCGATTTCGCGTTCTATAGTAGCCGGATCAACACCGTCTTTATCAACAGCAACTGGGTTCATTGCAGCGATTTGCATAGCAACATCTTTACCAGCTTCAGTAATATCTGCGCCATTGGCACCTTCAAATACTACTAAAACACCCATTTTACCGTTAGAGTGGATATAAGAAACGATTTTTTCGCCAGAAATATTTGCATATTCCTGAATAACGATTTTCTCTCCGATTTTACCGGTTAGTTCAGTGATGGTTTCAGCAACTGTACGTCCATCTTCTAAAGTAATTGCAGATAATTCTTCAGTAGTAGCAGGATTGTTGGCAACTGCAGCAGCTAAAACAGCCTGAGCTAAATTACGGAAATCTTCAACTTTAGAAACTGGTTCAGTTTCACAAGCCAAAGCAACTAATTTACCATTAGTTCCATCTGCTGAAACAGCGATTGATACCAAGCCTTCAGAAGTAGCATTACCAGAACGAGCAGCAGATACTTTTTGACCTTTTTTGCGCAATAAATCAACAGCAGCTTCGAAATCGCCATTAGCTTCTAATAAAGCTTTTTTGCAATCCATCATACCAGCACCAGTTTGTTGGCGTAGTTTATTTACATCTGCGGCAGTAATTTGTACTGTAGACATTTTATTTCCTTTTTTAAATTTTACAATCTTGTTATAACAATTACAGGTTACAAGTTACAAGCGCCAAGTTAAACTCATGTTAAGCCAACTTAAAACCTGAAACCAGTAACCTGCAATTAAAAAATATTACTATTCTTCTGTTTTAGTTTCTTCTGATGCTGACGCTTCAACTTCTGCCTCAGCAGCTTTTTTACGTCTTGGCTCTTTTGCTTCCGGAGCATCAGCTGCAGCTTTAGCAGCTACTGCTTCTTTTTCAGCCTCATCATCTTTTTCGCGTTTACGTTCATCTAAACCTTCTTCAATAGCTTTGATAATTACGTCAGTAATTAAAGAGATTGATTTTGTAGCATCATCATTCGCTGGAATAGGGAAATCGATGTTAGAAGGATCAGAGTTAGTATCAACCATCGCAAAAGTCGGGATGTTTAATTTTAACGCTTCAGTTACCGCGATGTGTTCTTTCTTAACATCAATTAAGAATAAAGCCGCAGGTAAACGGTTTAAATCAGCAATACCACCTAAAAGTGATTCTAATTTAATACGCTCACGTTGAATCATTAAACGCTCTTTTTTAGATAAGATCGAATAAGTACCGTCTTTAGTCATTTTATCGATGTTAGACATCTTTTTGATTGACTTGCGAACAGTAGCAAAGTTAGTTAACATACCACCTAACCAACGCTCGGTTACGAAAGGCATGTTTACTTTTTTAGCTTGTTCAGCTACGATTCCTTTTGCTTGTTTTTTTGTTGAAACAAATAATACTTTACGTCCTGATTTTACGATTTGTTTAATCGCAGCCGCAGCTTCTTCAGTTTTAGTTAAAGTTTTATTTAAATCTATAATGTGAATTCCATTACGCTCCATGAAAATGTAAGGAGCCATTTTTGGATTCCATTTACGGGTAAGGTGACCAAAGTGTACACCTGCATCCAATAAGTCTTGATAAGTTGTTCTTGCCATTGTCTTTGCCTCCTGTGATTAACGTTTACTGAATTGGAATTTCTTACGAGCTTTAGCACGTCCTGGTTTCTTACGCTCAACCATACGCATATCACGCGTCATTAGGCCTTTAGCACGTAATGCAGGTTTTTTCTCCGCATCTAGTTCAACAATCGCTTTAGCAATAGCTAAACGAACAGCTTCTGCTTGTCCTTTTACTCCACCACCTTGTACATTTACAGTGATATCATAACGGCCTACAAGTTCAGAAACTTCTAAACTTTGGTTTACGATATATTGCAATGGTAAAGTTGGGAAATATTCTTTGTGATCTTTACCGTTAACGGTAATTGCGCCAGCACCATCTTTTAAGTAGATACGTGCAACAGCTGTTTTTCTTCTTCCTGAAGTGTTAGTAACTGACATTTCTTAAAGTTTAATGGTTTTTGGAGATTGAGCTGCATGAGGGTGATTTTCACCTGCATACACAAAAAGATTGGTGTATAATTTTTTACCCAATTTAGTTTTCGGTAACATACCACGTACCGCTTTCTCGATTACACGTTGAGGGTGTTTTGCCATTAACTCCTTAGGAGAAATAAAACGCTGACCACCTGGATAACCAGTATAAGAAACATATTGCTTTTCGCTGAATTTGTTTCCTGTCAATTTAACCTTGTCTGCATTGATAACAATTACATTATCACCGCAGTCTACGTGTGGGGTGTACTCAGGCTTGTTTTTACCACGGATGATCATAGCGATCTTCGATGACAAGCGCCCCAAAATCTCGCCTTGCGCATCAACAACAATCCACTGTTTGTTTACAGTTTTAGCATTGGCCGAGACAGTTTTGTAACTTAACGTATTCACTTGCTTGTATTTAATTTATTAAACAATTTATTATTCCCATTAAATTTGGGACTGCAAAGATAGATAGAATACTTTTATTATCAAATAGTTGAAGAGAAAAATTTTGATATAAAATTATCTTTATTGCGAAGAGTGAAACGATGTGGCCATCTAATTGGTGCTTTTTTGTAAAGCAAAACCTGTGGCTCTTGGGGTGGTTCCAGCCGGGCTTTACGGTAAAACTTTTTTGTTTTTTTAAAGCTTTGACAACCTTCGTGCTTCAGCGCCATTAAGGATGTCGCTGTAATCCCGTTTCAAAAAATCCCGGCTAGTACAATTATTAAAGGTTTTTGGTAAAGTACATATATCAATGCTATTCTTATAAATCGTCAGGCATGTACTTAATATTTAATACACTTGAAAGCATCAATATACCATGTTCGGTGAAAACATAGGGAAGTTTTCTTCTTCCTCCCCAACCATTCCTCATCGGTAAGTTGAAACATAAAATCTTCAGGAAATCGATCTGGATTTCTACCAACTTGCTCATTAAGGCGTTTAGTCTCTACAAAGTAAAGTTCTGCCAGATCACTATCCAGCATCACTTTTACGCCTCTAAGCTCGTAAATGTTATTAACTACAATATTGTCAGGGATGATAAGAAGCATTTGTTTCGCTGTCATATCATTTCGGATTTAAATTCGAGATACTAAAAGTAGTTTTATTTGAACCAATCGGGTCTATAAATTTCCCGCTTTTAGTGCTGCTTTACTGTAACTTTTGTATTCTTTAATCCAATTCCATAGTGCAAAGCCTGCAATAATGGTAAAAATGAAATATTCAATCCCCATAAACTTAATTCCTTTTAGGAAATAGAGATAGGTGGCTACAATATCAATAGTCAGCCATATTATCCAGCATTCCACTCTTTTCTGGATCATTAGAAAAGTGGTAATTACACTCATTACAAAAATAAATGAATCTATAAAAGGGTAAGCGCTCGGCAAATTAAATACTAGGGGCAGCCACTTGTGGAGCTGACTGGCCAGTGTACCTATTAATGATGTACCAACAATGCCAATGGCCAGTAAATACAGAAATTGCCTTAACGGCATAAAACTGATTTTAAGCTCCTTGTTTTTATCTTCTTCTTCGGGCTTTGGATTTTTCCATCGCCACCAGCCCATTATGTTGGTTACAAAAAAGAAAACCATTAAAAACATGTCGGGGTAAAGCTGAATCTGATAATATAAAAAGGCCGATAAAAATACATTCACGATGCCCATTGGCCAGCTCCAAATACTGGCTTTTGCTGATAATATTACAGCAGCGATTCCTGTAATTACAGCAAAGAATTCTAAATAGCTCAATTTATAGCCAAGAGCTGTGAAAAATATACTGTGGGCATCGAAAAATTCCATGTCTATCCGTTGGAAATGTATTAAATGCTAATGTAAATAATTTATTTACGGCTATTGCTTTTCTATTGGCAAACAATCCAAAAATATAGCTGTTATATGGATATCTATTGGCTTATCGCCGTATTTATTAACCAGCAAATTTCGTGTATGCAATATCTCGACCAGATTTTCGGTTATCCTATCCCTTTGTTTTTTAAGAACCTCATTATTGGTTTGGTAGCGGTATCTCTTGGTATTTTAATCAGGTTTATCATTCACAAAACTTTTATGCTGCTTTCCCGTTGGTGGGATTTTATCATTATAAAATCGACAGTAAAGCATTTAAGTAGGCCTGTTGCTTTTTTAATACCCTTATTATTTCTTAATTTCTCCTTAACGCTAATGGAGATGGCGCCAACATATCGTCTTCCAATAAATAAAGCAATGGAAATTGCCCTAACGATTATTTTTGCGCTTATTTTAGTGCGGACAATTAATGTCTTGGAGGATTATTTTTATCTAAAATATGATTTAAATAAAGAAAATAACCTCAAAGAACGCAAAATAAGAACGCAATTACAGTTTGTCCGAAAGTTCATTGTTTCGCTTATCATTTTAGTAACGGTTGCTATTATCTTGTTGAGCTTTGAAAGTATGCGTAAAATTGGGGCAGGGCTGCTTACTGGTGTGGGTATAGGAGGAATTATTATCGGTTTTGCGGCGCAGAAATCGCTTGGTAATTTATTGGCAGGTTTTCAGATTGCCTTTACGCAGCCAATAAGAATTGATGATGTGTTGATTGTAGAAGGCGAATGGGGTAAGGTAGAAGAAATTACGCTTACTTATGTGGTGGTTAATATCTGGGATCAAAGGCGGTTAATCCTGCCGATTACCTATTTCATCGAAAAGCCCTTCCAAAACTGGACACGTGTTTCGGCTGATTTGCTTGGAACGGTTTTTTTATATCTTGATTATACCATCCCGATAGAACCGATGCGGCAGGAATTAACAAGATTGTTGAATGAAAACCCCTTGTGGGATAAAAGGGTAAATGTTGTACAGGTTACCGACAGTACTAAAGACGGGACCATCGAAGTACGTTTTTTGATGAGTGCCTCCAATTCATCGAGGGCTTTTGATTTGAGGTGTTATGTAAGGGAAGCGATGATTGCTTTTATTCAGACTAACTACCCTGAAAGTTTACCTAAAAAAAGATTAGAACATTGGGATAAGCCTGCGGGTTTGTAATTTTCACCATTTAGACAACTAAACTATTCTTCCAGTTTGTGTAGTAGAATTTAGGCAATAATTAGGACAATGTTTATCGTATTGGTCATTAATTCAACAATAGGATTTTAAAAAAACTACTTAAAAATAGGTAGTTCTGTTTACCTGAAATCTAGTATTTTAACTATAACGACAGGTTCTGGCATTTTTTTGGCATATGCGGTAAGAAAAAAAATGACTAAAAATCTATGAAAAACATTTCAAAATTATTATCTCTTGCGCTTGTTCTATCGTTATTATTTTCTTGTAAAAAAGATTCAGAAACTACGCCTACCAAAAGTGGTAAAACCGCAAAATTTACCATTACCGCAAACGGTGTAAATTCAACTGATGACTACGTTTCTTTTGTAATTGTAGGTGGTGATACTAAAGGCACTAAAACCATCTGGAAGGTAAATGGCGTGACCAGAAACAACGAAGCTGCTATTTCTTTAGGTAAAGATGATTTCACAGGAAGTACCAAAACCTATGTAATTGAAACTGTATTGCCCGTTGATATAATTAGTGCCAGTGCGCAGTGCATTAACTTTAATGCCAGTTATCAGATCAGCTATAAAGCGGAGATAGATGGCAAAGTAGTCACCAATGATGATGGTGTTACTGTTGATGTTAATAAAGATTATACCCACCAATTCGATTATTAATTGCTCTTTAGTAATTCTCTAAATGAAGCGGCACAAGTAAATTTTGTGCCGCTCAGTAATTATTATGTTAATCTTATTGAACCGTCATTCGGTTAAGTTGATGCCTCATGCTAACTTTACCAGCACTAGCTGGTAAAGTTTTGGTTTATATGATTGGTGATAACATCAACCAGATGAGAAACCTAATGTGCGCTAAACTGATGTTTATTTGAACATCCCTTTTAGCTTTGCCAATTTCTCCTGTAAATCGCCATCTGCATCTTTTGGTTCATTACGCGGTTTGAAATTTTGTTTGTTATTATTATTTGATTTGATATTCTGCTTAGGTTTCTGGTCTTTTGACTCCCGATTTCGGGCTTCCGACTTCGGACTAACCTCAGTTTTCATTGATAACGAAATCCTTTTGCGGGCAGCATCAACTTCCATCACCGTAACTTCGACTTTTTGATGCACTTTTACTACATCATTTGGATTAGCGACAAAACGGTTAGCCAGTTGACTGGTGTGCACCAGACCATCTTGATGGACACCAATATCTACAAAGGCGCCAAAATTGGTGATGTTGGTTACAATTCCCGGTAACTTCATGCCTACTCTTAAATCGGCAATTTCATTTACACCATCAGTAAAACTAAAGGCCTCAAATTGCTCTCTCGGGTCACGACCCGGTTTGGCCAATTCCTTTAAGATGTCATTCAGAGTTGGTAAACCGATTTCATCAGTAACGTATTGTTGTGGCTTAATTTGCTTTTGCAATTGCGTATCTTTCATTAATGCCGAAACTGTTGTGCCTAAATCTTTCGCCATTTTATCTACCACAGCATAACGCTCAGGGTGAACACCACTGGTATCTAAAACATTTTCGGCATTGCGGATACGTAAGAAACCCGCTGCCTGCTCGTAAGCTTTATCGCCCAAACGGGGAACTTTTTTCAAACTCGCCCGATTTTTAAAAGCACCATTCGTGTTTCTATAATCTACAATATTCTGGGCCAGTGTTGGTCCGAGGCCAGAGACATAAGCTAAAATTTGTTTTGAGGCGGTATTTAATTCTACGCCTACAGCATTTACGGCACTGATTACGGTATCATCTAAGCTTGCCTGTAATTTATTTTGATCAACATCATGCTGATACTGGCCAACACCGATAGATTTTGGATCAATTTTAACCAGTTCGGCCAATGGATCCATTAAGCGGCGACCAATTGAAACTGCTCCACGCACGGTAATGTCCTGTGTAGGAAATTCCTCTCTGGCTACTTCTGATGCTGAATAAATTGAAGCACCACTTTCATTAACCATTACAACAGTGATGTGTGGTAAATTCAATGTCCGAATAAAAGCTTCAGTTTCCCTTCCTGCAGTGCCATTACCAATGGCTATAGCTTCAATATTGTGTTTTTCGCAAAGTTGTTGAATCGTAAATTCAGCATTTTTCACATTTCCCTGTCCGGTATGCGGATAAATTGCTGTATTCTCTAATAGTTGACCTTGTTTATCTAAGCAAACAACTTTACAGCCTGTACGGAAACCCGGATCTATTGCCATTACGTTTTTTTGACCCATTGGGGCTGCCAATAACAATTGACGTGCATTTTCGGCAAAAACCCGGATGGCTTCTTCATCTGCTTTTTGTTTGGTGAAAACCCGAAGCTCGGTTTCCATTGCTGGTTCCAACAAGCGTTTATAACCATCTTCTAAAGCCTGCTGAACCTGTTTTGAAGCTGCATTATTGCCTAGAATAAACTGGTTCTCTAAAATAGAAATGGCCTCTTCTGCTGGAGGAAGTGCATCTAATCTTAAAATCAGTTCCTTTTCGCCACGGCGCATGGCCAAAACACGGTGCGATGCAGCCGTTTTAACCGGCTCGGTCCATTCGAAATAATCTTTGTATTTAATGCCCTCTTCTTCTTTTCCTTTGATCACTTCAGATTTAAAGACCGCTTTTTCCTGAAAATAGGTTCTCATTTTGGTACGTGCCTCTGCATTCTCCGCAATCATCTCCGCAATAATGTCCCTTGCGCCTGCTAAAGCTTCATCAAAGGAGTTTACTCCTTTCTCGGTATCGATAAATTTATCGGCTTCGGCATTTAGGTCGAAATTGCTCTGTTCAAAAATCTTTAAGGCCAAAGATTCTAGTCCTTTTTCTTTTGCAACCGATGCACGAGTTTTACGTTTCGGTTTGTAAGGCAGGTAAATGTCTTCTAGAAGTGAAATGGTTTCAGCCGCATTAATCTGTTTCTCCAGGTCGGGTGTTAACTTGCCTAGTTCGGTCATCGATTTTAAAATCGCTTCGCGGCGTTTGTCCAGATCACGTAATTGCAAAACCCGGTCGCGAATTGCGGCTACCTCAACCTCATCTAAACTACCGGTTGCCTCTTTACGGTAACGGGAAATAAACGGAACGGTTGCGCCTTCATCTAATAGATTTATGGTTGCAGTTACTTGTTTTTCTGCAACTTTTAATTCGGCTGCAATTATTTTATGGTGGGTTAACATATCCTAAAGGGTGAAATTAAAAGAAGCAAAGCTAATCAGGATTTGCGGTATTTAATGATTTTTAACGTGAAGTTTTCCACCGAAATTTGTGAGTAATTAATCGCGCGGCGTATCAGGCTTGTATAGATTAATTGATAAAGGCATCTCACTTTTTCTTACGAATGACTTTCTCTAAATCCCTTTCTGCTTTAAATTTTGTAATTCTGGTAATTAAGTCTAAAGGCAAAGGTTTATTCAAAGGAAACTGAACAGCGCCTTTACTCCATTTATAATCAGTAAATTCAGCTTTAAAAGCTTCGATGCCAGAACCAGTGGGGTAAAAGCCGATGTGTTTGGAATAAGCTGCAAAATACACAAGAACATTGTTTTGTTTAAAGGCAGGCATGCCATAGCTGATTACCTCTTTTACATCTGGCACAGCTTTGTGTATAGTTTCACGGATTTGCTGTAACAGTTTTTTTGTTTCAACAGGGAAAGTAGCGATGTATTGATCGATGTTTTCTGGTTTAGGCTGTTCCATGCTCGGTGATTTTTCAAGCTCAATTTATAGAATTCATTCGCTGATTTGGATATCGTATTTATGCAATAAGCCCGCAAGTCCGGATTTTGAAAATCTTGCTTTTTTGATCCTGTTGTTATCCGGATCTATGGAATAATTGTAAGCCGTTCTGAAATCTGCTTTTTCGAGGATGGTTCTGTCGAAACTGGCCTTTAATAAATCGCAGTTATCGAAGGTTGAATTGGTCAGATCACTTTCTGAAAAATCCACTTCGTGCAATTGTGAAGTTTTAAATGCCATTTTCTTCAGTTTTAATTTATAAAAGGATGAATGATCCAGTTTACAGTTGTTAAAACTAAATGCCAAACCGAAATCGTTACAGTTTTCGAACCTCAATCCCAACATTTTGCAATCGTAGAAATTTACTTCATTAAATACTGTTTTGGTAATGCTGACCAGGCTTAGGTTGCAAAAAGTGAACTGACAATCCAGAAATTTAACACCACTTAAATCTGAACTGGAAAAATCGCAGTTGATGAATTTGCAGTTTTCGTATGCTGCTTTTGGCAATGGACGTAAGGTGAAATCGGCTTTTTCGAATGTTTGGTCGGATATGTATTCTGGCATGGATAGAAAGTTAACTGGTATAGCGAAGATAAAAATATTAGTTTGGAAATCTGCGGGGTTTAATCTAATCGTCACCCTGATCCGATAGCTATCGGATTTATTTCAGGGTCTTTTCCTGCTATTAAAATTCATAAACATTCCTTAGGCGGTCAATATTTTGAAAAGCAGGGTTTGGTGTGCTTTGGTTGCGAAAGCCCCGCTATCCGCTTCAAAGCCTCGGTTCGTTCCTCACCTTCGGGTTTTACGCTACTATCGGGTTTATTTAACCTGAGCATTTCGTTCTTGGGATACAAAACCTTCGAGGTTTAATACAATTGTAAAAAAAAATCCCCCAAATTGCTTTGGAGGATATTATCTTTTTTGGTCTTTGACTAGACTTAGACCAGCAAATTTTATTTTTTAACGTACATCACTTCTTTTACCGCTTTAACTACACGTTCAGCATTTGGTAAGCTGGCTGCAATTAAAGTTGGTGAATATGGAAGTGGAACATCTGCACAGGTAATGCGTAAAACCGGTGCATCTAAATAATCGAATGCATGTTTTTGTACCATGAAAGCGATCTCGCCAGAAAGCGAAGCCAATGGCCAGGCCTCTTCTACAACAACCAAACGATTAGTTTTCTTTACAGAAGCAATAATGGTGTCATAATCAATAGGACGTACAGTACGTAAATCAATTACCTCTACGTTGATTCCTTCTTTAGTTAATTCTTCTACAGCAGGGTTTACAACACGTGTTAACATTTTACCAAAGGTTACGATGGTTACATCAGTACCTTCTTTAGTTACCTTAGCTTTACCAAGTTCGATATAGTATTCTTCTGCAGGAACATCACCTTTATCACCGTACATTACTTCCGATTCCATGAAAATAACCGGATCCGGATCAAGGATAGATTGTTTTAATAAACCTTTTGCATCATAAGGGGTAGCCGGAACCACCACTTTTAAACCAGGTGTATTTGCAAACCAATTTTCGAAGTTTTGAGAGTGCTGTGCGCCTAACTGACCTGCGTTACCTGTTGGGCCACGGAAAACCATTGGACATGAGAACTGACCGCCACTCATTGATAAGATTTTAGCTGCTCCGTTGATAATCTGATCGATTGCAACTAAAGAGAAGTTAAATGTCATGAACTCTACAATTGGAACAAGGCCAGCTGTTGCGGCACCA
Source organism: Pedobacter sp. PF22-3 (assembly GCF_026239555.1). GTDB lineage: Bacteria > Bacteroidota > Bacteroidia > Sphingobacteriales > Sphingobacteriaceae > Pedobacter. Next base: position 113,550 of record NZ_JAPIVP010000017.1, on the reverse strand, counting down.
GTTGCAATACCTGCGAAACCTAATTCTGCAATCGGGGTATCGATAATTCGTTTTGCACCAAATTCATCAAGCATACCCTGACTTACTTTGTACGCACCGTTATATTCTGCTACTTCTTCACCTAATAAAAAAACGCGGTCATCTTTACGCATTTCTTCGCTCATGGCTTCGCGTAGTGCTTCTCTAAATTGGATTTCTCTCATTGTAAATTTTTATAACGGGGGCAAATATAATTATTAATCGCTTTGAAACCAAAGGCTAAAATGCCTATGTTTTGTAATAATTATAAGTGTTTTGTTTGATTATTTTACGCTTTTTAAGTTCTATTGGTTGCTCTTTTCGTTAAAGAAGAAATAATATTGGGTAATTGTGTTTTTGTTGAGCTTTTTGTATCAAAGTTTATGCATTTTCCGAAATATCTTCTCCAAAAGCGATAATATGGTCATAGTTGTTTGAAAAGAGAGCTAACCCGCTTCCGGTTAACATTTTTAACTTTATTGATTTAATGATTTGGATTTAACAAACCATAAATCTCACTATCCAAAAACTGACCTCTAAAATAATAATCCTGTTTAAAAAGTGCTTCTTTTACAAAGCCATGTTTAATCAGCATCTGCCTCGAAGCATCGTTTCCCACATTGATGTTTGCACTGATGGTATGCAAATTAACCTCGTTAAAGCCAAAATCAATTGATTTTTTTAGGGCTTCAGAGATAATTCCCTTTCTCCAATAATCAGGGTGGAGCATATAACCTATTTCTGCACGGTGGTTGGCAAAATCGGTTCGCCAATAACCTACAGAGCCAATCATCTGGTTGGGGTTTTCTTTTAAAGCAATTACCCAGGCCAGGTTGTCGCCATTTTCATAACCATTTCTGAAACGGGAAATAAAATCTTTGACTTCAAAAATATCTTTCGGCCTTTCCCTATCGATATATTTCATTACCGTTTCGTTAGTGCGCATGGCAAAAAGGGTTTCGGCATCGGCCAGATCGTGTTCACGGAGGATTAATCGCTCGGTTTCGAGTACGGGGAAATTTGTAAAATTTAAGGTTAGCATTTTTAAATTTAAGAGATTTAACCGCAAAGCACACAAAGTTTTTCGCAAAGCACACAAAGTTTTGTTTTACCACAGAGCGCACGGAGATTTTCACGGAGAACACAAAGTTGATATTTTTCAATCCAGCGCTGAGTACTCTGCGGCTTGCTTTGTGCACTGTGGTTATTTTACTAGGCAGCTAGCGCTATTTATCATTGACGTTATTTCTTTGCGGTTGAAACTATTTCCCAAATAAAGTTTTATAAATAGAATATTTGTAGTTATCCTCTACTTTGCTGGCCACAAAATAGGGGGCTTCGAAAAGTTCGGTCAGTTTTTTTCTTAATTCGGAAAGGAATTCTGGTTTGATTTCTTCCAGATAGGCTCCTGATAGATTTTGCCTACCCGATTTAAACCAAACGCCATCTGCACTCATGGTTTTTACTACATAAAGATTTGGTTCTACAAAATTTTTGCCAGAAAACTGTTCGTAAGCATAAGTGTATAATAAGGTCTGGATTAACGCTTTATTAATGTGTTTGCCGTCAGAATTGAATAGCTCGGGAACATCTTTAAAAGTTAGCTTGTCGCTACCTGTTTTATAATCAATAATTTTAGTAACGTCATCTTTAACATCAACACGATCGATAAAGCCAAAAATTTTAACACTGGCTTCTTTTCCCCTTAGCGGGAAACTGATCTCGGCCTCTACCTTTTGCTCGAGACTAATAATTGTAAAAGGGGTTTGCGCTTCATCCTGATTTAAGATGATATTCACATAAGCATCCACAATCGATAAAATAACCTTTTGCATGCCTTTGTATTCCATTATCATATCTGGATTTTTGAACATGACGGCGTTAAAGGCTTTTTGTATCAGTGTGGGGATCTGTTTACGTTTTTCTTTAATCAGGGTAGCAGTAATTTCAGCAGACCTTAAATCTTCGTAAAAATACTCCATCACTTTGTGCAGAATGGAACCGATTTCATTGGCTTCTACCACTGCACTGATTTCTTTAGGCTCTTTAATCCCTGCAATGTAATTGAAAAAGAAATCTATCGGATTGGAAATGTATTGGGTTAGTGCTGAAGGTGAAAGCACCTTTTTTTTATCAAGGTATTTTTGAAGTGTTTCCTGGATAAAGGCATTATTGGTTTTCTCGATTTTTACTTCTTTAAAGGGTTCGGTTTTTACTTCCAGATTAAGTTCATTATAGGTGAATTCGAAGCCACTTTCGTACTCCAGTTGCTTTAAGATTCTGCTGGCTTCGCCCGAGGTAGATTCATCGGTTAAGCTGTTATAGACAAAATTGATATTCTTTGCCCGCTGTAATAGACGGTAGACCATATAAGCAGAAATGGCATCAAGATTTTCCAAAACAGGTAACCCATAAACGCGGCGTATAGAATCTGGAATAAAGCTATTGCCAATGGATGATTTGGGGATAATACCTTCATTGAAACCCAAAATTACCACTTTATCGAAATTTAGGTTCCGGGTTTCAAGTAATCCCATTACCTGTATGCCATTCAAAGGATCGCCAGAAAGTGGTACTGCAATAGCTTGCAATGATTTTTGAACGAGGTAAATTACAAAAGGAATTTCTTCTTTGCCGATATGGTTGCTAAACGTATCGTGCAGCCTGTTTAATTCTTGTATGGTTTTTACAAATAGTTCTGCATCGATTTTTTTGAGTGTTTTTGCATTTGATAGCCGGGTGAGCACATAATCCAGAACATCTAAAAGATTGGTAACCACGTGCTGTGGATTGTCGATTTTTTTATAAAATGCTTCAAAAAGTCCGCTTTGCCGTAAAAGGCGTTTATGATCAATCTCTACCTGGTTTTCTTCCAATAATGCGGTTAAGATTTTATCCCGCATTTTTTGGGTAAGACCCGTTAAAGGATGGGTTAAAAAAGCTTCTACATTTTTGTAACTTACTTTGTCCCGCTGTAAAATCTCCAGCTGACTCGCCAACCACAAATCAACCAAACCAAAAATACTGGAGGTTGATAAAGCAAAGCCCATGGTTACGTTAAGGTCAATCTCCTTTGCATGCAGGTGAGTGGGTATCGTTTGCAGTGTGGGAATTAACAGGCTCTCATCTGCCAAAACTACTACTGTTTTCCCAACAGTTTCGTCTTCGGTATAATCTTCTGCTAAAATATTGTTCAGAATTTTAGCCTGTGCAGATTGCCCCTGAACCTTAAAAACATTTACCTGGTGTGGGGCAGATTTCATTAAACTTTCCTGGTCGGCAAATTCATTTTTCAAACCAAGTAGGTTGATGTTTTTGCGCAGAAATAAGCCTGCTTCCTGTGAAATATCATCTAAATAATACGTATCGGCATCGAAATAAAATAATGCTTTACCTGCTTCCTGCAACTGGGTAAATATTTTGGCTTCGGCACTGCTCAAAGCATTAAACCCAACAAAAATAATCTTGCCCTTGTCAAAATTCGAAATGAATTCCTGGTGATTGGTGATATCATCAGCCAGGTACCGATAAACAGAACCATTCGTTAAATAACCTTGCTCTTTAAGTTTCGCGTGGTATTTATGGTAAAGTTTGGGCATCCTGCGCCACATCTTGATAAAAAGTTCCTGCTGTTTTTTATGTTTTCCTTCCGAATAAGAAGTCCAGAATTGAGAAAGAAACTCATATTGCTCTGGGCTTAAATAATCAAAATCTTTATTAATGACCGATATATCTTCCAGATCGCGATACAGTTTCTCTGCATCTACCAAGTCGGCATCAATCTGATTAAAATCGCTTAAGATAATTTTTGCTAATGGGAAAAACTTATGACTGGAAATAGTCTCTAATTTTTCTTCTACAAGCAGTTGATTATAAATGCGATGTAAAGTGAAAAACTGCAGGTAAAAATCGGCTATTTTATAACTGGTAGAACTGGCAAAGAACTCCTGTATGGTAAAAAATGACGGGCTGAAAAATGGTTTCCCAATAATATCTGCAAAGTGTTTCTGCAAATAAGCCGATGGTCGTTTATTATTGAAAACAATGGCGCAGTTTTCGAGCTGATTTCCAAACCGGGCAACTAAATCTTCGGCAACTTCCTGTAAAAATGGTTTCATGTAGATCTTTTTAATCGTTCCCTCGGTTTTTTAATTGTAATTCGATAATTGCTTTATCGTTTTCGATCCAAGCAGTGCGTATGATGTTTCATTATCAGCATTTTGAGAAATGCTACGCACTGCGTAGCAAATTTGCTCTTTAGGGTAAGTCAAATAAAATAGACGAAAATTTCTTAAGTTAGAATATGAAAAACCTTTACCAAAATCTGATTTTAGTTTTTTGGATAATGATTGTAAAATTTCGTCCCCATACGATGCCTTTATATTTCCTCCCTGCTCGTTTTCAACTATTTCTTTACCGATTTGCCAATAAGAAATTACCATAGCCGTGTTAACTGCTTTGTAAGCATCGGCCCTATATCTTTTCAGTATATTTAGGATGTTGCCATATAAATCGTTTACTTTTTCCATATTATACTAATTTCAATTTGCCTTTAACTGCGTAGAAAAGATAGGTTTTAATATTCTGATAACCCATTTCAGTAAGTAAGATTTTGTAATTATTTACCTGTTCGATGTGTTTATCGCTTTCTTCGATGGTAAATTTATAGTCAAGTATAATCACTTCATCGGCGTTAATCAAAACCCGATCAGGACGATGCAGTTTTCCATTGGTATCGATAATATTCTTTTCTACAATGCTTTCGCTTGCATTACCTAAAATCTCTTTGAGCTCGGGGTGTTCCAATACTTCAAGTGCGGATGAGATTAATTTTTGCTTTTCTTCTTCCTTGATAATTCCCTGCAAAACAAGGTTGGAGGTATAATCATCAACTTCTTTCGGTGTGCTGGCGCTGGCCAGGATATCGTGCAGTAAAGAGCCTTTTCTCCCTGATTTTTCAATGTTCACCAGATGTTTTAAATGTTTTTCTGCAGAGGGAACATAAAGTTCCGACAAACGGGTTGTAGTTGGATAACTATTTAAATTTATGAAATTCGATTCTTCAGATTTACTTTCAACAATTACAGGTTCTACAATTTCGTACACACCGTTTTCATCAAACTGCTCATCAAAAGTGAAATTGATTACATCGCCCATATTGGATAATTTCAATTCCTTTTTAGCCATTGTAGCTATGTAGAGGTAATCCTTAGATCGTGTAGTAGCCACATAGAGCATATTTAGTGCATCCATATTGTTATAAAGCAACTCTTCATAATAGGCCTTTGCAATTGCCGAGTCGGCTAATGCTTCATTATATTTTAAAGGAATTCCTTTCAGTTCTTTATAAACTGTTTCTTCTGAAGATACCCAGAAAGTGCCATTTGGTTTACCTTTGATTTCCCAATTGCAAAAAGGCACAAAAACAGCCCTAAAAGCTAAACCTTTCGATTTATGAATCGTAATAATCTGTATGGCATCAGCACCTTCTGGTGAAGGCAGTGATTTTTTAATGCCATCTTCTTCCCACCAGGTTAAAAATGAAATGATCCCTTTTTCACCTAGTTTTGCGGCAGATGCTGTCAAATCTCTAAAAGCAAGTAGGTAAGGTAAGTTTGCGGTAAGATTTTTTAAGCCATAACTTTCAATTAATATCTCTACCATCTCTGGCAGGGGAAGCTGCAGCCAACTTTGCCAGTTTTCGCACAAAGCAACCGGTAGAACTGTGGTAAGGGCGCTTAAAGGTTTATTGTTAAGGTTAAAATAATCATTGGCATCAATCTGTTTTTCATGGAGCGAATGGTAAAGTGCGATACAATTGGCTTTGTAAAGAGCCGTTTGCGTTTCTAAGCCGATCAGCACTTTTAATGTATTAATGATGAGCTGTATGGCCGAGTTGTTGGAGATCAATAAGGCATCACCAGACAAAACAGGTAAGTTATGCTCCATTAATTTTTTAACAGTGAGTAGTGCTTCGCTGTTCGACCGAACCAAAATGGCAATATCTTTTAGTGCATATTGCTGTTCATTTTTGAGATCATTTATTTCTTCAACAATTTCATCTAATGCAATATCCCTAAAAACAGTTTCGGTAAAACGTGCTTCATTCGGTGCATGGTCTTTACCAAACTTTTTGATCTTAATCGTTCCACCTTTTAAGGTGTTAGTTGCAAAGTTCTGGGTAGAGCCACTGTAAATATCGGTTATAATCTGCTGGTAATTTTGTTCTTGCCACCATCTGGAAATACTTTCGGGTTTAGTTGCCAGATTTTCGTTCAGTTCATTCTGCAGGGTGAGGGGAATGGCCCTGTAAAGGAAATTATTGAACGTGATGATATTTTCGGCACTCCGATAATTTTCTGCTAAACTTTCTTCCAATACATTTTCTGCACCAACATCTAATTTGGCGTGTTTATGCAATATGTTCCAATCGCCATTACGCCAACGGTAAATGGATTGTTTAGTGTCGCCAACAATCAGGTGGTCAATCAGATCCTGGCTGGGTGTGGCCATGGCATTGGTCAGCAGGGATTTAAAGCTCCCCCACTGACTGGTTGAAGTATCCTGAAATTCATCGAACAAAAAATTGCGGTAACGGTTGCCTACTTTTTCCCAGATAAAGGACGGGTTGTCGCCGGCATCTTCTGTAATTCCCGAAATCAGCTTTTGTGCATCACTGATCAGCAGGTTATCGTTTTCGGCCCTGTACTCTTTCAAAAGCATGGCGATTTCCTGCATTAACCTTAAATAATAAAGGTTTTTATTAAAGGCAATAGCCAAACTATAGTTTGGTAAATGTGTTAAATAGTGCGATTTTAAATTTTTTAGTATCGGATTTACCGTATTATAAGCTTCAGGAAAGTTTGCATTTTTCTGAAACCATTCATCAGGCTCGTCAATCAGATTAAAAAGAGGCTCGATCTTTGAAAAATCGCCCCTGGCCACGAGAATAATTTTAGCCAGCGGACTTCTCGATTTCCCTTTCAGGTGTTCTGTTTCCACACCGATTACATTCAAAGCTTCGTTTGCTTCTGTTGCGAGCGAAACCAGTTCTTCTTCAAAGTTCTTGATCTCTGCCTTGGTAATACTGATGTATTTTTTAAATAGTTCATCAATGTTTTCTAAACCAAGCGTGTTTACCGCATCTTCAAAAATCTGGAAGCGTTCGGAGAAAATTTCGCCAATCAGATTGTAAAGTTCGAATTTATAGTTCCAGCTTTTGTTATCGCTGATGCGCTCAATGGCCAGATCAATAATCCATTGTAAAAGTTGTTTGTTATGATCTAATGCTTCGTCCAGTTTGTTTACAAGATCATCTTTCACCTTGTCATAATTCATCTCTAAATTATAATCGGCGTTTAGGCCCAGCTCAAAAGCAAAACCCCTGATTACTTTTTGGACAAAACCATCAATAGTGCTTACAGAAAAACGGCTGTAGTCGTGCAGAATTTTACGATATATTTTATCTGCTTTAAACTGTAATTCCTGTGGGCTTAATATCGGATAGGCTTGCAGGATAAGTTTCCGATAATCATCTATTTTTTTTGATGGATTTCCCTTTGCCAGTCCTAACAATACCTCCAAAATCCTGGTTTTCATTTCCTCCGTGGCCTTATTGGTGAAGGTTACTGCTAAAATTTCGCGGTATTTATTATCGCCACTAAACAGCAGGGTAAGATAATGTGCGGTTAAACTGAACGTTTTACCGGAACCTGCAGAGGCTTGAAGAATTTTGAGGGGCTGGGGCATAATGTAATATCTCTCGGAAATTTAAACTTACAACAATTTAAAATTTTTCCGAAATCATGATATCAACAACGCGCCCATTTACGGTTTTTTCTTCTTTTTGGCTAATGTTTTGTGGCTGATCCTTGCTGGCCGTTCGGCCATTTCAATAGGAAGGCCGAGCAGATCGCGGATAACCACCGATGCACATGCACCACCAAATGCAGCAGGCAAATAAGAGACTGTACCATAAGCAGAGCGTTTAAAGTTGCTCCCATCAGTCATAATCATGGAATTTTTATCCATTTCTTCGGTGGAGAAAACAGCTTTTATTTTTGCCGCATTGGCAAGCTTATTCAGCCTTTTACGCACATAACTGGCAAAAACACATTGATAAGTATCAGGCAGTAGCGTAATTCTTAAACGAGTAGGATCCATTTTACCACCAGCACCCATTGAACTTACAATTGGAATATTTTTTTCTAATGCCGTTCCTAACAAAGTAATTTTAGGCATTACACTATCAATGCAATCCATAATGTAATCGAAATCAGCTTCTAAAATTTCCCTGCATTTCTCTGGCGTAAGAAAGGTATTTACTACGTGCAGTTTTAATTCGGGATTTATAGATAATAAACGTTCTTGCATAATTGCAGCTTTGCTAACACCATGATTGGTTGCCAAAGCAGGTAGCTGCCTGTTCCGGTTGGTTGGGTCAACTACATCGCCATCAACAATGGTCATTTCTCCAATTCCTGAACGGCAAATAAATTCGGCAGCAAAAGAACCCACGCCACCCAAACCGATCACGAGAACATGTTTCGATTGGAGTTTTTCTATTCCATCATTACCTACAAGCAGGGCAGAGCGCGAAAGCCAGCTAAAATCAGACATATTTTTGTATTTAGCTGTATTCTTCGACAGGCTCAGAATGACAGCGCTATATTAAATTTAGTTTATTCCAGTCGGTAAAAATACGTGCTTTAAGTTCATCTACAGTACATTTTTTTAAAATGGCTGCTGCCCGGTAAATTTCCTCAATCGAAATATCAGCATCATCCGTTTCCAGGAAAAAGTTATTGGTACTTTGAATCAGTTTTGCTGCACCGGAGTTTTCCTTTAAAGCGGTTAGACCGAAAGAAAGCAAAAATCCTTTATCCAACAGCTGGTTACCCAGTTCTTCATTTTTATTAAAGCCATGGATGATCATCGGTACTTCAACTTTTAACCGGTCTTTAACCGCTATTAATTCAGCAAAACATTTAACGCAATGCAAAATCAAAGGTTTATTGATTCTTTCTGCTAATTCGATCTGTTTTTCTAAAATTATAAGTTGATTATCCAGATTTTCGCCCCTCAGGCGATCTAAACCGCATTCACCAATCTGTTTTACATTTGTTTGATTGGCTACCACACTAAGATATTTCATCTGCAGATCGAGATGATCAATTTTGGCAAACCAGGGATGCAAGCCAACAGAAATGGGCTTGGTTTTAGGCATTGCCAAAAAGATATCATGGGTTAACGACAGACTCTGAATGCTGATAACCCCATTTTGGGTGGCAACTTTATGGGTATGTATATCTAAGAAATCCATTTCTATACAAAGATAGTTAAATGTAAAATGGGCGATGTAAAAGGGACAATGGAAAAATGCAAATGAATTTAAACCTTTCGATAAAAACAAGTTCTATTAATGACCAATGACCAATGACCAATGACCAATGAATGTTTCTAATCTGTAAAGAATTTGCGAATAATCTACAATAATACTAGACTTTACTACATTTGAATATTATTTTAAAACAGATGAAAAAATTAGTCATTTTATTAACTGCTTTATTGATTTCTACTGCGGCTTTTAGCCAGGCAAAAAAAGAAGCCGTTCATATTTATAATCCACAGGCAGATGCTAAAGCAGATATCGCTGCTGCGGTTGCAAAAGCAGCCAAAGAAAATAAACATGTGCTGTTACAGGTTGGCGGTAACTGGTGCACCTGGTGTATTGCTTTCCATAATTTGGTTGATAGTACGGCTACCTTAAAAAAATACATCAACGATAATTTCGAAACTGTTTTGGTTAATTATAGTCCTGAAAATAAAAACGAAAGTGTTCTGGCTGGTTTAGGCTATCCTCAACGCTTTGGCTTTCCTGTGTTTTTAGTTTTGGATGGAAAAGGGAAAGTATTGCACATTGAAAATTCTTCTTATTTAGAAACAGAAGAAGTTGGCGCTAACGGTAAAAAGAAAGTTGGACATGATGTAAAGAAGATTACCTCATTTTTAAAAGGGTGGACAAAAGCGGCTGTTGATCCTGAGACTTATAAAACGAAAGCTAAATAGAGGCTTAAGGTAGAGGGCGTGAGGTTTAAGGCCGAACCGCAAAATCTAATTAAGAAAGCCTTTCGATTTTTAAATCTGAAAGGCTTTCTTTTTAATCGTCTAATTCGTCTTCGTCTACCTCATCATCAAGGTTTAACTCATAAGAAGCTCTTGAAGCTTCATCGGCTTGCTCCAGCAGATCTTTATCGTGTTCGATACTGGTATCATCACCACTAATTTCATTGATATTTTCTACATCATCCTCTCTGCGTAAAGCATCGTTAGGATCGTTCGAATAATTGTCGTCTTCTGGATCTATCATAACTTTAAGATTTTATATTAGATAATCGTTTTGGTAGTGAAATTGTTTTGGGAAAAGCTTAAAGGTGAAAAGACTGAGGCTTCCAAAGATTCTTCGCTGCGCTCAGAATGACAAATCGGAAAGGGCTAAAGACCATCCCCAAATTTATAAAACGGAGCCACGCTCACTGGTAACTTACCTGTAGGTACCAGGCGGTTGTTAATTACAGCAGCAGCCGAAATCTGCATAAAATCTTCTTTTTGATAGGCTACCAATAAACCTTTGCTATTTTCTAATCCCGATAAGGTTGCCAGGTTATATGGATTTGCAAACAAGGCAAAAACAGCATTCTTAGTTGATAATTCTTTAATAAAATTCTTCACACCTGCATTCAGTGGCATGTTATTAGCCGGTCTTGATCTGCTATCATGAATGCCTACAATTACCTGATCAAATGCGCTGATTTCACGTGCTATGTTTGAAATTTGTGTGGCACTTGCATCTTTATCCAACACATAATAAACAGAGTTGTAATAACCTTTCGAGATTTCTTTTTGGAAAGTAGTTACGGAAGATACGCCAATACTGATTATCGCTGTTCTTCTGATCGGTATAAGACGTTTAATATGATCTTTACCCTTGAGCAAAGTTACCGATGCATTGGCCAACTCCTGCACTAATGCATTGCTGTTGTTGCGGTTAACACCCGCAATAATACCTTTGGTAACAATGGTATCGCGCTTGGCCAGCCCGGCCCAATACTTTGCGGTTAATATTTTACGCACGCTTTGGTCAATCTCGCCCATACTTACACGATTATTTCTTACCGCTTTACGCACCAATTTAATGGCTCTGTCGCTGTTTTCTGAAAGTTCGATAATATCGTTACCTGCAATAATTCCCATCAAATCAGCTTCGCCATTTTTAAAGTATTTTACCACACCTTTCATATCCATTGCATCCGAAATAATCAGGCCTTTAAAGCCTAATTTTTGCTTTAAAATGCCGGTTACAATTGGCTTGGAAAGCGTTGAAGGTAAATTTGGGGTATTATCCAAAGAAGGAATGTTCATATGTGCAATCATCACCCCAGATGCGCCTTGTTTAATCAATTCTTTGAATGGATACATTTCTAAAGTGTCCAAACGTGCAGCAGAGAAAGTAAGCTGCGGCAAATCGTAATGCGAATCTACATCTGTATCGCCATGACCAGGAAAGTGTTTCAGCGTAGTTAATAAACCTCCGTCTTGCATGCCCTTCATATAGGATGCGACTTTACTTGCCACATTATATTTATTTTCGCCGAACGAACGATAGTTAATTACCGGGTTTTTCGGATTATTGTTAATATCTGCATCAGGAGCCAGGTTCATCTGCATCCCCATCCGTTTGTAATCTTTAGCCACTTCCAAACCCATTTTGTATAATAACTCCTTGTTTTGGATGGCGCCCAAAGTCATTTGATAGGGATAAGATATAGTACTGTCTAAACGCATGCCCAAACCCCATTCCCCATCATTAGCCACAATAAGTGGTATTCTGCTCAGTTTTTGATAGGCATTGGTGGCTACAACCTGTCGGCCAGGGCCACCCTGAAAAAAAATTACTCCGCCCAATTGTTCTTTTTTAATCACCTCGCCAACCGAATCGGTATATTTTTTACCCAGATTGGTATGTGCCCTAACGAAGAACATCTGCGCAATACGCTCTCTACGGTTTAGTTTATTAAAAACAGAATCGACCCATTTGGGTTGATTGGCTAACATTTCTAAATAGGATTTTTGTTGTGCGCTGCCCGAAAATGCAGCTCCACATAGGGCAATGAGTATAAAAAGATTTTTTTTCACTTGTTTTTATTGTATCAGGTCCGCTAAATTAATAAACCAAAGCCGTATTGAACAAAAACCCGTCCAAGTAATCGATTTAATACCCTAAGTTTTAAAAATATTGCAAATTAAGATCGGTACATCCCTTTGCCTTCAATAAAGTCAATTACATTATCGGGCAGGAAAAACTGAACATTTTTTTTCTCTTTAATAGCCTTCCGTATAAAAGTGGAGGATATTTCCATTAAAGGTGTATTGGTAAAGGTAATGGAGGGATGATTTTCCCAATCGCTCACATTTGCTCCGGGACGAGGATACACATAAATCTGATAGTTTTTTAACAGCACCTCGTAGTTCTTCCATTTTTTAAAAGAAACGAGGTTATCAGCACCCATGATCAGTACAAATTCCTTTTCAGGATATTTTTCGTGGAGATAGGTTAAGGTATCAATGGTATATGAAGGCTGTGGCAATGCAAATTCGATATTACTCACGCGGATATGCGCTGCATTTTCGGTAGCCAATTTGGCCATTTCCAAACGATCATACATATTGGTTAAACCACTTTTATCCTTTAAAGGATTATGTGGAGAAACCACCAGCCATACTTCATCCAGTTCGGTATGGTTAGCCATATAATTTGCAATAATTAAATGTCCGGTATGGATTGGATTATACGAACCGAAGAAAAGACCGGTTTTCATGTTTATGGTTTTCAGTATTTGTAATCGTCATTGCGAGGCTGATTCAGTGAGCCGAAGCAATCTAATCACTGATTAGATTGCTTCACCCTTGTCCTCTTTTTCCGCTGCTATGGTTCGCAATGACGGATTTATTAGATGATTAGTTTACCAATATATTTTAGTCTCATAAAAGCTAAAGTTTTGGTCCTTTGTTAAAATAGTTAAATTTTCCGAGATGCCTTGAGCAATTAGAATTCGATCAAAAGGGTCGCGATGATGGAAATCTAATTCATTCAGTTTAATAATATGGTTGAATGAGATTGGTAATATTTCTATTTGATTCTGATCTAAAAAGTCTAAAATTTTATCAAAGTCTGCATTTAAAGAAAGCTTGTTTAATTTACATTTTATCGCAATTTCCCAAATGCTTGCAATACTGATAAAACATTCATTTTTTAGGTTTTTGATTTCATCAATTATCTTCTTTGGCAAAGATGAATCTCCATTTATGAACCAGATAAATGTATGCGTATCTAACAGAAGCTGCATTACATGTAATCTTTAAAGTCTTCTAATGGCTTATCAAAATCGGCAGACATTTTAAAAAAATCTTTGGCATAACCAAATTGCCTTTCTTTCAGTTTTTTACTCGCTTTCGATTTTTTCTTCAGAGATGAGACAAAATCAGACACTTGCTTCTTCAAATCTGAAGGCAATGAAGATATTTGGCTATATAATTGAATATCAGTCATCAATCAAATATAGAAATTTCTGCGCGCCTAATAAAACTATTTTTTCAAAAAATCCCCTACCAACTGCTCTGCTTCTGCACAAGCAGTAGCCAGATCATAATTTTTTAAGATCACATCAAACTTATCTGCATAAAGCAATTCTTTTTCAGCTTTAATAAAACGTTCTTGTAATTTTTCCTGACTATCTGTTCCACGACCGCTTAAACGTTCCTTTAAAACATCTAATGAGGGTGGTTGAACAAAAATAGCCAATGCATCTTCCTCGTATTTTCTTTTTAAACGGATGCCGCCTTCAACATCGATATCGAAAATAACGTGTTTACCTTCATTCCAGATGCGTTCTATTTCTGAGCGCAAAGTGCCATAAAAGGTGCCGTTATAAACTTCTTCAAACTCTACAAACTCCTGACGGGCAACTTTGTGTAAAAATTCTTCCTTTGTAATAAAATAGTAATCGTTTTCATGCGTTTCATCTCCTCTCAATTCGCGGGTAGTTGCAGAAATAGAAAAGCTCAGATCAGGGAACTTCTTTAATAAATGATGTACTATGGTGGTTTTACCTGCTCCTGATGGTGCTGAAAATATGATTAATTTGCCTTGCATGCTTTTAAAAGTTTTGCGATTGGCGTCTGGCGTTAAGCGCTTATCGCTTTCCGCCTAACGCTACAACACATTCAGTAACTGTTCTTTTATTTTTTCTAATTCTTCTTTCATTCCTACCACAAATTGCTGCATCTGCGCATCGTTCGCTTTTGCACCCATGGTATTAATTTCTCTTCCTATTTCCTGCGAAATGAAACCCATTTTTTTACCGTTTGCTTCTTTGCTTGCTAAAGTTTGTAAGAAATAATCGCAATGGCTTTTTAAACGTGTTTTTTCTTCAGTAATATCAATTTTATCGATGTAGTAGATCAATTCCTGCTCAAAACGGTTTTGGTCAATATTTACCTTACCCACCGCATCTTCTAAAAACTGGTTAAATTTATCGCGGATGGCCGAAATTCTTTTAGGTTCCAGTTCTTCTACCGATTTAAAGTACGACAGGATATTTTTAATCCGCAGTTCTAAATCCGCCTTTAAAACAGCGCCTTCATCTTCCCTAAATTGGTTAAAGTTGGCCAGGGCTTCAGTAAAAATCTGGTAAAGGTGATTCCATTCATCTTCGCTAACACTTTCTTCCTTATAACTAATTACATCCGGAAAGGTTAAGGCTGTTTGGAGTAAATTACTGCTGTCTGCACCTAGTTCGTTGTTAACAGCAACAAGCTGCTGGTAGTAATGACTCAATAAAGCGGTATTAATGGTGGCACCTGTAATTTCGCCATTGGTGCGTTCTATATTGATGCTTAAACTTACCTTTCCGCGTTCGATATCTTTGCTACAGATGTTGCGCAGAATCAATTCTTTATCAGAAAAAGCTTTAGGATATTTTAAATTCAGCTCCAGGAATTTACTGTTGAGCGATTTGATTTCGACACTATACTTTGCGTTTGCATAATCGGCTGTTGCTAAGCCGTATCCTGTCATGGATTTTATCATGCGCAAAGATAGGGTTTTAAGCCGAAAGGAGAAATAATAATGGGCAGTGCCTCAGAATTCTAGATAGTTGAAAATAAAATACGACATCGCAGATATTTTGAAAACCAACGTTCAGTTTTTCATCGCAGAAGTAGTCCCGCTTTTCATTACAAGTCCGCGTTGCGCTGTGGGCTTTTCATTTCAATCGGGTTTAGGTACATCGTAAGATTGCTTTTGGCTTGGGCCTGTTACCTGCAAGGTGCCTACCGAAGTATTTAAACCTGATGGGAGTGGACATTCCCGATTTTTCATCGGGGTAAAACGTTCAGCAGGACTGATTGAGCCAAAAGGATAGGAGCGTTCATTTCCTAATAAATACGATGTTAATTTCAGCATCACCAAAAGATGCAGCCGTATCTAAAAAAGAACTTTCGTTGCTCTGGTAGAAAACTACTATTACTGCATAAAATAATAGCTGTCTGTTAGTTTCCTCATGGGTATTAACGTTTTATTAACAATTTGAATGTGCAACAAATGTTAATTTTACAAAAAATCTCTTAGAGATATGAAAGCATTTTTTACGCTCATTTTTCTTTCGCTCGGCTTTCTAGTTGCTTCAATAAGCGTTAAAGCACAGGTTAAGGTTTCTAAAGGAGTTGTTTTTGAAAAAGGAACAGATATCAGAATTGCCCTGGCAGTAGTTACCAATATGCGCACCAGACAGGGAGTTGGTACCAACGACATGGGGTTTTTCCAAATTGCCGCAAAAATTGGCGATACCTTATTGGTGCAAAAAAGAAAGTTTGATAATCAGCTGTTGATTGTTAAAAGTGATGATGACTTTATCGTAAATATTGTTCGGGCAGACATGCTGCTGGAGGATGTAACAATCAGGGCAGAAAACAAACAAGAAAACCTATCGGTTGTTAGGTTTGCGCACAGAAAGAAAACGTATTTTTACGGACATAACAGAAACCCGCTTCATTATATCCGTTATCCTTTGTCGGCCATAATGGAATTGTTTAGTGCAGAGCGTAAAAGTGCCAGGCGGTTTGACCGCTATTATGATAACGAGACAAAAGAATTAGAAATAGACCGTTTTTTCAATGTCAGCCTGGTTAAAAATAATACCAGTTTAACAGGAAAGCAACTTGAAAAATTTATGTTGGATTACAGACCAAAGCATAAACAGATTAAAAACTGGAATACTTATGACGGGGTTGATTACATCAAAAAATCGTCTAAACAGTACTTAGATACTTTAAACACCTCATTATGATAAAATGAAACTTTTAAAAGCTGTTCTGTTACTCATCATCTTAGTGCAAGGCTTGAAAATTAAAGCTCAAGATTTCGTAATGAAAGGGGTGGTGATTGAGAAAGGTTCTAACGTGCGTGTTGCTTTAGCTGCGATAACCAATTTACGCAGTAAAATGGGCACAACCAGTAACGATATTGGAATGTTTCAGTTAAATGCCCGTATTGGCGATACGCTTTTCATTCAGAAGAAAAACTTAAATGATCAAAAAGTCGTTGTTAACACAGATGGTGACCTGGTTGTTTTTTTGGTAAGGGGAAGTACTATGTTAGCAGAAGTAACGGTTAAAGGGCAAACCAAAAAGCAAGAGATGGAAGATATTAAGCGGGATTTGAGGCACAACGGTTCTTTTTTTGCGGGTAAACCGCCATTAATTTTATTAAATCCGCTTGGCGGCAATCCAATAACATTTTTTTATGAGCTTTTTGGGAAAACACCAGCAAGAGCACGTAAATTTAACCGTTATTATAAAAAGGAACTAAGTTTGATCGAGGTTGACAAGTTTTTTAATAAAAGCTTGGTCTTGAAAAATACTACATTAACGGGGAAAGATCTCGACAAATTTCTGCTCGATTATTATCCAACACGCAGCATGACCATAAATTGGAGTAATTATGATGCGGTTAAATACATTAAAGAGTCGGCTAAAAAATACACCGATACTTTGAAACACACAAATTAGTACAGCATGAGAAACTTTAAATTTGCCTTCATACTCTTTATTTTTACCTTAATTGGCTTTGTGGCCAAGGCACAAGACTTTATTCTGAAGGGGGTAGTTATTGAGAGGGGCTCAAACGTTAGAATTGCATTGTCAGAAATTACAAATTTGCGTACCGGAATCGGAGTGGGCAGTAATGATATTGGATTGTTCCAGTTAAAAGCCAGATTGGGCGACACGCTTCTGGTAACCAAGAGAGACCTGATTGATCAGCGTGTTGTGGTGAATAGCGAAAAGGATCTTGTGGTTTACCTGGTGAGGGGAAGTACTACGCTAGCTGATGTAACCATTAGGGGAAACACCAAAAAAGAAGATTTAGATGAAATTAAGCGCGATTTTAAAAACAAGGGTGTATATAATGGGGGTAAAACAACGGTTTTGTCTGCCATATTTAGTCCTTTAAATGCGCTGTATAATCTGTTTGGTAGCGATCCTAAAAATGCACGAAGATTTGGAAGGTATGCTGATAATGAAATTAAACAATCGCAGATTGATGTGTACTTTAATCAGAGTATTATTAAAAACAATACCGAATTAAGAGGTGATACTTTAGAGAAATACATGCTGAATTGTCGTCCTGATTTTGATAAAGCACAGTACTGGAACAGTTACGATTACATCAAGTATATTAAAGAATCTTCTAAGAAATTTACAGATACACTGGGAAAGGGGAAGTAGGTTTTAGTATTCAGTCTGGAGTCCTGAGTCAATAGATCAGTTTGGAGTTGAGAATCAGTTAATCAGTTTACAGTTGGCAATTAGCAGTTGCTCATGATCGAATCTGAGTTTGGGTTTTAGTTAACCAGTTTACACAATTAGCCGATTAAACAAGATGCAGTTTGCAGTTGATGGTTTACAGTTGCTCATGATCGAATCTGGAGTTTGGATTCCGTTAACCAATTTCAACAATTAACCGATTAAACAAAATACATTAGGTAGTTTGCAGTTACTAATGACCAGTGAACTTTTAGATACTCAATGCTTCGCAAGCTTTCTCTGCAGCAAGTTTTTCTGCATTTTTCTTATTATAATCTCTGCCTGTTCCCACTTTTTCGCCTTCTACCATTGCACTAATGGTGAATAATTTAGTGCTTTCGCCTTCGCCATTTTCAGCAAGTTCGAATAATACATCCTTACCATGGCGCTGGCACCATTCAATTAATTTACTCTTAAAATTGGTTTCAGTAAGTTCAAGGGTATGGATATCGATATGCGGTTTTACAATTCTGCGCATTAAAAACTCTTTGGTAAAGTTGTACCCTTTATCCATATAAATGGCACCAATAATAGCTTCAAAAGCATCGCCCAACATCGAATTGTGCTTGGTTTGGATACTAACGGAACGCTGATCAAACTGGATAAGCTTATCGAAACCAATTTTTTTTGCCAACTGGTTTAAATTAGCGCGGTTTACAATCTTCGAACGCATTTCGGTTAAAAACCCTTCTTCTTTGTAAGGATAGTGTTTAAAAAGCAACTCTGCTATTACCGAACCTAAAACGGCATCACCTAAAAATTCTAAACGTTCGTTACTGCTCCTGCTGCCATTTTTTAAAATTTTTGCTACAGAACGGTGCCTGAACGCCATTTTATAGAGCGTAACATTGCCTGGAACAAAGCCCAAAATATTTTTCAGCTGTTTAACAAACTCCTTTTCAGGAGAGAGATAAAGTTTATATAATTTTAATATCGGCATTAAATAAATAACACAATTAGCGGCTAACTAGCATATTTAACTAAGTTATCTATTTTTAATTAGCATACAAAATTATATACCTGTGCTGTTCTAATTAATCTTCGTATTTCTTGAAAATAACAGAAGCATTATGGCCACCAAAACCGAATGTATTGCTTAAGGCAGCTCTAACAGTACGTTTTTGTGCTTTGTTAAAAGTAAAATTCAATTTAGGATCAAATGCAGGATCATCTGTAAAATGATTGATTGTTGGAGGAACAATATCATTTTTAACAGCAAGAATTGCTGCAATAGCCTCAATAGCACCAGCTGCACCTAACAGGTGGCCGGTCATCGATTTGGTTGAGCTAATGTTTAAACGATAAGCATCTTCACCAAATAATGTACCAATGGCTTTGGTTTCACTAATATCACCAAGCGGTGTAGAAGTACCGTGTACATTGATATAATCTATATCAGCAGTTGTTAAACCAGCATCTTTCAGTGCGTTGGTCATTACCATTCTAGCGCCTAAACCTTCAGGATGTGGTGCAGTGATGTGATTGGCATCAGCACTCATTCCACCGCCCACAAGTTCTGCATAAATTTTTGCACCTCTTGCCTTAGCGTGTTCAAGTTCTTCTAAAATAATAGTTCCTGCACCTTCACCAGCTACGAAGCCATCGCGATCTTTATCAAAAGGGCGTGATGCTGTTGCCGGATCTTCATTACGTGTTGATAATGCATGCATGGCATTAAAACCACCCATACCTGCCTCATTGATGATTGCTTCAGAACCACCACTGATAATTACATCAGCCATACCCAAACGGATATAGTTAAATGCATCAATCATTGCATTTGTTGAAGAAGCACATGCCGAAACAGTTGCAAAATTTGGCCCACGCAGGCCGTATTTGATAGAAATATGCCCTGGGGCGATATCCACGATCATTTTAGGGATAAAGAATGGATTGTATCTTGGCGTACCATCTCCCTTGGCGAAATTCGAAATCTCATCCAGGAAAGTTTTCAATCCACCTATGCCCGCGCCCCAGATTACGCCGATGCGGTTGGTGTCTAATTTTTCAAAATCAAAACCACCATCCTTTACAGCCTCATCTGTTGCTACAAGAGCATATTGTACAAACGGATCTAATTTACGGGCTTCTTTTTTCTCCAAAAAATCTTCTGGATTAAAGTTTTTTACCTCGCAAGCGAATTTGGTCTTGAACTTTTCAGTATCAAAACCCTTAATAGGAGCAGCGCCACTCACCCCGTTAGTCAATCCTTCCCAAAAATCAGGAACATTATTGCCTATAGGAGTGAGCGCACCCAACCCTGTTACTACTACTCTTTTTAATTCCATTTATACTGAAAAAGCGTAATTCTATTTAACGTTTTTTTCCAAATAAGCAATTGCCTGGCCAACGGTACCGATGGTTTCAGCCTGATCATCAGGAATAGCTACATTGAATTCTTTTTCAAATTCCATAATCAATTCTACGGTATCTAAAGAATCTGCACCTAAATCGTTGGTGAATGAAGCCTCTGGCGTAACTTCGCTTTCGTCAACACCTAGTTTTTCTACGATAATAGCCTTAACTCTTGAAGCAATATCAGACATAATTTTATAATTTAATGGTTAAATAATTCTGTGCAAAGAAAAATAAATTCTTACAATTTTCAAATGTTTTTATTTCGATATGTAATTTTGGTACCTCAATAACACAGCGAATATAGAATTAGTTTTTTAATTTCGTTCTGTAAATAATTTATTTCGCTTTGAATAAGACCTACCTAAAACTTACCTTAGACCTTGATTTTATACTAATTGCGATCACAGCACCCCTAAAAGACTATGTGCTTTGCCACAAAATTAATACCCGGCTAAATACTGAATTTGAAAAAATAGAGGACCATGAAATATTTTTTAATATTGATGAACCAGCCTGGTCTTTCTCTAAATATTACTTTTTTGTAGAGCAGGGCGAGGTTGAATACTACTTAATCTGCAATAAAAGTAGCGATGGTTTTCTAATTCCGGAGATGAGCAAAGTAGATTTTTTTATTATCATTAAAGAATTTATTGACAAGGAGGATTTGGATTATTTAATCAACGGATTGAATAAACTGCCTGATATACAGGTGGCTGCAAAAATAGACCCCACTAAATTAAAGAGCCGTGAAAATTTGGTAATATAAAAATTATATACATGGTGTATTAAATACACTATATTTGGCAGTTACAAACAAAGAACAAAAAAACAAAATATATAAAATTTAATGCAGTTTGATTATTTTAGATAATAATTAGTGCTTTCTTAAACTGCATTCCTAAAATCAATAAATAAATGAAACCTTTTCATTCGAGAACTAAAATTGTTGCCACGCTTGGGCCTGCATCAGCAAAACCAGAAGTATTATACAGTATGTTTAACGCAGGTTTAGATGTTTGCCGTCTAAATTTTTCACACGGATCACAAGCAGATCATCAAGCGGTTTTGGATACCATCCGCGATTTAAACAAAAAATACGAATATAATGTAGGTATTCTTGCCGATTTACAAGGTCCTAAAATTCGTATTGGTTTAGTAAAAGAAGGTGGTATTAACCTGATTAACGGAAAAACTACCGTAATTACTACGAATGAATGTATTGGTAACGAAGAGCGTATTTATATTACTTACCAAAACTTTCCTCAGGATGTTCAGGCTGGCGAAATTATACTTCTGGATGATGGAAAGCTTCAGATGAAAGTGATTTCTACCAATTTAAAAGATGAAGTCGTTTGTGAGATTGTTCACGGTGGAATTTTAACTTCGAGAAAAGGTGTTAACCTTCCAAATACTAAGGTTTCTATTCCTTCTTTAACTCCGGAAGACCGAGAAAACTTAGAATTTGTTTTAGAAAATGATGTAGAATGGATCGGTTTGTCTTTCGTGCGTAAGGCAGAAGACATTATCGAACTTAAAAAAATTATTGCCGAGCGTGGTAAAACTGCCCGCGTAATTGCCAAAATAGAAAAACCAGAGGCTATTGCAAATATAGACGAAATTATTGCTGTAACTGATGGTATTATGGTTGCCCGTGGCGATTTAGGTGTTGAATGTCCGATGGAAGAAGTTCCATTGTTACAGAAAATGATTGTTGCTAAGTGTAGAGCGGCTTCTAAACCCGTAATTGTGGCTACCCAAATGTTAGAAAGTATGATCACAACGCCTCGCCCAACACGTGCAGAGGTGAATGATGTGGCTAACTCTGTTTTGGATGGTGCCGATGCGGTAATGTTAAGTGGCGAAACCTCAGTTGGAGAATTTCCGCTGATTGTTATCGAAACCATGCAGAAAATTATTCAGAACATCGAAGAGAACAATTATCCTTTCCATCCTGATAAGTTTTTAAAACCAAAATCACCTTCTTTCTTAAGTGATGCCATTTGTGATTCTGCTTGTTTCTTAGCGAAACAAACCAACGCAGTAGGTATTGTATCGATGACTTTGAGTGGTTATACTGCTTTCGAAATTTCAAGTCACCGTCCGGAAGCCCTTACCTTTATTTTTACCAGTAACAGGGCATTATTAAACGCGGTAAGTTTACTTTGGGGCGTAAGAGGTTTCTACTACGATAAATGGGAAAGTACCGATAATACCATTATTGAAGTGAACGAATTCTTAAAAAGCAAAAAATTGGTTAAACAAGGTGATATCATCATCAATACAGCTGCTATTCCGATGGAAGCAAAAGGTAAAACCAATATGTTAAAAATTACGGTTATTGATTAATTTCTGATCTTGTATATAGAAATGCTCCCGATTTTAACCGGGAGCATTTTTTTTATCAATAAAAAATATATTTTTGCAATCCAATGCGAAGAGGTATCAGTCCAAAGAAACCTTTGGAGGTATCGATTGGGTAAGTTTGGAAACTGTATATTGCTACATTTATTTGAAACAAAATACAATGATATAATCGGAGAGGTGTCAGAGTGGTCGATCGAGCACGCTTGGAAAGCGTGTGTACTGCAAGGTACCGCGGGTTCGAATCCCGCCCTCTCCGCTGAGCGGGGGAATTGAAAAATTCTCCCGCTTTTTTGTATCGTCCAAGAGTGTAAATCCCTCGTTATGTCGGATATTCCATCGACCTGAACCGAGTAAGTTTTATTGTTTAAAGGGGCTGTTGCGGATTAAAATCATTACTCCATTAAGAATACGCTTATATGCCTGTTCTTATCATCTGGTTTAACAACTTGATTTGCTACTGATGTACTTTTACGGGTTACCAAATTGCATTATCGGTATCAATAGCAGATGTAAATGCTAAAATATGAATAACCGCCTAAAAAATCTTCTTTCGCCACTTTTCATTTTTTTTCTTGTCCTGTTAATTATCAACGACTTCTTTATGAAGCCAGCTTTCCATAACTGGTTTACCGGAAAACTTTCTGATTTTTGTGGGCTTTTTATATTTCCTATATTTTGGTCGGCTATATTCCCCAAACAAAAAATATGGGTTTTTATATCTACAGCGATCCTATTTACTTTTTGGAAAAGCGAATATGCCTCAGTTATTATTCAATTCATAACGCCATATTTCAGTATTGGAAGAACTGTTGATCTTTCTGATCTGATGGCACTACCCATGATCTTATTGGCCTGGATGTACCAAAAAAACGATTTGCAACAAGCCATAGGTAAATCCATGGGTAAAGCGCTAATTTCTCGATTGAGCGCCTACTTTGTTGGAGTTGTTGCGATTTTCTCTTTTTGTGCTACCACCCAACAAAAATATATCCAATCTTTCGATCAACCACAGTATGTCCTTTTAAAAAATCCAATAATACAAGACCTGAGTTCGCATAGTGAATTTGAATTTTACAATAGAGATTCATTGCTTGTTATTAAAATAAATTCTTTAAGTATTAGCAAGCCTGTGAGATATGACGATTACAATAAAAACCTCTTCCTCAAAAACCTTGACAAGGATGTTTTATATGATATCGCAGATAGCGCCAGCCTGGTTTCCCCAGGAAAAATAACAATTTTAACGGTAGATACGGAGGAAGGAATTGATTCCTTAAGATTTAATGGCGGGCGACTTGACGGAAGGTTTGTAAGAATGAAAAATGGTAAACCGATCATTGAGGGTCTTTATAAGATGGGATTTGAAGACTCAACCTGGATTATTAGAGATACTATTGGTAGCGATAAGGTTATAAAGACATTTGTTAACGGAGAAACAACCAGTATCAAGCACTATAACCATGATAAGCTCAAGTCTTCTTCAAAAATCAATACTCGTTCTGATACCATTTTTAACACCTATATTCAGCTGGCAATTCTGATCGTGTGCATGGGAGGCATAGTCTTTTGGCTATATAAAAATTATCTCAATACAGTTCCTGAACACCTTAAGCTTAAGTTATTATGGAAATTGTTAATATGCTTTCTCGCGCCATTGTTCGTCTGGTTGCTTTACTTCGGGATCAGGCTGTTGCTCATGAATTATGATCAGGATATTTTCGAGACCCTGGCAACAATTATCTTTATTTTTATAGCAATTTTCCCATTGATGTTTATCATTGTTTTTTGGATCAAGCTTAGAAAAGAAATAGATATTCTTTTATACTGTATATTGTTCGCTCTTGCATGCAGCACGTGGGCAACTTATGTTACACTTGAAGCAATATCAAAGTGAACAAATTAACAGGCGACTTCAACAGGAAATCTTTCAGCGTAAGGTAGCAATACTTTAAGATTTGTTTGCTATTCTGAACGGACCTGCTTATGGACTGTATTGCATTAAATATCCGCTCATAATCGTATTCGACAGGGCCTTTGATGACGGTGGGGTACTGAAGCTTAGTGGATAAACTTTTCGAAAGTGAAATTTGGCTGATGCATTTCTATTTCGTTTCTCACTGATGACAGTTGTGCTTCGTTGGCATAAATGAACATTTGTTCTTCATAATCATTTATAGCATTTTCTAAGGTTTCAAATTTTCCATCAGTTAAATTACCCGCTAAAATTAGTGCATCCATTAGCCCGGTATTTACACCCTGACCTGCAAAAGGTGGCATTAAATGAGCTGCATCTCCGATGAGCGTAATCGGTAGGGGGCGGCCTTTCTTCCAGGGTTTATCCAGTGATAATTTTCTTGTCGGCAGTCCCCAAAAAGAGGAGGTTGAACGGAATAATTGTTTGTAATGTTCATTCCAATCTATAAATCTATCTGAAAGAAACGTTCGGATACTATCCTGATTCTGAAAGTTTAACCCATTGTGAGCATCATCCCAATTTTCTGGCTTTTTAAAAATTACACCATAGGTTAACACGCCACTATTATTTGGGTTTGCAACCAATAAATTGCCTTGGTAGGCAGCCATTAATCTTTTACCATTGCATAGTTGGAAAAATTCGGGACAATTTATTTCAGGTTGAGGTACATCTCCCTGTATGATAAAAGTTCCGGTGCTTTCAGCGACTGTATCGGTAATGTATGTTCTTATTTTAGACATTCCACCATTGGCTATGATAATCAAGTCAGCAGTTGCCACTGTTTCATTCTCAAATCGTAAGTGCCACTTTTCATCACAAACTTCGAGTTCTCTACATTTGCTGTCCCAGATTACTGTGCCCTGTTTCAAACTATTTAGCAATACTTTTCTGAGGTCATTTCTGTTTATTTCAGGATTATCGTATTGATTTTCAGGTGTAATCTGTTTGGTGAATAATATTTTTCCTTTTTCATCAGTCATTATTATTCCCATGGGCCTTGCTATGGCGTAGTAACTTTCCAGTAAACCAGCTTTTTTCATCACTTCCTGTCCCGAATCTTTGTGCAAATCAAGCGTACCGCCCCAAATCCTGGCTTGTGGATTTTTATCTCTTTCGTAAACAGTTACATCAATTCCTTTTTGCTGTAATAATATCGCCATAGTCAGGCCAACTGGTCCTGCACCGATAATAGCCACTTTTTTTTCTTTCAGTATCATTGCCTTTAATTGATATGCAAAGTTATCAGTCACTTTAGTATAAAATATCTATATTGGACATAAAAACAGTCGTTAAAGACTTTATGGAAACGGCAGATCAAACGGTTCCCCATGTGCTGAAAAGATTAGCTCACCTATTGGGAACACAACTCATAGATAGAAGATTAGAAATACCACAACAGTTTGGTAGTGGATATTGTATTGGATTTGTTTTTAATGAACACTTACGTATGCTCATTAGTAACTATGAGCTTAATGAAGATGTACTTGTTCAAAATCCTGATGTCGATAAAGCTAAGAGGATGATATTTTTCAAGTTTCAAAACATATTCTCCAGAGCAGAAACTTCGTCAACCCACAAGTATACAATACCCTCGGTGTTAATAGGCACCAGTCGTATCAATACAGATGATGTTATTGCGATCCATACCAATTCAGCAACCATTAATATAGAAGTTGATGCGGATTATTTAAACGGCCTGTTTATTGCCTCGCAAGAATCATCAGTTTTAAAAGGCCTTCTGCAAAATAAACGTCCTCTTTTG
The DNA here is from genome assembly GCF_026239555.1 of Pedobacter sp. PF22-3. Taxonomy (GTDB): domain Bacteria; phylum Bacteroidota; class Bacteroidia; order Sphingobacteriales; family Sphingobacteriaceae; genus Pedobacter. Next base: position 87,151 of record NZ_JAPIVP010000017.1, on the reverse strand, counting down.
TTCGAACAGATCATGTATCCTTCTTTACAAAAAATTGTGGATGAAATCATATCTGAACCGGCTAATGAAACGTTTAAACTTTTCTTTTTAAGGATAAAGGCCGAAGAACTTATTTGCAGGCTATTGATGGAACTGGAAAACCGCGATGAAAAGCAATTGCATGCTTTAAACATTTATGATATACAAGCCGTTTACCGCGTTAAACAGCAGATACTTGAACATTTGGAAACGCCTCCAGTGATTAAAGAACTCGCACTTGGTGCTCATATGAGCCCAACTAAACTGAAACGTTTATTCAGGCAAATTTTTGGCGACAGCATTTTTAGTTATTATCAGGAGTTTAGAATGCAAGAAGCAGCCCTTTTGTTGAGCGCCGAAAAGCTATCTGTATCAGCTGTTGGATACCGGATGGGGTTTACAAACCTCAGCCATTTTTCAAGAATATTTAAAGCGCATATCGGTATGAACCCTAAGCATTACGCATTAAATGGACCAAAATAAAGTGCATTTTAAAACTTCATCGTCAGTTTGCTGCTAAACCTAAACAGTCAAAAAAGAACGAAATTCTGTTTCTCACCCTTGCTCAGTTAAAAGCCTGACGAAATTCGAGCGGCGATAAACTTGTTTTCTTTTTGAAAAGTGTACTGAATGATTGCGCATGTTCAAAACCCAGGGCATAGGCGATCTCGCTGACGGAAAGATTAGTGGTGGAAAGTTTTTCTTTTGCTCTTGCAATCAGCTTTTCATGAATGTGCTGCTTTGTGTTTTGCCCGGTATGAATCCGAAGCAGGTCACTCAGGTAGTTTGGCGACAAGTTCATCTGCCCTGCAATATAGTTTACCGTGAGTAAGCTGTTTACATCGCTGTTAAAGTAGTCATCTATCAATTGCTCAAACCTGGTCAAAAGGGCCAGATTATTATTCTTGCGGGTCAAAAACTGGCGCTCGTAAAAACGGTTGGAATATTTTAGGAGGCTCTCGATCTGTGTGAGAATGATCTCCTGGGTATGTTTATCGATATGCTGGCACTCCTTATCAATTTTATGGAGGATCGAGATCAGATCGTCCTCTTCCGCTGCCGATAGGTGTAATGCTTCATTAACCGCGTAATCGAAAAAACCGTATTGATGAATGCTATTCGCCAGAGGATGTTGTAAAAGGAAGTCTGGGTGAAAGATCAGGAGATAACCAGACCCGCATTCCATATTTTGCAGGTCTAGTTGTTGCACCTGGTTGGGCGCGGTAAAACTCAATACCCCTTTATCGTAATCATAATGTTGCTGCCCGTACCTGATCTTACCTTTGGCTTCGCGTTTAAGCGCTACGCAATAAAAGCGGTTAACGAAACCTTTCCAGATTTCATCTTCCAAAAAAATACTTTCTGCCAGGTTGATCACGCTTACCAGCGGATGGCGGGGTTCTGGCAACGACAGTAAACGGTGAAATTCAGATATGGAGTTAATGGCGTTCATAAACAAATTTAATCAATTAAACCCATACTAAACTCATCATATGGAGCGCCGGTATCTGTACCTAATGGTATGATGCTTTCCAGTTGTGAAAGATCCTCCCTCGTCAATTCAATGTTAGTTGATGCTATGTTTTGTTCCAGGTATTTTCTGCGTTTTGTGCCCGGAATCGGTAAAATTCCGTTGCTCATGATCCAGGCTAAAGCCAGTTGCGAAGAAGTGACGTTTTTTGCTTCGGCCATGGCTTCAATCGCTTTAACCAATTCAATATTCTTGTTAAACATTTCCCCCTGGAAACGCGGAATCGCCTTGCGAAAATCGTTTTCCGGCAGGTCGTCGATGCTTTTGATCTGCCCAGATAAAAACCCACGGCCTAGTGGCGAGTAAGCCACGAAGCCAATGCCCAGTTCATTTAAGGTGGCTAAAACCCCGCGTTCTTCTACGGTCCGTTCAAATAAAGAATATTCGCTTTGTACAGCGGTAATCGGATGCACAGCATGTGCCCGCCTAACCGTTTCCGACGATACTTCCGACAGACCGATATAACCTATCTTACCTTCCTTAACCAGCTCAGCCATGGCTTCAACTGTTTCTTCAATCGGCGTATTTTTATCCAGGCGGTGCAGGTAATACAGATCAATGTAATCGGTATTAAGGTTCTTTAACGAACGCTCTAAAGATTTCTTTACATAATCTTTTTTTCCGTTAATAGCCCAGGTTACTTTATTGTTATCATCTATTTCCCAGCCAAACTTGGTGGCCAGAATATACTGATCGCGTTTACCACTGATGGCCTTCGCAATGAGCTGTTCATTTTTCAGCGGCCCGTACAGATCGGCAGTATCCAAAAAATTACCACCCAACTCGAGTGAACGGTGTATGGTTGCGATGGCCTCCTGCTCATCCGCAGGGCCATACATATGTCCTTCTTCAAAGCCCGTCATACCCATACAGCCTAATCCGATCATTGGTACAACCAAACCCTGGTTACCCAATGCCATTTGTTTTATTTCCATAATTCAAAGATCAGCAAGCTAAATTGCACTGATGTATGCAAATCCCTGAAGTTTGTAAGCAAATCAAGGAATGATTTAATGGCTATAAGTTTTAAGACTAGCGGCATTGCTTTAGCCATATTGAGCTAAGATGAAGTCGTTCAAAAAAGATTGTTCGGTTTTGCATACCTTTTCGCTTCTCAACATAACGCAGGAGGTAAAAGCCTGCCATTTTGTATCACGATTAATACCAATCATTTGCCAAAACAGTCTTATTTTTATCGCAAGATTAACTAACATGATGAATAAATATTGGTTTACTGTAACGGCTTGTACTTTGGCCATTACAGCAAATGCTCAACAGAAAGCTTTAACCGTTAAAGATTACGAAAGGGCAGAAAGTTTGATGGGTTACAATACCGTAAAGTACATCGATCATGCCAGTGCGCAACCAAACTGGCTCGAGGGAGATAAATTTTGGTACAGCACGAAAGTAAATGGCACTGAACAGACTTTTTTGGTAGATCCGGTAAAGAAAACTAAAACTTTAACTACCGATTATAAAGGCAGTTTAAGCGCTTCACGTCGCGGACTTAGCTGGAATGAAGTGCTGTCTCCTGATGGAAAAAAGACCATATTAATTAAAGATTACAATCTTTTTGTTAAAGATGTAGCCTCGGGGAAATTAACCCAGCTAACTACTGATGGCATAAAGGATTATGGGTATGCAACCGATAATGCAGGTTGGAAGCATAGTGATGCGCCAATTTTGCGTTGGTCGCCTGATTCGAAAAAAATAGCCACTTTTCAGCAAGATCAGCGGAATTCGAAAGATATGTATCTGGTAACCACGAATGTTGGGGCACCGACATTAAAAGCCTGGAAATATCCTTTGCCTGGCGATAAACAGATTGCAACAATTAGAAGAGTGGTGATTGATGTTGAAAACGGGAAGATGGTTGCACTGAACATTCCTGCAGACCCACATCGTGCTACCTTAAGTGATGATATTTCGAGCAGTGGCACTTTTGATGATATTGATTGGAAAGCTGATGGTACAGAAGTGGCATTTGTGTCTACTTCCCGCGATCATAAAAATGAAAAATTCCGTATTGCGAATGCCGCAACAGGTTCCGTTCGCGAAGTTTTCGAAGAAACCGTAAAAACACAGTTTGAATCTGGTCAGGGTGCCATCAACTGGCGGTATCTTCCTGCCTCAAAAGAAATTATCTGGTATTCGGAAAGGGATAACTGGGGACATCTGTATTTATATGATTCTGGTAATGGAAAATTAAAAAATCAGATTACCAAAGGTGATTTCGTGGTTACACGGTTAATTAAGGTTGATGAAAAGGCACGTTCAATTTATTTCTTGGCCAGTGGCCGAGAAAAAGGTAATCCTTATTTCAGTTACCTGTATAAAGTTGGTTTCGATGGTAAAAACTTGACCCTTTTAACGCCAGAAACTGGTAATCACCAGGTTGTATTTTCGCCATCTTTCGAATATTTTGTAGATAGTTACTCGCAGCCTGATGTTCCTGCAGTTACTGTTTTAAGAAGTATCAGTGGTAAACTGATCAATACTTTAGAAAAAACAGATGTTTCTCGGTTAACCGCTACAGGATGGAAAGCACCAACTCCGGTTTCGGTGAAAGCCAAAGATGGTAAAACCGATATTTATGGTCTGGTTTTTACACCAACAAAAATGGATGCCAGTCAAAAGTATCCGGTTATCGATTATATTTATCCAGGTCCACAAGGCGGTAGTGTAGGCAGCTGGGCCTTTGTTGCTTCGCGTGGCGATCATCAGGCTTTGGCCGAGTTGGGCTTTATTGTGGTAGTAATAGAAGGAACCAGTAATCCTGGCCGTTCTAAAAGTTTCCATGATATGAGTTATGGCAATATGGCCGAGAATACCTTGCCTGATCAGATTGCAGCCATCAGACAGCTTTCTGCAAAGTATCCCATTGATACGACAAAGGTAGGTATCTGGGGCCACTCGGGCGGAGGTTTTGCTACTGCTGCGGCAATGTTCCGTTACCCGGATTTCTTTAAAGTAGGTATTTCTGAATCAGGTAATCATGAAAATAGAAACTACGAGGATGATTGGGGTGAGCGTTACAATGGTTTGGTAGAAAATTCGGATTATGAAGCACAGGCCAATCAGAATTATGCTAAAAACCTAAAAGGAAAATTAATGTTGGTACACGGTATGATGGATGATAATGTACCACCTTACAATACACTTTTAGTTGTAGAAGCATTAGAAAAAGCAAATAAATCTTTCGACCTGGTTATTTTTCCAAACAGTGCACATGGTTACGGTTCTTACTCGCCTTACATGATGCGCCGCCGCTGGGATTACTTTGTTCAACATCTTTTAGGGGCAGAGCCACCTAAAGACTACCAAATGAAAGGCCCTTCGGCAAGATAATTTTCTAGAAACTGTATTTTTGAATTGAACCCCAAATGTTTTTAAAACTTTTGGGATTTATTATTTACATCAAGGTTGTCGCAATTCCACGTATTCGTAGCGATGGCAATCAAATTTAAATTCTTCAATCAATAGGCTAATGTGATAGCTTTTTTTGTGCTAAATGTATTTGCTGTTTTTCATTTACTAGCTGGGCAAGCCCGCTTTATCATTAGCTCTAATCGCATGCAGCTCATATACCATAAGTTTTTGAAATAAATAATGATCCTTTTTATGGTTTTATATAATTTATAAGCTATATTCATATTATAAAATGGATAAGATTTGTAGGCTTAACGGCTCAGCGGATACACTTAACCATTACATTAACTAGATACTAAACTAAATCACAATAGGTCAGGGTTCTCTATTCTTGGAATTCGATTTATTGTACCGAAAATTATGAGACAAGTACAAATGTTTATCATTTTATCTCAACTGTTTTCTCTCCTTACCGGCTATGTGCAGCCTATAACCAACAATTTTCAAATTAAAAGAAACGAACCAAGCGATCCGGATGCGCTAAAAATATGCTTATTGCAGGATAAATATGGGTTAAAAACACTCCAGAATTTTGATATCATAAATATCGGGAACGATCCCAGAGATTTTGAATTTTCTTAATTGCATAGGCTTAAAGGTATAATCAACTAATCCAAAACTAAAATAGAAGCTATGAAATACAACCCGCCTTAAATCCGAATTTCCTAAATCGTTAAATGCCCTATTTTCTAACCAATTATTAAATCCATTATGAACATTACTTTACCAGGCAATTACGCTGTTTTGTCCTTAAAACAGAAATTGTATTCATTAAAGAAATTTATAGGCTTAAATCTCCTGATGCTCTTATTTAGCACAGTAGCTTTTGCCCAAATTACTGTAAAAGGTATAATATATGATAGCGATAAAACGCCCTTAGCAGGCGCAACTATACAGGTAACAGGGACCAATACAAGAACCCAAAGCGATGTTGAGGGTAAATACCAAATTACCGCTCCCACCGGAACATCTCGGTTAACAGTGAGTTTTGTGGGCTATGAATCGCAAACGGTAAACATCAATAACCAAACGCTGCTAAACATTACCTTAAGTTCGCTGAATAATTTAGAGGCGGTTGTGGTTGTTGGCTATGCATCAGTAAGAAAAAACGATTTAACGGGTGCTGCAACAACAGTATCGGCTAAAGATTTTAACAAAGGCCCGTTAAATGCCCCCGATCAGCTCATACAGGGCAAGGTTGCGGGTGTACAGATGATCAATAACAGTGGTCAGCCAGGAGGTGCATCTACTGTGCGCATCAGGGGTAACTCAGCCATTACCGGAACCGGCCAGCCCCTTTATGTGGTGGATGGGGTAGCGCTTGATGGACGATCGGCAAGACCCTCAACCAGTGCAGGTATCGGAACAGCGCCAGATGGTAACCCTTTAAACTTTATCAATCCGGCCGATATAGAATCGATGGAAATATTAAAAGATGCATCGGCAACAGCAATTTATGGTTCGCGTGCTGCTTACGGTGTGGTTTTGATTACCACTAAAAGAGGGAAATCGGGAGAAACCAAAATTGATGTAAGTGCCTCGGCAGGGGTAAGCAATATTGCCAAAAAAGTAGAGGTATTAACCGGCGATGAGTACCGGGCGGCATTATCGAAGTACAATCTTAATACCGGTAATTTCGGCACCAGTGTTGATGCATTAGATGCAATTACCAGAACAGCTTATAACCAAAATTATTCTATTGGTATAAGTGGTGGTACTAATGGCAATACCTTTCGCGCGTCCATTGGTTATCAAGACCAGCAGGGGATTATCAAAACAACCGATTTTAAAAAATACAGTGCAGGTTTTAACGGTAATTTCAAATTCCTCGAAAGCAAAAAGCTGGGTTTGGATGTGAATATGATCAGTAATCAATACCTCGAAAGCGTAGCGCCGATTACCACCGATGCGGGTTTTACAGGAAGTTTGATTTCGCAGGCACTATCCTGGAACCCTACCCAATCTTTTTATAATCCCGATGGAAGTTTATTTATAGATTATGGTTCGACTACGATCAATCCTTTGGCTGCTTTAGCTGCAAATAGCGATAAATCGAAAGTATCAACCATTTTGGGAAGCATTTCGCCTTATTACAAAATTACACCCTGGTTGGAGTATCGCATGCTGGCCAGTGTAAATTATAGTACAGGTATAAGAAGGGCTTCTACCAGGAGCACCTTAAATCTGCAGGGTATTCAGCCGTCAGGAACTTTTCTGGGTGGTTATGCAAGCTATTCTAATAACGAGCTGATTACGCAACAGTTTACCAATACCTTAAACTTTAATAAGGAAATTGTAAGCAAACTAAACCTGAATGCTATTTTAGGTTACGAATATTCCAACTTCGTTAATAAAGGCGTAACCAATACGGCAACTGGTTTTGGCGATATAGCTGCCGATTATACTGATGCCTTTCAAACAACGGCTCCGGCCAACCGTACATTTTCTACCTTCAACAATCCTACAACACAATTGCAATCGTATTTTGCAAGGGCAATTTTTAATTACGATAATAGGTATATCTTAACCGCTACATTTAGGGCCGATGGTTCCACTAAATTCGGTAAATCAAACCGTTACGGTTATTTTCCATCTTTTGCCGCTGCCTGGGATATCAGAAAAGAAAGTTTCATGTCTGATATCCAATGGCTAGATCTACTTAAATTACGCGTTGGTTATGGTAAAACCGGTAACCAGGATTTTCCTTCAGGTTCTGCGCAGCTTCGTTACGATTTTGGAAATGCGAACGGTTCGCCAATTTTAACACCGATCAACAATGAAAATGCCGATTTAAAATGGCAGTCAGACAAACAGGCCAATGTAGGTATCGATTTCGGCTTGTTTAAAAACAGGTTAACCGGATCGATTGATTATTTCAATAAAACAACAAAAGACCTATTGTTTCCACAGATTGCGTTTTCACCGGCAGTTGGAGGCAATGTGCCTACTTGGGTAAATTTACCGGGCCAGATCATCAATAAAGGGCTTGAGCTGACCTTAAATGGTATAATTATCGATCAGGATAATTTTTCATGGTCTTTAGGAGGTAACGCTACTTTTATCAACAATAAAGTGCAGAATATTAATGGCATTATTAAAACAGGCTCGTTAAACGGGCAGGGATTGAGCGGTGTAACCACCGAAGTGATCCAAAATGGACTACCACTTTTCGCCATGGTAACCCGCCAATATAATGGTTTGGATGCCAGTGGTTTTTCTAAGTATACCGACGATGGTTTTACTGCTTATTACGTAGGCAATCCCAATCCGAAAGTAATTTTGGGTTTAAGTACAAATTTAAGGTATAAGAAATTCTCTTTAACAGCCAACTTTAATGGTGCGTTTGGTCAGGATGTTTATAACAATACCGCAAACTCGGTACTTGCGATATCCAACCTGGGTGCACAGCGTAATATCTCTGCCGCTTTGATCAATTCATCTATACAAGAGTCGCTGGCCAATCCAATTGCTGCCTCATCAAGGTACATCGAAAAAGGCGACTACCTAAAATTAGCCAACGCTACGCTTAACTATAATATTGGCAATATTGGTAAATCGATAAAGTCGCTTAATATTTATGTTAATGGCCAAAACCTATTCGTAATTACGAAATATACAGGTTTTGATCCGGAGGTAAATGTAAACAAAAGTGTAAGCGGGGTTCCATCTGCAGGTATAGATTATACGGCTTATCCAACGGCAAGAACCTTCAATTTTGGTGTTAATTTTTCTCTTTAATCTTTAATTATAATCACATGAAAAATAAATATATTTTCACTTTCGCTGTATTGGCCTTGAGTTTTTCGGGCTGTACCAAGCTGAATGAAGACCTGAATGGCCAGGTTGGCAGTGGCGCAGTATCATCAAATAATGTTGCGGGGGTATTAGGTGCCACTTACGCCGCCATGATTGGCCCTTACCAGGCACCTTGGAATTGGGCTGCGCTGCAGGAAGTAACGTCAGATGAAATTATTGTGCCTACGCGTGCAGGCGATTGGGACGATAATGGTGCCTGGCGGGCACTGCATCTACATAAATGGGCGCCCGATCATACCCGTATTTCGGATGTGTTCAGGGATTTGAACAGTATCTCTTATGTGGCTACAAGTGTTTTAAATGCCAGTCCGAATGCAGTTCAGGCAGCGCAGGCACGTTTTTTACGTGCATTTGCACAGTTTTCGGTTTTAGATGGCTGGGGGCAGGTTCCGTACCGGGATCCCGGAGAAGGTGTTACCAAACCATCTCGTGTTCGAAATGCTGCTGATGAAATTACCTATTTAATCAGCGAATTAAATGCTATTATCCCTGATTTGCCGGTTGGACCTGCAAATCTTGCCAATAAAAATGCGGCGAGAACACTTTTAATGAAAGTTTATCTTAACAAGGGTGCTTTCCTAAACCGGAGCACGCCAACTTTCGACGCTGCTGACATGGCCAAGGTAATTTCGCTAGCTGATGAAATAGCCGCTGGCGGTTATGTGCTTACGCCAAATTATTTCGACAATTTTGCCCCAACAAATGATAAGCTTTCTACCGAAAATATTTTTACCGCGCAAAATTTAGGCGGCGTAAGTGGGAGCGATTTAGATGGGCAATGGAAATGTACCACACACTATAACCAAGACCCCAGTGGTTATAACGGTTTTTCAACCCTATCAAACTTTTATGCAAAATTTGAGACTACCGATTTGCGAAGAGGAGGATCTTATGCAGGGCAAACCAATGTTGCAGGCGTTAGGGTTGGTTTTTTGGTTGGGCAACAGGTAAACCAGAATGGTGTAGCCTTAAAAGACCGCAAAGGTAACCCATTGGCTTTTACGTCAGAGGTAAGCATTATCGAAAGAGATCCTAACCATTTGGAAGTGGCAGGTATCCGTGTGATTAAGTATCCGATTGATTATGCCAACGCTGGATCTAAAAAACCTGATAACGACTGGGTTTATTTCCGTTACGCTGATGTATTGTTGATGAAAGCCGAGGCCCAATTAAGAACCTCGCAAACGGCGCCTGCCTTAACCATTGTAAATTCGATCAGGACGGTAAGGGGTGCTTCCATTTTACCAAGCTTAACATTAGATATCCTGCTTGATGAGCGCGGCCGTGAGCTGTATTGGGAAAGTTTTAGAAGGCAAGATTTAATCCGTTTTGGAAAATTTCTCGCTGCATGGCAGGAAAAACCTGCAAGTGAAGCTAAATACCTTCTTTTCCCTATCCCGGATAATCAATTAGGTAACCCCAATCTGATACAAAATCCTGGGTATTAATATTTAATACTCATTAATAGAGGCTGCAACCATTAGCATATTTCATGTCTTTTTTTGGTTCAGCCTCTGTTTTTTTCCTAAGGATTACAAATGAACGTATAATCAATTATTTTTCCATCAGCTTTAAAAGTACACCGTTGGTCCAGCCAAATCCATCTTGTAGCGGATATTCCCCACCACCACCTTTACTGTTCGGTTGTACTACATTATATTTCTCCATCAATTTCCCGGTTTCCTTAAATACCGAAATGTTAAGATTTATCCATCTGGCACTAATCCTATTGGCAAGTTTATTATATCTGTAATTGTGCAACCCCGCAATGCTGATGTATTGCAGTGGTGCCCATGCGTTTGGTGCATCCCATTGCTCTTTTGTAGTGGTTAAAGTTGTAATTAAGCCACCTGTTTTAAGAAAGTTTCTTTCCAGTTTTTCTTTAACAGCTTTGGCCTGTACCGTAGTTGCCAGTTTAAAATATAGCGGAAATGCAGCTGCAAGCGTAAACTGATTAGAAGATGATCGGTTTTTCCAATTATAATCGGTAAAAAAGCCCTGTTTTTTGTTCCAGAAATATTTCAGGATGGCTGTTTTACGCAACCTTGCTTTTTGGATAAATGAAATAGCTTTTGTTTTATTGCCTGCTTCATTGTTTGCCGTGGCAATAGCCATTTCGAGATTGTACAATAAAGTATTTAAATCAACCGGAAGCAGATCTGTAGTAATAATTTGGTTATAACTTTTACCGTCGGCAAACCACCTGCTGCTAAAATCCCAACCTGATTCTGCCGCAGCGCGTACATTTCTGAGAAAAGTGGACGGAGCCTGTTTAGTTAATTTAGCCGCTTCAAAATCTTCCCTGTACGATTCTTCCCGTGGCTGATCGCTGGCATCATAGTATCGGTTTAAAATGGTGCCGTCAGTAAGCTTTACCACATGGTTTATGGCTTCACCATTACTTAATTGGCTGGCTCCTTTCATCCAGAATCGATATTCTTTTTCAAGGACATCTTTATAATCTGCAAGTTTAACATCCTTATTATGCTTAACAAGCAGCTGCACCATAGCTGCAAAAAATGGCGGCTGCGAACGTGTTAGGTAGTATGTGCGGTTTCCATTGGGGATAAAACCATACTTATTGATGAGGAAAGCGAAATTATCAACCATATCTTTTATGGTTTCTGTTTTGCCTGCCTTTTGCAATCCAAGCATTGTAAAATAGGAATCCCAATAATAAATTTCCCTGAACCTGCCGCCCGGAACAATGTAGGATTTCGGTAATGGTAGGAGTGATGTTTGATAGGCGGAAGCCGTATCAGGATCTCTTTTTAAAACCGTCCACAAAGTATCCAGGTGTTTTTTTATGCCTGCGTTGATATCAGATTGGTAGGCCGCATGATGACTTTCCGGCATATTAAAATATTCATTTACAAAGGCCTTCAAATCAAAATTTGGCTTGTTTTTTAAAGCATTATAGGCCTTCATGATTTCAAATGGACTCTTTTTGGGAATGGCGTCTGCAAAAGATTTACTATCTGGATAAATTCTTGCCATTTGAACTTTTTCAAATAAATCAGGGTAGGTTTGCCTCGAACTTAATTCGTTTTGTGCAAATAAACGGCTAGAAATAAATAATAGGCAGGTTAACAACATCATTTTAATGATTGGCAAATTTTGACTCCTCATATTACTTTTTATTAAATGTAATTAATTATCGTATTTCTATGTTAAAAAAGCAAAATGAAATCCAGCTGCTTTATTTGGCAAACAAAGATTCACTTATCTTCGTTTTGATTATTAAATAACTTCGAATGGGAAAAACCAGAAATCAGCATAATATCATCATTACCGGTGCAACTGGAATGGTTGGCGAAGGCGTATTGATGCAATGTTTAAACAGTCCTGAAATTGATCATATTTTGGTAATCAACCGTAAGCCCTGCGCTTATATACATCCAAAATTAAAGGAGATTATTTACTCCGATTTTTTTGATTTCTCCGCAATAGAAAGTCAGTTATCGGGCTATAATGCCTGCTTCTTTTGTTTAGGCATTACTTCAGTAGGTGTTGATGAGGAGACCTATTATAAAATGACTTATACGCTTACCATGCATGTTGCGCAAACATTAAGCAAGCTCAATAGCGATATGACATTTTGTTATGTTTCTGGTGGAGGAACCAATGAGAATGGCCGTTTAAAATGGGCACAGGTAAAGGGCAAAACAGAAAATGATTTGACAAAATTACCTTTCCAGCAGGTTTTTAATTTCCGCCCGGGCTTTATTAAGCCTTTGCCAGGGCAAAAATATGCACATCAATTTTATAAATACATCAACTGGTTATTTCCGATCGGTAGGGCCATTTATCCGAATGGTTTCTGCACAATGGCTGAACTTGGCCGGGCAATGATCAATACCTTGAGCCACCATGATGAAAGACGGACTTTGAATGGGAAAGACATTATTGCTTTAGCAAAAGAATAAGCTCAGGTACTGCTTAAGTACCCGAGCTTATTTCAACTGTTTAAGGATTTAGTTTAGGTTAATTGATTGTTTTGGGTTTTAATATAATACTGCAGTTGCGTCTTTATCTTTTTGAGATAATACTGTTGCACCCGAGCCACATTGGCCACCGTTCATCAGCGATGAAGCATCTGTTCCAGTAACTCCAGGAACATTTGTAGCTGTAGATTCACCCTGTGCAGCCCAATTGGTATGTCTGAAAGAAATGCAATGTCCAAACTCATGGCATATGGTTCTTGCACGTTGCGCAAAAGAGTTGCCCGCAATATAACTTTTGTTAATTTTAATTAAGGCACCTGCGCTTCCGCCTGATGGGAACTGGCCCTGGCCGCAAACACCATTACCTAAATTTTCATCTTTAATTAGAATATCATAAGGTGCTGCGGTTACAACGTTAAAGCGCAATGTAGAACCCGATACACCATTCCATTGCGCAAGTGCATTATTAATTTCGCTGCTCATTGACGTCATGGATGCATCTACGAAGACCCTGATGTTTAGCTTTTTAGTGCTGTTAACAATACTTCCGGTATAATATTGTTCTGTTTTTGGCCCTGCGCTGCTAGCGGTGATCTCCATGTTTTTAGGAAATATGATATCTTCTTCAACGATATATTCATTTCCATTATCTACAATGCTCGACTCGGGGAAGCCGAGGTTTTTAATGTGCTGTAAAACCTTATCGGCATTTTTTACAGTTTCTTGCGGTTCTGCTGTTAATGTTTCTTGTTTTTTTTTACATGCAGCAATTACTACTGCAACCATCGCTACGATTGCGATTTTTTTTAGATTTTTTTTCATGGTGAAAAGCGGTTAGTTGATCCTTAAATAGCTGATGAAACAAATGTAACAGAACCTGTTACATAAATTTTAGGTCAAGGGCGAATTTTACACGAAAACTGAAACTGTATTGATTGTAATTGTATAAATCTATTTTTGTATTTAAAAATTTACACAAACACCTGTTTTGGCAGATGAAATCGTTGTTGAATAGAATTGTTTGCGCTTATGTAGATATATTGCATTTTTAGACAGTTGATATAAAAATCATTTTATTTTTTTTAGTAGTATTGAACAACTAAATAAACATGCTATGAATTCAATGCTAGGGGCAATAACCCTTTTTGCTGGTGACTATGCACCAGAAGGATTTGCGATATGTGACGGCTCGTTGATATCGGTCAGTAAAAATATAAAGTTGTTTTCTATCCTTAAGACAAGGTATGGTGGCGATGGCATGTCAAATTTCGCGCTGCCTAAGCTCCCATCAGTAGAAGGTGCTATATACATCATTTCTACCGATGGCTATTATCCATCACACCCTAGGGATTAAGGTGGATGATTTAAGCATAAAAAAAGGTGATGATCTTGCTGGATCATCACCTTTTTTATTATTTCTTGTTGTCGTGTTTTCTTTGATTGTCCTTATTTGAGGTCTGGTCTGACCGTTGTCCGCCGCCATTTGTAATGCCCTGGATTTTTTTATCCGTTTTAACATCATGATTAGCCCGATCGGCTATAGAATTACCTTGAACTGTTGGGTTGTTTTTTGGTGTGCTCGTATTTTTCATAACTCAAAGATTTAGTAAATAAATTAAAGAGCGATATGATAACAACCAATGTTAGATTCGATATGTTTTGATTTTTTTGAGTTATTGTACTTCGATTAATCGACATTTCGAACAGAATGCATTGCAATCAAGAAATCTAAGAAGAATAGATCTCTCCATTTCGCTACGCTTCAGTCGAGATGACGACGATTTGAAAGGTATATTTGCCCAATTTCAATCACTAATGAACCAATGGCTACTGAACGAATGGACAACTTAGTACAATAAAAATATTGTCGGCTTTTTATGGAGGTCTATTTCCTCTTTTCGCCAGTTATAAACACTTTGTGTTTTAATAAATTCATCTGCTGCGGTAAGGTTACTGGCCACACAAACCTGCGTGTTGGGTTTACAGCTTTTCAGTACTTCTTCAAAAAGCTGGTTATTGCGGAAAGGCGTTTCGATAAAAATCTGTGTTTGTTTGTAACGGCTTGCAGATAAATCCAGGTCTTTAATCCGCTTGGTGCGCTGCTCTTTATCAATCGGTAAATAACCCCAAAAAGCGAAACTTTGTCCGTTAAAACCCGAAGCCATCAGGGCAAGTAAAATAGCGCTTGGCCCTACCAATGGTACTACCTTAATACCACGTTTATGTGCTTCTGCAACAATATCCGCTCCAGGATCAGCAATACCAGGGCAACCAGCTTCACTCATTAAACCAACGTCTTTTCCGGCAGCAAGCTCAACAAAAAACTGCCCTAAATCTGTTCGGTTATGTTTACCATAATCATGCACAATCAGATCTTTCTGTGGTGTTTTTAAGCCTGCCTCTTTTAAAAAGCGGCGTGCTGTTTTACTGTTTTCTACAATGTAGGTATCAATCTGGTTAATGGTATCAACCAGATAAGGGGTAAACGTTTTATGTGCTACCTCTTCTGCCAATGGTACGGGAATAAGGTATAAAGTGCCTTTTTGCATGTTACAAAAATACGCACAATAAATAGAATTTAAGTTCTAAAGCTTATAGAACTGGCAATATAATCTCTTCCGTAAGCAGATGTGTAGCAAATTTTATTTTTAACTGACTTATTTTCTGCACAATTAAACTGGGCTTAAAACGTTAAATATTAGTTAAATATGCCTTGGATGGCAATATTCTGGGGAAAATCCAAAAACTATGCTTGCATATTAAACCTTTGGTGTTTTTGGTTCTCTAATTGATACACACACATTAGGTTATTAAAATAAACACACAAATGAAAACACTGAAATCTACGGCACTTGTGCTGGGGCTATTTTCGCTCCTTGCCGGAACCACAACCCTTGTCAGGGCACAAGACTACCAAAACGATTACCAGTCTGATGGTTACAGTACCGGCAATATTTCTCTACAGACTTTTTACGATGAACTTTCGCCTTATGGCACCTGGATACAGGATCCACAATACGGTTATGTTTGGCGACCAGATGTAGATCAAAGTGAATTCCGCCCGTATTATACCAACGGACGTTGGGCGATGACCGAATATGGTAATACCTGGGTTTCTAATTACGATTGGGGCTGGGCACCTTTCCACTACGGTCGTTGGGTAATTAACAGTTACAGGCAATGGATCTGGTTACCTGATACCAATTGGGGACCAGCATGGGTAGATTGGAGAAGTGGAGACGGATATTATGGATGGGCACCTATGGCACCAAGTATCAGTATTAATTTAAGCTTTGGCCGCCGTTATGCAGTACCAGAATTTTGCTGGAACTTTATCCCTCAGCGCAATATTTATATTAATACTTTCCCAAGATATGATTACGGCCGCAATAACGTATATATCCGCAATACCACGATTATCAATAATACTTATGTGTATAACAGAAGAACTTATTATGGCGGTCCAAGGGTTGAAGATATCAGGCGCGCAACCAACAGAGATGTAACTGTATATCGTTATGCCGAAAGCTCAAGACCAGGTGCAAGCCGGATTGGTGGTAGGGAGGTAGCGATTTACAGGCCAAGACCCGAACGTAATGCAGTAGTAGATAACCGTAATGCTGCGCCAAGGAGATTTGAGCAAGGTAATGCTGGTATCAGCAGAGGCGGCAGAAACGAAGGCTATACCAACCGCGATCAAAGAGGTAATACGCCAGGCAATAACGACAACCGTTTCGGATCGAGAGATAACCGAAATGCAGGCCGTGATAGTAATAATCAGCCAACTAACAGGGGCGAGGCTTATAATAGGGATGCAAACGGACGTATTAGTCGTGGCGGTACCAATGGAATTGATAATGGGAACAGACAAGATAATGCAAATCGTGGTCAGGATCAACAACGTTTAGATCAGATCAGACAACAGCGTAATCAAGACCGAATGAGCATAGATCAACAACGTAACCAACGTGATATGCAGCCACAACGAGGTCAGGATGATCAACGTGCTCAAATGGAACAACAAAGGGCACAGCGTAATGAGCAGATGCAACAACAACGTGCACAACAAGCCCAACAGCAGCAGCAAGATAGGGCGCAACGCGATGTACAGTTGCAACAACAGCGTAATGAGCAAATGCAGCAACAACGTGCTCAACAAGCCCAACAGCAACAACAGGAAAGGGCGCAACGTAATGAGCAAATGCAACAGCAACGTAATGAGCAGATGCAACAGCAACGTGCACAACAAGCCCAACAGCAACAACAAGAAAGGGCACAACGCGATGCGCAGGTTCAACAGCAACGTAATGAGCAGATGCAACAGCAACGTGCACAACAAGCCCAACAGCAACAGCAAGAAAGGGCACAACGTGATGCTCAAGCTCAGCAACAAAGAGCTCAGCAGCAGCAACAGCGACAAGAACAAAGAAGGTCTGAAGCACCACAACAAAGGGGTGGTGGTGAAGGAGGAAGACCATCAAGAGGTGGTAGAGGATAAAATAGAAAGTCCCGATGAAAATCGGGACTTTTTTATGCGGTAATTCTAATAAAGTTAACGTCATTTCGAGCGAATTGCAACGAAGTCGAGAACTACGTAGTGCTCAGCGAAGCTAAATCTATTAAGATAGATCTCTCCATTCCACTGCGTTCCAGTCGAGATGACGATCTTCATTTTATTACTGCCCTGCTGCTTCATGAAGGTTACTTAAATCACTTCCCCTAAAAGTGCTTTCGGCATTTGGATGCAGGTTTTCAGGGTCGAGTAAAAAAGTGGTTATTCCCAGTTCTAATCCAAATTTAATTTCCGATTCGGCATCATCACCAATAATTAAAATATCATCTTTGTTAAGTTGATGCTGGTCGATCAGCATTTCAAAGGTTTTTTTCTTATTGCTTGTCGAAACATCTACCACATGCACTTCTTCAAAATCATCGGCGATGCCCAGCATTTTTACTTTTGATTGCTGTTGTTTTGGAAAACCTGCTGTTACAATAAATTTTCTGCCGATTAAGCTTTTGATATAGTGGTAATCATCACTCGGTTTTAAAGGCTGGTTTACGGACCTATTTTGGAGGTAAGAAATTACTTCTGGCATTGTTTCTTTCTTAAAATGGTATTTTTCAGCTACTTTTAAAAAAGGTGTCCTCAGCATTTCCTGTTTGGCTAATCGAAAATCTTCTTTGCTGATTCCTAAATCCATACTTTCTAAGAAACGATATAATTCGCCCATCAATTGTTCTTCGTTCTGCTTGGTAAAGTAAATGGTATTGTCTAAGTCTATAAAAAATATTCGCTTCATTATGGATTAGTTTTTGTAAGATGAAAAAAATAAAAACACCTGTGAGTTAAATATGTTTAATAAGTAAATCAATAAGACCATGAAAAAAGAAACGAAAATCATAGTAGGCGTATTAGCCGGAGCAGCATTGGGTGCAACTATTGCGCTAGCATTATCTTCAGATTCGAGCAGCGATCTGAAAAATAAAGTATCAGATTTTTTTGCTGATCTTTTAGATGCCTCAAAAGATAAATTAGCAGGTTTGGCAGATAAAGCCACAAGCGTTGCCGATAAGGTTAAAGATAAAGTAGCAGAGATAAATGCGTAACGAATTGAAAGTGCCGGAAATATCCGGCACTTTTATGCTATATATATTCTAACCAATATCTTGATGAACATTGCTTTTCATGGTGCCGCCCGTACGGTTACGGGGAGTAAGCACCTTATTACTTTAAAAAACGGTACCCAAATTTTATTAGATTGTGGCTTATTTCAGGGGATGGGCCATGTTACCGATAAATTAAACGACTATTTTGGTTTTGATGCCAAAAAAATCACCTATCTCGTTTTATCACACGCACATATTGATCATTGTGGTTTATTGCCCAAATTGGTGGCTGAAGGGTTTGAAGGAAAGATTTTCTGTACTTCGGCTACAATGGACCTTGCCCGAATTTTAATGATGGATTCTGCTAAAATCCAGATGCAGGATGCCGAATACGCAAACCGTAATCTCCACGAAGGTGAAGAGATGGAAGAAGCGCTTTATACCGAGGAAGACGTGACCAAAACAGTTGGCCAGATGAAGATTGTGGAGTATGAAGAAGATTTTGAGATTGAAGACGGAATTCGATTGAAATTTACCGATGCAGGCCACATCTTAGGGAGTGCTGCCGTACATCTTACCATTACAGAAGATGGAAAACCTACGCGCATTACTTTTTCTGGTGATGTTGGTCGTTATGGCGACTTGCTGCTGAAAAGCCCGCAACAATTTGACCAGGCTGATTATATCTTGATGGAATCAACCTATGGCGATTCGCTACATAAAGATCTCGAACCGATCGAAAATATGCTTTTGGAGATCATCAATAATACCTGTAACATAAAAAAAGGTAAGGTAATTATTCCAGCTTTTGCCGTTGGCCGTACACAGGAACTCCTTTATGCTTTAAATGGTTTAGAGTTGAAAGGTAAATTGCCTGATGTTCCCTACTACGTAGACAGTCCTTTATCATCAAAGGCAACTCAAATTCTTAAAAACCATCCTGAAGTATACAATAATGGTGTTAAAGAAATTTTAAAGGTAGATCATGATATCTTTGGCTTTAAAGGATTGCGTTTTATCGAAAGCGTTGAAGAATCGAAAGCTTTAAATGCTGATCCAAGGCCTTGCGTAATTATTTCTGCATCGGGTATGGCAGAGGCTGGCCGGGTAAAACATCATATCAGGAATAATATCAGTAACCAGAAAAATACCATTTTAATGGTGGGTTATTGTGAGCCGAACTCGCTGGGTGGTAAATTAATTGTAGGACAGAAAGTAGTTGAAATTTTCCGCCAGGAATATGAAGTTAAAGCCGAAGTACAATCCATAAAATCGATGAGTGCGCATGGTGATTATGAAGATTTATTACATTTTTTATCAGGCCAGGATCCGGCGAGGGTAAAACAGTTGTTTCTGGTTCATGGAGAGTACGAAGTACAACAACATTTTGCTACGAGACTAAAAGATCATGGTTTTAAACATGTAGCCATACCAGAATACCATCAGGCATTTGATTTGGATTAAAATTGTTACGCAAAAATGTGATGAAAATCGTTGGTTTGGATTTTTAATTAAGCTGGTCTGGATTACAAATCCAGACCGTTGTTCTTTAGATTTCAATCTTATTTTATAAGGGTAATAAATCCCGACCAACTTCATAAGCAATCTTAAAATGACCATTAATGGGGGATAATGAATTAAGATCTCTGCATAGATATTTTGTAATCATTTTTCGCCGCTTTCAGGGGCCTATTACCTCAGCATAAAATTTCCATCTCCCATCTTCCCTTTTCCGTCATCCATTTATACATCTTCCATTTTCCCTATCTTTGCATTATGGATGTTTTTGGTAAAGCGCTAACAGATATTTACAGAACGGGTGAGGCAGATACGCTTTGGTTGCATAATTCTTACGGAGAAGCTGAAGAAATGCCTTTAGAATTTTTCTTCCGTGATGATGAAGATATGCCGGTTTTGGAGCTTCAGGCTTTGCATATGTGTAACGGCAAAGTATTGGATATCGGTGCCGGTGTGGGCAGTCATGCTTTACTTCTGCAAGCCTTTAATATTGATGTTACAGCGATTGATATTTCGGAAGCTGCGGTGAATATTATGAAAGACCGTGGAGTAAAAAAAGCATTTGTACAAGATATTTTTACCTATCAGGAGAAATTCGATACCATTATCATGCTGATGAACGGTATCGGTTTAACAGGAACTTTACCCGGTTTTAAGACTTTTTTGATCAAACTAAAAGACCTCATCAATCCTAACGGGCAGGTAATTTTCGATTCTTCCGATATCGCTTATTTATATGAAGATATGCCTAAACCACAAAATCAATACTATGGTGAGGTATCTTACCAGTATGAGTATAAAGGGGAAAAAGGCAATTGGTTCAACTGGATTTATATAGATGAAGAAACCATTAAACAGATTGCGGCAGAAACGGGATGGAATCCTGAATTGATTTTTGATGATGGTGAAGATCAGTATTTGGTCAAATTAACTTTAGCGCAATAATCTAAAAGTTGCAAAGCCTAAAAACCCATCTGTCATTCTGAACGCAGTGAAGAATCTTTTTGAAAAGCATACTACATCTGTTCTAGGAATTCTTCACTACATTCAGGATAAGGTAGTTAAAAATTAAAAAATGTCTGTCTTCCGCCAACTTTTTGGCCAAAATTTTGAATATTATAAGTAAGGGTAAACATGCCATATCTGCCCAGGTTATTGCTTTGCGCATCAATAACGCTGTTGCCTATAATCTGGATGTTCCTACGTACGTTACTCTGTAAAATATCGTTCACTGAAAATTTTAGTTGGGCCCTGTCGTTTTTCATAAACAGGTAAGTAAGCGCGGCATTCCAGAATTTAATATTATTGTTATAACCTGCAATTTTTTGCTCGTTGATAGTTAAAGCATAACTCGTTTCAAAAACCATTTTTTTAGGATAACGGATAATCAGTTCAGATGTACTTTGATGGGTATTGTAACTAATATTGGTATAATAGCGATCATTATATCTACTGCGGTTTAAATTTACTGAATATGACTGGTTAATTTCTATCTTATCGTTCAGGTTTAATCTTACACTTCCATTTGGCCCTACGTAAAATATATTGGCATCAC
Organism: Pedobacter sp. PF22-3; assembly: GCF_026239555.1. Taxonomy (GTDB): domain Bacteria; phylum Bacteroidota; class Bacteroidia; order Sphingobacteriales; family Sphingobacteriaceae; genus Pedobacter. Next base: position 65,733 of record NZ_JAPIVP010000017.1, on the reverse strand, counting down.
TCTCAATATTGTTTACGATAACTGGATTACGATCAAAATTAGCCCAGAAACCTAAACCTATTTTTAAAGTTGTCTTATCTTTCCTGAAATCTTTAGAGATATTGGCACCACCACTAAAATTGTAAATGCCGTTCCTGTTTACAGGATTAACCGTTTGTACACCATCTTTAATAGTAATAGCATTGACAATGCCGTTTTTTGTGAAATTACCATAACCGTATAAATTGTAATTAATTAGGTTCTTAGGATCATACTTATACATATTCATGCTTAAACCTTGCATACGGGCAGGTAATAAATTAGGGTTTCCATTCCGGATGTAAAGTGCATTTGTATTGTCGGCCACTGGCTGGAGATAACTCACATTTGGTTCAGTAAAACGGGCCGAATAGTTAAAACGGAATATTTTGTAATTCAATTGAAATGTAGGCCATACAAAGTTATAATGTTGATCGATGCTCGCACCATTAGTAAAGCGGTTGTCTAACGAAATATAATTGTGCACCAATCCGGGTTGAAGGTAGAGATCTTTGGTTACTTTATATCCAAGACTGATATTTGTGTTGGTTTTGAAACCTGCCTGTTTAACCGTTTGCGATAAATTAGGAACTACAATATCGTAAAGTTGGTTAGCCGGATTACGGTAAAATGTATTCAATGCATTTTCATTTTTAATGATATTCCCACTTATGTCAGTTTTAAATTTCAATTTTTTGCTGATCGGTTCGGTATAGTTACTGTAGATGTAGGACTTGAAGTTATTAATGGTATTATTTCTTAACTGGTCGATTTCTGCAGTAGATGGTGTGAGGTAAAAAACACTTCTGCTCCTGTTGTAATTGATAACAGGGTTAGGGCTTGCAGAAATATCGACTCCCATATTGAAAGATCTGCCTGCTTTTTTGAAATCTTTACTAAAATCGGCTCTTAACTGATATTGGTTGCTAGAAGTATTCAGGTCATTCAAATTCTCGAGTTTGTTGATGAGCTGATTATTCGCATTATTATTGCTTGAAAATATTCTGTTTACTGAGTTGTTGGAGCTGAGCACTATTGCCGGCTCAATAGTTAGTTGTGTTAAAGAATCGATCTGCCAGTCTAATTTTCCACCGATATTGTGCTTGAGAATGAGAGACGTAGTATTTTCATTGGTGTTGGTAATTAAACGATCAGTGCCAAGGGTTTGGTTGGTGTTAGAAAGTTTCTCTAAAAGGTTATTAGACTTTCCGAAGAAATACTGCGTATTAAATTTGATCCCTTTTTTATTGATCGTATTAAAATTAAAACCACCGCCCGATGAAGTTTGAACCCCATTATAACTTCCGCCAAAATTAATGCCGTTAAACTCGAAATATCCTCCAGAGGTCATCATCATGGAGTTTACACCGCTTCTGTTAAATCCACCTATACGCTGCACGTCATTGGGGTTAAAGCCCGGCTGATTGATGTTGTTGCCATAGGCCAATACACTTACCTGCGTAGTATCCCTAAAGAAATTCATTAATCCACCGGCTTGATACAGATCTTTTAAGCCTCCGCCAGCGTATAATTTACCGAAAGCACCTTTTTTAATGGCTTTCTTTAGCTTTAAATTGATAATCTGTGGTATTTCTGCAGCAGTTAAATCCGGAGCACGTCTTTTAGCCTGTTTATCTTCAACTACCTGTACCTTATCTATGATATTTGCTGGCAGGTTTTTGGTTGCAATCTGCTGGTCGCCACCAAAAAACTCTTTTCCGTCTACTAAAATTCTACTTACTGTTTTGCCGTTAACCTGTATAGAACCATCAGCCGCAATGGCCACACCCGGAAGCTTTTTTAACAAATCTTCTACTACTGCAGATGGCAGGGTTTTAAAAGATTCTGCATTAAATTCAATGGTATCTTTACGTACAATTACCGGAGGGCGCTCTGCAGAGATTACTACTTCATTTAAATCATTCGCTTTTGTGGAAAGGTAAAGGGTGCCTAGGTTCAAAGCCGGATTGGCTGTGCTTAGTTCTACTTCTTTTCTGAAAGTTCCATATTGCCAGGCTGTTACCACTAATCGGTATTTTACACCCGTTGCCAGACCATTGATTTTAAAAACGCCTTTATCGTCTGACAGTTTATAAGTAGTTAATACGCTGTCGCCAACTTTATAAACCGAAACAGTAGCGTAATTTAAAGTGGTCTTATGGTTAGCGCTATCGGCTAATATACCGGTGATGCTTCCATTTTTTTGTGCAAACAGGCTAAAGATAATTAAACTAAAGGCAAGGGAAAGTATGAGTTTTTTCATGTATGGTTTTGAATAGGCTAGCCTAAAATTATTGGCTATTTTTTTATAGAATCAATAAATGTGATGAACTGGACTAAAAATGTGATGGATAGCGGTTTGTTCAAATACTGACACAATATTCAAATAGAGGTTGCATATAAAACTAAATAACTATTTTTTTAGTTAAAAGTAAACCGATTATCCTGCATTTGCAAATAGCAACGGAAAAATTACAAAATTGAAAACAAAAAAGCCCCATTGCATGGCAAGGAGGCTGATTGAGCGTATTATTGATTTAGTGCAGATCGTTATAATTGATAATTTTTACATTTGGGTTTTTAGCTAAAATTTCTTCCATCCATTTCCGGTGTGATGCGCCAACACCTACCACAACCCTTTTTGCTTTTTTAGCTTTGGCCTGCTCAATGATATTCTTACACATCCCTTCGTTTCTCAAGGTCCATTGTGCAACCATTTCTTTTACCGTTTCAGTTGGGAAACCTGCATATCCATAAAAGTGAGATCCACCATAAAAGTTCCAGGCTTCATCTAAAACACCATATTTTACCGTATTCATGCCAGCGTAGGGATCAGCATTAAATACCTTTGCTTCATCTTTATTGTAAGACCAGTATTTTTCTATGGCTTTAACGGTAGCAGCTTCCAGCGAGCTGCTATCGGTTTTTGCTTTGCCGATTAAAATCTTGTATAATGAGTCTGTTTTACTCCAGGCCTCTCCCCAGGGTTTATCATAGGTTTGGCAATCCATATTATAAATACGATCTTGCTGTAATTGATAAATAAGCGGGAAATAAATTTTGCTGTATTCGCTTCCCGGTCTGTAGAAACCTATCTTTTTTAACGAGTCTGTACTGCCAAACATCTTTGTATAGGTTGCCAGTTCTTCTCTGCCGAAATGCTGTTTCATATAGTTCTCCAGGACAAAAATCTGATAATCAGCATTTCCTCTATCCCAGTTTTTAGCATAATTAACGGCTAAATTCATTCTTGTTTTATGATAGTAAGCAAATTTAGCGAGTGCTTTCTGGTCTTTTTTAATTTGTGCATCAATGTTTTTAGGAGATTCTGGGTTTAATTTTTCCAGATAATCATGTTCTTTTTTAAACAATTCTTTTGCCCAGTTACTTTCTTCCAGTTTACTGTAATCATCCTTTGGCAGGTATTCGCCAAAAACCATATCAGGCTTAAAATTTTTAAGTTTATCAATTATTGCCTGAAAATTTAGGGTCGATTTTGAATTGTTGTGGGCAGAGCCAACTATAACAATTTCGATTTGATTTTGGGCATTCAATTTAATGGTAAATGCCACTAGCAGTATTAATGCAAAGCTAAGTTTTTGTATAGTTCTCATCATTTTGTTTCGTTTTTGTTGATTCAAAGATGAGTATACAGGCTTTACTGCTCAATTTAATTATCCCAAAGGCTCATAATATTATCCCAATCGGAGAAAAGGAGAATTAGTGATTGAGGATCCAAAATGATGTGTTTGAATAGCGGTTTAGGGTTTTCGTACTGGAAATGATGCTATTCCATCAGTTTTTGATTAAAGCCAACGATTAATTTAAACAGATCTTTATACTTGGTAAGTGGTAAGGTTTCGGGTTTATCGAATATATCATGATAGGCAGAGGGACCACCCTGTGTATAAATGAAGAATGCAGGTACACCTTTTTCAGTAAAGAAATAATGATCGCTATTGGCCGCTTTACCTCTCGAATTGATTTTGGAAATGTAATGATGTTCATTATTGATGGCATTTAGCTGTGCAAAGGCTTTTGGGTAAACAGTCGCATTAACCACTGTCATTCCGGTTTCTCCTGTACCCACTAAATCCAGATTGATCAGGAATTTTATATTACCGAAGGATACCAGCGGATTTTCTACAAAATACCTTGATCCCAATAATCCAGCTTCTTCGCCAGCAAAACAGATAAAACCAATAGAGTAGGGTTGGGGATTGGCGGCGTAGTATTTGGCGAGACTTAATAAAGTAGCCACACCAGCCGCATTATCGTTTGCACCTGGGAAATAGGTAGCTGCCCCCATTCCACCCAAGTGATCGTAATGTGCGGTAATGATTAACAATGAATCAGGATATTTAGTTCCTTTTACTAAACCAGAAATGTTGGCTGCCTGAAAATTTGGGATAAACTTGTTTTCAATGTCTACGCTGATTTCTTTCGGGATGGCAGCGAAGCGCTTTTTATTAAGCTGTATGGTGGTAACATCCCCAACCTCAGAAGCTACAGACCAGGTTAATTTATCTTTTAGTAAAACTTGTAGTGATGGTGTAGCGCGGTAGTTAAGGCTGTCAACCGGAGTTAGTTTCGATATTTGTTTAATACCCGGACTTTCATTATTTATAATGAAATCTTCGCCAGGAATGAGTTTTTTGCCATTAATGCTTACCTCCATTTTCCCGGGGAAAGTATTTACAGGAAAATTAAACATTTGTTTATATGCTGTTCCCATTGGCGATAAGCCTATTTTTTGATAGGCATCGACAATATAATCAGCCGCTTTTTTCATCCCATCTTTGGTATAACCCCTGCCCCAGAATGCTTTTGAGGTAAGGGTATTGATTATATTTCTGGTATAAGTAGAATCCTGTGCAAAACTGTTAACGGCACAAAAAAGGAAGATGAAGAAACCGAATCTTTTCATGCCGGAATTTAGCAAAATAAAATAATTGTTGGTCTGGATTTGTAATCCAGATGTAGAGAATTTTTAGAGGGATTACAAATCCACAATTCATGTACTCGTGATTGCAAATCTCCGCCAACATCTCGAGGTTTAAATAAAAATGGTCGATGTTAACAGCTCTTGCCATCAATCATCAACCATTTACCAAAAGTTAGTCTTTTCTATTTTGCCAGATAAGGCTGCAAAGCTGTTTTAATTTTTTCTTTGTTCTGCGCTGCCGTCCATTTTTCTTTGATAGATTGATCGCCCAGGCTAAAAAGTGTTTCATAAAGCAATTTACCATTGGCCATAGTTTTTACTTTAAATGTGCTTTGCGCACCAATAATATCGGCCCAAACACCACGCACATCTGCCCAGTAAGCGCTTTGGCTTGCCCACCACTTTTGTGCATTTACGAAAATTTTCGGGTCTATTTTGGTAAATTCCTCATAACCTTTTTCAATCGCTAATAGTTGATCACCACTGGCTGAGCGTATAATTTTTTTATTATCCTGTTCAAACATCCAGCCGCTTTTGGTGAGGGTAATTCTGCTGCCACGGTTTAGTACATTATAATCTTTACGTACGGTAGATTCTCTTCTCGGTAATGGAGAATCGGTTTCGCTCGACCATGAATCATGCCCGCCAACATGGCTCCACGTGCCATAGCCCTGGTACCGTGGACTATCATCAACCTGATATACTTTTTGTGTCCATTTGCCTTTAACATCGGCTGGCGTTAAATTGCCCTTTTTCCATGCATTACCTTCTGTATAAAGCAAGATGTTGGTATCCTCATAGGTCCAGTCCTGGCGCCAATGTTTAATTACTGTGGTATCATTAATCGCCAACATGTGTTGTATTACAATTCTTTTAGGCTCGTCAACAATAATTTCTGCCCATTCATTGCCATGGCTTTCATAAGGTTTACTGAATTTGTAGTTAGGATCTGGAGCAGTAACCTCGCCATAGTTAAAATTCACTTCATAGAAGCCTGCTAGCGATTTTATTGCTTTTCTGTCTTTCTCTAATTTTTCTTCTGGAGAATCTACTTTTGTTTGTGCATGAGTATTAAGGGCGATTAAACCGGTTAATACGAAGATTAGGTTCAATAACTTCATTTTTATAATTAATTAGATTGTAGTTAATTTACCGCAGTTGCGGGATTTTTCTTCTTTTTCTTTTTGCCCCACCAGATGATAAATCCGGTTATAGGTAAACTTGCTGCAATTAAACTGGCAAAAAATGCCATTATTTTTCCGGGAAGGCCCAAAATTGCGCCAACGTGGATGTCGTAATTCATACCGATAAGCGCCTCACCAGCGTTTTTATCGCTTTGGTTTTTACGGGCCAGCAATTTGCCGGTATACTGATCGAAAAGCAAAACATCAAAATTCCAATAGGTTTCCTTGCCTTTGTAGCCAGTTGCATAAATGGTTGCTGTACCACCTTCGGCTGGTGACATTCCGATGCGTTCTGCATTTTTAAACATCTTTTGCGCGGTTTCAAAAGCGATATCAAATGGAATGGCTTTAATGGTTTTAGTCGAATCTGATTGGGCCAGTATTGCTTTTGGAGGTGAGATACTACCCGATGCCACTACATAAACTGTACGCTGGAACCACTGAAAGGCCCACACCAGACCGGTTAGCGCCAGCATTAAACAAATGATCATCACATAAAAGCCAAGTACATTGTGCATGTCGTAGTTAATGCGTTTAAATTTGGCTTTCCATTTGATTTTGAAACTTTTATCGAAGTTTGATTTCTTGAGGTTTTTAGGCCACCACATCACCATACCGGAGATTAACAGGAAAACAAAAATGATGGTGCTCCAGCCAATAACCTGCTGCCCTATGGGGTGGTTGATGAGAAAACTCCAGTGCAGCATTTTAATGATGCTGAAAAATTCGTATCTATAATCCGATATCAATGTCACCTTGCCAGTGTATGGGTTAATCAGTACGAGATCGTAATAATCTATCGAATCGAAATACCAAAATGCTTTAGGGTTGCCAGGCTTATAAGTACCAAACTCCCATGCGCGATTGGCTTGGGTATAGCTCGATATAAAAGTAACCTTTTTCTTTCCGCCCAAAGCTTTTTCGGCTATTCCTTTTAATGTACTTAAGGGAATTGTTTTTTTGTTCGCAGGTACATCAACAAAAAACTCTTTTTTATGGATAAACTCGGTAATCTCTTTCTGAAAGGCAAAAATACAACCTGTAATGCCCAAGTGAAAAACCACAAGACCAGTAACAATACCCAGCCACAAGTGAAGCCAATCGCTGATTTTTCTAATCCGCGATTTTTTAGTTTTTCTCTGTGTAGGTTTTTTTTGCAACATTAAGCTTTATTGAATAAATGAACCAACAAGTGGGTTTGATTACCAATTGGTCAAAAAAATTGAGTTAATCCGTTTATTGAACTTCGGTAGTGTAGGTTACCAAATGCCATGTTTTTTCGTAATCCTTTCCGTTCAGTTTGCCAGGTGTTTTATCTTCGGTAAAAGCTTCAAGAAAGTAATTTCCTTTTGCAGTTGGTTTGAAGGTAAATTTACCCTGTGCATCGGTTTCGGTAGGTTGGCCTTTCTTATCCGGCCCAACAACGGTTAATTTTTGGTTTGCGAAAGGCATTTTATTATAAATGACCTCATGAACGGCCGATTCACCCAATTTTAGAACGTGTTTATCCGGCCTGATCGTTAAAGCTGCTCCAGCCGGAAAATTAGTGTTGATTTTTGAGGTGCCAACAGCAACATCCGCAAAAGCATAATACTCAATTTTTGCCTTTTCGTAAACAGCAGCGACCTCGTGTACAATAGAAATTTTATAAGTACCGGCTTGATCTGGTGTAAAACTGGCTTTATAAAAAAGTATATCTGGCGAAGCCGTTAAAACTTTTGTATGGCCATCAGGTGCTGTTAAAACCAATTTGAATTCTTTAAGGTTGCTGAACCATTTTGCCGCAGAATCTGGTTCGTTGTTTTCATATTCTCCGAAGAATACTTTTACTTCCTGAGGCTGCCCTTTTTTGCCTGTTGAGGCTGTCTCTATCCATAAGGCATGTGCAAATACATTCGAGATGCTAAAGGCAAGGAATAATGCTAATAATGAGATTTTAGTTTTCATGTTTTCGGTTTTAAAACCGGGAGCAGCTGATCTGATCCAGATGCTCCCGATGGGGGGTAATTAAAATTTGTAAGCTACACTTACACGGTAGTTTCTTGGCGCTTCGGCTTGCCATGAATAAACAGGCTGATTATAATCAGGCGCATTCCAGTAATTGGTGTAGTAAGCGCCGCTATATAAATACTTGTCTAAAATGTTGAATATATTAGCAGTTATTTTTAACTTTTTGTTTCCCCAAAATAGGCCACCATCAAGTTTAAAATAATCCGGTAGGTTTTCGTTCGAATTTTCTCCGCTGTAAGTACCTACTGCTCTACCGGCTAAATAAGTAAAGCCACCAGAAATGCCGGCGCCTTTAAGCGGGCCATTTTGTAGGGTATAGGTTAACCAGGCATTGCTAGTATGTTTAGAAAAACCCGGTACCACCTGGCCGACAAAAACACCTGTGACACCATCGGCCACCTTGGTTACCTTACCGTCTGTATACGCATAGTTTGCAATTAGATTTAATCCTTTAGCTAACTCTCCACGGATATCAAATTCTATACCTTGCGCTCTTTTTTCGCCAATTACAATGCTGTAGGTCTCTCCAGCTTTGTTATAAGGGTCGGCGGTGATTTCATTTTGTTTGGTAATTCTGTACACTGACAGGGTGGTATTCCAGCGGCCATCAAACCAGTCTTTTTTGATGCCAAATTCTTTATTGTTACCGGTAATGGGTTTTGCGGTACCACCATCCCGAAAAAATCCGGTTTGTGGAGTAAAAGCTTCGTCGTAAACGGCGTAAACAGAGGTGTTTTTATCAACCGATACACTTAAGCCAACTCTAGGGGTAACGTGTTTGGCTTTGTCTGCAGGGCTGCCATAGGCTGATTGATTAACATAGGTATAACGGCCCGCAAGGGTTAATCGCACGATGTTATTAAAGAAACCCAGTTCATCCTGAACATATCCACTCAAGTATTTCTGATCCATTAAACCACCTGCGGCAAGTGCCCTTTCTGATAATGGTGTAATGCGATCAAATTGAGGATAGCCGTTTGATGGGAAGCCATAATTGGGATTGTATAAATTAAATGGGGAACTGGCCAGGTCTAAATTGTGAGATTGGCCCCAATCTGCCATGTAATTTTTCTTGCCACCATCAAAACCGGCTAAAATACGATGCACAATTCCACCGGTTTTAACCGTTCCGTTTACAAATAACTGTCCTAATTTCATTGAACTTTCGGCGTCCCAAATGGCCACATTACGGATAATAGTACCATTTGTATTTACAGTTGTTGGCCATGAGCTGTTTCCGGTTTGCAGATATTTGTAATAAGCTGCCTGTGCGGTGATTTTCCAGTTTTGCCCCAGTTGCTGGGTAAGGTTCAATGTTAAACTATGATCGTTGATTCGGGTAGGCTGTACCCCAGGTTGCGTTAAGGTAAAATCTCTTGGTAAGCTGGCATACCCTGCAGTATTAAAAATATAATAAGAACCCACTTCGGTCATTTTAGCATTTTGTAAAGTGTATTCTGCTGTCAATTTTGTACTCGGCGTAATCTGATAGCTTAACACAGGTGCAAAACTGTAACGGTCGTTTTTTTCATAGGGTCTGAACGATCCTTTATTTTGTGCTGCTGCATTTAATCTAAATAGGAATTTGCCATCGGCAGTTAATTTATGATCGAAATCTATAGCCGTACGGTACATATCGAAACTGCCTGCAGTAAAGGAAACCTCACCCTGGTTTAACCCGGTAGGTTTTTTGGTTACTACATTGTACATTCCACTCGGATCGCCATTGCCCAACATAAATCCGGCCGGACCTTTTACAAACTCGATATGATCAACAAAGCTCATATCTTCCGTAAGCGGCCCCCAGTATGAAGAAACCACATTAAAGCCATTGCGCATCGCCTGAATTTGTGAACCACGCATCAAAATATTAGTGTATAAATCGCCCCAATGCTCTAAGCGGACCGCACCGCTCACATTTCTGATTAAACCATCACTCATACTAATAATCTGCTGGTCTTTCAAGATTTGATTACTTACAATTTGAATGTTTTGAGGTGCTTCTAACAACGGTTCGTTTAACCGCAGCGTTGCCGATGGTAAACTCACCTTATATTTTTTGTTGATGCCGGCAACGATTACTTCTTCCAGTACCTGATCGTTTTCCTTTAATACAAAGTCTACAATAAGGGTTTGCCCGGCCGCAATAGTGATGTTTTTCTCTGATGGATCGATACCCACCGCCGATGCTTTAATGGTATAGGTACCAGCCTTAATCCGGTTAATTGTATATGAGCCGTTTTCGTTAGATGTAGTTCCTAACCCTTTTCCTTTTAATCCGATTGAGATAAAAGCTGCGGGCTTTCCATTAGAAGTGGTAACCTTGCCACTAATGGTTGCAAATTGCTGGGCAAAGCATAGTATACTGGTAAGAGTGAATAAGAAAGTAAAACTAAAAAGTTTGATTTTAAGCATTGCTGTATTTATTTGGATTAATTCTAAACAGATGCAAAATAACGTCAGAATTCTCGATAATCCAAATTATTTTGAATTATTCTAAATTAGGGAAATTGGCCTGTATTCATGCTGCTTTTTTGCCTGTTAAGGGCTAATGTACTAAAACGTTAGTTTATCGATTTAGCTACTGATAACAAAAGATTTTTTCTAAAATTTCTTATCGAAATCTGATTGCTAATTAATTAGCTTAATGTATTCTGAAAAGGGCTGAAAATAAGACTTAATTCATTGAAAAAATGCCATTATGTGATATATGGGCACATTTTGGAATTTGAAATTCTAGTGTTGAGAAAGTAAATGTTAATTAATGTTAAATTTTTAAGTTAAAATATGGTTTTATTTAGCTAAAAATTAGTTAATGGTCAGGTAAAAATGTTGATACTTTTAGCGTATTATCAAACTAACTAACTAACCATCAATGGAAAAAACTTCTACAAGACATTGCTATGTGAAATTTTTAACGGCAACATTATTCTATCTACTCATCCCCTGGCTGGCCTTTGCCCAGAAGACAATTAAGGGAACAGTTGTAGATCAAACCAATAAACCCATACCCGGGGTTTCCATTATCGAAAAGGGTACCAAGAACGGTACCGCCACCAACGCGGATGGAAAGTTTACCTTAACCGTTCAAAAAGAGGGTGCAGTTATTACTGCCAGAATTGTAGGTTATCGTTCGGTAGAGAAAACGGTTTCGGCAAGTGGCACAGTAAGTTTTTCTTTGGAAGAGGATAATAATACACTGAACGAAGTAGTTACGATCGGTTATCAAAAAATTACCAGGAAGAAAACTACAGCGGCAATCTCTAGTATCTCTGGCAAGGAACTGGCTAACTTACCTGCAGCAAGTTTTGATCAGTTGTTGCAAGGACGTTTATCAGGCGTAAACGTTCAAAACTTTACTGGCCAGCCAGGTGTGGCACCTACGGTATCGGTAAGGGGTAACTCAACAGGAAGTACAGGTTATGATCAATTTAATGTGATCAGATCACCGCTTTATGTGGTGGATGGTGTGCCTCAATCCTCTGATGATCTTGTGCCACCGGGAACCGGTACAGGAACCAACTACATGGCCGGCCTTAACCCGAACGATATCGAATCTATTGACGTGTTAAAAGATGCCTCAGCAGCAGCTATTTATGGTTCAAGAGCAGCCAATGGTGTAATTTTAATTACAACGAAAAAAGGTGTTGGTGGCGATACAAGAGTAAGCTTTAACACTTATTATGGTATGGTACAACGCCCTAACTTAAGGCAGGCTACCATGGGTACTACAGAACGCAGGCAAAAAATGGAGGTGCTGCAAAGACAGCTAAGTTACGATCAGCGTGTACAATTGCCTTTTATACTTACAGATAGTTTAAATCCAGCTTTTAATGGCCATACCGATTGGCAGGATTTATTTTATCAGACGGGTAAAATCAATGATAATAACCTCAGTATAAGCGGTGGTACTGATAATGGAACAACTTATCGTTTCAGTGGAGGTTATTATGATGAAGATGGTATTGTAAAAGGAACGGGCTTTAAACGTTATACCACACGTTTAAACCTTACCTCAAGGGCAATGAATAAAAAATTAATGATCAACCCCATATTTTATTATTCAAGTGCCAGCAGGGGCAGAGGGAACGAAGATCCAAACGATCCATCTAAGCCCACTAAAATTGGTTCTGGCAATTTACCATCTTCGTTATTCAATATATCTCCCGAAAAACTGGATTATTTTGTGAGTAAGGATGGTGAAAATTTAAACAGAAATGTGTCTAACCAATTTGGAGCTAACCTCAACCTGGCCTATGAATTTAATAAACACTTTACCTTAAATTCCCAATCTTCTTATACTAGTGATAATACCCGCAGGGATGTAAGTATGAGCAATTTGTTAAATAATGGTTTTGGTAACAGTTCTTCCAGTTTTTCTTCAAGTGCTATAGGTTTAAGAACATCGAACTATTTAGCTTATAATGGTTCTATTAAAAAACACTCTTTCAGTGCAGTAGCGGGTCAGGATATAGAGTATAGCTTATTTCAGTCTACCCAGGCATCCGGATATGGTGGCGCATCAGATAATATTCAGACAGTTACTGGTTTTAAACAACAGAATATTTATGCCTATTCAAATTACATCGCCCATGGATTGATAGCTTATTATGGTCGTTTTAATTATGATTATGACGGTAAGTACCTTTTATCAGGAACGATCAGAACGGACGGTTCATCTGGTTTTGGTGAAAATAATAAATATGGCGTGTTCCCTTCTATTTCTGCAGGTTGGCTTCTTTCAGAAGAAAACTTTATGAAAAATCTAACCAATAACCCTTTTACACTAATTAAAATAAGGGGAAGTTATGGCGTAACAGGAAATGAAGATAAAAGAAATGCTTATGTGCAATACAATAAATACCTGGTTAACAATGGTGGATTTGCGGGAAATGGTACAGCTAACGGGGTGGCATTTGGTATTCAAGGTGCTACTTCTTATAATGGTGTTACCGCTATTACCCCTAATTTTATAAATGGTGTTGCACAAAAAGATATTAGCTGGGAGAAATCGACACAATGGAATATTGGTACCGATATGGAAATTGATAATGGTAGATATGCCATTTCATTTGATGTGTACAACAAAGAAGTAAAACAAAAACTTTTTAATGTTGATTTGCCGGTTACATCAGGCTATGACAATGCTTTCACCAATGCATTTGCGGTTCGTAATGCAGGTATGGAGTTAACTTTAACCGCTAATCCTATACGTAAGGAATTTAAGTGGAATAGCTCTTTTAATATCTCTTATAATAAAAATCAGATCATGAGTTTGCCGAATGGTGGCCGTGATATTATTTTAAGTGGAGATCGTTTTGATAAAAACCACGTGCTTTCTGTAGGTAGTCCACTAAATGCTTTCTATTTATATCGTACAAAAGGCGTATTTTCTACTTCAGCAGATATTCCTCAGAATCCTTATACCGGAGAAAGGTATAGAAATAGTAACGGAACGTATAGTGCAGGTGATTTTTATCTGGCAGATTTGGATGGAGATTATTTTATAGATGTTTTTAATGATGGTATCAATCCGGATAAAGCACCAATTGGCGACCCCAATCCACGTTTTACCGGTGGTTGGACAAATAGCTTTTCTTACAAAAACTTTAGCTTAAGTATTTTTGTCAACTTTACACTTAAACGTGACGTACTAAATCTATTTGATTCAGATCGTTTTACGAACGCAACTGATGCTAATGCAGTATATAATTTTGCCAGTGTGTCTTCACCGGATTTAAGTCGCCTGAACATCTGGAGAAACCCTGGAGATCAAGCTGAATATGCAAAACTCGATTTGGGATCCTATCGATATTATTATACGGCTGCACAATCCTTTTTCCTCGAAAAAGGTGGTTATGCAAGGATCAGAAGTATCAGTCTTGGTTATGATTTCAGCCCTAAAATCGTAAGAAAATTAGGCTTAACTCAGCTGAAATTATACGCTATTGCTGATAACGTATATATGTTCCAGCAATCAAAAAAATTACCAGATGCAGAAGCTGTTAGCGGATATGGGGAGTATAATGGAACCGGATATCCTATTCCAAGAAAATATACTTTAGGTGTACAAGTTCAATTTTAATATCGTCAATAAATGAAAAATATAATCACAAAAATCGGTGTGCTTATCGCAGTGGCTACAGCGGTTGCCGTAAGTTCCTGTAAAAAATTACTATATGAGGAGCCTAAGGATGCACCTTATGAGCAAACATTCTGGCAATCATCCAGAGATGTAAGAAGTGCTATTGCCGGTAATTATGCCATGATGCGTAGTGCCATTACCTACAAAAACAATCGTTATTATATGTACGGTGATGCGATCGCCAAAAACTATTTTACGATCCAATATTCCGGAGATGGTTTAGAAGGGATTCAGGGCGGAGATTTTACCTTTCAATACAATCTGAATACACTGGCAAATTATACTTTATATTATAAAAGCATTGCCATGTCTAATCTGATTTTGAAGAAAGTTAATGCCATGAGTAATGCGCAATTGTCTGCTGAGGACGATCCTACACAGTTCCGGAATTCAGTAATTGGTCAGGCCTATTTTCTTCGTGCATTAAGTTACTTTATGATGGTAAGGGTATGGGGAGATGTACCATTGGTTACAGAAGCTTACGAAGATCCGATCAATGCGCCTCAATTGCCAAGAAGTTCAAAATCGGAGGTGATGAAAATGGTTGAAAATGATTGCCACAAAGCGATTAATTTATTAAGCTGGAATTACGCCAATACCGGAGATGCCAAAGTTACTGCAAATAAAGGTTCGGCATATGCTCTTTTAGCCCATTTATATCTTTGGAGAGCAACCATGTCGGATGTTTCGGTTGATGCGCCTAATTTGACTGACGTAAATAGTGCTGATACCACCATAAATACCCTGATCAGCAAAGGTGGTTACGCGTTAGTTGATACTGCCAACTATAAAAATACGTTCATTGGCCGCTCTTCTGAAGGAATATTTGAAATTAACATCAGCGAGAATACATTGGAAGGCTCAAATAGTTCGATAGGTTCGTATTTTCTAAATGAAAATTACATTAAAGGCTATGGAAACAGCCCACGGTTTTATACCAATCCTTCTTATCTTAAAAATCATTTCAAATCCACTACCGATATCCGTTATAAAAAGGGCTTTGACCTCACTAACCCGGATAAACCAATGAGTGTAAAGTACAGTAATGTAACGTACAGAAATCCGGGACAAAAATTAGACCCTTATCTTAGTAATAACATTATCATCTTCAGACTGAGTGACATGAAACTACTTAAGGCGGAGATTGCACTTTACAAAAAAGATGCAGCTACAGCTATTGGTATCATCAATGATTTCAGAAAAAGAAATGACCCAAATCCGGTATTAATCGCTTCGGGAAGCACTGTAGACCAGGTAATGGATGAATACGCTTATGAGCGCGGGAAAGAAATGTACCTGGAAGGACATTTGTTTTATGATTTGCTCAGAACCAGAAGATACGGCCTTGTTGTAGATTGGCTTACAGAAAGCAGGTTTAGAAGAGAAGGTTTTTATTGGCCTGTAGATCCTGCATTGTTTAGAAACAATCCGTTATTGAAACAAACACCATATTGGTTGGGTAAAGTATAAGTTGTTTTTATTAGAGATTAAAAAATATGAAAAATAATATATTAGTATATCTTTCATTAATATTACTGGCGCTAACGTCTTGTAAAAAAAATGATTATAAAAGGGATGGGGGCCCCAGTGATCCCAATGTAAATTTAAGTACTTACGATTACTTAAAGTCTAACCGCAATTTCGATTCCTTAGTGAAAGTGATAGACAGGGCAGGTTTAAAGGATGCTGTAAATGGCAATGTAACCTTTTTTGCAACTACAAATTATGGCATAGCAGAGTATGTGAAAGCCAAGAAATATCAGAAATCTCTCCAACTTGGAAAGGAAAATTTTGATTTTGGTATCAAAGATATTCCTTCACAGGAGCTGAATGATTCATTAAAGACTTATTTATTTGCGGGCAAGATCAACAGAGACCAGATTACCGTTAGCGGTAAGCTTTATAATAGTTTATTGGGGTCTGTTCCAAATATTCAATACCTGATCAAATTGAGACGTTCTTATGAATATACACAGTATGTTAATTATGTGGATTATGTAACGTATACCAAAGTAATTGGAAGCCGTGATGATCAGGAGGCAGATCAAAGCACTATTCCAGATTCACAAAAAGACAAGGCTGTGGATTGTCAAACATCAGGAATTGTTACGACCAATGGTATCGTTCATGTGTTAAGTGGCTACCACAGGTTATTTTTTAATGCACAGTCTTTGGGCAATTAATTTAATCGCAATTATGAAAATGAAATACATTTTAGGCTTATTACTCTTGTTAAGTGTAGTGGCCTGTAAAAAAATACAGAATGGTTTTCTAAGTGATTCCATTCGATACAAAGACAATAATATTTACGTGAAAAAAGGCTTGCCTCTTTTTCAATCAGATCGAATCAATGCAGATGGTTCTACACCACCTTTTACCTATAAATTACTCAATCTGAGAAAAGAAGATGGTTCTCCTGCGCCTGCAGAGTTTTTGAAGGAATATGAAATTACTGTTTTTAAAACTGGTGCCAACTTTGATCCTGAAACAGACATCACGCTGGACTTGCTAAATAAGAAAAGGGAGGTGGTTAAAAAGAAACCAATGGAGTTTAATGAATTGAGTGGACAGCTTACCTTTAACAGAGCATCTGGATTCCTACCTTTGGGAAGATATGTATATGATGTAGAAATGACCAATGGTACTGGTACCAAAGTATTCCCTAAACTAGCGACAATTAATGTAGTGGATCCCACTATAGATGACCTGTTTGAGATTACTGATAATGTAGCTAACGGCTTTAATGATGTTACGGGTGTAGCAACACCAATGAAAAACCCAATCATTACCTGTACAAAAATTTCATCTGTAGGTGCAAGAGCTATACTGAAAATGGTGGATAAAAATGGAAATGTCTTTAATCCTAAAGCAAAAGAAATTATAGCAAGGGGAGATAGGCCAATTTTTGAAAACTATGCTAAATTCAACCCGGTTATTCAAACTGATACTGCTATGATCTGCGATTTTGAGCTAGCACCGTTTCCTTTAACGAAATATGTTACACCGACTACCGACTGGGGTTTCTTAATGTATTACAGAATACCGAGTACCTTTATAAAATCAATAGATGGCTTTCCATCATCACCAGGTTTCTCTGTAAACCCAAGGTGGTCTTGGAGACTCAAATTGGAAGGTACTTATGTCATCCAGGTAAAATTTACTGATGTAACTAGAAAATAGGGCGTGCCATCTTTAACAGGGCAATACGCTTTTTAATACAATCGAAAAAGGCAATTTTCATATCGAAAATTGCCTTTTTTATGAATATGAATAAGATAATTTCTTTCTTATTTGATCATCACAACCTGTAAACTCAATGCGCGTTCTGTGTCGTTAGCAGGTGTTACCAAACCACCACAAATAATATCATAATGGTAACCAGCCGTAAAACTGGTGCTCGCAGATGTAGCTTTAACTGTGCCTGATGAAGTTTCTTTCGCATCTAATGTATAGGTTCCAGCATCTACTGCAATGAAGGCACTTGCACTTTTAAAGGCTTTATTGGTAACCAACGAGGTGGTTGCGCTGGTTTTTGCCAGGTCTAGCGCAGGGGCATCAGGCGATAAGTTGATAAAACGGATGTAGGCTTTATCAGTTGATGGAATAGAAAGATCATCTCCAATCGTATAAACATCCAGTGCGGCAGGTTTATTAATTAAATAGGATGAGTAATAGGTGCTCGCATTCAAAGTAATGTTTTTGGTTAACAAGCTCTCTGCACTGCTGGCTGTTGTAAATTTTAAACTGTAAGTGCCAGCGGCATATGAAACGTAATTAATAGCACCTCCAAATGGCAAAGCTGCTGTATTTACCATATTACCATTAAAATAAGCATTGTAAGTGGACAAAGAAGGTGATGCATTGATTACCCTTAAGTACGATATGGTAGGATCGACAGTTTCGGTTTTTTTACATGAAGTTAGGGCTGTAAAGGCAATTAGCACAATTAAAGTGATCGGTTTGAAATGAAATGACGTAAAATTCTTCATACGGTTAAAATTTGATTTATACTTAAAGAGTACCTGTAAAACGATTGTCAGCATAGATTCGCTACAGCGATGTAAATATGGAGTTAAACAGTATTAAAGAATGTTAAATGTTGTTAAGCAGATGTTAAAATTTAATCTTGAATAAGGTGAGTTGGCAAAACAAAAAAATGGATTAACTGTTGATATGAAGTTTACCTAATCGTTTAATTATTTTAATATGGAAAGGTTTTAATTACATTAATTTTAATGCACCACTAAATTTTTAAAAATGAAAACAAACATCTCAAAATTAGCAATAATTTGCGCTGGCGCATTTGCGCTCTCCTCTTGTAGCAGTTCGTCAAAAGACAAACCTGCAGATACAACCATTACCAAAACAGAAACAACGGTTACTGTTCCTGCAAAGGAAGAAAATGCACCTGACGGAACGGAGTATACAGTTGCTCCGGATAGCGCCATATTAGGAAAGTCAAAAGAAGCACTGGTTAAAGTTACTTCTGCATCATCTATCGATTTAAAGGATGCTGATGGAAAACCGACCGGGGCTGAATTAACGGTTAATTTACAGGTAACCAATAAGAGTACATTAGAAGCTAAAAAGTATTTTGCAATATCAAGTTCTGATGCAAGACTGGAACTGGATAATGGCACTTCTATAACAGGAACAGAGCGTTCCGGAAGTACAAATCCAGAGGCCGAGGCTTCGTCACAGGCTGTGTGGTCGTTCCAGCTTCCTCCGAATGCCAGTCCTAAAAAGTTAAATTTCTTTTTAGACGGAACGAGAGTTTCAGTTGGATTAACAAAGAAATAATATCAGAGCCCCACATTTGGGGCTCTTTACTTTTTACAAAAAGTGTAAAAAAATCAAAAAATATTGCGTAACTCAATTATTATTTAAACCTTTGCAGCTCAATAGAGTTAAAGCCGTTCTAATACGCAAGAAATGATTAAACAATTTTTAAGTAAACTTTCTATTTTCACAGCACAAACCGTGTCTGGAAAAGGTTTGTTTGTTAATCATTTTGAATCCGTGTTTAATTATCCCACAAGCCGGCAAAATTTCACTCCACGTATTTAGTACTCAACTAAACGTAACGAGGAATTGATCCTCTCTAAAAACCCAATTAACAAGAATACTTATAATTTTTCGTTAGAAAACGAATGGATATTAACGAATTTATAGTGCAGGTTGCACTTCCTGAACATCGTGTATTTGCAGAAGAAATTGTAACCGAGATGGCCGAATCTGCGAAAGCACGTGGTACGGGCATAGCAAAACGTTCGCCAGAATACATCTCTAATAAGATGCAAGAAGGTAAATCGGTTATTGCTTTTCACAAAGATGGTTCATGGGCAGGGTTTTGCTATATCGAAACCTGGAGTCACGGGCAATTTGTGGCCAATAGTGGTTTGGTAGTAAGTCCTAAATACCGTAAAGCCGGATTAGCAAAAGCCATTAAAAATGAAATTTTCGGCTTATCGAGAAGGTTGTATCCCAAAGCAAAAATATTTGGTTTAACAACAGGTTTAGCTGTAATGAAGATAAACTCAGACTTGGGCTACGAACCCGTAACCTACAGCGAACTCACCCAGGATGAAGAATTTTGGAAAGGCTGCCAGAGCTGCGTAAACTTCGAAATTTTAAAAATGAAGGAACGTAAAAACTGCATGTGTACGGCCATGCTTTATGATCCGGCTGAGAAAAAACACGAAGTAGCCAAGCAATTTGCCGAAGAACTGCAGAAAAAGCCCAAGTTATACGAGCGCTTTATGCGCATCAAACAACGTTTGGTTGTTAAACAAAAGCCGAAAACCGGCTTAAAAGCCCTTTTATTTTTATTTACCCTTTTATTTAAATAGCATGAAAAAAGTTGTTTTAGCATTTAGCGGAGGATTAGATACCTCATTTTGTTGTATATATCTGGCGAAAGATCGTGGATTGGAAGTTCACTCGGTAATTGTAAATACCGGTGGTTTTTCTGATGAGGAATTACAGGAAATTGAGAAAAGAGCTTATGCTTTAGGTGTAAAATCGCATGCTGTTGTTGATGAAACAGATGGGTACTATAATGATTGTATTAAATACCTGATTTTTGGCAACGTATTAAAAAATGCAACTTATCCACTTTCTGTTAGTGCAGAACGTGTAAGTCAGGCTACTGCAATCGCTAATTATGTAAAGAAAATCGGTGCAGATTATGTAGCACACGGCAGTACAGGTGCAGGTAACGATCAGGTTCGTTTTGATATGATTTTTAATATCCTGATTCCAGGTGTTGAAATCATTACACCAATCAGGGATTTAAAATTATCACGCGAAGCGGAAATCGAATATTTAGCCGGGCATGGTGTTGAATATAGTGCAGAAAAGGCAAGATATTCAATCAATAAAGGCTTATGGGGTACTTCGGTAGGCGGTAAAGAAACGTTAACCTCGAACGAAACCTTACCAGAAAGCGCCTGGCCAACCCAGGTTTCAGAAACGGAATCGCGTAAAATTGAACTTACTTTCGAAAAAGGTGAACTGGTAGCGATTGATGGTGAAACATTGGCACCTGTAAGGGCAATTCAAAAATTACAGGCCATTGCTCAGCCTTTTGGCATTGGCCGCGATATCCACGTGGGTGATACTATCATTGGTATTAAAGGTCGCGTAGGTTTTGAGGCTGCTGGTCCCATTATCATTATCAAAGCACACCACACTTTAGAAAAACATACTTTAACCAAATGGCAGTTAAGCTGGAAAGAACAATTGTCTTCTTTCTATGGAAACTGGTTGCATGAAGGTCAGTTCCATGATCCGATTATGCGGAATATTGAAGCATTCTTAGCTGATACGCAGAAATTTGTAAGCGGTAAGGTTTTCGTTGAGCTATTGCCATATCGCTTTCAGATTATCGGTATTGAATCTAACCATGATTTAATGAGCAACAAATTTGGTAGCTATGGCGAAATGAACAACGCCTGGAGCGGTGAAGATGTAAAGGGTTTTTCTAAAATCTTCGGCAACCAGGTAATGATCTGGCATAAAGTAAATAACGAGGCATAGCCTCTGTGGTTTGAGGTAAAAGGTTAAAGGCGTAAGGTTATAGCGCCAAAACCCTAGGCCTTAAACCCAAACCTTAAACCTTTTTAAATATGAAAATTAAAGCAGGAATAATTGGCGGAGCGGGTTACACTGGCGGCGAAATGCTGCGCATTTTGGTTAACCATCCACATGTTGAAATTGCTTTCGTAAATAGTACCAGTAACGCTGGAAACCTGATCTCAGATGTACATACTGATCTGATCGGTGATACAGATTTAAAATTTGTAAGTGATATTCCACAAAATATTGATGTATTGTTTTTATGCGTTGGCCATGGTGATGCTAAGAAATTTTTGGCTGCTAACCCAATCAACGAAAGCATTAAAATTATAGATTTATCTCAGGACTTTAGGTTACATGAAAAAGCTAAATTCGAAAACCGCGAATTTGTTTATGGATTGCCAGAACTGAACCGCGATAAAATTAAATCAGCGGGTAATATTGCTAACCCAGGCTGTTTTGCAACTTGTATCCAGTTGGGATTACTGCCTTTAGCTGCTAAAGGGGTGATCCAAAATGAGGTTCACATTAATGCTACTACCGGATCTACCGGCGCAGGCCAGAGCTTGGCTACAACATCTCATTTTAGCTGGAGAAACAACAATCTTTCTATTTATAAAGCATTCGAACACCAGCACCTGAATGAGATTAGCGAGAGTTTATTGCAGTTGCAACCGTCACTTACTGAAGCTTTAAGTTTTATTCCACAGCGTGGCGCATTTACCAGAGGTATTCTGGCTGCTATGTATCTGGACAGCGAACTTACTTTGGAAGAAGCCTATGCCATTTACGAAGATTATTACAGCGCGCATCCTTTTACGCATGTGAGCTGTAATAATATCGATTTAAAACAGGTAGTGAATACCAATAAAGCACTGGTGCACATCGAAAAACATGGTGGCAAATTATTTGTCATCAGTATTATCGATAACCTGTTAAAAGGAGCCAGCGGACAAGCGGTTCAGAATATGAACTTGATGTTTGGCCTGGAGGAAGATGCCGGCTTGAAGCTTAAAGCTGCTAATTTCTAGGCGGAAGGCTGGAGGGTAGAAGGCTGGAAGGCCTGGGTACAGACATACAAAATATTTATGAGTTATGAGAGATTATCAAAAATTAGATGTTTGGAAAAAGGCTCACTTATTTACTTTGCAGGTTTATAAGGAAATCCTACCTATCATGCCTGTTGAAGAAAAATTTGCTTTAACCCAACAAATTCGGCGGGCCGCCTATTCAATACCTCTAAATATTGTAGAAGGAAGTGGTAAAAACACAGATAAGGATTTTGTCCATTATCTTGATAATGCACTTGGCTCTACCAAAGAAATAGAATATGCTTTTATTCTCCTTCGCGACTTAGCTTACGTCAGTTTGGAAGTTTACGAAGCCGTAAATAAAAGCGTTAATGAAATTAAGGCGATGTTAATCGCATTTATTAAATTTTTGAGAGACGGTGGAAAAGGTTAGAGAACATCAACCTTCTGCCTTCCCGCCCTCAACCTTCAAACCTTATTAAAATATGCAACTATTCGACGTTTACCCACTTAACGATATAGAAATAACCAAAGCAGCCGGCAGCAATGTTTGGGATGCTAACGGGCAAAAATATTTAGATTTATACGGCGGACATGCTGTAATTTCTATTGGTCATACCAACCCACATTATGTAAGCCGTTTAACCGATCAATTAAGCAAAGTTGGTTTTTACTCCAACTCGGTTAAAATTCCTTTGCAGGTACAACTGGCGAAGAAACTGGGCGAAGTATCCGGCAAAAAAGATTTCCAATTGTTTTTATGTAATTCAGGAGCAGAAGCCAACGAAAATGCGCTTAAACTGGCTTCGTTTTACAACAGCAGAAAAAAGGTAATTGCTTTTACCGGTGCTTTCCACGGACGTACCTCTTTAGCCGTGGCTGTAACTGATAACCCTAAAATTGTAGCGCCTGTTAATCAGACAGAAAATGTAATCTTTTTACCCCATAATAATGAGGTGGCTTTAGAAGAAACTTTTAAAGCACAGGGCAACGAAATTTGTGCGGTAATTATAGAAGGTATTCAAGGTGTTGGCGGTATTAAAGAAGCATCAAAAAGCTTCCTGCAAAAAGTCCGCTCACTATGTAATGAGTACAATGCCGTTTACATTGCCGATTCAGTACAATGTGGCTATGGCAGAACAGGTTTATTTTACTCGCACGATTGGGCAGGTGTAGAAGCCGATGTGTATACCATGGCAAAAGGTATGGGTAACGGATTTCCGGTAGCCGGAATTGCTATTGCACCTAAATTTAAACCTTGGCATGGCGAGTTAGGTACTACTTTTGGTGGAAACCATTTGGCTTGTGCTGCAGCATTAGCCGTTTTAGAAGTGATGGAAAAAGATAACCTGATGAAAAATGCAGAAGAAGTTGGGAATTACTTAATTGCTGAATTAAAGAAATTTGAGCAGGTAAAAGAAGTTCGTGGTCGTGGTTTAATGATTGGAATTGAATTGCCAGAAGAACTGGCGCATGTTAAAAAGGAGCTTTTGTTTAAGCACTTCATTTTTACAGGCGAGGCAAAACCCAACGTAATCCGTTTATTGCCAGCGCTAAACTTAACCAGAGCGCTTGCTGATGAGTTTTTAGGTGCGTTTAAAAAATTAGTAAAATAGCTATTGTTTATCAGGTCATTCGTCATGCTGATCCGATAGCTATCGGATTTATTTCAGCATCTCTTGCATAAGAGACTCTGAAACAAGTTCAGGGTGACGGATCGGGATAATTAATTTAGAGTAAAAATGAAACTTTTCACTTCCGTACACGATGTTCCAAACATCAAGCAATTTGTAACTGATGCATTGGCATTGAAGGCAAATCCTTATGCACACCAGGATTTAGGTAAGAACAAAACCTTAGGTTTAGTTTTTATGAATCCAAGCTTACGTACCCGTTTAAGCACACAGAAAGCAGCCTTAAACCTAGGGATGAATGTAATGGTGATGAACCTGGATAAAGAAGGATGGGCGTTAGAAACGCAGGATGGTGTGGTGATGAATGGTTCGACGGTTGAACATATTCGTGAGGCGGCTGCAGTAATGGGACAGTACTGTGATATCTTAGGTCTGCGTTCTTTCCCAAAACTAAATAACCGAGACGAAGATTATAGTGAAGATTTTTTTAACAAGTTTGTAAAATACTGTGCAGTACCGGTAGTGAGTTTGGAGAGTGCAACACGCCACCCTTTGCAAAGTTTTGCCGATATTATTACGATTCACGAAACCTGGACCAAGAAACCCGATGGCCGCAAACCCAAAGTAGTTTTAGCTTGGGCACCTCATGTTAAGGCATTGCCACAGGCCGTTCCTAACTCATTCGCAGAGTGGATGTGTAAAGCTCAGGCAGAAGGAATGATTGATTTTACTATTGCCCAGCCAGAGGGGTATGAACTTGCAGAAGATTTTACACCAGGGGCCGATATTCAATATAATATAGAAGAAGCGTTGGTTGGTGCAGATTATGTGTATGTAAAAAACTGGAGCAGTTATAAAGAATATGGGAAGGTGTTAACTTATCCGGATGGCTGGATGATGAACAACGAAAAGTTAAAAATCACCAATGATGCAAAGGTGATGCACTGTTTACCGGTTCGCCGTGATCTGGAATTGTCATCAGAGATTTTGGATGGTCCAAATTCACTGGTAATCCACGAAGCCGGAAACCGTTTATGGGCTGCACAAGCGGTTATTAAAGCGGTGCTGGAGGAATTGAAATAATAGTTTTTGCTCAAATTAACCGCAGATAAAAAGGATGAACACAGATGTTTTTTATTTTTCTGATCTGTGTTTATCTGTGCAAATCTTTGGTTAAATACTAAATATATTACAGCCTCGGTTCGTGTCCTCACGAACCGAATTATTAAAAAAATAGGTTCATGGAGACATGAATCATGGCAAGCATAAATTATGAAACAACTCACGATTATAAAAATTGGCGGAAACGTAATCGACAATTCAGAAAACCTGCATCGGTTTTTACTGGATTTTACGGCGCTGCCAGGAGATAAGATTTTGATACACGGCGGTGGTAAAATTGCAACCGAACTGGGCGAATCGCTGGGTATTGAAGCCAAAATGATTGAGGGCAGAAGAATTACTGATATCGAGACCCTCCGCATTGTAACCATGGTTTATGCTGGATTGATCAACAAAAACATGGTTGCCCAATTACAGGCTAAAGGCAGCAATGCCATTGGTTTAAGTGGTGCTGATGGTAATGTGATCAAAGCAAAAAAACGGCCGGTGAGTACCAAAACGTATGGTGCTGAAGGTGGACCAATGGCTGGGGCTGTAATTGATTATGGTTTTGTGGGCGATTTGGATGAAAACTCGGTTTCTAAAACAACTTTAGATAGCCTGTTAAAAGCTGGCCTAGTACCGGTATTGTGCGCCATTACACATGATGGAGAAACCCAACTGTTAAACACCAATGCCGACACCATTGCTTCATCTGTTGCGGTGGCAATGTCTGCTTTATATGAAACAAGGTTAGTATATTGTTTCGAGAAAAAAGGTGTACTAAGGGATGTGAATGATGATGGTTCTGTGGTGAGAGAAATTAAAGCGGATGAATTTGAGGGCTTAAAAGCAGATGGAACGGTAGCAGGTGGAATGATCCCAAAATTACACAATGCTTTTGAAGCCATCAAAAAAGGTGTTTCAGCAGTGTACATTGGAAAAGCTGATGAGCTGGCTGAATTGGCTTCAGGTACTTTTGGTACCAAAATGCTAAAATAAGGCGGAAGGTAATAAGGTTGAAGGTAGAGGGTGAGACATTGCATGGAAAAGTAACCGATAATATACTGTTATTGCCCTATAAACCTGATAGTAGCGAACACGGAGTGCAACGAAGTAAAGCGGATAGCAGGAAATGCCTTTAAATAGCATTACTGAAGTTGCTTTCCAGAAAATGAAAAAGTGGTATTAACAATCTGAAACAAACTTTAATCAACCATGAATAAAAAAATAGCCATTATTGGTAGCGGAAATATCGGTTTATCTTTAGCGAAAGGTTTGGTGAAGGCCAACTTTGCCCAAGCTGCCGACATTACACTTACCCGTAGAAATACCGAACATTTAAAATCTTTTGCTGAAGCTGGTTTTAAGGTTAGTAATAACAATAAACAAGCTGTGGTTGATGCAGATATTGTAATTTTGGCCGTTCTGCCCCAACAGTTGAACACGGTTTTAGATGAAATTCAAACTTCAATTATTCAGGCTAAGCATTTGGTTATTTCGGTAATCTCGGGTGTGAGTTGTGCTGCTGTAAGAGAAAAATTAGGGGAGAGTGTAGAAGTGGTTCATGTAATGCCAAATACGGCAATTGCCATTGGTCAATCTATGACTTGCATGGCCAGCGATAATGCATCAGCAGAAAATATGGCTGACGTAACCAAAATGTTTGAAACTGTTGGATCTGTTGTAAAGATTAACGAAGATTTAATGACTTCTGCAACAGCACTTTGTGCATGTGGTATCGCTTTCTTCTTAAGGGCCATCAGGGCTGCATCGCAAGGTGGCGTAGAAATTGGTTTCCACGCAGATGAGGCATTAAAAATGGCGGTGCAAACGGCCAAAGGTGCGGCCGATTTGCTTTTATTACATGGAACACACCCAGAATCAGAAATAGATAAGGTAACTTCGCCAAAAGGTTGTACCATTGCCGGCTTAAATGAAATGGAACATAATGGTTTCAGTTCATCACTGATAAAAGGCATTAAACTTTCGGCCTTAAAAGCTGGGAATTTGTACACAAACGAAGGTTAAAGGTGTAAGGTAGAAGGTGTAGGGTTTTAACGCTATCCTGATACTTGATACTAACTACTAAATACTATGTTGTTAGAAAATATACAAAAGGAATGCTTAGACTTATTGCGTCAATTAATCCGCATACAGTCTTTCAGTAAAGAAGAAGACCGGACCGCTAATTTAATAGCCCAGTTTTTGGAAGAAAGAGGGATTAAGACCCAGCGTAAAATGAATAATGTTTGGGCTTATAACAAGCATTTCGATGCCAGTAAGCCAACTTTATTGTTAAACTCTCACCATGATACGGTTAAGCCGAATTCGGGTTATACCCGTGATCCATACGATGCTGCAATTGAAGGGGATAAGCTTTTTGGCCTGGGGAGTAATGATGCTGGCGGTTGTCTGGTTTCGTTAATCGGAACATTTTTGTACTACTACGAGCAAGAAAATTTAAAATACAACATCTGTTTGGCCGCCACTGCCGAGGAAGAAATTTCGGGTAATAATGGCTTAGAACTGGTGCTGCCTGATTTAGGTGAGCTTGAATTTGGTATTGTAGGCGAACCTACCGAAATGAATTTAGCTATTGCTGAACGTGGCTTGCTAGTGCTTGATTGTGTATCGCACGGAAAAGCAGGGCATGCTGCCCGAGAAGAAGGGGAAAATGCCATTTACAAAGCGTTGAACGATATTGAATGGTTTAGAAATTATCAGTTTCCTAAAGTATCGGAAGTTTTCGGTCCGCTGAAAATGACGGTAACCATCATCAATGCGGGTTCACAGCATAATGTGGTGCCAGCCAATTGTACTTTTACGGTTGATGTACGTGTAACCGATGCATATACTAACGAAGAGGTATTGGAAATTATCCGTGCAAACGTGGATTGTGATGTTACACCACGTTCTATCCGTTTAAAACCATCATCTATTGATAAAAACCACCCGGTTGTGCAGGCTGGGCTAGCATTGGGAAGAACAACTTATGGTTCGCCAACTACTTCCGATCAGGCTTTATTGGATATTCCATCGGTAAAATGTGGCCCGGGTTTTTCAGGTCGTTCGCACATGGCTGATGAATTTTTATATGTTAGAGAAGTAGCAGAAGGGGTAGAAGGATATGTGAATATGTTGAAACCAGTGATTCAAGGTTAAACTAAACTAAAGCGTCATTGCGAGGCACGAAGCAATCTAATTTGCAAATGTTAAGCTTTGAGTTTTAAAACCAAAAGGATTGCTTCGTACCCTGTAATAAGGGAGTTGAATTATAAAAGAGCTTTGTGTGCTTTGCGAAAAACTTAGCGCCCTTCGCGGTTAAATAGATTATAATGAAGATTTGGCAAAAAAATGTTGATGTAAACCAGTTTGTAGAGCACTTTACTGTGGGTAAAGACCGCGAACTTGATCTGCAAATGGCAAAGTTTGATGTGTTGGGCTCCCTGGCCCATACAGAAATGTTGGAAACGATAAATTTGCTTACTGCAGAGGAGTTAAAAACCGTTCAGCAGGAATTGAAAAATATTTACGCCGAAATTGAGGCCGGTAACTTTACGATTGAAGATACGGTTGAAGATGTACATTCGCAGGTAGAGTGGTTGTTAACCCAACGTATTGGCGAGGCTGGCAAAAAAATCCACAGTGGACGTTCGCGCAATGATCAGGTTTTGGTAGATTTAAAACTGTTTTTCAGGGCATGTATCGAAGATATGGTTAACCAGACTTCTATTCTGTTTAATCAGTTAATCGAGCTGAGCAATACCCATAAAGATAAATTATTGCCAGGTTATACGCATTTACAGATTGCCATGCCTTCATCATTCGGTTTGTGGTTTGGTGCTTATGCAGAAAGCCTTGCCGATGATATGGAACTGATGTTGGCCGCCTGGAAAATTACCAATAAAAATCCATTGGGCTCTGCAGCAGGCTACGGCTCATCATTTCCACTGAACAGAACTTTAACCACCAGATTGCTGGGTTTTGAAACCTTAAACTACAATGTGGTTTATGCACAAATGGGTCGTGGTAAAACCGAAAGAATTTTAGCACAGGCCATGAGCGCCGTTGCAGCTACTTTAGCTAAAATGGCTATGGATGTTTGCCTTTTCATTAACCAGAATTTCGGCTTTATTAGTTTTCCTCCCGAATTGACAACAGGTTCGAGCATTATGCCACATAAAAAAAATCCTGATGTTTTCGAACTGATCCGTTCACGTTGCAATAAAATTCAGGCTTTGCCAAATGAAATTGCCATGATGATTACCAACCTGCCATCTGGCTATCACCGAGATTTGCAGTTATTAAAAGAAAATCTTTTTCCAGCCATTACTTCGCTTAATGAATGTCTGGAAATTGCCACCTTTATGTTTCAGAACATCACCATAAAGGATGATATTTTAAAGGATAAAAAGTACGATTACCTGTTTAGCGTTGAAGTGGTTAACGAGCTTGCCCTACAGGGTGTTCCTTTTAGAGAAGCTTACAAAATAGTTGGTGAGCAGATTGAAAGTGGTACATTTGCACCATCGAACCAAATACATCATACCCACGAGGGAAGTATAGGCAATCTTTGTAACGAGCAGATTACTGATACAATGAACGCTGTAATCGCGCAGTTTGGTTTCGAAAAAGTGAATAAAGCAATAGCAGATTTAATAGCATAATATGAAAGTTTCAGTAATAGCCAACTCATTAATAGGCTCAGAGATTATAAAAATTGGTAACGAAGTTAACGAAATGAAGCGCAAAGGCGCATCAATTGCTAACCTGACCATTGGCGATTTCGATTCGAATATTTACCCAATACCGGCTGAGTTAAAAGCCGGGATTGTGGAAGCCTACAATGCCAACCAAACCAATTATCCGCCTGCTGATGGTGTTTTGCCTTTACGTGAAACCGTTTCGGAATTGTTGAAAGATAGGTTCGGACTAGAATACGATACGAACAGCATTTTGGTTTCAGGCGGTTCGCGTCCTTTAATTTATGCTACTTTTCTGGCACTAATTGATCCGGGTGATACGGTAGTTTTTCCTGCTCCATCATGGAATAATAATCATTATTGCCATTTAACATCGGCAAATGCTATTGCCGTTGAAACCGATGCAGCCCATAATTTTATGCCAACTGCAGCACAGTTAAAACCGCATTTAAAAGGTGCAACTCTATTGGCATTATGTTCGCCTTTAAATCCAACAGGAACCATGTTCGATGCTGATGCTTTGGCTGAGATTTGTGATGCTGTTTTGGAAGAAAATGCAACCAGAGGTGCTGATGAAAAACCACTTTACCTGATGTACGATCAGATTTATTCGCTTTTAACTTTTGATAAAGAACATGTAAATCCAGTTTCACTACGCCCGGAAATGAAGCCTTTTACCATTTTTGTAGATGGTAGTTCTAAATGCCTTGCTGCAACAGGCGTACGTGTAGGCTGGGGATTTGGTCCGGAAGATATTGTAAACCGTATGAAAGCACTGGTAGGCCATATGGGCGCCTGGGCGCCAAAAGCGGAGCAGGTTGCCATGGCTAACTATTTTAATAACAAGCCACAGGTTGATACTTTTTTAACCAGCTTTAAAGCACAGATACAAGACAGCTTAAACGCGCTTTATAATGGCTTTAATGCTTTGAAAGCCGAAGGTTTTAATGTAGATGCAGTAGAACCGATGGGCGCCATTTACTTGACCATTAAAATAGATTATATTGGTAAAACTACCGAAGATGGTCAGCTTTTAAAAGATAGTGCCGATGTTAACTTCTATTTGATTAAAGAAGCAGGCGCAGCACTTGTACCATTCTCGGCATTCGGAAACGAACACAGTATGCCATGGTTCAGGGCATCGGTGGGCGCTTGTACACTACAAGACATTAAAGACATGCTGCCTAGGATAAAAACAGCTTTGAGCAAATTGAAATAGAGAATTTGAACACTCCATCAAACAAATTGCATGATGGAGTGTTCAAATAAAAAATCTCATTTCACGCTTTATGGAACCCAAATATAGGCCTCAAGGTTACGCCTCGCCGTCAGCTATTCTTACTACACTTGCCATTGGTATTTTGGCGTCTTTTATTCTTCCACTTTTTTACATTATCCTCGGAAGGCTTATTCCTAATATTTGGTTCATCGCTATTATCGCTTTGCTTTTAGGCTTGGGTTTAGGATTTTTTATTGATCTTGGTGTTAAGATCGGAAAAGTCAGGAATAAAAAGATCGTTGCAATTATTGCCGTCTTCTGTGGACTGTTTGCCTTTTATATTCAATGGGTTTTCTTCGATACCCTAGCCTACAGTAAAAAGGGCTTTACTTTTAACCTGAATGGTGAAGATTTAAAGTTTTTGGCTCAAGATTTCTTTTTCCTTTTTACGCATCCTAATGTTTTGATTCAGGAAATTATTAATCTGAATGAAATAGGTACATTTCGCATCGAAAGTACAGGTACCGTTAGCGGTGTATTATTGTGGGTTATTTGGGCGGGCGAGTTTATCGTTATACTTGGAGGAGCCATTCTTGCTGTTCTGAATGGTCAGGTAAGCATGCCATACTCTGAAATAAACGACCAGTGGATGAAAAAACGTAAAATCCATAACCATATTCCTGTAGTTGTAAACAAAGAAGAGATTTTAAGTGAACTTGGTGAAAGAAATTTTACTCTTTTGAATGATCATCCTTCCTTGCATAGCGAAACAAATTATGCTGAAGTAATTGTTTTCGAATCAACCGGAGATCCGACAAAATATATCAATATAATTAACGTGACCAACCTAACCGGTAAACCAAAAGATAAAAAAGTGAAAAGTGTAGTTAAATATTATCCGCTTCAGAATGCGAATATTTAATTGCAAAAATTTTTAAGAAGAGATTTCAAAAAGCTGGCGTCACCCTGAATTTATTTCAGGGTCTATTCCGGATAAAAGGATGCTGAAATAAATTCAGCATGACGCGACGCCTAGCCTAGAAGTGATAAAAAGTAGATACTTGCTACAAATAATAGCAATCGAATTCAGGTTAATAATCTTTAAGTTTGTATATTAGTTTAAAATCACGTTGATATGGGAACTTACCTTATACACTCAGATAAAATGCAAGAAAAAGCTTTAAAGGCATTTCTTAAAGCATATCAGGGAAGGATTAATTAAAAAGCTTTCTTCTGTATTTTATGAGGTTAAATCCGAGAGAATTGAAGTTCTTTTCTTTTGGGACAACAGGCAAGAACCAATTTTTTTCTATTTTTTTTATTCGAAATAACATAAAAAACCTCGCAGGTTTTAAAACCAACGAGGTTTTTTTAGACTTTAAACTTAGGACTCCAAACTCCCAACTCAACACTAATCCTCCCTGCTCCCGTCATCAGCCATTCTTACCATTTTAGGCTCGAATTTAGCCACCACATCAACCAGTTCGGTTTGTGCAGCCATTACTTTATGGATGTCTTTATAAGCCATTGGGGCTTCGTCTAACCCTGCACCAATTAAGGTTACATTATGATCTTTCAAAATCGCTTTCATATCCGATTTGGTAATCGATTGGATCGCTTTCGTCCTGCTCATTTGCCTACCGGCACCATGCGATGCCGAATTGATGGCGCTGGTTTCACCTTTTCCGCGTACTAAAAAACCTGGTGCAGTCATACTGCCGGGGATAATCCCCATCACGCCCATACCGGCAGGCGTAGCACCTTTACGGTGAACAATTACTTCCTCCCCATTGATCAACTCCTTCCAGGCAAAGTTATGGTGATTTTCTACCTTGGCTAAAACTTTGGCGCCAATGGCTTTGGTTAATCTTTTATGAATCACCTCATGACAGGCAGAGGCATAATCGCCAGCCAAATTCATGGCAATCCAATATTCTTGTCCTTCAGCAGTATTCAGATCTAAATAAGCCAGGTTTGCGGCCTCTTTAGGAAGTTTACAAATGTCTTTTGCCAGTTTGGTATAATGACCGGCAATGGTAGCACCTAAGCCGCGCGAACCGGAGTGGGTTAATAAAGCCACGTAACGGCCCTTATCAATATTTAAAACCTCATCACGTTCGGCAAAATCAATAATTCCCCATTCTGCAAAATGGTTACCCCCACCTGAAGTACCCAATTGTGCCCATGCTTTTCCGTGTAAGTTTTTAAGAAAAGGAGTGGAATTGAAAGCTTCGTTTTCTAAAACCTCATGATCAGCTTTTTCATTACCTGTAAAATTTTGCCCGGCACCAAATTTGGTAAAAGCAATCAACTCGCGCTTGTACATGGCATCTTTACCGAAATAATGTTTTTCGGGAATATCGAAAATGCTAAGTGCCATTCGGCAACCAATATCAACACCTACACCGTAGGGAATAATAGCATTCCTGGTGGCCAGCACACCGCCAATAGGCAAGCCATAACCTTGGTGTGCATCGGGCATTAAAGCGCCCGCTACAGATACCGGCAATTTCATGGCAATATCCATTTGGTTTCTGGCGCCCTCTTCAATGTAATCAGGGCCAAATACTGCATAGGTTTTCGCATTATTTACGAGCGCGATGGTTTCGTCTTTTGGTGCATTGGCTTCTTCAATCATGGCTGTTGCCAATGTATTTAAAACCGGATCATCCAAAAAACTTTCCGGGTAATCTTTTACTTTTTTAAATAAGGCCAATAATTCTTTTTCTTCAATATCCGCAAAATTTTCTTTCACGATAGCTAAAGTCAAGCCTACTATTTTTCCTTCGGTATAACCGATTTCGATCAGGTTGTTACCTGTTATGTTGTTTTTCATTGTAATCTTATTTATCTCTCGGACCAAATGGAGGTGTCCATTTTTTTTGCATAATTATTTTTTTTACTTCATCGTATGATAGTGGGTAAAAGTTGTGATTGTCTACGCCAACATCAAACGAGCGTGAAGTATCATCGTCCCTTAAACTTCCATGGGAGTGCCCATATAAATGCCAGGCTCCATGATGGCTTGCATTCCAAACCTTTAGTGCATAATGGAATAGTATGATATGTTTTGGACCATTGCCATCGTTGACTTTCAGCTCATAATAATCTTTTATCCATTCAAAACAATCAGCACATTCCAGCGCCGAGCTTTCATGGTTTCCTTTTATTAGATGGATTCTTCCATTTAACTGTTTTCTTATTTGTCGGGTTTTACCAGCCGAAGCCAAGGCAAAATCTCCGAGGTGGTAAACATCATCATTTTTTCCAACTTTTTCGTTCCACCGATTTATCATCTCTTGATTCATTTCTTCAACATCTGAAAAAGGTCGGTTCGTAAATCTGATAATGTTCTTGTGTCCAAAATGGTTATCGGATGTAAACCATATTTTATTTGTATTCATATTCTATTTTATAGGTAAAAGGTTTTTATCCCAATTACCAATTCTCTAATTAATCCCCGGTAGGCAACATTCACCTAACCGAGGGGTTTCTAAATTTAATTTATTTTACGAAGATCTGTTTCAATTGATCTACAATTTGTCCGCTGCCAGATAAGCTGATGTTATTGATTTTCTCCGCGATTTTCTCCACGTACTCCATCTCTTTCAACTTATACAACATGGCATTGTCTTCCATTAATTTCGCAGTGTTCAACAAACTTCTGGTCGAGGCCGTTTCTTCTCGTCGGGTAATGATATTGGCTTGGGCTCTTTTTTCGGCAACTAAAACCTGGTTCATAATTTCTTTCACATCGCCTGGCAAAACAATATCTTTAACACCACAGTTGGTTAATTTTACACCCAGGTTTTCAACCTTATCCAAGGTGATGGACATTACCATTTCTGCAATTTTTTCTTTGCTTTCCATCAATTCGTCAAAAGTCATTAAGCCGATTGATTCTCGTAAGGCTAATTGCATAATAATGTACAATTGCTTATCAAAATCTTTGTTTTCCAATAATGCTTTGATAATGTCATCAACCTTATATTGAATGCTGAAGTTTACCCTCAATTGTGCTTTATCCTTGGTTAAGATTTCTTGACCGATAATTTCCATATTCAATTGTCTCATATCGGTTTTTAAAACTTGAATGGTGGTACTGTTTTTCCAGTAAACGTAGTTTCCGGCTCCCATTACCCTTTCAAATTTGCCATCAATAAATAATAAGGCTTTTTCAAATGACTCCACTTTATAAGCCCTGATGTAATTGAATAATGGTGCTTTGTCTAATAAGTTTTTATCAATTGTTTCATCAATGTTGATGTTGCTAATATCAACCTTAACAAAGTTATATGTAGACAAACCTTTCCAGATAGCATGTCTGCCAGCCGTTAAAACATTCTTGAAATTGTTGTTTTGATAAACTAAAGCCAATTCGTTATCGGCAACGTTTACCATGTGAATTAAATTCGCAAAATCTGTGTTTTCCAGTAAGATATCCAATTCGGCAACTGTATAAAAATATTCTTTGCTCATATCGTACAAAGTGATATCTTCTCCAAAGCCCAACCAGTAAGTTCCTGCTGTTAATACGTTTTTTAATTTTCCTCTTTTAAACACCAATCCAACATAATTGGTGTTAATGGTTACTCTTTTCATGTTTTTGATGTTAAGATTTATAATTATTTAATTTATTTGCTTACAAAGCCTTGTAAAAGCACATTCATCTGGTATTTGCGGAAATAAATAGAATCCTGATGTTTTTAAGAATGAAATTATTTTTCAGTTAGATAAAATCCGGGGATTGGTTCTAACGTTTAAAATAATCTGATTTTTAAATCAGTTCGTTCATCGCTTTATTTTCAAAGCAAAAGCAAATTTGCTTGTCAGGTACATAAAAGAACCGTTAAGCAGAATGCGGTTTTACAAGGTGGTTTTTTGAGCATTTTGAAAAGTTACTCTTCTTTTTTGTTTTGGATTTTGAGCCCTAAACGCTTACCAATTAGCTATTCCAAGTGACGGTTGGAAGCAGGATTCGAACCTGCATGTTTTGTTGTTATTCTACCCCTGAATTATCCCGAGTATATCGGAAGTGGGATTCGAACCCACGACACACAACGTGTTTAGACAATCCTATCACCATCCTGACCAGTATATTCCATGCAACTGCACAAATACTTTGGGGCTATACCGAAACCCTCAACCGGGATCAGTTTGATGTAGTGTTGCCATTCCGGTTATTAGCCGGAATTTCTTTATATATACTGATTTACCTAAACTGTTCAATTACTTACCGTTAACCCTGTCCCGCAGATCCGGAACAGGGGCTTCGTATTAAGGTACTGCCCGGAAAATGAGCAGCACCGGGAGAGCGCGTATTCTTGAAATAGGTTACTTTTGCTGTAAATCAGTTATTTGTTATTGATGTTTTCAAAGAACTTAATTATCGACTAGCGACATTACAAAGATGCCATCACCCCTGCGCGGAGGAATTGCGCAGTTGAAGTTATTTCAATATTTTTTAATTAAGGTGCTGATTTTTAGTTAAATAAAATTTTATTTATTATAAAAAAAGTGTTTTTGGTACTCAATTGCGCAATTGTATTGCGTAGTTAAGTGAAACTTATTTATCTTTATAAGAGGCTTAAATGCCAAATTTTTAAACTACAAGCAAAAAACCTGAAAATGGCCATCAACAAATTAGCCCTCATTCGCTACAAAACCATCGACGATTGTTTGAAAAACCGTTTCCGAAAATGGAC
Source organism: Pedobacter sp. PF22-3 (assembly GCF_026239555.1). Classification (GTDB taxonomy): domain Bacteria; phylum Bacteroidota; class Bacteroidia; order Sphingobacteriales; family Sphingobacteriaceae; genus Pedobacter. The sequence goes on along the minus strand of NZ_JAPIVP010000017.1, from coordinate 28,958 downwards.
GCTAGATGATCTAATTGAAAAGGTTGCCGAAACCCTTTATGAGCTTGAAGGTATTACCAGTGGCGTAAGTAAGCGCACTATCCAGGCTGATATTCAGCTGATGCGAAGTGATAAACTTGGTTACAATGCGCCGATTGTGGTGAAAGATAAACGCTTTTATGCTTATGAGGATCCTAATTTCAGTATTACCAAAGCACCGATCAATAATGCTGATGTAGATAAAATGAAAGAAATTGTTGGTGTATTGAAACAGTTCAACGCCTTTAATTATTTCGACGAAATGAGCGATATGATTGCCCGATTGGAAAATAACCTCTACAAATCGACCAAACTGAGTGGCAATAATATTCAGTTAGAAAGTAATAAACTGGTAAAAGGACTGGAATGTATTCCATCGCTTTATCAGGCTGTTCTAAATAAACGATCGTTGTTGATTGAATATAAATCGTTCAAAGCACTGCAGGCCCAGCAAGGCATTTATTATCCATACCTTTTAAAAGAGTACCGAAACCGTTGGTTTTTGATCTGTAAGGCCAAGAAACGACCTGGGATCTTAAATTTGGCTCTGGATCGTATTGTAGAATTTCAGGAATTACCAAATGAAACTTTTGTTGCTTATGAAGGGGTAGATTTTGATCGTTATTACGATGATTTGATTGGGGTAACCAAAAGCGAAAGAGACCGACCACAAAAAGTTATTTTGGAATTTACGAACGATCATGCCCCTTATGTGGTAACTAAACCCATGCATCAATCGCAGGTGGTAATAAGTAAGAACGAAAAAACAACAACTTTTAGAATCGATGTGGTATTGAATTACGAACTGGAGCGCGAAATATTAGGTTTTGGGGAGTGTGTTAAAGTGCTTTCACCACGATTGTTGATTTCGAAAATTAAAAGACGTTTGGCACAAACGCATAAGCTGTACGAAAGCGTTGATGAAGAAAAAAAATCAAGACCTTAAGAAACTCGGGTTAAACGTTTTAGTAATTAAATTCTTATTTGTAATTTGAATTTAATTATGTTTAAGACCAAATATATTCTAGCTTTTCTAATGTGCTGTTCGGTAAGCATTTTCGCTCAACAGCCTACGCCTCAATGGAGGCCGAGTTATCATTTTACTGCACCAGCCAATTGGCTTAACGATCCTAATGGATTGATTTATCTCAATGGTGAATACCATTTGTATTACCAGCATAATCCGTTCGAAAATAAATGGGGACACATGAGCTGGGGGCATGCAAAAAGTAAAGACCTGGTTAATTGGGGGCACCTTCCCGTAGCCATTCCTGAGAAGATCACTAAAGATACCACTACCATGATTTTCTCTGGCTCGGCGGTTTTAGATAAACAAAATGTAAGTGGTTTGGGCAAAGCCAAAGCGCCCATTCTTGCTTTTTATACTGCCGATTTACCTAAGCAGCATAACGAATCGCAATACATGGCCTACAGCAATGATGGTGGTTTAACTTTTGCCAATGATGTAAAAAATCCCATTATCGATTTAAATAAAAAAGATTTTCGCGATCCGAATGTGTGGTGGCATGAAGCTTCTAAACAATGGATCATGACTGTTGCGATGGTTGATGAACACCAGGCCAGGTTTTATGGTTCAAAAAACCTGAAGGACTGGACCATGCTGAGCGATTTTGGCAAGCAAGGCAATCAGGGCAGTGGCTGGGAATGCCCTTTTATTATTCCTTTGGCGGTAGATGGAAATAAGAACAATACAAAGTGGGTGCTGATGATTTCGCTATTTGGGCCAAAAGGCCCAACCATGCAATATTTTGTGGGTGATTTTGATGGCAAAACTTTTAAAAATAACAACGATGGGCAGTTAACCTTACTCGTAGATGATGGCGATTCATTTTATGCTGCCATTCCCTGGAACAATGTGCCAAATGATAAGCGTATCCTATTGGGCTGGTTGCAGCCGGGTGGCAAAGAAACCTTCCCATGGAAAGGGCAGATGTCTATCCCGAGGGATTTAGCTTTAAAAACTACACCTGAGGGAGTAAGGTTGTTTCAGCAACCGAGTTCGGTCATCGCGGATAATCTTAAAAAACTTGCCCAAAACCGGGTAGTTTCCAAACAAGGTCTGCTTGTTGATGGTGAACTGAAACTGGATAATATTAGCAATGCAAACTGGATTGAAGCCGAATTTGAGCTAAGTAATTCAAAAAATGCAGGTTTTAAACTGGCACAATTGAAAGATGGGGAAGGAAAAGTAGTTAAAGAAATTGAAGTGGGTTACCAAGCTGATAAAAATGAGCTTTATGTCGATTGTTCGCGCTCAGAAAATGGTATTAAAAACGCTAAGAACATTGTTCAAACTGCAAAAATAAATCCTATTGATGGCAAAGTCAAAATTCAGATCCTGATTGATAAATCATCACTTGAAGTTTTTGGGAATGGTGGTGAAAAGGTTATTTCTACCATGATTTTTCCGGATGAAAAGGCTACCGGAATTACGGTATTTTCGGAAGGCGGAAAAAGTACGCTAAGCAGTTTAAAGATCTGGGATTTGAATAGGGAATGATAATTAGCACTGATCGTCATTGCGAGGGGGAAAGACGAAGCAATCTTTCAAGCTAACGATTGTTCCTGTAAAGATTGCTTCGTCGGCTGAAAAAGCCTTCTCGCAATGACGGAAGTCTGCTCCAGACTCCGGACTAAAACTAACTCTTAAACTCGCTTGTTTTATGGAATTCAATATCCGGATAATCCTGTTTGGTCAGATTAATCATATACTCACTATCGGCCAGGTAAACCGGATTGGCTTCTTTATCAAAGCCAATATGCTGTTGCTTCCGTTTCACAAACTCATCCAGTTTCTTCCTGTCAGTAGAAGTTACCCAGCTCGAACGGGTATAGCTCAAGGTACGGAAACGACATTTTGCACCATACTCATGCTCTAACCTGAAATTGATTACTTCAAACTGAAGTTCACCAACTGCACCGATTACTTTCCTGTTTCCGGGTTGCATCACAAACAATTGTGCTACTCCTTCGTCAGTTAACTGTTCAATGCCTTTTTCCAGCTGCTTAGTACGCATTGGGTCCATGTTTTCTACCTCTTTAAAGATAGACGGAGAGAAACTAGGGATTCCTTTAAACTGTAGTTTTTCACCTTCAGTTAAAGTATCGCCAATTTTAAAGTTGCCGCTATCGTACAAACCAACCACATCACCCGGCCAGGCCTCCTCTACAATGCTCTTCTCGTTGGCCATAAAATCCATCGGGTTAGAGAATTTCAGTTTTTTATCCTGACGGGTATGGTAATAAAATTTATTACGTTCAAATTTACCTGAGCAAATCCTCAAAAAGGCAATCCGATCGCGGTGCTTAGGATCTAGATTGGCGTGAATTTTAAATACGAAACCGCTAAAGTTTTTTTCTTCTACCAACACATCGCGCTCTTCAGCTTCACGGTGACGAGGACTAGGTGCGATATCGATAAAAGTATCAAGTAGCTCTTTTATCCCGAAATTATTAATCGCACTGCCAAAAAACACGGGTGCAACCAAACCATCAGTATATAAATCCTTATCAATTTTGCCGTAAATGCCATCAACCAGCTCCACATCGTCTTTCAACGTATTGATCTCGTTTTCTTTCAGGTAATTTAATAAAGAAGGATCATTTAAATCGCTTGCCGCCACAACCGAATCGGTTACTTTGGTTTTGTCTGAATTGAATAAATTTAAATGTTTGTTATAAATGCTATAAACACCTTTAAAAGTATGTCCCTGCCCGATAGGCCACGAAAGTGGGCATAAACTGATGTTTAGTTTTTCCTCTATTTCATCTAATAAATCGTAAGCCTCTTTACCTTCACGGTCCATTTTGTTGATGAAGATAATTACCGGAGTATTCCGCATGCGGCAAACCGACATCAGCTTCTCGGTTTGTTCCTCCACGCCTTTTACACAGTCGACCACCAAAATCACACTATCAACAGCAGACAGCGTACGGTAGGTGTCTTCGGCAAAGTCTTTGTGACCAGGTGTATCCAGAATATTAATACGTTTGCCGCTGTATTCGAAACCCATTACCGAAGTTGCAACCGAGATACCACGCTGCTTTTCAATCTCCATAAAATCGGAGGTATTGCTTTGGTTTGCCTTATTTCTTTTTACTGCACCAGCTGTATTGATGGCACCTCCAAACAGCAGAAATTTTTCTGTTAGTGTGGTTTTGCCCGCATCGGGGTGGCTAATAATGGCAAAGGTTTTACGTTTTTCTATTTCAGGGTTAAGCATAATAAAATTTTGGGTGTAAAAGATGATGAAACCTGGTTAAAGGAATTTAACAGCGATAAGATTTGAATATTGTTGTTTCATCAGGCCACAAAGATAAGAAAAAGCTTTATTATTAATTGTTAGGTTGTTGTATTGTTTTATTGTTGGGTTGGATATATGTTTTTTTGAAAAGCAGTTGTAGCACTTCTTTCGTTATTGCAGTCCTGCCATACACTATAGCTCCGATAGAAAACCTGTGAAACAAGCAAGCACACCAAAATATAACATAAACCGGTGCTTAAATCGGAGGCTGTCGTTTCTGTCAGGTTTAGGTTGCTGCTGCAGTAATTCTATTAAGGTTTTTTATTCCGCTAATCAAGAAATTATTGATTAAATAAATGTTTAGATCAAAATTATCCTCCAAAAATTAAAATTTCTCATCAATCATTCTTTAGTTTTGTGCTAAAATGTTTAGCTTTATTTATCCTCCCTGTTTAGCAAACTAAAATTTTATTGCAGATGCCTACATTAGAAGAAACTTCTATGCCCGCTGAGATCGCGGCTAAATTTGTGAATTATACCTCTAAACACGTTTTTTTAACGGGAAAAGCGGGAACGGGTAAAACAACCTTTCTACGAAAACTGATTCAGCTTACGCATAAAAAAGCGATCATTTGTGCACCAACTGGTATTGCGGCAATTAATGCTGCCGGGGTTACCATACATTCCCTTTTTCAGCTGCCTTTTGGGGCTTTTTTTCCTGATGCTGCGGGGAATATCATCAATCAACAGATTACCTTTAACTTTAATACACCGCGTACGCTGGCCAAGCATTTAAACATGCAGGGTAATAAAAGACGTCTGATTCAAGAGCTCGAACTTTTGGTAATTGATGAGGTGAGTATGCTGCGGGCAGATATGCTGGATGCTATTGATTTTGCGCTACGCTACATCAGGAGAAGCAAAAATGTACCTTTTGGAGGTGTACAGCTCTTGTTTATTGGCGATTTGCACCAGTTGCCGCCCGTGGTTAAAAACGACGAATGGCGGGTAATGGCCGGGTTTTATAAAAGTATTTATTTCTTCGATGCACTGGCGTTGCAAAATAATCCACCCGTATATATCGAGTTGGATAAAATTTATCGTCAAGACGATTCTGTGTTTATTGATTTGCTAAACAATCTCCGGAACAATAAAATTACGCCCGCAGATACCACTTTGCTCAAACAGCATTTTAAACAGGATTTTAAGCCTGCGGCTGATGAAAATTACATCACTTTAACCACACATAATCATAAGGCCGATAGCATTAACCGAGAAAGATTAACCCAACTGAAAACTAAATCTTATTTTTTTGAAGCGAAGGTAACAGGTGAATTTAATGAATATGCCTATCCAAATGATAAAAGTCTGGAACTGAAAGTTGGTGCGCAGATTATGTTTATTAAAAACGACATGACTGCCGAAAAGCGTTACTACAATGGTAAAATAGGTGTAGTGCACCATATAGAAAAAGGAGTAGTAGAAATTGAATTGCCTGAAGATAAAACAGTGATCCAGATTTCGCCTTACACCTGGGAGAACGTAAAATATAAATTAAACGAGGCTACTAATGAAATTGAAGAAAATGTAGCAGGTTCTTTTGTGCAATATCCAATCAAACTGGCCTGGGCCATTACGGTGCATAAAAGTCAAGGCTTAACCTTTGATAAAGCCATTATTGATATTGGTGAAGCTTTTGCCCCTGGACAAGCTTATGTTGCGCTTTCGCGCCTGCGTTCACTTAAAGGACTGGTGTTAACCTCGCATTTGCGCGAAAGTGGTTTGCAGCAGGACCAGAACATCCATTATTTTTCTAAAACCAAACAGCCGACCGAAGTGCTTGACCAACAGATCAGTGCAGAGAGTTACGAATTTATCAGAAGCTATCTGTTATCGGCTTTTGATCTGAATATCGTACGCTATTATTTTAAGGAGCACATGCAAACTTTTGATAAGAGTGAGGCTAAATCGACCAAACAGCGCTATGATGAATGGACGATGGATCTATATAAAGATTTTCAGAAAATTACTGCGACTGCTGATACTTTTATCAACCAGCTTAAAAACCTTTTTGCTGAACAAACTGAGCATACCCTGTTCAATGTGTCGAAGCGGGTACAGGCTGCTGTAAAATATTTCAGTCCGTTAATTAAAGCGGTATCAGATAAGTTTTTAGCGCAAATTGAAGCCATCAAAGAAGAAAAGCAAGTTAAAACCTACCTGACTGAACTACTGGAACTCGAAATCGTGATTTATGAGCAGTTGAAGAAAATCCATAAAAGTAAAGCACTGCTAGAAGCCATTATTGATGGCAAAGAGTTTAGTAAGGCCGATACCGATGCACTTTTGAACGTGGTGGAAAGAGAGGCGCAATTGAAAAAGGCAATTACCCTTAAAGGCATGGCGCTAAAAGTGAAAACTGCAATGGAAAAGAAAAAGAAAGAGCCGAAGCCTGATACTAAACTTCTGAGTTTTGAACTGTATAACGAGGGTAAAACATTAACTGAAATTGCAAAGGAGCGGGGCCTATCGCAGGGGACCATTGAGGGCCATTTAGCTTATTATGTATCAACACAACAACTTGATGTAACGAAGTTGGTTAAACCTAATAAAATCAAAAACATAACTGAAGCTGTTGAAAGTCAGAAAACAAAATCAATGGGCACGATCAGGGAGTTTTTGGGGAAAGATTATTCTTTCGGCGAGATAAAAATGGTATTGGCGTCGCTGTTCCCAACGGAGGAATAATTATTAACCGCAAAGGATCAATTTTTTTACCACAGAGAAAAAGAGGCTAAACACAGAGTACACAGAGTTTTATGGCAGAAGATTTATTAACTAGAACTATCATTGGGCTGGCAATTGATGTTCATAATGCCCTTGGGCCGGGTTTGCTTGAAAATGCCTATAAAGAATGCTTGTTTTATAAAATTGATCATGCAGGTTTTCAGGTTGAAAAAGAAAAGATGATGCCCTTGGTTTTTGAAGATGTAAAACTGGATTGTGGTTACCGAATAGATATTTTAGTGGAGAATCAGCTAGTTCTTGAGTTGAAAAGCATAGAGGCCCTCAGTGATATTCATCTAGCCCAAACTTTAACCTATATGAAACTTGGTGGTTATAGATTCGGATTATTAATGAATTTTAATGTGCTAAGATTAAAGGATGGAATAAGACGAATAGTAAATGGATACTGATGTTCTGTAATGCGTTCTAAGATTAAAATATTTAAAAGAAGCTATATAATGGTTGAAATTTCTTCGATGAATATTGTTGAAAAAATCGCTCTATTTTCTTCGTGCAAACTCAATGCACTCTGTGGTAAAAAACTAAGGTAATTTTGTTTTTTGCATTTAAAACTTTGAGCCTTTATGGTTAAATCTCAAAAATATTTATCTTAGCATTTGTGGAGAAAGTTAAAGTTTTAGCGCAGTACATGCCAGAACCAGCGGCGCCGCTAATTGCCAAGTGGATTGATTATTTTCAGTGCGAATTTAAGATTGCTAAAACCCGTTCTACCAAACTGGGTGATTACCGCCATCCTTTCCGCGATAAAGGCCACCGCATTTCGGTTAACTTTAACCTCAACCATTACGCATTCCTGGTAACTACCGTGCACGAATTTGCACATTTGTTAACCTGGAATGATTTTAAGAATAAGGTAAAGCCGCATGGGACCGAATGGAAGAAAAACTTTCAGCGGATGATGGTACCCTTTTTTGACATGAATATTTTTCCGGAAGATATCCATAAAGCGATTGATAATTACATGTCCAATCCGGCGGCATCGAGCTGCTCTGATCTGCATTTATCACGTGCATTAAAAAAGTACGATAGTCATAAAACAGAGACTTTACATTTAGAGCAATTACCCATTAACACAACTTTTAAAATTAAAGATGGCCGGCGTTTCACCAAAGGCGAAAGGATCAGGAAACGGTACCGATGTATCTGTTTAGATGATAAACGGTTGTATTTATTTAATCCCTTGGCGGAGGTTTTTGTGATAGAATAATATTGATTTGCTGTCATTCTGAATGCAATGAAGAATCTTTTGCAACATAGCTCTGCAGTTACATTTTGCGTTTGAAGATACCTTAGATAATTAGGTTAACGTCATTTGAAGTGTCAATAGTAAACAGATTCTTCGCTGCGCTCAGAATGACAAATCAGCTATACAAACTTAAACTCATCGCCATCAAATAATCCTTTATCGCTTAGTTTCAGGCGTGGAATAACCAGGAGTGCCATGAAGGAAAGCGTCATAAAAGGGGCAAGGAGGGTTGAACCTAAATCTTTTGCGAATTGATCTATAGCTGTATAGCAGGCAGCAACCTCGTAACCATTGTGATTACTCATTAAACCGGCAACAGGCAGCGGCAACACTTCTTCTTTTCCATGTCCTAAAGCTACCACACCGCCAGTTTTTTTGATTACAAGGTTTACTGCATCACAGATACTTTTGTCATCAACCCCCACGGCAATGATATTATGACTATCGTGCGCTACACTTGAGGCAATAGCGCCATTTTTTAAACCAAAATTTTTGACGAACGAAATCGCAATAGGCGCATCATAATAGCGGTTAACCACCACCATTTTGAGCACATCATTTTCAATATCACTAATGATATTGTCATTTTCAACTTTGGGTTTTGCCTGTAATTTATTGGTAATCAGCTGGCCATCCAGTGCTTCAATTACAGGAATTTCCAGCTGATCTGTATAGCGCAAAAAGAAATCTTCTTCTTTTTTTAAGCTGCAATTAAAATGATTAATGGATTCTTTACCTGCGCTGTGGTTGATCCAGTCGCCTGTCATTTTGCCGTTTTCTGCTAACAAAAGCCCGTTAATATAGGTTTGTTTTACCTTAAAATTAATCAGGTCTTCTATAACGATAAAATCAGCATCATCGTTTACCTGTAGTGCACCAACATCCAGCTTATAATGTAAGATCGGGTTGATACAAGCAGCGCGAAGTACATTAAAAATATCGATTCCTTTAGCTACTGCCCTGGCACAAATTTCGTTAATGTGGCTTTCAACTAAACTATCCGGGTGTTTATCATCACTGCAGAACATCATCATTTCGGGCCAGTCGTGAAGTAAGTCGATTAGTGCTTCGAAATTTTTGGCGGCACTGCCTTCCCTTATCAGGATTTTCATACCACGCTGCAGTTTATCCAGTGCTTCTTCGGCTGTGAAACATTCGTGGTCGGTAGAAATACCGGCATCAATATATTTTTGGACGGTATCGCCACGTAAGCCTGGCGCGTGCCCGTCAACGGGTTTACCAAGCTGGTGGGCAGCGGCAATTTTTTTTAAAACTTCTTCATCTTTGTATAGCACTCCCGGAAAATTCATCATTTCGCTGAGGTATTTAATTTCAGGTCGTGCTAAAAGCGCTTTAACATCATGGTGATTTAACTCGGCGCCTGCAGTTTCGAAGGTAGTTGCCGGTACACAGCTTGGTGCACCGAAATTAAATTTAAAGGGTACGGTATTCCCGTTTTCGATCATGAATTCAACCCCTTCCATGCCGCAAACGTTGGCAATCTCATGTGGATCGCTAATGGTAGCCACCGTGCCGTGCACCACCGCTAATCTGGCAAATTCGCTCGGAATTAGCATACTGCTTTCAATGTGCACGTGACTGTCAATAAAACCTGGAGTAATGAAGGCGCTGTTTGGGCGTTCTTCAGAAATCTTGGTAATCGATTTTATTTTTCCGGCTTCAACAGTTATTTCGCCAAAATAAATATGCTGTTCTATGATATCGACTATGTTTCCGCTGATTTTGAAAGTGCCCATGTTGCTTTAATGTTTAATCATCGTCACCCTGAATTCATTTCAGGGGCTTAATTCAGAGATGCTGAAATAAATCCGATAGCTATCGGATCAGCATGACGATAGGTTTAGTATTTTAATAATTTATTAATCGTTTCTGCTAATCTTGCTTTGGCCAGAAAATTATCTTCCAATAGCTTGCTCATCGGAATGGCCGTATCTAAACTTGCACAACGCATTACAGGTGCATCCAGATACTGAAAAAGATGCTCCCCAATCCATGCAGAAATTTCGGCACCGAAACCATTCGTCAAGGTGTCTTCATGCAAAATCAGCACTCTTCCGGTAGCTTTTACAGCTTCTTTTACCGTTTCCTGATCCCATGGCTGGAGCGTACGCAGATCAACCAGGGTGGCTTCTTGTTCAACATGACTGTTTAAATGTTCCAAAGCCCAATGTACGCCTAAACCATAAGTGATAATTGTAAACTGTTTCCCTGTTTTTATGGTAAGGGCTCTCCCTATTTCGGTAGTATAATAACCATCGGGCACCTGGGAAGTTAAGCTTCTGTACAAATATTTATGTTCAAAATAGATTACAGGATTGGGATCGGCAATGGCAGCCAAAAGCAGACCCTTGGCATCTTCGGGAAATGCTGGATAGACAATTTTTAAGCCCGGTGTCTTGGTAAACCATGCCTCGTTACTTTGTGAGTGGAAGGGACCTGCACCCGTACCTGCACCTGTAGGCATACGCACCACTACATCAGCCTTTTCGCCCCAACGGTAATGCGTTTTGGCCAGGTTGTTTACAATCTGATTAAAGCCAACGCTTACAAAATCGGCAAACTGCATTTCTACAACAGCTTTATAACCATTTATAGACAGGCCCAAACCTGCACCTACAATGGCCGATTCGCAAATAGGGGTATTGCGCACCCGGCTTCTGCCGAATTTAGCCATAAAGCCATCTGTAATTTTAAATGCGCCACCATAGTCGGCAATATCCTGTCCCATTAAAACCAGGTTAGGATATTTTTGCATAGCGAGATCGAGGGCATCGCTAATTGCATCCAGATACCGTTTTTCAGTAGCAAATTCGCCAGGCTGAACGATTTCTGACTGGTAAGGAAAGTACATATCCGTTTCTTCCTGAATCGTATCTGCAACTGGCTCTGGCTCTTCAAAAGCTTCTTCAACTGCTACTTCTATATCTTTTTTAAACTGAATTTTAATATCCGTAATGGTATTGGTTGTTAGAATACCTTGTTCAATTAAATAAGCTTCGTAATTGTTTAAAGGATCTTTCTTTTCCCATTCGTCAAAAAGTTCTTGCGGAACATATTTGGTGCCTGAAGCCTCTTCATGACCGCGCATCCTGAAAGTCATACACTCAACCAAAACCGGTCTTGGATCTTTTCTAATTTCCATGGCTAGTTGGTTAATGGTATCGTATACTTCAAGAATGTTGTTGCCATCAATTTGCCGGCCTTCAATGCCATAACCAAGAGCTTTATCAACCAGGTTTTTACACCTGTATTGTTCTGATTTTGGGGTTGACAGCCCATAACCATTATTTTCGATCAAAAAAATCACTGGCAGATTCCAGACAGCTGCGACGTTTATGGCTTCGTGGAAATCGCCTTCACTGGTGGCGCCTTCACCGGTATAAACCAAGGTGGCGCGCTGTTTATTTCCCAATAAATCAGCCAGGGCAATGCCATCGGCCAGCGCCATTTGTGGGCCCAGATGGGATATCATCCCGATAATTTTATAGTCTTGTGTGCCAAAATGAAAGGAGCGATCACGACCTTTGGTAAAGCCGGTTAACTTTCCCTGCCATTGGGCCATTAATTTCTTTAATGGAATATTACGGGAGGTAAAAACACCTAAATTACGGTGCATAGGCAAAATATACTCATTGCTTTGCATGGCTAAGGTACTGCCAACAGCAATGGCTTCCTGCCCAATACCTGAAAACCATTTACCTATACGCCCCTGACGTAATAATTTGAGCATTTTATCCTCTACCAGTCGGGGATAAAGCAGTTTTTTATATAAATTCAGTAAGAATTCGTCGTCTTTATCTCTTCGGTTAAAATGCATATTTGGTTGTTTGGCTAATGGTTTTTGATTAAGATTCCCGGTTCTTTTTCATCTCCTCAAACTGTTTGGCGAATGACTTATCGGCAACTTTTGGCATTTCGCGGTATTTGCCCCAACTCTTTTTGAAGAAGGTTTTGAGCATAAGGTTTTTAAACTTTCCGCCGAATAAATCCATCCATTTGCGTTTTTGCATCATCTTGCTGAACATGCTCCAGCCCACCTCTTCCTTTTTGCCATTTTCGTGCGCAGCTGCCGCATCCCTACGATTGAGCAATAACATTTTATGGATATCGATTTTTACCGGGCAAACCTCCGAACACTTTCCGCAGAGACTGGAAGCATAACTTAAATGCTTAAACTCTTCCATTCCCTTTAGATGCGGTGTAATTACAGAACCAATCGGGCCACTATAAGTGGTATTGTAGGTATGTCCGCCAATATTTTTATATACTGGGCAGGCGTTTAAACAGGCACCACAACGGATACAGTATAAGCCCTGTCGCTGTTCTTTTTGTGCCAGTAAATTGGTGCGGCCATTATCCAGCAGAATCACATACATTTCTTCGGGTCCATCTGTTTCATTTGCTTGGCGCGGACCACTCAGGATACTATTGTAAACCGTTAGGTTTTGTCCGGTACCGTGCGAAGCCAACAATGGCCAGAACAAATCCAAGTCGGCCATAGAAGGGATTACCTTTTCGATACCAACAATGGCAATATGTATTTTTGGAAAAGTAGTACTTAACCTGGCATTGCCTTCATTTTCGGTAATGGCAATACTGCCGGTATCAGCAATCAGGAAATTCCCACCGCTGATACCAATATCGGCATTCAAATACTTGTCCCGGAGTAGCTCCCTGGCTTTTTGTACCAGCTGCGGTGGCGTAGCATCAATGGGAGTTCCAAATTTATCATGGAATAACTTCGCAATATCAGCAGCACTTAGGTGCATGGCAGGGGTAACAATATGGTAGGGTGCCTGGCCCAATAGCTGAACAATGTATTCGCCGAGATCGCTTTCCAGCGATTCGATATTGTTTTGCTCTAGAAAGTCGTTCAGGTGAATTTCTTCGGTCGTCATTGATTTAGATTTGATGACCGTCTTCCCATTATTTCTTTTAATGATATTGAGGATTTCTTGCTGGGCTTCTGCAGCATCATTTGCCCAGATTACTTTACCACCCCGGCGTTGGAAATTTGACTCGAATTCTGGTAAGAACTTGTCAAGATTTTCCATTACCCGCCATTTAATAACGTGGGCCTTTTTTTTAGAGGCTTCGAGGTTTTCGAATTTTGATAAGCCACGTTCAACCGCTGTATTGTATTTACCAATATTGTAATTTATGGTTTTACGATGTGGTAAATCGAAAGCTTTCTCATCAGACTTTTCTAAAAATTCCTCGGCAGTTTTCATCAATGGCAATTTATTATAGGGGTAACGAAGAATAACCGCTTTTAGTTTGGTGCTACTTCGCTAAAAACCAAAGATAGGAAACCCTATTGAGTTTATTTTTTGAAAATTGAAACAAAAGAAATTATTATAATAATATAATGGAAAGGTTTTATCAGATTACTCCTTTTATATATTTTTTAGCTATTTCATCGCTTGAAATAAAATTCAAGTCTAATCCCACACTTGTTGCAATAATAATTCTATCGAAAGGATCACGGTGGAGGAATGGTAAAGATTTAAGTATTTTTAAAGTTCCTATATCTATTGGAAGAATCGTAATATTGGTTTCATTACATGATTCAATTAGTTCATCTAATGAATATTCTAATTGGAGCTTACCTAATGATTGTTTTATAGTAATCTCCCATAAACTGGCAATGCTCAGGTAGAGGTTAACTGTTGGATCTTCTAAGATTTTTCTTGCCCTGTTAGATATGCAAGGTTGTCGTCTTGCATCCAAAGTAAAACATGTGTACCAAGCAAGTATTTTTTCACTAGATGTAATCCTTGAAATCCTCTAATGGAGAATTAAAATCATCACTCATTTTCATTTTCCCCTTAAGTAAACCAAGTTTTCTATTACTTTTTTTCTCGCTTCTTTTAAGGTCTTTTTTTTGCAAAATAAAATCAATAAAGTCTTCCACCTCTTGCTGATAAGCAACAGGGATCATTTTAATTTTTTCTAAAATATGCAATTGATCCATAAACTCGCTTTTATCAAAAATAACATTTTAATCTTTAAATATAAAGTTACGATTGTCAAATTAAAACAAAAAGCCCCAACATTTCGTTGAGGCTGAGTATTTTGAAAATTATTTCTTCGGATTTCCTTTTCCATCCATGTCTACTGCCGGACGTTTAGCCCTGTTGGCAAGTTCCCACGCCGTAAAATAGGTTAGTTTTGCTCTTTTTGTGAGTAGAGGAAAGTTAATTTTACTTACTTCGTCGCCTGGTTTGTGGTAATCCTGTTGTAACATTCCATCATAATAGAAAATAATCGGAATGCCTAATTTGGCGAAGTTGTAGTGGTCTGAGCGGTAATAAATCTGCTCAGGATCTTTCGGGTCATCATATTTATAATCGAGTTTCATTTTGGTATAAGTTGCATTTACCTGCTCGCTTAAATTGGCCAGGTCACTACTTAACATCCTCGAACCTACCGAATAAATGTAGTTTGCCGAATCGGGTTTGCCCAAATATTCTTCACCTGTACGGCCAATCATATCGGTATTTAAATCAGCAATGGTGTTGGCAACAGGGAAAACAGGATGTTCCGAATACCATTCAGAACCCCAAAGGCCTTTTTCTTCACCAACAACAGTCATAAATAAGATGCTGCGTTTCGGGCCTTTACCTGCTTTTTTAGCATCAGTAAAGGCTTTTGCCATTAATAAGACACCAGTAGTACCTGATCCATCGTCGTCGGCACCGTTGTTTACTTTATCTTTCGCGTTTGGATCAGTTTCTAAACCAATATGATCGTAGTGACCGGTTAAGATTAATACTTCTTTTTTAAGTACCGGATCAGAACCCTCTAAGTAACCCAAAACATTTTCGCACCTAACCGATGCTTCGTTTTTAGCAGCACTTGCCGAGAAAGGAACATTTAACACTTGCGAAGCAGGCGTAAGGCTTTCAGAAATTTTCTTTTGTAAATCGGCTGCCGTAGTATTCACTGATTTTAACAAATCGTTTGCAAGGGCCACAGAGATGGAAATGCGCGGCGTTTCATTTTGTTTCTGAGCCTCAATAGCCGCATTTGTTTTGACCATCACACGGCCGTTATTTTGAGCTTGTTTCGTGTTTTCGGTAATTCTATCCACACCTGGATCAATCAGGATAATGGCTTTAACATTATTCTCTGCAAAATATTTTGCCCTGCTTTCTAACATGGCGCGATAAGCAGCCCTGTCAACACGGGTACCAGGCTTAATGGTTGGGTCGCCCCCGTTGAACATCATGACCACTTTACCTTTAATATCAGTTCCTGCAAAATCGTTATAGCTGTCTTTTTTGATCCCATAGCCAATAAATACAATCTGATCAGTAGAAAAAGTAAAACCGTTATCGCTGATTAAGCTTGGTGAAACAATATAATCTTTCTGATATTCTTTCGGCTGGCCATTAACGGTTACATGACTTTCCTTCAAAGTAACATTCACCAGGTTAATTTTTTGGAAATAACTGCCATTTACCGGACCTTTCAAGCCAATCGATTTAAAATAATCGCGGATATAATCTGCGGCCATCCAGGCACCTTTGGTTCCTGTTTCGCGGCCTTCATATTCATCAGATGCCAAAACCGAAAGGTGCTTATAGGCATTATCAGGATTAATGGCCTTGCTAAATTTAATAGCGTCTTTATTGGCCGGCAGTGGTTTAATCTGGCCAAAACAACTTGCTGTAACAAGCGTTGCTAAGCTTAGGGTTAAAAACTTTTTGTTCATGATAATAATTTTAGTTGAGATCTGGTTAGCAGGAAATTTTTTCAACCCGATTTTGGTGGCGGCCACCTTCAAATGCTGTAGTTAAAAAGGTTTTGGTAATTTGTTTAGCTTCGTCTACAGAAACAAAACGGGCTGGGATACAAAGTACATTAGCGTTATTATGTAGGCGTACCAGTGAAGCCACTTCGTTTTCCCAGCACAAACCTGCTCTAATGCCCTGGTGTTTGTTGGCTGTTATAGCCACACCATTGGCCGAGCCGCAAAGTAAAATACCATATGTAAATTCTCCATTTTCAACAGCCCTGGCAACAGGATGTGCAAAATCAGGATAGTCGACAGAATCTGCAGTATGCGGGCCAAAATCTTTTACCTCGTAATCCTGTAAAAAATCTTTTAATAATTCTTTGTATTCGAATCCGGCATGATCCGCGCCAATGGCAATTTTAATTTTTGTACCAGACATTGTCAAATGTATAGAGAATTGTGAATTCTGTTCGTAATGTTTTTGTTAGTTAGCGTAGAATGCTGCTTCAGCCTTTTTCTTCTTTTTTTCAATGTAGGCTGAAACGAAAATACTTAGCTCATAAAGTAGGAACAATGGCGTAGCTACAATCAACATTGTCATAATATCAGGTGTTGGCGTTACAATAGCTGCGATAATTAAAATAATTACGGCGGCATACCTTCTGCTTGATCTCATCAACTTTGGTGTCATCAAACCAAGTTTAGACAGGATGAAAATAATTACCGGAAGTTCAAAAATAATCCCCGTACCTAAAGTAAGGGTTGCAACAGATGACAGGTAAGAATCGACTGTAAACGTGTTTTTAATTTCGGCACTTACCGTATAACCAGTTAAAAAGTTAACCGATAGCGGGCATACTACAAAGTAGCCGAAAAAGATCCCAATAATGAAAAGTACAGAGGCAAAGAATACAAAACCACTGGCTGATTTACGTTCATTTTCGTGCAGTGCTGGTTTAATAAAACGCCAGATTTCCCATAGCAAATAAGGGAACCCCACCACAATACCGCACATTACACAAACATTTAATTGAAGATTGAACTGGCCGGCCATCTCGGTATTGATAATTTCACCATTAATTTTGGTGATACACATATCTTTACCTAATGATGGAAAATGCTCTACCAGTTTACACATCATCCGATAGGTCCAAAAATCAGGTTTTTTAGGTCCAAAAATTATTTTATCCAGAATCTCTTCATTAAAGTAAAAAGCGATACCCGTAAAAACGGCAATGGCAATTACGGCTCTGATTAAATGTTTACGGAGAACATCCAGGTGATCGAAAAAAGACATTTCTGCCTCTAAATTGGTGCTCTTTTGACCGATAGCTTTTGTAAGTAAAGTTTTTTTAGTGTCGCTCATGTTGAAAACAAAAATACCATTCTATTTGAATAGAATGGTATTTACGTGTTAAATATAGAAATAGTTTATATTATTATGAGAAATGATTTGATATATTAACTAAGTGAATTTAAAAATTAGTTGTAATGCCCTCTCAATGAATAGATCTTAATGATTTGTTCTGTTTCCAAAACCTCATAAATAATTCTGTGTTCTGAATTAATTCTCCTAGACCACTTACCCGTAAGATTATATTTTAGTGCCTACGGTTTCCCAATGCCTTCAAATGGAGAATCCATTATAGCGATTAAAAGGTTATGTATTTTCTTTTGGATATTACTAAGGCCTGATTTCTTCCAAAAATCTAAATCATCATTTGCTCTTGGAAGAAAAACTATTTCCATAGATTTTCTAAATCAACTTTTGTGAAGTTTCCCTCTTTGAAATCTTTATCTCCTTGCAAAATTTTTTCAACAAATTCTGGATTGTAAGGTTGTTCTTTTTTTTCAAAAGAAATCTTCATGGCTTTTAAAACCTGCTTTACAGCATTTAGTTGCGCTTTGTTTTCCGGATGTACAATTAACGTTTCGATAATTCAATTTTACTGAAATAATTTTAAAGTTTTTAATAAAGAAAAATCCCATTCTGTTCTACCAAAATGGGATTTAAATTTTTATAATCGTTTATATTATTCCGTAAATTCAAACGTTTCCATAAACTTTGTAGTAAAATTTCCTGCCCTGAAGTTAGGATCTTTCATCAATTGTAAATGGAAAGGAATGGTAGTTTTAATACCTTCAATTACGAATTCGCTCAATGCACGCTCCATGGTACAGATGGCCTCTTCACGCGTTTGCGCTACGCAGATTAATTTTGCAATCATTGAATCGTAGTTAGAAGGAATTGAATATCCGGCGTAAACATGTGTGTCTACGCGAACACCGTGACCACCTGGCGAATGGAAGTTCGTGATTTTTCCTGGTGATGGACGGAAATTATTTGCAGGATCTTCAGCGTTGATGCGGCACTCTATCGCGTGCATTTCAGGTGTATAGTTTTTACCAGAAATCGGGATTCCGGCAGCAACTTTAATCTGTTCTTTGATTAAATCGAAGTTGATTACCTCTTCTGTAACCGGATGCTCTACCTGGATACGTGTATTCATCTCCATAAAGTAGAAGTTACGGTGTTTATCAACCAAAAATTCGATTGTACCAGCTCCTTCATAATTTACAGCTGTTGCTCCTTTAATTGCTGCTTCACCCATTCTCTGGCGGAGTTCATCAGTCATGAAAGGAGAAGGCGATTCTTCTACCAATTTCTGGTGACGGCGCTGGATTGAACAATCACGTTCTGATAAATGGCAGGCTTTGCCAAACTGATCGCCAATCACCTGGATTTCAATGTGGCGAGGATCTTCGATATATTTTTCTAAATACAAACCATCATTACCGAATGCCGCGCCAGATTCCTGGCGTGCACTATCCCAAGCATTTTCGAAGTCTTCATCTTTCCAAACAACGCGCATACCACGGCCACCACCACCGGCAGTTGCTTTAAGGATTACCGGATAGCCCATTTCATTGGCAATTGCAATACCTTCTTTAACACTGGCAAGCAAACCTTCCGATCCTGGAATGGTTGGAACACCGGCATTTTTCATGGTTTCTTTTGCCGAGGCTTTATCGCCCATGCCATTAATCTGCTCTGGGGTTGCACCAATAAATTTGATGTTATACTCGCGGCAGATGTTAGAAAACTTAGCATTTTCTGACAAGAAACCGTATCCTGGATGTATGGCGTCGGCGTTGGTTAATTCTGCAGCCGAGATAATATTTGGGATATTTAAATAAGAATCTTTACTAGGTGGTGGGCCAATACAAACAGCCTCGTCAGCAAAACGGACGTGTAAACTCTCGCGATCTGCAGTAGAATAAACAGCAACCGTTTTGATGCCCATTTCCTTACAGGTACGGATAATACGCAAAGCGATTTCACCCCTGTTGGCAATTAGAATTTTTTTAAACATAATTTTTTAATTTAGGATAACACAGATTTAAACGATTACACCGATTTAACGGCATGATCAAAAATCTGTGGAATCAAATTAACCTGTGAAATCAGCTTCTAAATAGGTTCTACTAAAAATAACGGTTGGTCGTACTCTACAGGTGATGCATTATCGACCAATATTTTAACGATACGGCCTGAAACTTCACTTTCAATTTCGTTGAAAAGTTTCATTGCCTCGATAATACAAACTACCTTACCTGCGCTAATTTCATCACCAACATTTACAAACATTGGTTTTTCTGGGCTAGCTGAACGGTAAAAAGTACCGATCATTGGCGATTTAATGGTAATGTATTTTGAGGTGTCTTCTGCAGCAGGTACAGCGGGTGTTGCAGCACTTGGGGCAGTAGGAGCTGTGGCAACAGGAGCTGCAGCCTGTACAAGCGGAGCCTGTGGTACGGTAGCATGCACAACGGTTGGTGCTTGGTTTGTTTTGATCGTGATTTTGAAGTTTTCTTGCTCAATAGCAACTTCATTTACTCCAGAACGAGAAACAAATTTAATCAGTTCCTGTATTTGTTTAATATCCATTTTTTAGGCTAGTTATGTAAAAAATAGTGTTTATTGAATTAACTAAGTTATACTTTTTTTGTTTTATTTTTTCTCCAAGTGTTCCGATTACTTCGGACTCCAGGCTAAAGACTTCTGACTATTTTGTGTCGTAAGCCCATTTAAGGTATACCGAACCCCAGGTAAAGCCACCACCGAATGCAGCTAAAACGATGTTATCACCTTTTTTCAATCTGCTTTCCCACTCCCATAAACATAATGGAATTGTTCCGTTGGTTGTATTCCCATAGCGTTCGATGTTGATCATCACCTTATCGGTTGTAACCCCCATGCGGTTCGCTGTGGCGTCGATAATGCGTTTGTTAGCTTGGTGGGGTACTAACCAGGCCACATCATCAGCAGTCAAGCTGTTGCGCTCCATAATTTCGGCAGCAACATCGGCCATATTGGTTACCGCAAATTTAAATACTGTCGGCCCTTCCTGATGCGCAAAATGTTCCCTGGCATCAATGGTTTCATGGGTAGCTGGTTTTACTGATCCACCGGCCTTCATGCCCAGGAAATCTCTTCCAGATCCATCTGTTCTTAAAATAGAATCCTGAATACCCAAGCCTTCTTCATTTGGTTCCAGTAAAGCGCAGCCACACCCATCGCCAAAAATGATGCAGGTGGTGCGGTCTTCATAATTGATGATTGACGACATTTTATCGCCACCAACTACTAAAACTTTTTTATGTCTGCCTGATTCGATAAATGATGCACCGGTAGATAGACCAAATAAAAATCCAGAACAAGCGGCCTGTAAATCATAACCCCAGGCATTGGTGGCGCCAACTTTATCAGCTAAAACGTTTGCTGTGGCAGGAAAAGTAAAATCTGGAGTAGTGGTGCAAAAGATAATCAGTTCAATTTCTTTTGCATCAATTCCTCTCTTTTTAAGCAAACCGTTTACAGCATGAACAGCCATATCTGAAGTGCCTAAACCTTCTCCTTTTAAAATTCTACGTTCTTTAATTCCCGTTCTGCTTGTAATCCATTCATCCGAAGTGTCAACAATGGTTTCTAACTCTGCGTTTGTAAGCACATAGTCTGGGACATAACCATTTACTGCAGTAATAGCAGCGTGAATTTTACTCATTTTAAGAATTTTATAAATTATTTAAATGCCATTCTAATTTTTTCTACCAATCCCGTAGTAATCATTTCCCTGGATTGTAGAACCATGTTTTTAACAGCCAGCGGACTAGAAATTCCATGTCCGATAACAACAGGAGCGTTAACACCTAAAACTGGGCTTCCACCGTATTGTTCATAATTAAAACGATCGAAAAACTCATCTTTCAGTCCCTTTTTGATGGTAAGCACATAAAACGATTCTGCTAATTTTAGCATTACATTTCCGGTAAAACCATCGCACACAATTACATCGGCCTTATCGTTAAATAAATCTCTACCTTCCACATTTCCAACGAAGTTGAAGAGGCTGGTTTCTTTCATTAACGGAAAAGTAGCCATGCTTAGCATATTTCCTTTTTCATCTTCTTCGCCAATATTTATCAAGGCAACTTTTGGCTCATTTATATGCAAAAGATTTTCTGCATATAAGCTGCCTAAAACACCAAATTGTAATAAAATATCAGGTTTACAGTCGGCATTTGCACCTACATCTAACAATAGGCCTGTGCCACCTTTAATTTTCGGAAGAATTGTACATAAACAGGGGCGGATAATGCCCGGAATGGTTTTGACGCTAAAAACTGCGCCAACCAACATGGCTCCAGAATTACCAGCACTTGCGAAAGAATCGATTTTACCCTCTTTTAAGAGGTTAAAACCAATAGCTATGCTCGAGTTTGGTTTCTGAACGATTGCTTTGGTGGGATGTTCGCCCATACCAATAACTTCATCAGTATGAACGTATTCAAAATGATCTGGATTGAAACCCTCTTCTGCCAGAATGGGTTTAATCTGTTCGGTATCGCCAATAAGAACTAAATGCTCTCCAGCGTTAAGCGATTGATGAGCAGCTATTGCTCCCAAAACAATTGCTTTGGGAGCATAGTCTCCGCCCATTATGTCGAGGCCTATTTTCATAGAAAAAATCTGTTTGTGTTAGTCAGGTGTAATCCTGAATTTTCAGTTGACTAAGGTATGACTAAAGCCGCTGAAAACACAAACAATTTTTTAAGAAAATTACCCTATCTGAGTATTTTCGATAACCAGTTTGCCGTTGTAGTATAAGTTACCATCAACGTTGTAAGCACGGTGAGGTACGTGGATAGCACCTGTTGCCGAGCATGTTGCTAAAGAAGGAGTAACAGCTTTATAGTGTGTTCTTCTTTTATTTTTTCTCTGTTTCGAGATTTTCCGTTTTGGATGTGCCATTGGTGTATAATCTAATTATTTTTTTAACTTATTAAGGGCTTCCCAACGTGGGTCGCTTGTTTGTTCATTTTCTTCAGCCTGGTTTTCGATCGATAATTGATTTAAACGGTCAATCATCTCCTGATCACAATCTTTACCTGCCTGTTCGCAGTTTTTGATATAAGGTACTGCAACGTTAATCATTTCGTATAAAGGACCGGATATATCAATCTCGGTTTCTTTACGGCTCAACGAAATAATTTCTTCATCATCACTCTCCAGTTCATCTTCAGCAAACTTTACAATCTGCCTTTCATACAGATTTATCGGCAACGGAAACTCAGATAAACATTTATCGCAATCTAAATTAACTGTACCGATAACTTTGAATTTTAGTAGCAACATGGTCTCTTGTTTATCAAGTTCCAGGTCTACTTTTAAATTTCCACTTTTAATTAACGAATACTCAAATGCGTTAAAAAAGCGATCATCAAGCTCATAATCAAACTGATGAGTTCCCAATTTTAAGCCGGTAAACGGTAATGAAAATTGTTTTAGTGGGTTCAAAGTACTGTAAAATTTTAGCCTGCAAATGTAGGGATAAATAATTAGATTAAAAATCTTTTTTTAAAATTGTTGCTGTTAATCGGACAGGTTTTCAGAATGTTAATTGAAATACTGAAAGACCTTACGGGTTTCTTGTTGGTCAGGATTTGTACTCGACCAACAAAAAGTCAATTGAAAGACCTTACAGGTTTTCAAAACCTTTAAGGTCAGTCTGTAAGAAAGCTAGTCAGCCAAAACCATTTCCTTGTTATTTCTGCTCCATTCGCTCCAAGAGCCTACATAAAGTTTGGGGATAGGTAAACCTGCATAATCCATAGCCAAAAGGGTATGGCAGGCGGTAATGCCTGAGCCACAATGTACAATCACATTTTCGGGCTTTACATGTGCCAGGGCTTCTTCGTATTTTTCTTTTAATATTTCAGGGGCAAGGAAAGCGCCTGATGCATCTAAATTTTCAGTAAAAGGAATGTTGGCTGCACCCGGAATATGGCCTGCAATTAAATCGATAGGCTCGGTGAGGCCGGCAAAACGATTTGCATCGCGTACATCAATTACAATATAATCGTCTGTTTTGGCTACTTTTTCAACTTCGTTGATGTCAGACAGCGGTAAATCCCATGTTTTTACGGTGTAAGGCGAAACAGATTTTGGAATTTCTATTTTATCTGTAGTTGGGAAACCTGCTTTAACAGCAGCCTGAAAGCCTCCATCAATGACCTGCACTTTCTTATGACCAATAGCCTTTAACATCCACCATAACCTTGCTGCTGCGTTACCACCATTTTTATCATCGTAAACAATAACATGGCTGTGTTCAGTAATCCCGAGTTTTTGCAATACGGCAGAAAACTGTTCAGGAGTTGGTAAAGGATGACGTCCGCCAATAGCAAAATCGCGGATGTTGGCTAAATCTTCATTTACATCGGCAAAAATTGCCCCAGCCAAATGTTGTTCATCATACCTGGCTTTTGATCCAGCGCTGGCGTCGATAATTACAATTTCATCATCCTGGTTTAACCAGGTTAATTCTTCGGGTTTTATGATGGGTGATAGAGTGGTCATTTATTTTTAATATTACTTGAAATTATAGTGATGAAGATTTCACTTTAGTTTTGATCTTCGAACATCCTATCGGACAACTGACTTTCGAACTTCCGACGCTCAACTTTAGTCTTATCACAGATTTCTCCGCTACGGCGAAAGGACAATTTTGTTAGGATTTGGTTTTTGGGCATGGTGTCCTCGGACCGCTGACTTGCGGACTTCCGGCACTTGGCTTTTGCTATTTTGCAAACCTTCAACCTTTATACCTTCAGCCTTTTACCTTAAGAAGCATCATCTTTAATATCAAACTGCGTTTCAACCACTTTTCCACCTGTGCGTAATTGATTGCTCAACATTTCTTCCTGCTCACGACGGTTTTTAACAATGTGGATGGCCGAAAACAAAGCTTCAGTAAATGAAGTCGAATCTGCTAAATTTTTTCCTGCAATATCGTAACCAGTTCCATGATCTGGAGAGGTACGAACAAAGTTTAAGCCAGCGGTATAGTTTACACCATTATGGAAAGCCAATGTTTTAAAAGGAATTAAACCCTGATCGTGGTACATGGCCAAAACGGCATCAAACTGTTTGTAGCTGCCGTTACCAAAAAAGCCATCAGCAGGATATGGACCAAAGCAAACAATACCTTTATCGTAGGCTTCCTGAATTGCTGGTGTAATCATTTCAGCCTCCTCGGCGCCCAATAAACCGTTATCGCTTGCGTGCGGGTTTAAGCCCAAAACAGCAATTTTTGGTTTTTCGATCCAGAAGTCTTTTTTTAAACTTTCGTTGATCAGTTTTAACTTGTTTACAATTTTATCTTTCGTAATGGCAGCCGGAACATCTTTCACCGGAATGTGAACGGTTACCACGCCAACACGTAAATTTTCGCTGATCAGAAACATCAGCACATCTTTGCTGCCACT
Source organism: Pedobacter sp. PF22-3 (assembly GCF_026239555.1). GTDB lineage: Bacteria > Bacteroidota > Bacteroidia > Sphingobacteriales > Sphingobacteriaceae > Pedobacter. Next base: position 4,030 of record NZ_JAPIVP010000017.1, on the reverse strand, counting down.
CTTTTCTTGCAGATATTCGGTATGGCCCGGAAAAGCAAAAGTTTCGGATTGGATATTATGTTTATTAATTGGTGCGGTAACCAAAGCATCGATATCGCCGTTTACCAGGTCGGCTGTTGCACGTTCTAATGATAGAAGCGCATATTTGCCACCTGTTGCCGTAACCTGGCCCAATTCAATTTTTACATCTTCTTCCCAGCAATTGATCATGTTGGCCTTTTTTGGCATGGCCTGGCTGGCATGGTTAACTACGTTAAAACTAAAATCGCCCAGGTTATTCGCTTTTCTATGAAAAGATGAAACTTTGGTATGCCCATATACAATCGGAGTACAATAATTTAAAATCGCAGGATTGGATAATGTTTTAATGATTACCTCTAAACCTATGCCGTTTACGTCGCCTATACTGATGCCAATTTTAAGTTTATTGCTCATAATTACTGGAAAATTTTAGCGCAAATTACTGATTTTCGATTAAAGAGGTGCTTACCGGATAAAAATTAGTTATTTTGTACAAAATAGCGTAATCACAGAAACACTGTTTGCACGGAGAGGGGAAAGAGTTTTTCCATTTGTTGCAAAATTTTTCTGTGGTTCTGTGCCTTCGTGGCAAAATAAAGCGTAAAGATGAGTTTAGTAAAAGCAAAAAAACATTTAGGGCAACATTTTTTAACTGATAAAGGCATTGCTAACCGTATTGTTGAGGCTTTAGTGAACACCGATAAGTATCATCAGGTTTTAGAAGTTGGGCCGGGGATGGGAATCTTATCTGATTTTTTGCTGCAACGTAAAGATTTAACGACTTATCTGATTGATATTGATACGGAATCTTTCCATTTTTTGAACGAAAAATACCCGCAGCTTGGCGATCGATTGATTAATGGCGATTTTTTAAAACTCGATTTTGACGCTATTTTTCCCGGACAATTTGCCATTATTGGTAACTTCCCGTATAATATTTCGTCGCAGATCTTATTTAAGATTCTAGATAACCGCCATAAAGTAGTAGAAATGGTGGGGATGTTCCAAAAAGAGGTAGCACAGCGTTGCGCAGCACCCGCGGGAAACAAAGAGTATGGTATTTTAAGTGTGTTTCTTCAGGCTTATTATAAAATTGAGTACCTTTTTACTGTTAAGCCAGGTACATTTAATCCGCCGCCAAAAGTGCACTCAGCTGTAATCCGTTTAACCAGAAATGAGGTGGAGACTCTAGACTGCGATGAAAAATTATTCTGGCGGGTGGTTAAGGCAGGTTTTAACCAGCGAAGAAAAACCTTGCGTAATGCGGTTTCTGCAGTGATGCCAAAGGATAAAATGGATGACCATATTTATTTTGAAAAGCGCGCCGAGCAGTTAACCGTTGCCGATTTTGTAGCTTTAACACAGCATGTGAGTAAACTGATGGGAGTATAGTGATACAATCGTCATCCTGAATTTTATTTCAGGATCCTTTTGAAGCACAAATTTTAGAGATATGGAAAGCAAGTTTCTGTTGTCTTCGGTTGCAGCAGTCCCGCTTTTCATTCCAAGTCCGCACTCGTACCTCGCTTACGGGCTTTCCATTTCAATCGGGTTTATGTAATTCCTGATACTGCTTAAACTAAAGTATCATCTGGTATAAGCCCGCTTTTTCTTGCAAAATCATGATTGTTTTAATCTAATTTCTCCCTTTCTTTGCTGAATAATTTTAAACATCATGGTTAATTATAGCGAAATTTTCAGCGAACAAGGAATGGATTATCAAACCTATCGTGCATTGATTGATCAACTTCTGTTAGAGGGAAAGGCTACTGGTGATGTAACTTATGATTTGCACTACACCAAAATGAATGTGCAGCGCATGAACCGCGTAGATAAAACGATTAGCTTAAATGATGACTTGATATCAACTATTGAACAGCTTAAAGAAAATTATAAGTTTCTGGTGATTACCGAAGGCTGGTGTGGCGATGCTGCTCAGATTGTTCCGGTGTTTAACAAAATCGCGACGGCATCATTAGGTAAAATTGATCTAAAATTTGTGCTTAGAGATAAAAATCTGCCCTTAATTGATGCGCATTTAACCAATGGAGGAAGAGCAATCCCGGTTTTAATTGTATTGAATGAATCAGCAGACGAAGTTTTAGCCACCTGGGGTCCAAGGCCACAAGTTTTACAGGAACTTTTAAAAGAATGGAGGACGGAAACTACCGAAATGCCGATTTTAGCAGAAAAACTTCATGGCTGGTATGCCAAAGATAAAACTCAAACTACACAGGCGGGATTAACTGCGCTTTTGAAAGGATTGGCGAGTTGATATTTTATTTAATAGAAATGTCGTCATTGCGAGGAGGAACGACGAAGCAATCTTACAACTAGGGATTTTATAGCTATCGCATTAAGATTGCTTCGTCGGCTGAAAAAGCCTTCTCGCAATGACGATCTTTGGTAGCTTATTATCGCAATTTTATTATTTTCTAATAAACCAAGTTCAGCATGACGATTCGCGAGAGAATATCGCTATGTTTAATCAACCGAAACAGTCAAACCTTCTTGCTGTAAAATTTTACGGTATACTTCCATTTCGGTAAATGATCCCTCCAAGACCGGACATTTCCCTTCATTATGCACTTTCCATGCAATTTTTTCAGCCTGCGATTCGTTATAATCCAGGTATTTCATCATACAGTAGATCACATGATCGAAAGTATTGATATCATCATTCCACAAAATAAGGCGATGTACGGTTTTTAAGGAAGTTAAAATTTCTTCGAGCGTAAAGGTCTCTTCTTTGGTTTCTGTAGACATGGTACAAAAATAACTATTTTTATGGAAGATGTAATATGTTAAATGGAAGATGGTTGTGATTATTTTTGACTATAGACGTAGACTTTTTGGCCTTTGCATTACATTTTCGATCTTACCTCATACATCTTACATCTCTTTTAATACATTTGTTAACCAAATAATATACGAGTATGCACCAGTCTAAAATTGCAGGAATAGGCTATTACGTTCCTAAAAATGTTTATACAAATGATGATTTGAGCCGTTTTATGGATACTAACGATGCTTGGATCCAGGAACGTACGGGCATTAAAGAACGCCGTTTTGCCGATCGTAATGAGGAAACTACTACTACCATGGGTATCGAAGCGGCTAAAATTGCAATCGAAAGAGCTGGGATTACGGCTAAAGATGTGGATTTTATTGTCTTTGCTACACTTAGTCCTGATTATTATTTCCCGGGATGTGGCGTATTATTACAGCGGGAAATGGGCATGGGCGAAATTGGAGCTTTAGATATCCGCAACCAATGTTCGGGCTTTGTTTATGCCCTTTCGGTGGCCGATCAGTTTGTGAAAACCGGCATGTATAAAAATGTACTGGTGGTAGGAAGCGAGAAACATTCGTTTGCCATGGATTTTGAAACTCGTAGCCGTAATGTATCAGTAATTTTTGGGGATGGTGCCGGTGCTGTTGTATTGCAGCCTACGGATGAAGCCGGAAAAGGAATTTTAAGTACACATTTACATAGTGACGGTGCGGATGCCGAAATTCTGGCTATGTATTATCCGGGGTCGCATGCCAATAAATGGTTGAAAGATAAACCTGCCTATCCAGAACAGGAACTGGGTGGATTGTTTATGACCCAAGAAATTTTAGATAGTGGCTCGGCTCTGCCATATATGGATGGCCCTGCTGTTTTCAAAAAAGCGGTAGTGAAATTTCCCGAGGTAATTAAAGAGGCTTTAGCAGCAAATAAACTAACAGAAAAAGATATTGATCTATTGGTGCCGCACCAGGCCAACCTGCGTATCAGCCAGTATGTACAGCAATTGTTAGGCTTAAACGACGATAAGGTGTTTAACAATATTCAAAAATATGGCAATACCACAGCTGCTTCTGTGCCTATTGCCTTATGCGAAGCCTGGGAGGCGGGTAAAATCAAAGATGGCGATCTGGTTTGCCTTGCAGCATTTGGATCTGGATTTACCTGGGCCAGTGCGTTGATTAGGTGGTAACCATAGGTTCTTCATTTCGAGCGGAC
>NZ_JAPIVP010000016.1 GCF_026239555.1 Pedobacter sp. PF22-3 | reverse complement strand
TCCAAGGAATAAGGAAAACGGCAGGATATAAACCAGGAATAACCCCAAACAAAATAACCCCTAGAACTAATAAAAATTAAAAGTTATATTGCATTAGTAAATCAAGTAAATTGGTGTAAAAAGCCTTAGTAATTATTCACCAAAACTGTCAAGCTTTTTTAGGAAGGGTCAACAATGACTAACTGACGATCGACTGCAAAGTCTGAACTACCGACTGCAACGCCTGAACTAGCGACTGCAAAGTCTGAACTGTCGACTACAAAGCCTGAACTATCGACTGAAACCTCTGAACTGCCGGCTGCAAAGTCTAAACTATCGACCGAAACCTCTGAACTGCCGACTGCAAAGTTTGAACTATCGACTGCGAAGTCTGAACTATAAACTGCAACGTCTGAACTGTCGATTGCAACGTCTGAACTACCAACTGCAACCTCTGAACTATCGACCGCAACCTCTGAACTATCGACCGCAACCTCTGAACTATCGACCGCAACGTCTGAACTATCGACCGCAACATCTGAGCTATCGACTGCAACGTCTGAACTACCGACTGCAAGATGTAACTGCCTTCATTTATGCCTTATTTAAGCAAAAAGATTTCGTGAATTATTTAATTGTGCTTATCTTAGTAGTGCAGAACAGTAATTAACAATATCTTTTAACTTAATCGGAGAAACGTAAAATAAACTAAAAATTTCACAATATTCCTGAGTGAGCGGCTTAGACCCGCATCTTTCAATATCTCTGAAAAGAGTTAATTGTTGTTCTGCAGCACTCAGGAACTTTTTTATCAAATGTTATGCAGAACAACAATTGTAAAAACCCAAACACACAGCTCCCAAATGAGGTAGCAGCTGTAACAGAATTCCGGAAACTGATTGAAGCCTATTTCGATATGATTGGTTTATCGGATGTGAATCAATTCCTTACTGAAATGCTTAGCGCAGCTATCGGGCCCGATCCGCGCTCTGGCAAACACAAACCCATTACTATTGCCAACGCCCTTTATGATGTAAACAATCTCATCAGCCTGCTTACCAAAACAAAACTTTTGGCCAATGAAGAAACCTTTCAGCAATATGCCATAAACCCGGGTTATCACCTACAAGCTGTTGGCCAATTTGATGTGGAGCATCTTTCTGAACTATTATATGTTGGATTAAATGCCTACATCTTTCAGGAGGATGATTTTGAAGGCGCAACCTTAAAATTTTCTTCCGAAATTACTGCCGCATATAAAATGATTTATGATTGGCTGTCAGACTGCGATGCCTGGTATAATGCTGTTGAGTGTGATGAATGTAATGAAACGATCAGCTTAGCAGCTACACTATAAACATTCAAATTTTAATTAGCCATTTACCCTATGCAGCTATGAGGGAAAACTCCCCTCCTAATTTAGGAGGGGTGCCCAACGGGCGGGGTGGTTACTAGCGGTTATATCATTTAATTTCGGTAGGTGAGACACCAACCGATAGATAAAAAGTTTAACTGGCCATTTACCCTATACAGCTATGAGGGAAAACTCCCCTCCTAATTTAGGAGGGGTGCCCAAAGGGCGGGGTGGTTAATCCATCACTAGCGCAAGTCTTATTTTTATGCTAGCAGGCTGGATGACTTGTGCTTTAGCAGAGATTTATAATTGAGTATTTTTTAAACACAAGTCGGGCCCTTGCTTTTGGCTGGGGGCGCTAAGACTTGCGTTAGATAAGTTTAACAACTCATTTTTAATCAACAAAACCCTATTCGCCGCTTTTCGCAGGTCTTTTGCTGATAACGGCTTTAACTCATTGTTAATGCTGAATAAGTAATTGACTTTTAATTACTTTAGTGTTTTCGATTATATGTAAATAGTAAGTGCCATTTGGTAGATCTGCAACAGATATCTTGCTGGGCTCAATTGATGTTTTGCTTTTGATTTGCTTTAACATCCGGCCTTTGTCATTGTAGATTATTGCCTCAAAAGGAACATTTCCTTTGTTTGCAACTTTCCTTGTTTTATCAATGGCTCTTGCCGATTGAGAGGGCTTTTCTATTGGTTCCAAATTCACTTCGGTATTAGCCGGGTTCGGGTACGCTAACCAACTCGAATGGCAATCAACCAAATATCCGGTCACCACCAGTGGTTCGCTTTCACCGCAATCATTGATCGCAATTACCGTAAGCTGATATGGTTGGTAATCGGGAGCATCCGTTGCTGAAAAATCTATACTAACCTCCGTTCCATTACTCGCAGTAAATAATTCGCCCCAGTTTGTTGTCCAATGATAACTTGTTGCACCGGGTACAGGGTCAATACTAAAGGTTTGGATACTATACCGGCAGGCATTGGGAAGTTCCCCACGTATAAAAGCCGGTTTGGCAACCACAGGTTGCTGAATATTGACCGGCACATTATAGACAAAAGGAGTGCAATCCGGCTTTTTGATAGAGACCGTTAGATTGTTAACACCTGCCTTTTGCGAGTTTATCCTTATCCTGTTCGTGCCTTGCCCATAAAGTAGTTTTACCCCGGCCGGAACTGTCCATTGGATACTTACGCCGGGCGGGTAGTTTGCCATGAGAACATCCTGATCGTGACATGCCGTATTAGCAACTTCGGTTGTAAATGAGGGTGGGTTGGATATACATCCGGTGGTACAAGAATTAACTGGAATTGACCCATGTATTTTCTGCATGATGAAATTTGCAATATTAATATCCATCTGCAAATGATCCTGACTTACACCCGTCGCGAAAATCACGTCATCAAACGGCGTTATATTATTGGCCACAACATTCCCGGCCTGTATATTAAAGTAGGGATTACGTGATATGTATCGCCCGTCCAATGCATAATCCTGATTGCTAAGATCTAACGCTGATACTGTAGGCACAAAGGAGGTGACTTCACGGCCATAAAGGTTTAACGTTGCTTGCGTCTGTTTCTTAAAACCATCAAATAACCCATTTCCGTAAAGTGGCACCATGTTTACCGTGCTGCCGGGTACTGTCTCATGGGGCACAAGGCCTGCAAATTTTACACGTGAAGAATAAGATCTCAAACCTTGTAAACCGAACAATGGGGCAAAGCCACTGTTGGAAACATAGGATACATCAGAAACTGACGTATTTGTCGTCCATAACTGTTCTTTATGCTTCAAGGCGGAGATGAACCAGAATTTGGTGGTGGCATTAAAATCCATAAGTTGTGAGCCATTCCCATAACCTAATCCGATACCATCACCGCGTCCATTTGCGATACCATAATTATTACACTGGCTTGGGTAACCTTTTTGATAATATGAAGCCGCGAAGTATGCCCGCTCCGGATTATTTATACCCACCTGTAGCAACTGTTTTGCGGCAGTTGAATTCAGGACACCAAGTATCCGTTCCACCAGTGGATTTTCCCTGATATCTTTTACAGCATAGCTTGCGTCATTAAGCAGCCATTGAATTCCGATAGGAACATACGCGCCTTGATGAGGAGAATCGTAAGAAAAATAGTTCGCGACATTATGGGTCAGCGAGCGGTCTTCCATATCTTTGAGGCAATATTTGGCAATAAGACCACCCATACTTAAGCCGATAATGTGCAGCTTTGATATCCCTGTTTTCTCAGCGTTCACTTCATTAATGACATTTTCTAAAACTGCTGCATTGGCAGTGATGCTAGCGTTATTGTTGGCGAACTTCACTACAATTATATCATAATTCAGTTCCCGAAGCCTCGTTAAAAGGAAATTCCCGGCAGGTCTGTTAACACTTCCAAATATACTCCCAGGATCGCTAACAGACTCAATTTCTAAGCCTTCGATTATCAACACGGGCTTGTCCAGAACGCCATCACAGCCAAGTTGCATAAAAGTTGACGCACCAGCTACCGCTGCTCGTAAATTTTGGGATTGGGCCTGAGTTGCTAAAGAGCCTTCAAAGATCTCGTCTTTAATAAAGTGGAATTCTGAAATGCAAACACGTCCCCCCATTCTGATCTTTATTGTCTTTAAACCGGAAGCAGTATAATTCACCGTCTGCTGCTGGCCAAGACCTACGCCTCGAAAACCGCTACCGTCCCCAAAGTCAATTTCCAGATAAGAGATGGTTTGATCAGAAACAACAAAGTCCTGGGAAAATTTAAAAGTCACTTCGCCTGTTGAATGGTAGCTGTTATTATTTACATATGGCCCGCCAATGAACAATCGCTGTAGCAGGTAAGGTGAGGCAGTACGCGCAGGATTATCATATAGAATGGTGTGATCGGTATTTGTCGTAAATAAACCATTATTCAATGCGTTGGAATCTATGCAGCAATATTGGTGATTGAGAAAGAATATAGGAATTATATGATCTTTTAATAACGGTTGTGCTGCCGAAACGAGCGCACTAGCATTTAATAGTGGATTAGGGGAACTTAAATAAGAATTATAAAATGAGGAGTAAATTCCAAGGCCGGTTGTCGAATTTACAGCAATATCATCACCGTTAAGGCCGTCAAATTTATTGGCTATAAAGGGTGCTTGAGATTTTTCAATAAGATAACCACCATGGCTAAGTACCTCTGAGAAGTTTAGCTGGCCCATGCTATAACTGAAATATTCTTCATCCGTGAACCATAATGAGTCAGCGTGCTGTATACCGCTCTCATTATAATTACGGACACGCAAGTTCTGTCCAAATCCGAGGATGGGAAATAGCAATAGCAATAAAATGATGCGCATAAAATTGTTATTAAGGTTGATAGGTTATTAAGAAATTGGTAGGTTAATACTTCACATCAAATCTGCCTTGCGTAATGGTGGCTTTCGCTCCAGTATTGCGAACTTCAACTTCAGCTTGAAACTCACCTGAAATAATCCGTTGTGCCTTATCGAATCTTGATATTTTCAAAGTTCCTGTTTTAAGTACAGCATATTCAATCGTGCCATCAGGATTATTTATGGCAATGTTAACCCCATCACCTGCTTGCTCGCTAAGTTCGCGCACGCCTTCTGCAATGTGTTTAAAGAGAAAGCCTGCCACATCTGAGCGGTTGTTCTGTAATTTATTATCTCGGATACAATCTATAGTGAAACCATAAGATTCAATGTAACTAACATTTAATCCAGTAGATAGAACCTTGGGTGTGTTTATCCACACTTGATCGTTAAACATGAAGCCAAAAGTCCTGCTTCCATTTGAAGTGATCGGAGGCAAAGTATCTATGATCTCATCGTCTTTACGGCATGAGGTAATCAGGAAGAGGATTAGAAAGATCGGTATAAGGTTTTTCATAAGGCGTCATTTCTCTAAAATACGTAGATATATTCAGGAACGCGACATGAACAATATTAACTTTTCGTTAAATTTAAACCTACTCTAAAATCTAATCTGGAACAATTCTTGAATTTATGACGAGTTGATAAGTAATTTAACATTATAAATGGCAGCGAACCATTACTAGCCCAAGTCTTAGTGTCTAGGCTAGTGAGCTGGATGACTTGTGCTTAATGACTAATTTATTAAGTACAAGTCAAGCCTATACTTTGGCCAGCGCTAAGACTTGCGCTCAATGTCATTAAGTTAAGGTTTTTAACCACAGATCTACTCCTCGCTGGCGCACGCGTGCCGTGGCTGTTGCATGTGCATTTGATACTACCGGAGCATCTTAATATATTTCAAACGCGGTATGCCTGCGCCAGCGCATGATACAACTATATCCCTAGGTTTTGGATATGTATGAGGTATGATTTATATTTAATAAAATTAAAGATATGGCTCAGCTAATTTGTGCACTCATAGTATTGGATGATACGGTCGTACCTCCTGAAATCGTACACTTCCGGGAAAACAGGGCATTTATAATACCTTTAGACCCTGATAGGTATGATGTAGACTGGACTTCTCTTAGCATTTTTATTGCTCACGTCTTTAGCTGTGATGACTTGTCTACTGCATTAAATACCTCTTCAGCAGTGCAGGATAAATATGATGACGATGAAGAAGAATTATTTACCTACGACTTTTCAGCACTAGCTTCGTTAATAAAAGAAATTAATCCAGACAGATTCATACTCGAATATTTTGAAGACTTCGCAGATATCACGGTGCATCAATTATACTTAACAGTTATTGACGGTAAGGTTGTAAGAGAGGCTACTTGCTTTATGATGGGGAATTTGAACTCAACCCTGAATTTGATGAATACCAAGCGCATCGTGCGCTAATTAATCAAGGGACAAAGATTAGTTGGCTTAATCATGAGAAGTATCGGAGTTATGATCATGCAAAGAGGATATATGAGCAAGGTTGAGGTATAATAGTATTTATTAATGCCATTACTAACGCAAGTCTTAATGTATAGGCAAGCGCGCTGCATGACTTGTGCTTTTATTATTTAATCGTTTCTGTCCGTAGAGTTCCGAAGGGCTCTACGGATTAGTAATAGAAAAGAGTCTGTGACTCGTTTTAATTGAGTTTATAAACTCAATATTATTCTTGTATCCGTAGAGACGCTATGCTTAACTCTACGGACAGAGGTGCATGCGGGAACCACGAAGTGCTCAGCGAAGCTAATCTTAAAGCGCTTGCATTAGATTCCCAATCAAGTTGAGAATGACGATCCCTCGAGGGATATTACCTAATAAAATTTTCACTACCGGTTGATGTCTTGCCAACCGAAATGTATTCTCCTGGTGCTATCCCGATTGATAGAGGAATGCGATGCTAACGAATCGTTTTCTTTGACTTAATCACCTCCCTAAAAAAAGATAAAACCTCATCAATATAATAGTTAAAACTTAGGACTTCCCTTTTATCCCAAATTTCCTGCCTCATACTTTTCATCTGCCCCCTGTTGTTCAGCTGTGCTGCAAGATCATCATAGGAATGATAAAAAATCCCGAATCCATTTTTATGGGTAAAAGATTGAGAAGCGCAAATGTGCCCGGTATTGTCACGCTGAATCATCGGGAGGCCGGCAGCGCCAAGTGTAGACATCCTGGCTGGATAATTAAGATCAAGCCAACTCGCTTTCATCAGCTCCCCATAATTTTCAGCATTAAAAACATGCAACCAGCCAGCGTCATATTTAGAAAGTTCGGCTACCCATTGCTGTGCCGAACATGCCTCATGCAGATGAAGGTAGCCCGGAGCCAATACATTAGCCTCATCAATCCATGATTTATAAACACTGTGGTAAAAATCGCCATAAAGATGTAAATGAATTTTTCTTTTAGCCAATTCCCCTATATCAATTGGAGCTAACCCCATCGGCCTTCCCGGAACTACGGTATGAATCTCTCCGTCCTGCTCCGAAATCAAACGGCCTGGCGCTCCCTTAAACCGTTCAATATGTGGTAAATCTCCGTCCAGGATCATACTCAACGGCACATCAAAATGAAAAAACTGTTCATACCAGCGTTTAATTTCCTCATTAAGATAAATCGTTCCGTCAGCATATTGAAAAAGATCGATCATTTTATCCCATAAGCCATTTTGCCTGCAGAAAAACGGTCCTTCTTTAAAATGCCACACAAAAGGGATACCCAAACCTGCACGGAGCACTTCATGAATAAATGGTATGGCCCTAACATTTAAGAGCGCATAAATAATATCGGGTTTAAGTTTTTGTACAGCCTGTTGCCAATTCTTTTTAGGGATATCGATAATATTGCCAAAAGGAAGCGGACCAACCGCGTTAAAAAATGAAGGTTCATCAATCCATAAACCATATAACTGATGGCCTTTTTCTTCGAAAGCCAAAACCCGTTCGGCATTATAGGACAGCTCGCCAACCAAAAGTATTTTTAGTGGTGTGCCGTTTGATATTACCGGGCGATGATCAAATTCCGAATATTCAATATTTTCGTCAACTAAACCTCCAAAAGCTGATTTGAACCTCAGTTTCTGATTGATGTGGTAAAACTGTTTGTAGAGATTAATCCCGCCGCCCCAACGCTCGCTAATTATTTTATGCCGCTGGCTGGGGTGAGAAACCCATTCGGCAGTAATTTCCATGGTAAACTTAGGTTCGGCTCCATTTAGCAATTTATTCCAGAACATATCATTCAGGCTATCCGTTACCAATTCGCTCCTTTCCAGCCATTGGTGAGATGTTTTTTGATGCATAACCTGCACCAACTGATATCCGATATCTATAAAGGCGCCGAAAGTTTTTTGTCCGCCACTGCCTGTATGATCATCCCGATAATTATGTTTTGCACCAGAGCAGAAAAAAGCAGCATCTGGGTTAGCTTGTGCCAAACTCCATAGCAACTGCAAGTGATCTTCAAAGTATAAATCATCAGAAGGCAGGTAACTAATATAATCATACAAGGCATGCTCCAACCCTTTGTTAAGGGCAGCACCCAGGCCTTCGTTAGAATTATTGGAAATGTATTTTATCCGATCATCGCCAAGATAGCGACTTATTACATCTATTGTTGCATCACTACTGCCATCAACAACGATAATCAGTTCCCACTCTTTAAAGGTTTGAAACTGCAAACTGGTAATTGCCCGTGAGATAAATGTCCCATGCTGATACGTGGGCATGATTACACTAATGCCTTTATTTTTCATTTATTTGAGAGAAATGGCAATAGCATGCATATCATCTGCATCCAATTACCGTGTTAAAAATATTTAGATGTTTAAGCAAAAGGCGACTACTGTCAACCCTATCATACAATGATAAATATTATTTCTTACATTACCTGAAAGGCAGGTGCAGCGGATTTAAATAATTAGTTATTAGGGAATAATCCCAGATCAGGCCTAATTAAATTTGTAACAACCCATTCTATACTCCATCTAAAAGATATACCAAAAAAGATGTTATGAAAAAAAGTTACCTGATCCTTTTATTGTATGTTGCACTGCCCCTCATCGGCTGGAGCCAGGAAATCATTTCCGCGAAAAAAAACTTAGTGGATAAAAAATGGATTCACAACCAAAACTACCAGATGGAATGGACCATGCTTAAAGACACCAGCAAGTTTACCATTGGTTTCGTAGATACGAAAGTGGAGGTTTTGGGTGATAAAATACAAGTGATTACAACAGTGAAAATGAAATCGTCTCCTTCATCGTGGATCGATTCAACCATTGTTAAGAAGGCAGATTTTTCACCAGTTTACCATGCCTCTTACAATGCACAAAGAGATATGTCAATTCATTTCGGAACAGACATTAAAGGCTTCTATCACGACAAAACCAGTGGTAAAAAAACAGCAATAGCTCAACAGGTTGCGCCTGGTTATTTCGATAGTAATTTTTACCCAATGCTTATCAACTGGTTGCCATTAAAAACAGGTTTCAAAGCAGATTTAAATATTTTTGATTATAATCCGAACGGAAAAACCGGTGTTATTAAAGCACATATATTGAGCGTTAGCGAAGGAAAATACCACACCAAAAATTCTGGCGACAGAAATGTATGGATTGTAGAAGCTTCGGATGAAATTAGCAGTACAGGTGGAAAAAGCATTTATCAAATCGACCAAATTACCAGGCAGCTTTATCTGCAGCAAATTACGATGGGCAGCCGCATCATGGAAATGAAATTATTAGAACCTTAGTTTCGCTCCTCATTCGGTAAAGCCTGGTTTGAAAAGGATGTAGCAGTTAAAACGTATATTCATTTTTTTGATCTTCAATCATCCATTACTGGCGCGGGTCTGAGTGTTTAGACTAGCGCGCTGGATGACTTATGCTTTCCTGATTAATCTTTAAAATATTACTAAGGCACAAGTCAGGCCTGTGCTAAGGCAATGGGCGCTAAAACTTGCGCTAGAATTAGGGGTTTAGCACTTGAGCAGAATGCTGATCTCAATTAGCCAGATACCAGGCTTAACCTTTCAGCTTACCCGGCGTTACTGCAAATTTCTTTCTAAAGGCATTGCTGAAGTGCTGTACGGAGGAATAACCGAGCATAAAGGCCACCGATTTTATGGAAATCCCATCCAGCAGTAGTTCTTTTGCGTGGTTCAGCCTGTAATCGCTTAAGTAACCAAATATGCTGTTATCAAACAATCCTTTAAAACCCTGTTTCAGTTTAAATTCGTTAATGCCACATAATTTAGCCAACTCTGCAACCGATGGTGGCTGGTGAATATTCTGGATCAGGTAATCCCTAGCCTGATAAATGCATTCCCTATCGTAAGTAGAAGTTAAAGCAACTGGCTGTTTTTGGTTAATGCTCCGTTCAAAAGCTTCGGCCTGGAGTACCAGTAACTCAATACATTTCGACTCGATAAACAGGTGCTTTAATCCTTCCGGAAAATCACAATCTAGAATATCTCTGATGCATTGCTGCATAGGCCATGAAATAGGCAGATTTTGATCGCCCAGCTGCATATAACGCCCGGTATCGGCATAATCTGCCAAAATATGTAACGCTTTGGTAGAATGCTCTGCCAATTGCAAAAACTTTTCTTTAACAAAATGTACCTCAAAAAAGCGATAGCATTGGTTGGTATCATATTGGCCTGTACCATCCAACTCAGGCATATAAATAATATTCTGTTGGTTGGAATTAAAGATGTATTGTTGCTTATTTACGCGGTTAAAAATGGTGCCACTGCCAGAGAGTGTAAACCGCAGTTTAATCATATCGGGTACATCATTGGTTGGGCTAAAATACATTTGTTGCTGTTTAAACAGGATATCGCCATACACCATGTAAATACCAGGAATATTGATCTGCACCATTTCGGCATCGCTAAAAGAAAAACTGTATTTCTCCCTTTTTTCCGTAACCAATCCATTCTGAACACGAAGATCATCAAAGTTCCCCCCTACGTTTTTCCAGGCACCATAATTCTTTCCAACATTGATTCCCATAATGGCAATTATCACAAAAAAAGCCGAAATAACGCTATTGGGTTATCCACAATTCGATTTTATGTAAAAGAAAATCCTTTTGATGTAAAAGCGTACAGCAGCTATTTTTCAATTTTGCCCCAATTGCGAAATACACCGCAAGAGATTAAACGTTTTATTATGGACGAGCAAGAAGACCAAAACACATTGACCCTAACATTAAAAACTAACGTTCTCCCACCTAAAAACACGCTAATTTTTAAACTTTTACAAGGTTTACCTTTAAAAAAGGAAGAAAATGTATTGGAAATCGGCCCTAAAGACACCGAACACCTCTCTTATCTGTTTCAAAAAGCAATAAATATCACCTATACGGGTACTTATCTTGCAGAAACTGGAATAAAAAATACCCTTTCCACTTATAAAGCAAATGGAAATACGGTAGATTTTGCTAAAATAACAGAAAATAAACTCGATCTACAGGACAATTCCTTCGATTGGTGTTTTACAGCCAATACCATTTATTTCTGGCCAGATCCTTTAAAATACTTATCTGAAAGCTACCGCGTATTAAAATCAGGCGGAAAAATGAATCTTGCCTTTGTTGAAAAAAACTTTGGTGCCCACCTACCCTGGACGCAACTCGATTTTACATTTTATGAGATTGACGAAGTAAAAGCATTTTTCAAACAATCGGGATTTGCCAATATTGAGGTAAAGGAAATGACGGAAATAATAATCGATCAAAACGGAAAGGAAATCACTAAACCTTTTATCATGGTATCTGGTCAGAAAAAATAGTTGATGCGGTTAAATTCAAATACTGGTGGAAATCCAATGTTATTAATTTGAGGAATAAATCGTGTCTGTCCGTAGAGTTCCGAAGAGCTCTACGGATTAATAATAGAAAAGAGTCTGTGACTCGTTTTAATTGAGTTTATAAACTCAATTTTATTCTTGTATCCGTAGAGACGCTATGCTTAACTCTACGGACAGAGCGGTTATTAATTTGAGGAATAAATCACAAAAAGATGCCTTCGACTACGCTAACATCGACAGAATCTATCAGTACGGCCGTCATTCTCGCGCAGGCGGGAACCACGAAGTGCTCAGCGAAGCTAATCTTAAAGCGCGCTGCAATAGCATTAGGATTCCCAATTAAATTGGGAATGACGACTTCTCAAAATATAATTTGTCATTGTAAGGAGCAACGACATTAAAAATTAAGGCATAAAAAAGCAGATTAAATGTTTAAATCAACATCAATCTGCTTTTGACATTGTTGCTGTTAAGCGCTAATGTTATTTAATCACTTTAATCTGGCCTTTCATCACCATATAATGGCCCGGATAGGTACAAATAAAAGGATAGGTACCAGGTGTTTTAGGTACTGTGAAATAAATCGTATCCGATTTTCCAGGCTGTAGCAATACCGTATAGGCCAGCACCTTAGGTGTTGCCGGAACAAAATAGTACTTTTCGCCATCAAGGCCCATTTTCAATGCCATTTCTCCTACTGCGTTACCCGATCCAGGTGTGGTAAGCACAAAATTATGCAACATATCATCCACATTCTTAAAGGTTAATTTTACTTTGGTACCTGCCTTTAGGGTAATATTGGTGATGTCGAATTTCAAACCTGGTTTGGTGCCCAATACAATAGTTTTATCAGGTCCTTTAGTCCAGGTTTCTGGTTGTTCGGTAACGTGTTTCCCAACATCGGTATTGCCTTTAACTGCGCCACCGGCTGCTGGCATATTGCCCATTTGGTGGTGTTCCATGCCCTCCATATGGTGTGCGGCCGGCGCATTGCCTGTGGGTTTATTTTCTGCAGTTAGTGCCAACTTTTCTCCATCCGGAATTTTATTCATGGTGTAATATCCATAATTGTGCAGTAAAGGGATATTGCCATTTTCAGCACGTAATCCTTCCATTTTGATTTCGTGAATGTAGCCTTCTTTTAAGCTATCCAACACCAACCGTACCTTTTTATGATCGGGAGAAACGACAATGGCTTTAATACTACGTGCCGATTGATTGATTACCGGACTGCCATAAATGTGGTGGTATTTATAAGTAAAAGTAGAGAGTTTATAAGCACCGGCATCACGGGCTGTTTTTTCGTCAACTGGCATGGTAAACTCCAATTCGAAACCATCGGGCTGCGCTTTTACTGTTTGTACTTCAAATGGCATAATACCCGACCAGGTTAAACGCTGTAGTCCGTATTCGGCTTTGCCTGTTGATGACCATCCTCTAGAAGTCATCCCCACCAACATACTGCCATCCGATCCCCAGTTCATCCTAAGGATACCCGAAGAAAATCCCCTTCGGAATGGAAATACCACACCTTGGTATACACCTTTTACTTTTTCTAAAAATACCCTGTTGATATTACTCTGCGATTGGTCGCCAACAAAAAGCTGCCCTTTAAAAGGCCCCATATTACCATTATCGGTATAATTGAGAATACCTGATGTAGAGTTGCCCATAATGGAATGCGGAATCCACACCGATGGCGTTTTTAATCCCGGTACTCTTTTGGCTACTTCGAATTCCGGTTCACCTGTATCTGGAATATCTTGTTTGCGTAGCTTAACTGGCGAGCTAGGCTCACCTGCCCATATCAAACCGGCCGGATTGCCAACAAAATCACCTTCTTCTACATGGGTAATGCTGCCCGAGCCTACCCAGTCGCCCTGGTTTTCGGCGTAAAATATTTCTCCATCGTTATTCAGCGCCATTGCTGCAGGCGAGCGGAAACCGGTTGCAAAAGGCTTTAATTTAAAATCAGGAGTGAATTTGAGCATCCAGCCGTGCCATTTAGATAAGCTGGCACCATAACCAATCCAGCCCAGATTAAGTGTAACCACCATGTTGCCATCTTTATCCAGCATAGGGCCATATGCATATTCATGGTAATTGCCCGATAATGGCCACGAGTACATGGTGCTATATTCATCGGCTTCTCCATCGCCGTCCAGATCGCGCAGGCGTGTGATCTCAGCGCGCTGGGTGAGATAAATATCTCCTTTGATATAATTTAAGCCTAATACTTCGTGCATGCCATGTGCAAACAAACGGAATTTGGGTTGTTGCCCATTTTTCATGTATGGGTTGATAATAATCCAGACTTCACCTTTACGGGTAGCCACTGCCAGCTCATCATTAGGTAAAAAGGTCATTCCTCCAACTTCGAGTGCTATTTCTTTCGGGATGGGAACGGTTACGATGGGATAAATTTCTTTCTCTGTTTGTGTTTGTGCTTTTACCGTTACCAGACCAGTGCCCAATAACAAAAGCGACAATAAGTATGTTGATTTTTTCATGTCTTGATTACCAGGTTATTGAATAGGTTAACGTATCGGTAGCATTGGCAAGTTGTACCAGCAGTTCTTTACCCTTTTGGGTTTTCCTGATAAAAGCCTTTGTGCCATCAGCCAATTTTAGGGTATAAGCTTTATCGCCAACAGTGTAGGTATTATTTTTATGTGCTTCAATGCTTGGCCCTACTGCAATACGACAATAAAGTGGCTGCTTGCTGTTGCTAATGCTAATGGTACGGCTTAGTGCTGTGCCACTATTTAAAACAGCTATTTTATCGCTTACATCGGCGCCATTGGCCGCATACAAAAATGTAGGCATTTTGCTTTTGTCTAAAACATAACCCTTATTTTGAAGGTCGTCAAAAGCGATAGAATCAGGCCATGCAGCATCCTTATCAGCCAGGGCAGCAAGAGCAGGTGCTGCAGAAAGTGGTAAAATAGTACCTAAAGGTTTGGCGAGCTGAGGCTCTCCCCTGTCTTTCCACATTTCAGTCGCATCTATAAAATCTCCACGCCATACTTCCAGCAAGGCACCCTGTTTTAAATCATAAGCATAGTTTACCTTTTCGGGCGTACCTACAGAAATCACATGGGTACGTTTTTTTCCTTCAAACATCAGGAAGCTTCGTAATAAATAGGGTTTGTTAGCTGCGTTGATGACATAGGGGTTAACATTTTGGGCCATAGAATAGGCTGCACAGCAGGTGAGAAGTGCGAGGCAGCACATCATTCGTTTAAAGATCATAATTTTGATTTGGTTAAAGCGCAACAAAACAATCGGTTGCATAACAAATATATCATTAGCATATCAGTTTACAAAAATTCTGGTAAAACAATTCTTCATAAATCACACAAAACATTAACTTTCAGAATGTTAAACTTAAATGCAAACGATAGCAGTAGCGCAATGCCATTAAGTTAAGCACTCCATAGTTTTAGGCTCTTGAGATCGATAAATCGCAAATGAATGCTCTTCGCACTACTCTACTATTGATAGGCTTCAATAGAAATCGTTATTGCAAGGCACGAAGATAACCGAACGTAGTGAGCTCATGAATGCCTTTAAAAACAACTGTACAAATGAATAATCTTAATGCTCTCGCTATTAGCGATCGTTGTAAGATTGCTTCCCCGAAAATCGGGGCAGGCTGTCGGCTGAAAAAGCCTTCTCGCAATGACGATGCCACGCAACCTACAGTTCGTTAAAAATTCTCCTCTCCAGATTAACCCACAATAATTAAGGATTTATCGTACGTAGATTTCCCTACTACGGTCGAATTGACTATTTAAGAATGGTTTGTGACACTAATTTCAGATTTATTAAACCTTAACGTGGTAACGTTCTTTTAAGTCCTTTAAAACGCATTATCTTTTCAGAATATGCTGTCGCTTAATGATTAATGAACGATCTTGAAAACCAGTTCTTTTAAGAGTTCTCCATCATCAACATTGCCGGTACTATCTAATCCTTTGCTTTTTAAATCATATTCACGGAGTAAACCGATCACCTGGAAAACTTTCCCCGTGTTGTAATTTCTTGCCGCTACCTCATAATCTTTAATAAAAAATGGAGGTACCCCCAAAGCTGATGCGGCATCGGCCTTATTGGGGATATAATGGTATTTAAGAAGTTTGGTAAAATAACCGCCTAAATTGGCTAAAACCATTACTGTTGGATTGGCTTTGGGGTTGCTGGCAAAGTAATTGATAATTTTATTACATTTTAGCACATCGCGGATAGCTAATGCCTTTTGTAGTTCGAAAACGTTATACTCTTTACTGATGCCTATATTTTTCTGAACCAGGTCGGTATTGATGGTTACTTCCTTAGAAACATTGAGCATTAACTTTTCGATCTCGTTGGCTATTTTAGAAAGATCGGTCCCCAAATACTCAGCCATTAGCGCCGATGCCTGCTGATCGATTTTGTAACCTTTTTCTTTGATAAATTCTTCGATCCAGGGTACCAATTTATAATCGCGAACAGGATCTGACTGAAAAATCAGTCCGCTTTTATTGATCGCTTTATAGATTTTTTTACGTTTATCGAAATTGGCATATTTATAAGCCAGCACCAAAATGGTACTGGGAAGCGGTTTTTCGAAGTAATTGAGCACAAATTCGCCCTCTTTTGAACTGTCTTCCTTACCCCATTTTAAATCCTGCGCTTCCTTAACAATTACCACCTGGTAATCAGACATCATCGGGTAACGCTTTGCAGCACCCAAAACCGTTGCCATATCGGTATCTTTTCCATATAAAACGGTTTGGTTGAAACCTTTTTCAGCATCATTCAGCAGCTTATCTTCGATATAATCGGTTACCTGATCGATGTAATAAGATTCTTCACCATGCAATAAGTATACAGGTTTGAACTTTCGGGCTTTAATATCTTTAATAATTTCGGCAGCAGTCATTGCCCGTAAAATTACAATTTAGGTTTAAGGATTTGGGTAAATGTTTATAATTTAGAGATATGAGATGTTAGATATGAGATTTGAGACATTAGACTGCAGGCTTCATCGCATAGCCCAAAATTAACTACCTTTGAAGCTGCAATAACTGATAAATTGTTTTACTGTTGCATTGTTAAGTGACATACAACTGAAAACTACCAACTGAAAACTGAAATGTTCACTCCTACTCCGCTTAACCTTCCGCCCTACCCATTTAAAATTACCAAAAAGGATGACGTGGTATTTATTTTTGATGAGCTGAGGAAGAAACACCTGGTACTTACACCCGAAGAGTGGGTGCGACAGCATTTTATACAAAACCTGATTTTAGAGAAGAAATTTCCACGTACGTTAATCCAGATTGAAGGTGGTTTGGTTTTAAACCAATTACAAAAACGAAGCGATATTTTGATTTACAATACCGCTGGTGAAAAGCTGATGTTGATTGAATGCAAGGCACCAAAGGTGAAAATTACACAATCTGTTTTTGATCAGGCCTCGCGTTATAATTCGATACATCAGGCGAAATGGATTGTGTTAACCAACGGTTTGCAGCATGTTTATGCCAAAATGGACCTGGAGAAAGGCAGCTTTAATTTTGTAGAAGAAATGCCTGAATATTTGGGGCTTTAAGCAGTATCTGTCATCCTGAGGCACGAAGGATCTTCCTTTACCGTTATTCCAAAGCGCGAGAAAATCTTACAGCAGTAGCAATATGATTTAAATCTTTTTTTTGGAAAGCAGAAACAGTGGTCCTTAGGTCTATTCAGTCCCGCTCCCGCTTCTGCCGATTGAAAAAATCGGCATCCCGCTTCGATCGGGTTTAGGTGGCACAGCCAGCAAGACTATTAGGGGTTGCAATACGCAGGAATAGTGTCTTTCTGAATGATGCTATATCCTTCAATAGCAGCAAAAGCCTTTAAATTTTAAACCTGATTGAAATGTAAAGCCCACAGCGCAGCGAGGACTTGTAATGAAAAGCAGGACTAACTTTAAAACCAACCACAACAATTGCTTTCCAAAAAAAATTAAGAGCATTAAAGATTCTTTGTTTTTCCGTCATTGCGAGGAGGAACGACGAAGCAATCTTACAATGATCTCTATTAATCTATCTTTTAGATTGCTTCGTCGGCTGAAAAAGCCTTCTCGCCATGACGATTTTGTGCAGATAACAGATCACTTAAACACTATATTCCGGCTTCCAAACCTGTTTATTACCGCTATAAATCGCCTCATTACACATGGCCACGCAAATAGCGGCCTGGGTTCCGGTATTGATATTTGATGCGGGTTCTTTCCTGGTGGTTATTGATTTGTAAAATTCATCCAACGCATAGTTTGTACCATCAATGGTGGCTTTGTCCAAAATAGGGATTCCGCCGTCTTTATTCACCACGATTTTTGTCGCTCCGGTTACCCCATCAACAATACCCAATTCTTTTTTGGTGCTTTCTTCAGGATAAAATAAGCCAGTATTGGTCAGCAGGGAAACCGAGCCCTTTGTACCTTTTATTTTAAACAGATAACCATCATGTGCATTGCCGCAGGTGGCCCCGAAGTTGCCAATCATACCTTTTTCCTGATAACGCAATACCGCTTGAATGTTATCATAAGTTTCGCGGCCATCCTTAAAAACATCTATCCCTCCAGCGCCCATAATTTCATCAGGTTGGGTTTCGAAAGCCCAGTTGATAAAATCGATCTGGTGTGAGAGCAGTTCGGCAGCCAATCCGCCAGAATATTCCTTGTACATCCTCCAGTTGATTTTGCGCTCCAAAGATGGATCTGGAACAGCCCTGCGCCAGTTACCGTTACGGTCCCAACGACAATCGATTTGGCTAACCTTACCCAAATAACCACTCTGGATCATCTCTTTCACCTTAAAATACAAGGGCGAATAACGGTACTGGTATCCCACCTGAAAAACCTGCTTAGGGTGTTGCTTAACCAACTTCTTAAGCTCAAGTGCCTGGGTAATGTTGTAAGTCATGGTTTTTTCTACATAAACATGTTTACCGGCCAGCACAGCATCTTTTGCAATGTCGAAATGCTCGCTTAAAGGTGTAGCAATAAAAACCGCATCGATTGTTTTATCCTCTAAAACTTTTCGATAATCTTTTATGGCTTTGGCCTCTGCTGGAACATACTTTTCAGTTTCCTTAAGCCTGAAATCGAGCAGATCGCAATAGGCTTTAACGTTATATTTGGTCGGCATGGATTTAATTACCGACAAAACCCCTTTACCGCGATCGCCGCAACCAATCATGGCCACATTAATAATTTCGTCTGCTACTAAATTGGCGAGAGCCTGATTGCCCAATAGCAAACCAGAGCCTACTAAAGCTGATGTTTTAACAAAAGATCGACGGTGCATGATATGTTAATGTTTTATTTCTTTATTCGTAAATATATTTAACCACAAATTAATACAGAAAACCAAAATTGGATTATTAATATTGGCTTAAAAGTTTTCTCGGATATTTTTAGCTCACAGTCGTCACCCTGAATTTATTTCAGGGTCTATATAGCAAGAAAGATGCTGAAATAAATTCAGCATGACGATCGCGTTAAGAAAAGTAGACTAAAACTAATCAAAACGCATAAATATTAATCGAACTCAGGTTATAAATTCTTGATTTTAATAGTTCTAAAATCTACTTTATTGCCATGATCCTGCAGCAGGATATGTCCTTTTGGTGCTTCGCCAAAGTTTTTCCAATCTTTATATTTACTAATAGCAACGAGTTTTTTAAATTCTTCAGAGTCACGGGTATATTCCAGAACTTTTACACCATTTAAATAATGTTCTACTTTGTTATTTGGATACACTACCACACGTCCATTGTTCCAACTGCCGATTGGGCGCAGGTAACGGGCTTCCTTTTTCGAAGTAATTAAATCGTATAAAGACGCCAAAGTACGGTTTCCATCTCTACCCAATTTTGCGTCAGGGTGCAATTCATCATCTAAAACCTGGTATTCCAGGCCAATGGCCGACCCTTTGTTATTTTCACTCAGGGTAACAAAATATTTCACTCCGCTATTGGCGCCGGGTGTAAGCTTAAATTCGAAAGATAAATCAAAAGCAGCATATTCATCCTTGGTTACAATATCGCCTCCATTAGTTGATTCTGCACCACCTGAAGGTTCAACGCTGATAATGCCATCAGCTATTTTCCAACCTTTGGCAGGGAAAGTAGTTTTATAAGCACCAACCCAACCTGCACTGCTTTTACCATCGAACAATAGTTTATAGCCTTCTGATTTTTCGTAAGCAGATAAAGTATTTGGGGTTAAATTAACCGTATAAATGCCTTTTGGAAAAACTTTGGCCTTTAGCCCTTCAGTTTGGATGTTGATATTTTTAAAATAAACTTTTTTACCATCATTATCGAGGTTATTGCCAATACCATGAACCTGCAAACCGATAAATCCTGATTTATCTAAAGTATCAACTAGATAAGCAACAGGTGTTCCATTTACCCAGGTTTTGGTTTCGTTACCAATACATTCGATTTTGTAATGGTTAAACTCATTCTTTTTGTACAAAGGTTTTGCCGCTGGATTAAGTTCTAGAGGATACAACCACAATCTTCTGGCTTCGTCATAAATGCCACCTGTCCATGCTCTCGGGGTAGGATCTATTTCTACCTGCCTGCCAAAAACCAATCCTTTACCGCCATTCCCTTCTGGTTTAATGTGGCTACGGGTCTGGATACCAGAATTGGTGGTTTCGCCTTCCAGTTTCACATCCAGTTCTAAAATGAAATCGCCATATTCTTTTTCGGTAATCAAAAATGAATTTGGTGTGCCTTTGGTCATGGTGCCCACAATCATTCCGTCTTCAACCTTATACGGTGCAGCACCTGCAACGGCTTTCCAACCAGTAAGCGTTTTACCATCAAATAATGGTTTAGCCTTTTGGGCAGCGGCTGATAAACTGATTAACGAGAGCGCCAGAATACTATATTTTTTGATTTTTAACATGATAGGTTTGTCTTGCCGTCATTGCGAGGAAGAATGACGATATTTTTATTTTAATACTTAAATACTTTTCCGTTTGCGATTACTTCTTGTCTGCTTTCATCGAAAACTGCTTTTGCACCCGTGCGAACCGCAGCATTGGTCATGATATTGGCAATAGAATGCGAATAACCTGCTTCTACAGGTGCATTTGGTGTTTTACGGCTGCGTACACATTCCATCCAGTTGCGCATGTGGCCAGAGGTTAATGCATCACCGCCCATATTAGCTCCTGTGGCCGCTTTAATTTCGGTTTTACTTAAATCAAATTCAGGCAAAAGGTTGGCTTTCAATCCCATAGCTGCAGCCTCTTTTTCCCTTAAACCGCCTTTTGGCGACACCTTATTGGTCATTAAATTCAGCTCGCCACCATTCGAGTAATAAACCTCACCTACATCACCCACACTATTCTGCATTCTGGAAGTAAAAGTAACCTGGAAGCCATCGTTATTATCTGGCTGACCATAATCGAATACGGCAACCATCGAATCCCAATTTCTACGGCCATCTTTCCAGGTATAAATACCTCCATTTGCCACCACACTCCGTGGATGTTTTAAATTGGTAAACCAATGCACGGTATCAATCTGGTGGCTCATCCATTGCCCGGGCATCCCCGAAGAATAGGGCCAGAATAATCTATATTCTAAATATTTTCTCGGATCAAAAGCCTCGTTCGGACGATTTAACAAAAACCTTTTCCAATCAATATCTTCTTCTTTCAATTTAGCTACTAAATCTGGTCGGCGCCACCTGCCTGGCTGATTTACATTCCACACTAAATCTACAGCAGTGATCGGCCCGAATTTTCCATCCTGTATAAATTTTGCAGCATTGATATAATTTTCTCCACTTCTTCTTTGTGAACCTATTTGCACAATCTGCTTGCTGGCCTTAACAGCTTTAAATGCAGCTTTGGCATCGTCCATGGTTTCGGCAAAAGGCTTTTCTACATAAGCGTCGCAATTGGCCTTTACAGCCTCGATGGTATGAAGTGCGTGCTGAAAATCGGCGGTACTGATAATTACAGCATCAAGATCTTTTGTGGCATAAAGCTCATCATTGTTGCGGCAGACTTTAATATCGTGACCAAATTTTTCTTTTAAATGGGCAATCCCTAAATCTCTGCGGTAGTTCCATAAATCAGAAAGACCGACGATATCGAAATTGAGTTCCTTGTTGTGGTTCAGGAAACAAGGCAAAAGGGTGTCTTTAAAGCGATCAGAAAATCCAACAACACCAACACGTACCCGATCATTTGCACCGATGATGCGTCCATAACTTTTGGGGCTCATGCCCATGGTACCTGCATAGGTTGCTGCAGCAAATACTGCTGATTGTTTAATAAATTTTCTTCTGGAATTTTCCATAGAATAAAACGGTTTAAATAAGGTTAGATAGCTTATGCGTTAAACGATTTATAAGATGTTTAACAGCATCCAAATTAGGACTTTTAGTTTAATAAATGGATGAGCTTTGGTAACAATTTAGAAAGGAAACGGAGGATGTAAGATGGAGAATGGATGAGGTGAAATGGAGAAGGGGTAAAAAAAGAAAGCCCTTTAGAAAAAATCTAAAGGGCTTATATTAGTCTCGTCACCCTGAATTTATTTCAGGGTCTTAATAGCAAGAAGGATGCTGAAATAAATTCAGCATGACGATCGCAATATCAAGTTATTATTAGCCCAAAACCGCTAAACTTTCTTCAATAATTTTGATTTTAGCTTCAGCGTCAGCTTTTTTATTGCGTTCGTTTGCAATAATTTCAGGTTTTGCATTCTGTACAAAACGTTCGTTGCTCAATTTGGCATCAACCGACTTCAAGAAACCCTGCAGATAAACCAAATCAGCATTTAAACGTTCACGCTCAGCTTCTACATCAACATTTTCAGTCAATGGAATAAAGAATTCATCTTTACCTGCCATAAAAGCTGTTGCACCAACAATTTTATCATTTACAATTTCAGCTTCTGATACATTAGCCAGTTTGAAAACGATATTTAGCCATTTTTCGTAATCAAGGTCAGAATTTACCTTAATGCTTAAAGGAAACGCTTCTTTAGGCGAAATCTGTTTCTGGTTCCTTACATTTCTAATTTCGGCTACAACGGTCTTAATTACCTCGGCATCTTTCAATAATTGCTCATCAAAAGTGCCACCTTTCGGAAATTCGGCCACAATACAGCAATCCATTTCGCCACGATCGGCAAACAAATCATCATGCCATAATTCTTCA
This sequence comes from Pedobacter sp. PF22-3, assembly GCF_026239555.1. Lineage (GTDB taxonomy): Bacteria > Bacteroidota > Bacteroidia > Sphingobacteriales > Sphingobacteriaceae > Pedobacter. The sequence continues at coordinate 105,481 of NZ_JAPIVP010000016.1, read as the reverse complement.
GTAATAAAAGGCATATTCGGGTGCAGTAATTTGATGATATTTTCGAAGAATGCGATTGTAGCTTTATAACTTTCGGCATCAATAGGCTGTTGATAGGCTGGCTTAACCATTTCTAAATACCAGGCACAGAAATCATCCCAAACCAGTTTGTAAGTGATCATTAATGCTTCTGATAAACGGTATTGTTTAAAGTTGGCTTCAATTTCTACCAAAGCCTCATTAAAACGGTTCTCGAACCAGGATATGGCCTGGATATTCGGGTTTACCAGGTTTTCATCAACCTCCCATCCTTTTACCAAACGGAAAGCATTCCAGATTTTGCTGGCGAAATTACGTCCCTGTTCGCAGTAGCTTTCATCAAACATTAAATCGTTTCCAGCTGGTGAAGACATTAACATCCCCACACGAACCGCATCAGCACCGTATTTTTCAATCAACCCGATCGGGTCTGGTGAGTTACCCAGTGATTTAGACATTTTACGGCCCAATTTATCGCGTACAATACCCGTTAAATACACATTGGTAAATGGTTTTTTGCCCATAAACTCATGTCCGGCCATAATCATACGGGCCACCCAGAAGAATAAAATTTCAGGCGCAGTAACCAGATCATTGGTTGGGTAATAATAGTTGATATCTTTATTTTCAGGATTTTTAAAGCCATCGAAAACTGAAATCGGCCATAACCATGATGAGAACCAAGTATCCATTACATCATCATCCTGCCTCAAAAATGGCTCCAACTGATGTTTGAATCCAGCTTTTTCCGTTTCTGAGCAGCTTTCATCTAAATGTTTTTTCTTCCAGAATTCTTCTAAGGCTTCATCTTTAGTTTTGGCAACTACCCAATTTCCTTTATCATCGTACCAGGCCGGAATTCTTTGTCCCCACCATAATTGGCGGCTGATGTTCCAGTCGCGCACATTTTCCATCCAGTGGCGATAGGTATTTTCAAATTTATTCGGAATCAAGTTTACCTCGCCATTCAGAACGTCGTCCAAAGCTGGCTGCGCCATCTCTTTCATCTTCACAAACCATTGCATGGAAAGTTTAGGTTCGATAGCAGCATCGGTACGTTCAGAAAAACCAACCTGCGATTTGTAGTCCTCTACTTTAGCTAAATGACCAGCTTCTTCCAGCATTTTGGCGATTTTTTTACGGGCAACAAACCGGTCTTCGCCCACTAAAATAACCGCCAGTTCGTTTAAGGTTCCATCATCATTTAAAATATCGGTAACAGGCAAATTGTGCTTAACGCCCAGTTCATAATCGTTCAGATCGTGCGCCGGTGTAACTTTTAAACAGCCTGTACCAAATTCGATATCAACATATTCATCTTCAATAACCGGAATTTCATGGTTAACCAACGGCACGAAAACCTTTTTACCTTTTAAATGCGTAAAGCGCTCATCGTTCGGATTGATACAGATGGCTGCATCGGCCATAATGGTTTCCGGACGCGTTGTAGCTATCGTTAAAAACTGATCTTCCGTTCCAGAAATGAGGTATTTAATATAATATAATTTCTGGTTTACTTCCTTACGGATTACTTCTTCGTCAGAAACTGCGGTTTTACCAGCCGGGTCCCAGTTAACCATACGGATACCCCGGTAAATCCATCCTTTTTTATACAGGTGAATAAACGAATCTATAACCGCTTCAGAAAGATCTTCCTCCATGGTGAAACGGGTACGGTCCCAATCGCAACTTGCACCCAATTTCTTTAGCTGTTCTAAAATAATACCACCGTATTTCTCTTTCCACTCCCAGGCATATTTCAAAAACTCTTCACGCGAAAGATCTTTTTTATTAATCCCCTGCTCTTTTAACATGGCCACAACTTTTGCTTCTGTAGCAATAGAAGCATGGTCAGTTCCAGGTACCCAACAAGCGTTTTTACCTTGCATACGGGCTTTACGGATCAATACATCCTGAATGGTATTATTAAGCATGTGCCCCATGTGCAGTACACCTGTGACGTTTGGCGGCGGAATTACAATGGTGTAAGGTTCGCGTTCATCGGGTTCTGAGTGGAAAAACTTCTTGGATAGCCAATAGCTATACCATTTATCTTCTGTTTCTGCAGGATTGTACTTGGTGGAAATGCTCATGAAAATTGTTATAAAAGCCCAAAAATAGCTAATTCAGGTCAAAGCTGAAAGACCAAAGCAGAAAGATAGAGGCGAAAGGCAGGATGTTCAGCATTATGAAAGTAAAAAGTTATTTTTCATATTTGGGGATGAGCAAATTTAATTGGCATTCTGAACCATTGAGCGATGAAACAGTGATTACCTTAAATTTTAAAAACACCTCAAATGTGCGGCGTTATTTTCAATCGCATTTCGGCGAATGCTGGAAGAACAACAGAATCTTTATGGCCTGGTTTAAAGAAAATATTGGAAAGACTTTAAAAGATGCACTTGAAGAATTCAGAAAAAATCATTTATAAGGCGATTGTTTTTGGAGGAGCGAAGCACCCTAAAGCAGTGAATTTTGCAGTATTGACCTCACTTAGTAGAAAAACCTGATTAATCTAAAACCGGTTCAAATTCTAGGAACACCGAAGAATGGTCATGGCTTTAGGTTAAAGGCACATCAATATTGTTGAGTGCTCACACAGGCTCACCATCATTTAAGATCGGATATGGAACAGGTTCAGACATCATTCAAGATACTAAAAAGTAGTAATACAAAAATATTGATGAATTTTATAAATCTTCAAAAACATCATCCAATGCCAGTTCAAAACCTGGCAATACGGCTGAAGTGATTTTTTCGCTTAGGGTAAATATTTTAGAGGGTTGGAATTTACCCATTTCATCTAGGGTATAAATCAAAACACTTTTATCGCCCTGGCTCACTACCCAGTATTCCTTAACGCCAAACTCTTCGTAAACGCGGTATTTATGAAGCAGTTCCATTTTGGTATTCCCTGGCGATAAAACCTCAACAACTAAATCCGGTGCACCAACACCGCCACGGGCATCAATTTTGCTCCTATCGCAGATTACGCAAATATCTGGCTGTAAAACAGTAAAAACAGCCTCATCATTATGACTTTCTTTTGGAAAACGAACATCGAATGGTGATATATAAACTTTACAAGGTTTCTTTTTTAAAAAACTTCCTAGCTTAAGAAAAATGTTACCAATAATTTCCTGATGAACGCTCGATGGCGCAGGACTCATTTTAAAAACCCTACCTTTAATCAATTCTACCCTTTCAGGAAAAAGCCAGTTTAAATAGCTGGCATAGCTGTAAGTTAATGATGCATCAAGTTCATTGAACTGCCGAACGGGCTCATCATCGTTTAAGATCGGATATGGAACTGGCTCAGACATAATCAAATATACTAATTTTTATAGTATTCCGACTTTCTATTTTTCAATATATCTTACTTACACTTAAGAAATTAAGGACATTAAGTTTTAGGCAATTCCTTAACTATCTTAATTTCTTAATGGTAAAAGTATAAATGTACTAAAACTTCATCTTCTGAATTCTCACCGCATTTAAAATCGCCAGAAGTGCCACACCAACGTCGGCAAAAACAGCCTCCCACATGGTTGCTATTCCTCCCGCACCTAAAATTAAAACAATTGCTTTTACAGCAAATGCCAACACGATATTTTGGATCACTACATTTTTGGTTGCTTTACCTATTTTTACCGCAGTAACAATTTTAGAGGGTTGATCGGTTTGAATAACCACATCAGCTGTTTCAATAGCGGCATCGCTACCCATTGCACCCATTGCAATGCCAATATCGCTAATGGCTAACACTGGTGTATCGTTAATTCCATCGCCAACAAAGGCTACCACATTGCTTTTGTCACTTTTAATTGCTTCCAGTCTGGCAACCTTATCTTCAGGTAATAAGTCCCCAAAATAAGTATCGATTCCTAAACTTGAAGCTACTTTCTTAACGATTGAGGTTTTATCCCCACTTAACATGACCAACTGTTTAATTCCGTTTTCATGGAGCTGTTTGATGGCTTCGGCGGCATCTTCTTTTATTTCATCTGCAATGAGCACATAACCAACATACTTCTGGTCGATAGCAACCACAACAATACTTTCTTCTATGGATGCAATTTTAGGGTCAAAATCAATATTAAATTTCTCCAAAAGCTTAACATTACCTGCTAAAACCTCCTTACCATTAACAAAGCCCTTCAAACCCATCCCGGCAATTTCCTCCATGTTATCGGCAGGATGAATTTCTTTCTGGCCTGCATACGCTACAATAGCCCTCGCAATTGGATGGGTAGATTTGGCTTCTACAGCCGTTAATAAGTTTAAAAAATCTGCTTCATCTATACTGCTTTCTACTTTCTGAACATTAAAAACACCTTTTGTTAAGGTTCCTGTTTTATCCATTACAACGGTGTTCAACTTGGTAATCAAATCAAGGAAATTAGACCCTTTAAAAAGAATGCCATTTGCTGATGCCGCACCGATTCCCCCAAAATAACCCAATGGGATTGAAATCACCAAAGCACATGGGCACGATATAACCAGGAAAACCAACGAACGATACAGCCAGGTTTGGAAGTGATATTCGCTTCCTAAAATTAAAATTGGAAGAGTAACCAGCTCAAGGGCTAAAAAGAAAACGATTGGGGTATATATTTTCGCAAATTTGCGGATAAAAAGTTCGGTTTTGGCTTTGCGTGTAGTGGCATTTTGAACCATTTCCAAAATACGCGACAATGCACTATCTGCAAAGGCTTTAGTAACTTTAACTTCGACCAAGTTATCCAGATTAAGCATCCCGGCCAAAATCGATTCACCTTTATTAATGGTGCGCGGTTTGCTCTCGCCGGTTAAAGCAGCGGTATTAAAACTGCTTCTATCACTGATCAATTCTCCGTCTAAAGGGATTTTTTCACCAGCCTTTACCTGTATCGTTTCGCCAATTTCTACCTTTTCAGGATTAATATCTTCGTATTTTCCATTTCGAAATACATGTGCCACTTCTGCCCGAACATCAAGTAATGCTTTAATATTTCTTTTGGCACGGTTTACCGCAGCCATCTGAAACAACTCGCCAATAGTGTAGAAAAGCATAACCGTTACACCTTCCGGATACTCTCCAATAGCAAAAGCGCCAATGGTAGCGATAGACATCAGAGAGAACTCGGTAAAGAAATCTTTGGCTTTAAATGTTTCCCAAACTTCACGTAAAACCGGAATACCCACTGGTAAATAAGCCACGATATACCAATAAGGGCGAATAACCTGAAATGCCGGAACCTTAAAAAGATTATCAAACGCAATTCCGATCAACAGCATACCCAATGTTACGATGGCTGGCAAATACGTTTTAAAGGCTGATGGATCTCCACCATGGTCGTGGTCATGTTCGTCGCCTTCTTCATGTGCGTGATCATGGCTATGGGTATGTTTTGGTTCGGAATGTACTTTACTGCTGCAACAGCTATCTTCCCTATCGTGTGAATGGCTCATTTATATACTATATTTTTCTTAACACTTCCAAAACCTCAAAGTTTTTGAAAACATACGAGATTTGGATAAGTGTTTCAAATTTATGGAAAATAATATGCTTTATTCCGAATCATTCTTGATAGCAATAATTTTTACAAGTACACAATAAATTTTGTTAAAAAATGTTAATAGTGATATAAAAGATTTAAAATCATGAAATCTATCAAAATTCCTTTTTCAGCATCCAACTTGATCAGGCGGCTTGGCTTAGCAAAAATTTACTACTGGTTTAACAAGTAATATTCTTAATATATAACACCAGTATTAATTAGTATTTCATAAATTTCGCATCATTATTAACTTATTAAGCGAATGAAATACCAAAATTTGAAAAGATGTTTTGCGGCGCTGGGTATAGTCGCTGCTGGCTTTTCTGCAAATGCACAAACAAAAAAATTTATCGACCCTGCCAACATGGATCTATCCGTTAAGCCAGGCGACGATTTCTACACCTATGCGAGTGGCAATTGGATAAAAAACAATCCAGTTCCTGCCAAAGAAACACGCTGGGGTTCATTTAACGAACTTCGCGATTTCAATATCAATGCCGTTAAATCTTTAGTGGAAGATGCAGCTGCCGATAAATCTGCTCCCGCAGGTTCTGTTAAGCGTAGGGTTGGCGATTTTTATTCGGCTGCCATGGATAGCGCAACCATTGAAAAATTGGGCTATACACCAATAAAAGCCGATTTAGCAAAAATTAAGCAAATCAAAAACATTCAGGAAGTGCTGGATCAGGTAGCCTACATGCGAACAAATGGTTTGGGGGGAGGAATGTTTGGTTTGGGCGTTGGCCAAGACCGCAAGAACGTAAACAAATACATGGTGAATATTAGTCAGGGTGGCACAACACTTCCAGACCGTGATTATTACCTGAAAGATGATGCGCGAAGTATTAAGATCCGCGATGCTTACAACACCTACATGGCTACTTTATTTACCTTAACAGGAAGTACCGCAGAAGAAGCCAAACAAAAAGCAGCAACGGTTTACAAAATCGAAAAGCAATTTGCTGAAGCGCAGATGAGCCGTTTAGAAATGCGTGATCCTTACGCCACCTATAACAAGCTTACCGTTGCCGAACTGAACCAAAAAACGCCAGATATTAACTGGAAAACCTATTTACCAAAATTCAAAATCAAAAATCAAGACACTGTTCTGGTTTCATCGCCAAAATTTATGGCAAGCCTGGATGGAATGTTGAAATCGATTCCTGTTGAAGATTGGAAAACCTATTTGGAATGGAACATTTTAAAAGGTTCTGCTTCTAGCTTAAGTTCTCCATTTGTGAAGGCGAGTTTCGCTTTCACACAGGCTCAAACTGGGCAGAAAGTACAAACACCACGTTGGCAACGCATGTCATCTTTAACAGATGGAACTATTGGCGAATTATTAGGTCAGCTTTATGTAGCCAAATACTTTAAGCCAGAAGCTAAAGAACGCATGAACCAGATGATTGTGAACCTGCGTAAAGCATTCGAAATCAGGATTAATGGTTTAGAGTGGATGAGCCCTGAAACCAAACAAAAGGCCTTGGCTAAATTACATGCATTTACACCAAAAGTGGGTTATCCTGAAAAGTGGAAAAACTACGATGGTTTAATGATTAATAAAGATACTTACTTCCAAAATTTGCGCAGTGCAAGTATTTGGGGCTATAACGAAATGATTAGTCAGTTAGGTAAACCTGTTGATCGCAAACGTTTTGGAATGACGCCTCCAACGGTTAATGCTTACTATAGTCCTACGCTAAACGAAATTGTTTTCCCTGCTGGTATTTTACAATTCCCTTTCTTTGATCCAAATGCGGATGATGCTGTTAATTATGGCGGTATAGGTGCTGTAATTGGTCACGAAATGAGCCATGGTTTTGATGACAGCGGAAGTCAGTATGATGCCGCTGGTAACTTAAAAAACTGGTGGACAGCTGAAGACAAAGCTAAATTTGATGCTAAAACCAAAGCTTTGGGTGAACAGTTTGATGCTTATACCGTATTAGATACCATTCATGTAATCGGTAAATTAACCATGGGCGAAAACATTGGCGACTTAGGAGGTTTAAATGCAGCTTATACAGCTTTCAAAATGACCAAACAAGGACAAAGCAACGAGAAAATTGATGGTTTTACACCAGATCAGCGTTTCTTCCTGGCTTGGGCGCAGGTATGGAGAGGTAACATTTTACCTGAAAGTGCGGCTCAATTAATTAAAACAGATCCACATTCGCCAGGTCAGTACCGTACCATTGGTGCACCAGTAAATATGGATGCATGGTATGAAGCTTTTGATGTTAAACCTGGCGATAAGCTATATAAAAAACCAGAAAACAGAATTAGAATGTGGTAGTTTTGAGGTTGAAGGCTGAAAGATGGAGGGTGTAAGGCTTAAGATTTTCTTTCCCCTCAACATTAATTCAATTATTACATCACCCCAATATTACAGGCGTCCCGATTATTTTCGGGACGTTTTTTTTATAGCTGTGCTGTCAGATGTTTCCATCTGACACTTACCAAAAGCATTAATTCAATCTGCCTTGGTTTCATCTTATCACAAACAAAAGCCGTTGACATTGATGATTTTCCCCGTGTAGGATGGTAACATCCAACACCACAGTCATTCTAAGTGCCATAGTCAGTGTCCTCAAGAACCAATAATTTAATTCAATGCTTTACCTAAATCAAAAATTATCCTGCTCCTTTCAGCAATTCCAATTATCGTTCTATCTTTGAAAAAACATAAGTACCCTATCCATGAAAAACCCAATCACCTTTCTCTTTATCTTTGCTTTAACCTTATTTTCCCTCACAGGTTTTGCTCAGGAAAATAATTTGATCAGTCTTGAGAAATTAATTAATAAAACAGATCCTGCATGGCCACTGGTGAAAAAATGGATTGATTCTGCAAAAAACAAGGTGGAAATACTACCCGTTGATTCCACAAAGGCAAAAGAGGTTTTATATCATTCACAAATGACAACCTATGCCACACTTGGTTCGGTAATTTATAATACCGGGGGCATTATGGTTGATAATGGCTGGATTAGAATTTTAGGTTCAGGTAGCGAAAGATTAAGCAGAAATGTAGCCGATTGGAATAAAGGAAAAACCTTAAAAGAATATGGCGACAACATGCCCTATCTTTTAATTGCAGATGATGCTGTAGGCGGTTTTTTTGCCATTAATTACGGTGGTTTAGGCAAAGACATCAAAAACGTGTATTATCTTGAACCAAACACACTGACCTGGCAACCGCTTGGGGCTGGTTATGGTGAATTCCTTGTTTTTTGTTTCGATAGTGATCTCTCTAAATTTTATAAAGGATTACGCTGGAACAGCTGGGATCAGTTTATTGCAAATTTGGATGGCACCAAAACCTATAGTTTCCGCCCGTATTTATGGGAAGAAGGAACAGACATTGATAAATGTACGCGAAAACTTGTTGGGATTGAAGAAATGTACCGTTTTAATATTATGAAGTCGAAAGAGCTTAATGCTGACAAAGGCATTAAAAAAGACGAGACCAAAGCGGAAGAAACAAAAAACGAATAATAAATAGCCATTTATAAAACAATTTGATGTCCAATACAATTGCTACGATCACCCAGATTAAAAATACCAGAGCTTTTGTTCTAGAATTGGTAAAAAACTTAAACACAGCACAATTAAACAAAATCCCCGTAGGTTTTAACAATAACATCATCTGGAACATTGGCCATTTAACAGCTGCACAGCAAAACCTGTGTTATGTAAGATCGGGCATAGCAGTAACGGTTACAGAAGAACATTTTTCGCCATTTTTAAGCGGAACAAAACCAGAAAATTTTATTGAGCAGACAGAGATTGATTCCATTTTTGATACATTCTTAAATAGCATGGATCGTTTAGCCATCGATTATTCGGGTGGTATTTTTCTAAAGTTCGACCCTTGGGATAAGCGTTACGGCATGAAATTAAATTCCATAGAAGATGCCATAAACTTTATCCCTTTTCATGAAGGACTACATATCGGCTACATCATGGCCTTAAAAAAGTTGGTATAGAAAATTGCATTAAAATATTCTACGTTTCAACAGAAAAATTTAAGCGTACCTGGCCTGCGTTTTCTTAGGTAATTTAGCTAAAACCATCGCCCTGGAATCGGCCACCCTTTTTTTTAACTCTTTATCGTTCAACACATCCAAATTTTCAATCTGAATCCATTGCCGCTTTGCCATATGATAGGCCTGCGCAATGCCATCTCGGGCAGCGAGTTCATCAAATTCATCCGGATTGCATTTGATAGAAAAACGGCTACCCTCATCAATAGCGATAATTACATAGATTTTCTCCTCTATCATAAAACACAGATGCTCCCATTTCATACCCTCTGTAGTGCCGGGTAAACTCAAACAATATTCTCTGAAAGATTCGATATCCATTTAAGGTTTAGGGTTTAGGGTTTAGGGTTTAGGGTTTAGGGTTTAGGGTTTAGGGTTTAGGGTTTAGGGTTTAGGGTTTAGGGTCAGACCAAAGCTAAACACAAAAGATTAAAGCTGAAAGAGAAAAAAATCAGAGGTCAGGACTCAGAAGTCCGATGATTAAGTTGGACAGCCGAAAGTATAAGACACAAGTATAAAGACAAATGTGATCTTTGACTAATTAATTTTTACTCATTAAATCCTGGAACCGCACATTGATCTTGAAATCTAAAAATCCTATCAATCCTGTTCCTATATTTGCACCATTACCTTCAAAAACAAAATAGTCCATGCTCATGAATATAATTACGCCTACTGCAGATGGTTCCAATACGCTTTATAACGAAACCATAGGCGAACATTACCATAGCAAACATGGTGCGCTGCAGGAAAGCAAACATGTATTTATTGATGCCGGTTTGAAATTCGCATCCGCGAACCAAGCTGAAATTTCCATTTTGGAAGTCGGTTTTGGTACTGGACTGAACTTTATTTTAAGTTTCGAATATTGTGCGGCAAACAACCTTAACCTTAGCTATACTAGCATTGAGGCCTTTCCGCTTACTACAGATATAATAAAGCAAACAGGTTATGCGGCATATGTTCCTGAAGAAATATGGACTGAGTTTTTTTCAAATTATCAGGAAGCATTAAAAGCACCACAAAAATTAACTCCACATTGCACCTTAGAAATTCCGCATACTACATTGGCCGAATACCGCAGCGATAACCAATTTGACCTGATTTATTACGATGCATTTTCTGTACAGCACCAACCCGAAATGTGGAGTGATGAAATTATTGCACACGCCTGCAGTTTCTTAAAACCCCGTGGTACTTTTGTTACCTACGCCATTACTGGCAAACTAAAAAGGGCTCTTAAAGCCTGTGGATTTACTATCGAAAAATTACCAGGCGCCCCGGGAAAAAGAGAAATGTTGCGTGCAGTTAAGATGGAAGGTTAAAATAATCAGAGGTCTGATGTCCGAAAGTCCGAAGTAAACTTTCCACAAATATCTTTCTTTACGTCTCTGTGATGAAAGCGTATACGCCAAAAGCTGTGCACTTTGTCAAATTCTTGAGTCCTATGCAGTTGAAATAGAACATTTTTCATAAACTCAGACTACTCCCCTAAAACCTACGTCATCTAATTTTGTTAGAAAGGTATTAACATTCATATCATGGAAAAAAGAACCTTAGGAAAAACCGATTTAGATATTGCACCCATCGTATTTGGAGGAAATGTTTTTGGCTGGACGATTGATGAAAAGAAGTCGTTTGAAATATTAGACCAATTTGTAGAAAGTGGTTTCAATTTTATCGATACGGCAGATGTATATTCGCGTTGGGCACCTGGCAATAGTGGTGGCGAATCGGAAACGATCATTGGTAACTGGCTAAAAAAACACAACAGGCGTCACAACATTATTATCGCAACCAAAGTAGGTTCAGATATGGGGCAAGGCAAATCGTTGAAGAGAGATTACATCATCAACGAAGTAGAACATTCTTTATTGCGCTTGCAAACCGATTATATCGATCTTTACTTTTCTCACTTTGATGACGAAAGCACCCCTGTTGAAGAAACCCTAAGTGCTTACGAAACTTTAATCAAGGCTGGTAAAGTCCGTTGGATCGGAGCATCGAATTTTTCCGCCGATCGACTTAAAGAATCGTTGATTTATTCCACCAAAAATAGTTTACCGCGTTACGAAGTTTACCAACCGGGGTACAACCTTTACGATAGAGCAGACTTTGAGCGGGAACACGAAAAAATCTGCCAGGAATATGGCTTGGGCGTTGTGGTTTATTATTCGCTGGCCAGCGGTTTCTTAACAGGGAAATACCGCAGCGAAAATGATCTGAACAAAAGCCAGCGTGGCGGAGGCGTTAAAAAATTCCTGAACGAACGTGGCTTTAAAATTTTAGCAGCACTGGATCAGGTTGCAGAGCAGCACCGTGTTGAACCAGCTTCTGTAGCCCTGGCCTGGTTAATTCATCACCCATCAATTACGGCTCCGATTGCAAGCGTTACCGATTTAAATCAATTAAAATCGTTTACTGAAGCCGCTAATTTAAAATTATCAGCAGAAGATATTTCTCTTTTAGATAAAGCGAGCAGCTATTAAAATAATCTCTTATATTTAAATGCCCGATTAATGAAACAATTAATCGGGCATTTTGTATTAAACAGGATTTTTAAAATATATGAAAGACAAACTATCTTTTCTACCCAAACTGGCACTGGTTCTTTTCTGTTTAATCAGTTTAACATACATTGCCATTTTAGGCCACTCTTTGCTGGCTCCCCTGCTTTTTTCTTTTTTAATGGCGATTTTATTATTACCTGTAGGTAATTTTCTAGAGCACAGATTAAAATTTAAAAGGAGTTTATCAACCTTGCTATCAGTTATTCTCATGATTGCTGTTATTGGAGGTATTGTATACTTTTTTGGCAATCAACTAAGCGATTTGTGGGCAGATTGGCCCTTACTTAAAGAGAAAGCAAATGTTTCATACCATGAACTCCAAAAATGGATTTCGCATACTTTCGGTATAAATTCTCAGAAACAACTCAGTTATTTAAACGATAGTACAGAAAAAGCTTTAGCTACCAGTGCTGCAATTGTGGCTACAACCCTATCTACCCTATCCTCTACACTATTATTTTTAGGTTTCACCCTACTATTCACTTTTTTTATTTTAAACTACCGTAGAGTTTTATTTACTTTTTTAACTTCTGTTTTTAGTGAAGAGCACAAAGAAAAAGTTTCAGAAATTGTGAGCCAGATCCAGTATATCATTAAAAAATATATCATAGGTTTGTTTTTACAAATGCTCATTGTTACGGTGTTAATGATTACGGTACTGAGTTTATTGGGTGTTAAATATGCGGTTCTGTTGGGCCTGGTGGCAGGTATTTTTAATGTAGTTCCATATCTGGGCATATTCTTCGCATTGTTGGTAAGCTGCTTGATTACTTTTGCTACGGCAGGTGCTGGTAAAGTGCTGCTGGTGCTTATTGCCTTTGTTGGTGTACATGCCATAGACGGTAATGTACTGATGCCATTAGTAGTGGGCTCAAAAGTAAAAATAAATGCTTTATTTGCCTTTATCGGCATTGTGGTTGGCGAGATGATCTGGGGCATTTCAGGCATGTTTTTATGTATTCCTTATCTGGCCATCTTAAAAATAATTTTCGATAGAGTAGACAGCCTAAAACCATGGGGCATATTAATGGGTGAAGAACATAAACCCGATAAAAAGAAACGCGTTTACCGGATTACAAAAAAGATTAAATTAGAAGAAAAAGATTAAAATGGCCGAAAACAGATCGCCACATATTTTAAGCACCTCTGCTAATCTCTTAGGGATCTGCTTCATTGTGCTTACCTCTTTAAAAAAGCTGGCACTTACCGATGGTTCGCTAATTGACGAATTTGCCGTGGCTGCTGTAATGTTTTTTATGACCAGCTGTATCTTATCTTTTATTTCGATGAGAAGACAAAGAATGACAAGCCTGCGGTTGGAAAAAGCAGCCGATTTCATCTTTTTATCAGGGCTGTTGGTACTGTTTATTGCTACGATTTTAATTGCATTTAATTTAATAAAGTAAATTAGTTCCTTAAATGAAACCTTTATTTGTACTCGTAATCGTTTATGTTGCGCTATTGGCATTTGGCACCCACACCACCTTTGATAAAGGAAATATTTTTGCAGGTAATATGGCTATGGCTGCGATGCTGCTTTTTACTGCTATTGGCCATTTCAAATTTAAAACCAGTATGGCTGCCATGGTTCCATTATTCATCCCTAAAAAAGTAGAACTTGTACTTTTAACAGGAGTTATGGAAATCTTATTTGCAATCGGACTGGCGATACCAGGCACCAGGCATTTCACCGGAATAGCGCTGATTATTTTCTATATAGTCATTCTACCAGCAAATATCTACGCAGCCAAGAACCGCATCAATTACGAAGATTTGTATAAGCCAGGTCCGGGGCCAAAATATTTATGGTTCAGAATTCCTTTTCAGCTTTTCTTAATCGTTTGGGTTTGGTACTTTAGCATTCGATAAATTTAGTTCAACATAAAACATGCCTAATCATCCAATTCCTGCAAGCGCCAATAATCCAGCTGATGCCTTTACACGTTTACTTACAGTTTTAGATACACTGCGTACGCAATGCCCATGGGATAAAAAACAGACCATGGAAACACTGCGTCATTTAACCATAGAAGAAACTTATGAGTTAAGTGATGCCATTTTAGATGGCGATTTAAACGAAATTAAAAAGGAGCTTGGTGATGTAATGATGCATCTGGTTTTTTATTCCAGAATTGCTTCCGAAACCAACGATTTTAACATTACCGATGTTCTAAATGGCGTTTGCGATAAACTTGTAAACCGGCACCCACATATTTATGGTGATGTTGAGGTGGAAAACGAAGAAGACGTTAAGCGAAACTGGGAACAGATTAAACTAAAAGAAGGCAACAAATCGGTGTTGGCTGGTGTTCCATCGTCACTCCCCGCTTTGGTTAAAGCTGCCCGAATCCAGGAAAAAGCCCGTGGAGTTGGCTTTGATTGGGAAGATAAAAATCAAGTATGGGAAAAAGTTGAGGAAGAACTGCAAGAGTTTAAAACAGAATTCAATGTTGCCGACAATACTGCCATTGATATAGAAAAAGCAGAATCAGAATTTGGTGATGTCCTTTTCTCGTTGATCAATTATGCACGTTTCATCAACATCAATCCTGAAAATGCCCTAGAAAAAACCAATAAAAAATTCATCAAACGTTTTCAATACCTCGAAACCAAAGCAAAAGAAAACGGAAAAGCTTTGGCCGATATGACGCTTGCAGAAATGGATGTGTATTGGAACGAAGCAAAGAAATTATAGCCAAAAGGAGTATAATCTTATTCATAAAATTCCCCATCCACATAATACCATCGCCCATCTTCTAACCTGAAGTTAGATTTTTCATGCAATATTTCAGTTTGGAACTTCTTATTCAGATAATAGGCCTTGAACTCGACAGTATCAAAATCTGAAAAAACAATTTCGAGTTTTAGCCATTTGGTATTTTTTGCACTGCTTAAATAACCACGTTTGGAATGGTTCTTTCTTTTACTGATGTGTGTGGTTTCATAAAGATAATCTGCATCAGCTACTACAAAAGCCGAATATCGCGAACGCATTAAAGCTTCGGCTGTTGGTGCTGTTTTTGTTTTGAAATGATAGGGTTGGCAACAAAGCTGAAAAGTTATTCCACTTCCACAGGGACAGTTTATTAAATCCATGATTAAAATTTACAGCACAAAAGTATGATTTAATATTCCCGCTGCTAAAATTTCCGTAAAATTGCAGCAGAATAATGAGGTATTTTTTTCACATTGCCTATCAAGGCCAGTACTTTAGTGGGTGGCAAAAACAACCCGGAGTTAAAAGCGTTCAGGAAGTTATAGAGCAAACGCTGTCGAAGATTTTAAAATCGCCAACTGCCATTAACGGGTGTGGACGCACCGATGCGCAAGTACATGCCAGTCAATTTTTTTTTCATGCCGATATTGAAAGGGAGATTGATTTCGATCTGCTTTTCATTTTAAATAAAGCTTTACCCTATAATATTGCGGTATTCGACATTATTAAAATGGAAGGTAAACCACATGCCCGTTTTGATGCCGTACAGCGTAAATATGATTATTTTCTCCATACCTATAAAGATCCTTTTTTAAGCACCCAAAGTTCCTTTTATCTATTAAACCACTTAGATTTTGATAAAATGAAGGCGGTAGTAAAATTATTACCTCAATATAAAGATTACAGGGCTTTTTGTACGCACCCCGATAAATATGAACATACCTTATGCAATGTAATGGAAGCAGATTTATTTGTAAACGCAAAGGGCGACAGGTTAAGGTTTCATATTGCCAGCAACCGCTTTTTGGGCAAAATGATCCGCTTAATTATGGGCAAAATTTTAATGGTTGGCAAGGGAGAACTCAGTTTTGATGAATTCGAAAGCGAACTGATTACCCTTAAACCTTCAAAAATATCATTACCTGCACATCCTACTGGCTTATACCTTTCAAAAGTCACTTATCCGTATTTAAACCTCGAACCACGACCAGAATTTATCCACAGTACCCAAGGTATAGAGTGGATTTCGATTTAACTGTAGCGTTTTCATTTTCAACTTCGTTTAAGGAGTATGAAAGTCCAAATCTGTATTTTCCTCTTCATCCTGATTTTAGCTTTGGGCTGTAATAAATCCACAAACGTAGATGTTTTACTGGATGGTAATTACGCAGGTGTTTTGGTAATCACCAATAGTGATAAATCTGTACCCGAAACCCGGCCAATTTCTATTTCATTACGGAATGGAAAATTCAATATTACGCCAGGCGCAAATGCTAACTTAAAACCACTAAGCGGGAAAGGATCCTATACTTTCAAAAATCGTATTGGTTATTTTGAGGATGAAGGTGCCTGGACGGCAGATTTTGATTGGAATATGATTTTAAATGGCGAATACGATATTAGAAGCAGCGGTGTGGATTTAACCCTGAGAAAAAGGTTCAATAAAAAAGCAGACTTTTCTCCTGCTACCTACGCTACCATAGATTATGAATATATTTTAAAAAGAAGCAATTAGCTTGGTATAGATTATGTTTTTAAATTAATCAGCATCCAAACCTTATCCTCAGCCTTTAGAAGCATGATATTACACAAGTTGAAGGTTGACAAACAAGAGCTTAGTTTAGGTTGCTTGGGCATCGGGAACTGATCTGACCGGTGCCCCAAGTTTTTTATTTAAACCTGATGGCCTTAAGCGGAGAAACCTTGCTGATCAATAACGAAGGAATAACCAAAACGGTTAAACATACCACAACCGTAACAATATTTAGCAGCAATACATCAATAAAATGAAATTCTATAGGTGCATAAGCTAAAAAGTACGACGCCTGATTAAGTTTAAAAATGTGCGTAGACTGCTGTAAGAAACCAAGCCCCAAGCCCAGAATATTACCAAGTAACAAGCCGATGCCAATTAAATAAGCAGCATTGTAAAGGAAAATTTTCATAATGCTCCAGTTGCTGGCCCCAAAAGATTTTAGCATCCCGATCATATTAGTTTTTTCCAGAATCATAATTAACAATGCCGTAATCATATTAATTACACCTACGATGAGCATCAGGATTAATAATACTTTGGTATTGACATCTAGAAGGCCTAACCAGGTAAAAATATTAGGAAAATTTTCTTCAATGGAATAGGAGCGTAAATTACGTGGGAGATTTTCATAAATGTTATCAGAAATGGGTTTAAGCCGCTTAAAATCCTTAATCCTGATTTCTATACCACCAATTTCATTAGCTTTCCAGTTATTTAGGCGTTTAATTATATTCAGGTTGCCCAGCACAAAACCCTTATCAATATCTTCTACACCAATATCGTAAATACCTACAATTTTAAATTTACGCGGACGCAACTGGTTTTGAACAAAGTACATGATAAAATCATCACCGGTTTTAAGTTTTAATCGATTGGCCGTATATTTTGAGATCAGCAGTTCTTGCATGGCTGCTGTACTATCAGAAAAATCGATGATGGTACCGCTGATAATATGCTGTTTAATGTAATCCCATTTGTAGCTTTTATCTATTCCCTTAAAATTAATGCCCTCAATTTCATTATTGGCTGATAGAATAGCAGGTTTTGTAGCAAAAGGATAATAATATTCAATATCGCGATTGTTTTTGAGCATCTTTTCCGTTTCTGCATCAGGTACGAAGGGCGAATGCTCGAATGAATTGTTCAGATCGTAACGGGTAATCTGTATATCGCCTAAATATCCCCTTACCTTATCTTGGATTTCAGTTTTAAAGCCTTTAATAATGGCTATAGAAAGAATCATAACAGCCAGACTCAGCATCACGCCTGCTATTGCAATGCGGACAATGAGTTTTGAAAAAGTACGTTCAGATTTAATGGCTATCCGCCCTGCTATGAAATATTCGAAATTCAATTTAATCAGTTTGTATTAACAAAAATGCTCAATTCCTTTTTAAAAATGGCATTTTTGAAAATAAATAACCAACTTTAAACATCAATCATTAACTTATCACGAGAAACACCAATAGCATAAATGAAATATGCTGTAAATTGTTTTATTATAATACCGGAAGATTAGCATATACTACAATGAAAAATTATATCAGCTTTGCTTTAACCAGTTTAATTGCATTATCGGCCTGTGGCCAGCCCAAGCCAAAAGAACAGGAGGTTTTGGGCAAGAAAAGCCCTGAGCATAAAAAACTGATGATTAAGACCGTTAAACTACCAACAACGATTAAAACCGGTGCAGAACAAACCGAAAAGTATCTGCCACTATTAAAAGGTAAACGTGTGGGCATGGTGGTTAATCCTACATCAATCATTGGTGCGCAAACATCGGTTGATAGCCTGTTACAAAGAGGTGTGCAAATCCAGAAGATATTTGGTCCTGAGCATGGTTTTAGAGGAAATGCCAGCGCTGGCGTCACCGTTAAAGATGATGTTGATACTAAAACCGGCATAAAAGCCATCTCACTTTATGGCAAACACAGTACGCCAACAGCTGAAGATTTAGCCGATATTGATATTATGGTATTCGATATTCAGGATGTGGGTGTCCGTTTTTATACCTATATCAACACGCTGCAACATGTTATGGAAGCCTGTGCCGCTAACAATAAAATGTTATTAATCTTAGACCGTCCAAATCCAAATGGTTATTTAATCGACGGACCGATTTTAGATCCAAAATTTAAATCGGGCATTGGGGTGCAGCCAATACCCATTGCACATGGTTTAACGGTTGGCGAATATGCGCAAATGTTAAATGGTGAAGGCTGGTTGAAAGATAGGGTGAAATGTAAAATAACCATCATCAAAAATGCCAATTACGACCATAACATGGAATATACTTTACCGGTTAAACCCTCGCCTAACTTAAATACACAGCAATCTATTTTACTTTACCCATCTACCTGTTTATTTGAGGGCACTTATTTAAACCATGGCCGTGGAACCATGTTTCCTTTTACTATTGTTGGAGCGCCTTACCTTAAAGGTAAATTCGACTTTAGTTTCACGCCAAAAAGTATAAAAGGAATGTCTGAAACACCATTGTTTCAGGATCAGGTTTGTTATGGTTTAGATTTAAGAACTTATGATACAGCGGAGCTACGCAAAAGAAAACAGATCAATTTATCGTGGTTAATTTCATTATATCAGGCATCGCCAAAAAAAGAAGACTTTTTTAACACTAAACTGAGCAAAGAGATGGGCGTTATTGAAAGATTAGTTGGTGTTGCAGATTTCAGGCAGCAGGTAATTGACGGTAGAAGCGAAGCAGAAATCAGAGCCAGTTGGGAACCAGGCTTGAGTGCTTACAAAACGATGCGGAAGAAATATTTGCTTTACAATTAATTATTGAATGAGAGAATAATTGAGTTGCATTTGCAATTATTTTCAAACTTAACCGGTAACGGTTTGTTATGATTTGTAATTGATAAGCGTTGTGCCATTCAATCATTCAAAATTCATTAAATTATTACATCATGAGCGGTCCAAAAGTTAAAAGTGATAAACCCGGAAGTAATTACGAGAAAGAAGTACCAAAGGGTAGAGAACCTGTTGACCACAAAACAGTGAGAAAAGAAAACGACAGTACGCCCAATAAGCCAGTTCGGACAAATAATCCGGCTAAACAGCGTGAAAACGAAGAGCAGCCGGTACACCCGATCAAGAAAGCTCCTAAAGCATAAATAATCGTTCAGATTGCAATTAGTTGTATGATCTGAACGATTTAGTTTTTAGTGCAAAGAAAAAGGTGGCCCCTTGTCCAACAGTACTGTTTACCCAAATCCTGCCGCCTTCACTTTTTATGATTTCGGCTGAGATGTAAAGGCCTAAACCCAAACCAGGGTAGGTATGCTGTAAATTGCCATCTACACGGTAAAACTGATCGAAAACCAGGTGTTGCATATCCTCCGAAATACCGATCCCATAATCTTTAACGCTTAATATCACTTCGCCACCTTGGCTAAAAGTGGCAACGTTAATCTCAACGGCATCAACAGAATATTTAATTGCATTAGATAAAAAATTGGTAATCACCTGCCCAATGCGTTCTTTATCGGCAAAAACGATTGCATTACTCTTTAAATCACAAATTATCTTCTGTTTGGAACTGATGTGCTGCATTTCATCAACAATATCTTCAACAGCAGCATCAAAATCAAATTCGACTGGATTAAAAGTCATTTTGCCAGATTGAATTTTGGTTACATCAAGCAAATCGCCAATCAGGCCCGTTAACCGATTCAATTGCAGGTCCATTTTACGTACCATAGTAGCCTTTTTTTCATCGCCATCATTGCTGATCATGCGTTCGAGCACCTGGGCATAGGCTTTAATACTGGTTACTGGCGTTTTCAATTCATGACTGGCAATTCCTAAAAATTCATCTTTTTGTTGTTGTAGCCGCACTAGCTTGGTCACATCCATCGCGGCATGTATAATGGCATACACGTGTCCACTTGAATCTTTTATCGGTTTATATGTAAAAGAGAACCAACGCTTTTCTTCCTTACCATCAATAATCACCTCGAATTCTTCCTGATCAGCATGGTAAGTTATTCCTGTTTGATATACTTCCTTTAAAACATCAACAGATGGCTGTACGTTTAATTCAGGTATGGCTTCAGCAACGGTTTTACCGATTACACTTTTATCCTTACCCCAAAACCGGAGCATTTCATCGTTTGCCAAACTGATAACAATGTTTTCTGTTTGGTAGTAGGCCGTAGCCATCGGTATATCGTACATAAAATTACGAAAACGCTCTTCGCTTTTGGCAGCCTCCATTTTTGATACCACCTGTAAGGTAATTTCGTTAGCCACGATCATAATGCCAGTAACCTCGCCATCCTGGCCAAAAATAGGATCGTAAACAAAGTTGAAATAAAAATCACTTTCCGCCCCATTATGCTCCAACCGCGCCTTGGTTTCGTAACCGTAATGGGCAACTCCGCTATCATAAACCTGTAACAAGAGTTCTGGAAAAGGCTGGTCGACAATTTCGGGCAATCCATCTAAAAGTTTTATGCCAATGATGTCTTTACTCTTCCTCCATATTTTTAACAGTTCGTCATTGGCCTCTTCTATAATAAGATCTCTACCCCTTAAAATACCAATGGCCACAGGTGCATCGTAAATCATTTGCCTGAATAGCGCTTCACTATGTTCTACTTTAAACTTGGCATTTACGAGTTCGGTTACATCGGTAGCATTATTTAAAATACCCCATACATTACCGTCTTGATCAAGCAGCGGTTTATAAGTAAAATCGAAATAGAAAGTTTGGAGTACATTATCATTTAAAAGTACCACCTTATCTTCCTTGGCTTCATAAGGCATAGCAGTACTTCTTACCTGCTCAAGAATACTAAGAAAGGGTTGATCTTTTAACTCAGGCAGCGCGAGGGCCAATTCTTTACCAATTACCGATAAATCTCTG
The DNA here is from genome assembly GCF_026239555.1 of Pedobacter sp. PF22-3. Taxonomy (GTDB): domain Bacteria; phylum Bacteroidota; class Bacteroidia; order Sphingobacteriales; family Sphingobacteriaceae; genus Pedobacter. The sequence continues at coordinate 83,944 of NZ_JAPIVP010000016.1, read as the reverse complement.
CCCCAGGCTTTAAGCATAGCTTTGTTAGCCACCTGAATAACCATATTTTCTCCAGTATAAAGCGCGATGGGCATTGGAGACTCTTCTATAAGCGTATTAAAAATATTGGCTTTATCGTCGAGATTAATTTGCATAATAGGATAAACGGACAAATATAATTGCTTTTTTACTTACTACCTGATTTTAAAAAGGATAACAACACCTTTTCATTGTGTTCCAAACTCACTTTCCCTTTAAGAGAATGATTGTTCATCTTTTTCAGGTATTTATCTAACTGATTATTCTCATAAGCCGTAAGCAAAAGCGGGTAAACATAAGAACTTTTACATACTGCCCGTGTATTACCCAGTTTTTTTGCTACACAATCTAAAACGGCAACAATTTGTTTTTTACTGTTTAAACCTGCATTTTCATTCACCTGGCATTGGGCAAACTGCCGAAGCGCTTCGAGCGTACCACCCCAGGTCCTGAAATCTTTTGCCGTGAAATCATCGCCTGTAATTTCCTTTATATAGGCATTTATTTTACCAGAATCAATACTTTTATGCTCTCCATCATTTGTATAAAACTGAAATAGATCCTGACCCGGAATATCACGACATTTCTTGACCAATTTAGCCAGCGAGAGATCGTTAAGCTCTAATTTTTGATGCACGCCCTTTTTACCCACAAAATCCATAGTAATTTTACTGCCATTTATCTTAACATGTTTATCACGCAGGGTGGTCAGGCCAAAAGAGCCATATAGCTGTTTGTAGCTTTCATTTCCTACCCTGATCAACGTTTTTTGCAGTACATCTACTGAAATAGCCAATACCTTACGTTCGTCAAAGTCTTTCCGGCGAAGGTCTTTCTGTAAATTTTTACGGGCTTTGGGCAAGGCTTTACCAAATTCGAGCAGGCGAAAATATTTATCTTCAGCTCGACGGCTGGTCCATTTTGCATGGTACTTGTATTGTTTACGCCCCGCGGCATCAATTCCTGTAACCTGCAAATAAGCATTGGGTTTATTGGCAATCCATACGTTTTGCCATGCAGGTGGGATAACCAGGGCTTTAATCCGGTCCAGATGTTTATCTTCAGTAATTTTATTATCGTCTTTATCTACATAATAAAATTTTCCAGGTTTTCCTTTACGGTAAATACCAGGCATGGTATCAGTTACGTACACCAATCCACTTGCTTTAACAACATCTTTGCCTTGTACCATTTTTTGCCTCTAAGTATGGGTTTATTTTTAGTTATTTTGCAAAACTTAAACATGGATATCCACGTTATTTAAAAACACAACACTTTCATATGAAAATAGTTTTCATGGGTACGCCCGATTTTGCAGTAGCCTCTTTAGATGCCTTGGTACAAGCCAATTTCGATATAGTTGCAGTAGTTACTGCGCCAGATAAGCCTGCCGGACGTGGCCAAAAACTGAATGAAAGTGCAGTAAAAAAATATGCCGTAGAAAAAGGGATTCCCGTTCTGCAACCAGAAAAGTTAAAGAACCCTGAATTTATTGAGGAATTAAGATCTTATAAAGCCGATTTACAAGTAGTTGTGGCTTTTAGAATGTTGCCAGAAGTGGTATGGAATATGCCGCCAAAAGGAACGATTAACCTGCATGGATCGCTTTTACCACAATACCGTGGTGCTGCACCGATAAACCACGCCATTATAAAAGGAGAAAAAGAAAGCGGTGTAACAACTTTTTTCCTTACGCATGAAATCGATACGGGTAATATTATCCTCAGTGATCGTACGCCCATTGCTGATGATGAAACTGCCGGCGACCTACACGATAAACTGATGCAAATTGGTGCTAACCTGCTGGTAAAAACACTTAAAGCTATTGAGGCTGGCGAAGTTAACGAACAACCGCAACCACAAAGCGGCGACTTAAAACATGCGCCTAAAATTTTCAAAGATGATTGCAAGATCGACTGGAACGATCAGGCTCAAACGATTTATAATTTAATCCGCGGACTGAGCCCTTACCCTACTGCCTTTACTTTTTTAAATGATAAAACACTGAAGGTGTTTAAGGCTGAAATAGAACAGCAAGAACCGGGAATAGTTGCCGGAGGCTTTTTAACAGATGGCAAAACCTATTTAAAATTTGCCGCTAAAGATGGTTTTATCAAACTTTTAGATATTCAGTACGAAGGTAAAAAACGGATGCTGATAGAAGATTTTTTAAGGGGAATGCGGTTGTAAGTTAGTTCTTAGTCTGGAGTCTTTAGTCCTAAGTCTGGATTTCGAAATTACAGAATCTGAAGTCTAATAACCGGCAGTAAACTATATGTCATCCTGAATGCAATGAAGGATCTTTTAAAGTTTAAATTCTTTATTTAAGAAATGGTACATAGATCGGTTTAGGTGGCTATGGCATGGCTACTGTCAGCAGTAAAATAAACCCGACCGAAAGCCGTTATCCCGATTATGAAGTATTTATCTTATAAAGTAAATTCATCGGGATTAAGCAAAGGGCGGGACTAGCGGAACCGAAGCGCCAAAGGCTTTGCTTTCCAAAAGAATAAACAGCTCTTTAAAACCATGATGAATGCTGAACTAAATCCGATAGTTATCTGATCAGCATGACAAGCAACTGACTGGAAAGCAGTGTCAGTAGCTTTTAGGTTAATGCAGTCCCGCTCCCGCTTCTGCCAATTTGAAGGAAATTGGCATCCCGCTTTGATCGGGTTTAAGTGGCCACAAAGTGCTTCTATTCAGGTTTAAATAAACCCAACCAAAACCGAAGTACCTCAAGTTTTGCTTTACTAATTTATTTATAAAATCAATATGAAGGACAGTAATTAATCTGCGTACCCCCTGGATTTACCGTCATTTCGAGAGGAGTGCAACGCAGTCGAGAAATCTGTTTTGATAGATCTCTCCACTTCGCGTTGCTCCGGTCGAGATGACGATTTTTCTACTATCGGTTATAATTATCGATAGCCCTTTCTATATTCTTCTTACCAGATTCGCCTACAAGAAATCCTCCCAGACTTAAACCGGCCCCCAAACCTAACAAAACAAAACTGCCCGTATAACTGCGGTCTGCATATTTTGGCATACCGCCGAATGTAGTGCCTACTTGTTTACCTTCCGACATCAGCGTAATCCCACTGGCGATAATTGCAGCTCCTGCAGCCACGTACATCGCAATACCTGTAATTTTAGTATTCCTATATCGTCCTAAAAGCGCTAAACTTTTCGGGTTATCAGCCATGGCATCATTTAAATTATGGTAATTTACCCTTTTTAGATCGGCATAACCCTTGTTAATAAACATGCGGTTGTTTACTGCCTGCCGCCTGTAATCTCTAAATCCATAATATTCACCTTCCAACGGAACATCATCATAAATTACTTCCTGATAAAGATTGAGTTTACCTTCAATAATCCGCTCCGCAAAAGAGGCCTCACCCAAAAGGCTGAGTTTCCGGGTGTTCGCAAAAAAGCCATCCTGATTGTTAAAAAACTTGACCTGGGATACCGGTACCCGCCTTGAATCGGCCCTGAGCGACCAACCGCCGGTAAAATCGGGGCGTAACCTGATCTTTTGCGCATAAACTGTAGAATCTGAATAGAAGTACAGAAAGTTTCTGGATTCGTTCAACTGCTGTGAACGAGCGTTCAGGCCATAGCAAGCCATTACGAGCATGAGTAATTTTTTCATTTCGGTTAAATTTGTGTGTAACCAATATTACTAAAAATAGCATTCAGGTAAACACAAACCGATAAAAATAAATGTAACATCGCCGAAGCAAAAAGAAATTTGCTTCCTGATAAATTACGGATAGGGGTTACAATGTATTCAATTTCTCGATCAAAAACTTCGATACCTCGTTAAAATAACGTTTTCTGCCATAGCCCATTACCCATTGTATACCCTGAGTAGCATTGGTAATAAAAACTTCTTCAGCTTCTTTTAATATTTCCGGATTGATCTGCGCCTCAATTAAAGGCATATTGTTCATTTTGCACAATTGCATAACTGCTGTACGCATTACACCACTGATGCAACCTTCAGCAAGAGAGGGGGTATAAATCTGCTTATTATAGACCACAAAAACATTGGCACTGATACTTTCGCATAGAAAACCGTATTGGTTCAAGATCATGGCTTCATCCAGGCGTTGCTGACTTTTAAAAAGTCCGGCCATAACATAAAGCAGCGCATTGGCTGTTTTAAAATTGGAAAGTTTATTAACGGGTTTGGTCATTTCGTCAAAAACATCAATGATCAAACCTTTGCTGTTTAACTCATAAGCAGATATTTTTAAAGGAATACCTTCCAAAACATAACCTGCCTTATTGATTTCGGGCATGTAAACCCCGGCTCCTCCCCTGTAAACAGAAAGTCGGAAACGAACATTACCATTCCATTTGTTGCGTTTTGAAAGATCGGCGGTTTTCTGGCGCAAAAAATAATCATCCATTAAAGCATGTCCGTCAATTTTTAGCGCTTTCATACCTGCAGTTAACCTATCGGCATGTAAATCGGCAAATTGCAGCTTATTATTGATCATTCGCATACTTTCGAACAATCCATCTCCAAATTTGAAACTTCTGTTCGATGCTGTTAATATCGGAGCATCAACCGCCAAAAATTCATCATTAAATAAAAGGTAATCCTGAAACATATTTTATGATGTAGCGATATAATTTTCCCATTTGGTTAAACCAGCTTTAAAATCAGGCGGCAATGGCGATTCAAAATACATATACGCTTTAGTAGTTGGATGAATAAACCCCAAACTTTGTGCATGTAAAGCCTGACGGGGCAGCAATTCGAAACAATTATCTACAAACTGTTTGTATTTATTAAACGTAGTACCTTTTAAAATCTTATCGCCACCATACATGGCATCGTTAAACAGTGGATGACCAATATGTTGCATGTGTGCTCGGATCTGGTGCGTACGGCCTGTTTCGAGTTCGCAACTGATCAAAGTAACATAACCCAATCGCTTTAATACTTTATAGTGCGTTACCGACCATTTGCCTTTTTCTTCATCATCGTAAATATCCATTACCCGGCGGTCCTTCACACTTCTGCCAATGTAACCGTTTACGGTTCCATCGTTTTCGATATCGCCCCAAACCAATGCAATATATTTACGGGTAATGCTATGATCAAAAAACTGACGCGCAAGGTGTGTAATCGACTTTTCATTTTTACTGATCAGCAATAAACCAGAGGTATCCTTATCAATACGGTGAACCAGGCCTGGTCTGCCGTCATTGCCAGGCAGTTGAGGAAGTTGTTCAAAGTGGAATGCCAAAGCATTAACCAATGTTCCGGTATAATTATTAAAACCAGGGTGTACGACCATTCCAGCCACTTTATTTACCACAAGCAAATCGCTGTCTTCGTAAATGATATCCAGCGGGATATCTTCTGGGTAAACTTCTGTATCGCGCGGCGGATGAGGTAATACGATAGATATTTCGTCGAAAGGCTTAACCTTATAGCTCGCTTTGATCTGTTTTTGGTTGACGAGTACATTCCCTGCATCAATTGCATTTTGAATCCGGTTTCTTGAGGCATTTTCTACGCGCACCATCAAAAATTTATCGATACGCAGCAAAGACTGCCCCTTATCAACAATAATTTTTAAGTGCTCATATAATTCCTGTTCTTCTGATTCCTGCAAACCAACCACATTTTCCATGGCGCAAAAATAAACTTTTAACTTCAAGATTTTTTCAATGATTGCAGTTTTCGGAAAAACTGCCTTATCTTTACTCATAATCAAAACATTCTAAATTTCCTTACATGAAAAAATGCTACGCTTTAAAGGCCACATGTGCCTTATTTTTATTGGTAATGGCTCAAAAGGCTAGCGCACAACAGAATGTTGGCGATCTTTTTAAATCTGGCCCGGATGATGCAACCAAATTAATCAATGCTTATTTCGATCCCTTATACAAAGGTTTGGGCATTGGCTTAACGGATGGCTGGAGTAATACTGCAAAATCTAAAGGTTTATTGAAATTCGATGTCCGCTTTTCAGTTTCGGGTGCTTTTGTACCACAGTCTGCCCGCAGCTATGATGTAAATACATTAGGTCTAAAAAACATCAGACCGGCAGTTGGATCTTCATCTATAGGCCCTACTGCTTTTGGTAACGACGAGGTTGGCGGAAAAATGCAGATCTACACCAGTAATGGACAGCCAACAACATCATTTTTTAACCTTCCAAAAGGTTTAGGTTTCCATGTTGTACCTGCGGTACAGTTACAAGCTACTTTGGGGTTGCCCAAAAACATCGATGTTACCTTAAGGGCAATGCCTAAAATAAAACTGGGCAGCGACCTGGGAAGTTTATCAATGATTGGTTTTGGGGCTAAAGTAGAATTGCTGCCACTATTGATGGGAACCACTACCGAAAAGCTTATTCCAGTTGACATTGCCATTGCTGGTGGTTTTACACAATATAAATACACCTTACCACTAAATATCAATAATTCAACAGGCTCTAACCAGCATATAGATGCCAGGTTTAACGGTGTAAATTTTGACGCAATTGTATCGAAACAAATTTTATTCTTTACGCCATTTGCCAGTGTGGGTTATCAAACTTCCAATACTGATTTAAAGGCTTTAGGTACCTATTCTTTTGATACCGGTAACGGCCAATCGGTAAATTATACTGACCCGGTTGCTGTAAATCAAAGAGATATTAATGGTGTAAGAGGAAGTTTAGGCTTTCAGTTAAAGTTTGGTTTCTTTAAGTTTTATGGTTCGTATACTCAGGCAAAATACAGCATGGTTAATGCAGGTATTGGCTTAGGTATCGGTAAATAATAAGCCTATAGATATAATAATGTTTAAAAACACCTGATATATTCAGGTGTTTTTTATTTTTACACGTGTTCGAAGAAATATATAGCCCGGTACAGAAAGTAGAACTTGCACCTTTCAAGAACCTCTTTGTTAAAAGAGATGATCTTATTGACCCCTACATTTCTGGCAATAAATGGCGCAAACTCAAATATATTTTAGCTAAGGCAAAGGATGAAAACAAAACGCATCTGGTTACATTTGGTGGTGCTTATTCCAATCATCTGGTTGCTACAGCCGCTGCTGCATCACGCTCGGGACTGAAATCCACTGCTTTTGTGAGAGGCGAAGAAGTAAAAAATGAGATGTTATTGCTGTGCAGTTTATTTGGAATGAAACTCATTTTTACAGACCGTGAAAGTTATCGGGATAAACTTCAATTGTTTGAAGAGCATTTTGCACATGATGAACAGGCTTATTTTATAAATGAAGGCGGGGCATCTACTGAAGCAACAATCGGTTGTGCAGAAATAATCGACGAATTAACAGCGCAATACGACCACATTTTTTGTGCTGCCGGAACAGGAACCACAGCGGCAGGTTTGTTAAGCGGGATCCAGCAACGCCGTATAAATACGAAGTTGCATATCATACCTGTATTAAAAGGGGCTTCTTTTATTCAAGATGAAATTGCGCAGTATACACCTGTATCCGAACATCTCAAACTTCATCTTGATTATCATTTTGGTGGCTATGCCAAAACCACTCCTGAACTGATTAGCTTTATCAAAACCTTTACTGCAAAAACCGGACTGCTTTTAGATCCTGTTTATACAGCAAAAATGTTTTATGCCATCCAGGATTTGGCACAAAAAGGAATTATTGATAAAGATGAAAGCATATTGGCTATCCATACAGGAGGCCTAATGGGCCTTTTTGGCATGAAAGATAAGTTTTAAAGCGTTCTTTTTGCTAACAAGAAAACTTACTTTAAAACAGGCAGTTATTTCTTGCTTAATTTAGTGCTTTATGTTTATCGCCCCAACTTTCCAGTTGTTTTATAACAGCTTTAAGTTCATAGCCTATTGGTGTTAGTTCGTATTCTACACGTGGCGGTACTTCAGCATAAATAGTACGTTTAATGATTTTGTTTTCTTCAAGTTTTCGGAGCTGAAGTGTCAACATACGTTCGGTGATATTAGGCAACAATTTTTTGAGCTCGCCAAATCTGAGTTTGCCATTAATTAACCAGGAGCAGATTACCAATGCCCACTGCCCTCCTATAATATTGGCCGCATAAACTTCTGGACATTCCTCCGCTAGTGCCTGTTTATTAGCAAAATTGGTCGATGTTTCCTTGATTTTAGACATTACTTACATTTTTTATAGTACCATACAATTGGTTGCTAATATACATATTGCAGGCAAGCTATCTTATTTTTGTACCTGATAATTTTAAGACTACTGAAATGAAAACACTCATCATCGTCATTCATCCCGATATCCAAAACTCCGTTGTTAACAAAAGATGGATCGAAGAACTTGGTAAATTCCCTGATAAATTCCATGTGCATCAATTGCATAAGGTTTATCCTGACGGAAAAATTAATGTGTCTGCCGAACAAAAATTAATCGAAGAATATGAAAAGATAGTTTTTCAATTTCCTTATTATTGGTTTAACTGCCCCGCCTTTTTCAAAAAGTGGCTAGATGAAGTACTTACACATGGCTGGGCATATGGAAGCAAAAGCGGCTATAAAGTTGCCCGAAAGAAAATTGCACTGGCCATTTCATTAGGTGTAGATCAGGCAGAACTCAGTTCTTCCGGTATTTATAAATATCCGCTAAAAGAACTTACACGTCCTTTCGAGCTTTCCTTTGAATACATTAAAGCAGATTATAGACCATTTTTTGCATACTATGGAATTGATCATCACCCGTCAGAAGAATGGATTGAAAAAAGTGTTCCGCTATACCTGGATTTTCTCGACAAATTGTAACCAATTTTTGTCAAGGTGTATTATTGAATCAACAAGTTGTCAGCTAAAGGAAAAAAGCATTAAATAAAAAAGCTTTCCACAATTGTGAAAGTTTAAAAGCTGACTTCTCGTTAATCATATTTTAAACAGCTTTGTCCAAAAATTAAAAACCACATTTAAACATATGTTTAGATGTGGTTTTTGCAATGTTTTTTTGATTTAAAGTTAATTTGGATGGTTTGTGGCTTCGCTTTCGATCCTAAGACTTTCGCGGTGGATCGCATTCATGAGCTCGGTAACAAATTCTTCAGATAAACCCTGCTGCATTCCAGCTTTAACAGCATTATTCAGTACCTCATGAAAGCGGGAAGTCTGTAGCGCCGGGATTTTATTCTTGGCCTTATATGCTCCGATCTCCTTAACCAGTTTTTCCCTAAGAGCAATGGTTTCAATAATTTTCTTATCCAACGAGTCAATCATCTTTCTGTTGGTTTCAAGAACTGTAGGAGGTTTAGCAGGTATTGCTTGTGCGCTAGCTGAGCTATATGCAGCAACGATCATGATCAGTATGAAATAGCATCTTTTTTTCATTTCCAAATGGGGTTTTTGTTTTAAAAACGGACTTGCTCGGGCATTATTGCCATTAATTAAATTGGCATCATTGAAGCTGTGAGTTTTAATCTTACTGACGTAAGTGATAAGGAGCCAATTTGCTGTATATATATCTACTAAATGTCAACAGAAACTGTTTCAGTAGTAATTGGAAAATAAAGTATTGGATTAATTATTTTATCAAAACAAGGTATTTTTAATAAGCGTTCGATTAAAAAAGTTTTCCACATTCGTGAAGTCCAAAATAGGTTTTTGTCTATAATCATACTTTAAACTGTTTAAACCTATTTTTTACACAAAGTGCAGAAAAAGTGCTTAAATTTTGATTTTGGGCACATTTAACTAAATTTGGATTATACCAAAACCAAGTTTATGTATCAATTAACAGTACCTGCAGATCGCGTTAACGAATCTTTAAGTAAGCACATTCTGGCCGATGGTTTCGACCTGACCTATGATATGGAAAAAAGTAATGGTGCTTATATTTACGACTCGAAATACAATAGGACTTTACTCGATTTTTTCACTTGTTTTGCTTCTGTTCCTTTAGGTTACAACCACCCAAAAATGGTTAATGACGAAGCTTTTAAAAAGAATCTTTTACTCGCCGCTTTATCCAATCCATCAAACTCTGATGTTTATACCCAGCAATATGCACAATTCGTGGAAACATTTTCTAAAATTGGTATTCCCGATTATCTGCCACACGCTTTTTTTATTGCAGGTGGAGGCTTAGCAGTAGAAAATGCCATTAAGGTTGCCATGGACTGGAAGGTTCAGAAAAACTTTGCAAAAGGATATACTGAAGAAAAAGGTTTTAAAGTTTTACACTTCGAAAGGGCTTTTCATGGCCGTACAGGTTACACACTTAGTTTAACCAATACCCTACCCGATAAAACAAAATGGTTTGCCAAGTTCGATTGGCCAAGGGTAGCCGTTCCGGAAGTTAGATTCCCACTTTCCGGAAGCAATTTAAGTCATGCCGTTGCAACTGAAGAGGCTTCGCTTGCACAGATCAAAAAAGCCTTTGCAGAGAATAAAGATGAGATCTGCGCCATCATTATAGAACCCATCCAATCAGAAGGGGGAGATAACCACTTACGGGAAGAGTTTTTGATTCAGCTTAAAACCCTTGCCGATGAAAATGATGCGTTTTTGATTTATGACGAAGTGCAAACTGGCGTAGGATTAACAGGTAAATTCTGGTGCCACCAACATTTTAGTGAAAAAGCCCAACCAGATATTATCGCTTTTGGTAAAAAAATGCAGGTTTGTGGAATCCTTGTTGGCAATAAGGTTGATGAAATTGAAAGCAATGTATTTAAAGTGCCCAGCCGAATTAATTCCACATGGGGAGGCAATTTGGTTGATATGGTACGTTCTTCTCAGATTTTACAGATCATAGAGGAAGATCAGCTATGCGAAAATGCATCAAAAGTAGGACTATACTTAAAAGATCAACTTGAGAATTTATCGCATAAATTTGACCAAATGACAAACGTGCGTGGAAAAGGTTTGCTATGTTCTTTCGATTTCCCGACAAAAGAAATGCGCAATGCATTTATTGGCAAAGGACTGGAAAACAATGTGATGTTTTTGGGTTGTGGTGAAAAAACGATACGTTTCCGTCCGGCACTCTGTATTGAGCAAAAGCATATTGACGAAGGCCTGACGGTTATGGAAAAAATATTGCCTTTATTGTAGGCATGAACAGAAAATCGTCGGTTTATTTCCTGGTTGCAGGTGTTTTAGTATTGATCTTTTTTATAGTTAAAGATATTTTTGATCAGCCAGGAATTAGTGATATGAAGGCTGGCTTTAAAGAAGTGATCAAGTATAGAAATGCCAATAACACAGGTCCAATACAACGGATTTACATAGTGACGATTAAAGATTCGATCTGGAAAGAAATGGAAGATTATGGTAACTTGATGCCCCATACCAAATACGGTAATACCAAAGTGTATTTTTTCATGCAAAATGCAAATGTTCCAACAAGCTTACAGCCCGGTGATGTAAATTTCGATCCTGTTTTCAACAAAGATTGTATTGCTTTATATGAAAAAAGTGCGATGAGCCAGGTGGCATTTAATAAACATCCGTTTTAAACAGAAGTTAAAAATTCGGAAAGTTAGTTAGCTAAAAAAAATTAAGCGTTATTTATTGGAAATGAAAGGTTCTGCGCATTTGGCATTTTCTGTCCCGCTTTCCCTCCTGCCAATTTGAAGGAAATTGGCATCCGTTCCAATCGGGTTTATAAACCAAGTTTTGTGCCTTGAAAACAGGCCCTTGTTACGTAAACCTGACAGTAATGAAAATACTTTTTGCTTGCCTCAGCCTTTAATATGCTGTCATGCTGAGGTACGAATCATCTGTAACCGATAAAAAAGATACCTCATACATAGTCTGTCCGTAGAGTTCTGAAAGGCTCTATGGATTAACTCATGGAAAAGAGTCTCCGACTCGTAAGTTTATCATTGAGTTTGAAAACTCAATACCATTAGCCAATTCGTAGAGACGCTACGCTTAACTATACGAACAGGATAGTTGCAGCGAATGGCAGGACTACAGTACCTAAGAATTTCTCTGTCCGTAGAGTTCTGAAAGGCTCTACGGATTAACTCATGGAAAAGAGTCTCCGACTCGTAAGTTTATCATTGAGTTTGAAAACTCAATACCATTAGCCAATTCGTAGAGACGCTACGCTTAACTATACGAACAGGATAGTTGCAGCGAATGACAGGACTACAGTACCTATGAAATTCTGACATTCATTTCCAAAACCTAAAAATTCATCAGTATGCACAGCGGTCTTCGACTACGCTCAGACTGACAAGCAACTAATTACCCCGGCTAAAACTAATGAAGTTCCTAAATTGCTCTTACCTTTCAAACTTCATTAAGTTCCCATCATCTAAACAAAAGCTGAAAAGCCCGTTATTGCCCTACCCACAATCAGGGTATTAATTTCTTTGGTGCCCTCATACGAATAAATTGCTTCTGCATCGGCCACAAAACGTGCTACATTGTATTCGAGTAAAATACCATTTCCGCCCATCACTTCTCTTGCTTTGCTTACTACATCACGCGTTCTTAATGAACAGAAAACCTTGGCTAATGAAGCGTGTTCATCCTTTAATAATCCCTGATCTTGTAATTGTGAAAGACGGAAACAAAGTGTTTGCATCGCCGTTAAATTCGACAACATCTCTACAAGATGATTTTGAATTAATTGAAAAGATGCAATGGGTTTACCAAACTGTTTTCGGGTACGCGTATATTCCAAGGCATTTTCATAAGCGCCACGGGCACAACCTACCGCCTGCCAGGCCACTCCTGCACGTGTCATCTGTAAAACCTTCGCCGTATCTTTAAATGAGTTGGCATTCTGCAATCGATCTGATTCCTCTACCTCGCAATCGGTTAAGGTAATAATTCCATTCTGTACAATCCGTAAGGCCATTTTATTCTGCATTTTCTCAACAGCAAAACCCGGATTATCTTTCTTAACGATAAAACCTTTTACTTCCCCACTTTCTTCATCTCGTGCCCAAATAATTAAGATATCGGCAAAAGTGGCATTACCAATCCATTTTTTCTGACCATTTAATATCCATTTACCATTTACTTTTTTGCAAGTTGTGGTTAATCCGCCGGCAGCAGCAGACCCTACTTCAGGCTCAGTTAACCCAAATGCCCCGATAATTTTAAATTGCTGCATTAGCGGCAGCCATTGTTGTTTTTGTTCCTCCGAACCGCATAGATAGATCGAACCCATGGCCAAACCGCTCTGTACACCAAAAAAAGTAGATATAGAAGTATCAATCCTGGCCATTTCCATGGCTAAAATGCCTTCCATTAAATTCGATTTCCCCGGACAGCCATAACCTTTGTACGTTAAGCCACAAATGTTAAGTTCGGCAAGTTTTGGAATAATTTCAAAAGGGAATTCTGCTTTATTCCAATATTGGTTAACTATGGGTTTTACTTCCTGCTCTAAAAAAGCCCGTACTTTTAACTGAAGCGCACGGTCTTCATCCTTTAACGCTTCATCGCCCAAATGGTAAAAATCGCCCTCAATAGGTGGTAATTCTTTCTTTTTGCCAGATCCACCCATCATTTTCATCATCCCCTGAATCTGTTTATCATCAAGGCTTGATATCGTTTCAACCATTTTGGGTAAATCAACCTTTTTCGATAAAGCTTCCAATTTGTCGAAATCTACATGTTTAAAAAGATTGTAAGCGTTTTTGAGAGAAGAAAATATATTCGCCATTATTATTCGTTTTGAGAATAACAAATGAAGGTCAGTTTTGTTGGCTCATCATTTAGATCGCTCCAAACTAACTATTTAGCACTTCACAACTGGAAAGTGTAATGCAAAACATTATTATTAAAGTACTGTTGTATGGTTCTAATTAAATTCAATTTATATGAGCACAGAAAATCAATTACCAGAAGAAGAACAAAGTTTCTTTGATAAAGCAAAGAGCAAATTAAGCGATCTAAAAGACAAAGCTGAAGACGCCTGGGAAGACGCAAAAGATAAAGCAGAGGATGTATGGGAAGATGTAAAGGATAAAGCTGAAGACCTGAAAGATAAAGCTGAAGACAAATACGATGAAATGAAAACAAAGGGAGCATTTGCTGCCGGAGAAGCTAAAGGCCAGGCTTAAACAACAGGAGAAAACCTGAAAGACAAAGCGAGCAATTTGGCTGACAAAGCTGCCGATAAGGTAGACGATCTTAAAACAAAAGCAGCATTTAAAGCTGGTGAGATTAAGGGAAATTTAGAGTCTAAATAATTGGGCTATTAAAAAAAGTGCATGTCTTAAATACCAGGCATGCACTTTTAATTAGGTTAAATAACTGATTTTAACGCAAATCAAACAAATTATCAACACCTAATAATTTCCGCGAAGTAAAGCCTTCGCCAAAAGTGGCACCAATGCTTTTACCAAATTCTCTCGAACGGCCAATTACGCTTTCAAAAAACTCTGGCGAGGATATATAGGTTTGTTGACCTTCTACATCTGGATTATAAAACTGTGTTTTAAAAGCCTGGATCGATTCGATCTTTTTATCCATATGATCAGAGATATCTACGATAATATCAGGTTTCAAATACCTATCTTGAATGAATTGCAATAACAATCTTGGACGATGTGCATCTTGCAGAATCCCATCAACTGATGTTTCTATTTTTGGTAAACCCGATAGAAAAACGGAATCGTAAACCAAGTCGCCAGCCCTTCCATGGTCAGGGTGACGGTCTTCAAGCGCGTTGCTTAAAATAATTTCTGGTTGGTATTTTCTGATGGCTTTAATCACTTCTAAACGGTGAAATTCATCGTTCTGAAAAAAGCCATCCCTCAACCTTAGATTTTCGCGGATATGCAAGCCTAAAATTTTAGCTGAATCTGCCGCTTCTTCGTCTCTTGTTTCAGCTGTACCCCTTGTACCGAGTTCACCTCTGGTTAAGTCTACAATACCTACTTTTTTACCGAGTGCAATATGTTTTAAAATGGTACCTGAACAGCAAAGCTCTGCATCATCAGGATGTACAGCTATTACTAAAATATCTAAGTTCATCTGTGTTTTTTGTGTTTTTTAATTGTCAGATGGAACCTTTGATCATTAAAATAATCATTATCCATCTGGCTTAATGATATTTTAATAATGTCGGTTTCATTGATTTAATTATTGGGCATTTTGACTCAGCAATTGCTGAATTTTCTTTTTGATTTTCGAATTTAATGGCTTAGTGAACGGGAAAAAATAATCTTCCAGCTCGCCATTTTTGTTCACGATGTATTTATGAAAGTTCCATCGTGGTTTCGAACTTAATTTTGCGTTTTGTTTTTTATCGCTCAGGAACTGATACAGTGGGTGAGCATTTTCCCCGCGAACAATAATTTTATCAAAAACCGGAAATTTTACGCCATGGTTAATCTCACAGAAAGATGCAATATCAGATCCTTCCAAAGGTTCCTGCTTTCCAAAATCATTAGAAGGAAAGCCCAGGATTTCAAAATCAGGACTATTAATCTCGTCTTTAAGTTGCTGCAATTCCTTCAACTGTGGTGTTAAGCCACATTCTGACGCTGTATTTACGATTAAAACAACTTTGTTTTGATAGACTGATAACGGCTGTTCTTCGCCATTAACTTTCTTAACCTTAAACGAATAAATATTTGGGATGCGATCCTGCATTATATGTTATTGATAAAATCCTGAAGTACGGATAATAGATTCTATATCTCTATCTGTATTCGGATCGTAAGTGCTTTTTAAATTATGTCCAACTACCCGGGCAACAATCTGATAAGAAAATGCCGCAAAACCTCCTTTGGTTTGCTTTACAATATCATAGGTTGTTCTGCCCACTTCACGATCGATCAGCTTCGTTAAAATCTGGCCTTGAGTAATCGTCAATTCTTTTATTTCACGGTTAAACATGTCTTTTATTTCTTTATCACATTGTTTAACCAATTGTTTTTGTTCTTTTTTTTCTGCCGTTTTAGCTAAATCCTGCTCCAGTTGTTCATAACGGCGTTTAGCAAACAAAGCATAAGGCATTACCTTTAATACATTGTACCGCAAACGGTTATAAGCAGCCTGCTCAGCGGGTGATTTCCAGATTCTGGCTGCATAAATGTTAACTTCATTCAGTTGCATCCATGGAATCATCACTCCATTATCGTTTGTAGAGGCTACTTTTATGGTATCGCTTTTTCCTAATTTAGGGAATACAGGGGCAGTTGGTTCCTGCGCCCGCAGTGAAACACCATAAATCATTACAATACAAAGAAAAAAGAGCCCTTTAAATTTCATAAATTTATACTTTTACAAAGTTAGGTGTTATTTCATATATTAGTTGTTTCACAGAACTAATATAAGTTTTATTCATAAATAAGACGCATTTTTTTACGCAAAAAATACAAATGAAAACAGAGTTAGTGATTGATTTAGAGGCGGAAAAGCAAGAGATTCTAAAAAGATATAGGGCATTACTAAGGGCAAGCAAATCTACTTTACAGAAGGGCGATAAGAAAGAAATCCGGAAAGCTTTTGATATGGCACTCGAAAGCCATAAAGATATGCGCCGGAAATCTGGTGAACCCTATATCTACCATCCTATCGCCGTTGCGCAAATTGCGGCCGAAGAAATTGGACTGGGAACAACCTCCATTGTTTGTGCCTTATTGCATGATGTGGTAGAGGATACCGATATTACTTTAGAAGATATAGAACGCGAATTTGGCAAAAAAACTGCTAAAATTATTGATGGATTAACCAAAATTTCGGGTGTTTTTGATACCAATAGCTCATTACAGGCTGAGAATTTCCGTAAGATGTTGCTTACCCTGGCAGACGATGTCCGCGTAATTCTGATCAAACTCGCCGATCGTTTACACAATATGCGTACAATGGATTTTATGCCCCGCCATAAGCAGCTTAAAATCGCTTCAGAAACCATTTACCTATACGCCCCCCTCGCCCACCGCTTAGGTTTATATGCCATAAAATCAGAGTTGGAAGATCTTTCAATGAAATATCTTGATCCTGACACCTATAAATTCATTGCAAAAAAATTAAACGAGAAAAAAGCTGAACGTGCGCTTTTCATCAAAAAATTTGTAGAGCCTATTGATGAGATTGTACATGAGCAAGGGTTAGTAGCCGATGTTTATGGCAGACCCAAGTCTATCCACTCCATCTGGAACAAGATGAAAAAGAAAAACATTCCTTTTGAGGAAGTTTATGATCTTTTTGCCATCCGGATTATTTTGGATTCGGCTCCTGAAAATGAAAAGGCCGATTGCTGGAAAGCATATTCCATAGTAACCGATTTATACCGCCCAAATCCAGATCGTTTACGCGATTGGGTTTCATCACCGAAAGGGAATGGCTACGAAAGCTTGCATACCACGGTTATGGGGCCACGCGGACAATGGGTTGAGGTGCAGATCCGTACGCAGCGCATGAATGAAATTGCAGAAAAAGGTTTTGCTGCGCATTGGAAATATAAAGAATCGAGCAACGACAATGGTCTCGATCAGTGGATCCAAAAAGTACGCGAAATGTTGAATAATCCGGAAGCCAACGCTTTAGATTTTCTTGATGATTTTAAAATGAATCTTTTCTCGGATGAGATTTTTATTTTCACGCCAAAAGGTGCTTTGATCCAGTTACCTTTAGGTGCTACCGCATTGGATTTTGCTTTCGAGATCCATACTGATGTAGGCGCGACCTGTATTGGTGCCAAGGTTAACCATAAACTGGTTCCTATTTCTTACAAACTTCAAAATGGCGATCAGGTAGAGATCATTACCTCGAGTAAACAAACGCCTAAAGAAGATTGGCTAAACGTGGTCGTTACGGCTAAAGCCAAGTCCAAAATTAAGTCCTCTTTAAAAGAAGAAAAGCGGAAAATTGCCGAAAATGGCAAAGAAATTTTAGAGCGAAAACTGAAATCGCTTAAAATCACCTACAATACCGAAAACATTCAAAAACTAAGCTATTTCTTTAAGCTACCTTCTACACAAGAACTTTTTGTAAATGTTGCCCTCGGAAAAATAGAGCTAAAAGATATTAAAGAGTATCTATCAAGTGGAAAAGAAGTTGAAAGCCGTAGTCCGGAACGACCAGAAAATCTTTCTGTTGATGGAATAAAGAGTAAAATTAAGGGCGGAGAATCTGATATTTTACTCATTGGGGAAGATATGCAGCGTATTGATTATACGTTGGCAGCTTGTTGTAACCCGATACCTGGCGATGATGTTTTTGGATTCATTACCGTGAGCGAAGGCATAAAAATACACCGTACCAATTGCCCAAATGCAGCACAATTAATGGCCAATTATGGTTATCGCGTGGTTAAAGCCAAATGGAACAAACAACAGGAGTTAACTTTCTTAACCGGCTTACGCATTGTGGGTATTGATGATGTTGGCTTAATCAACAACATTACACGCGTTATTTCTACCGATTTTAAAGTAAATATGCGCTCAATTACCGTAGATACCAATGAGGGGATTTTTGACGGTTCGATTATGATTTTTGTAAACGATACCGAACACTTAGAAAATCTGATTAAAAATTTATTAAAAGTTAGGGGCGTAACCGGAGTAACAAGGTTTGATGCTTAGATAGTCCACAGTCCTAAGTCCTAAGTCA
Organism: Pedobacter sp. PF22-3; assembly: GCF_026239555.1. Classification (GTDB taxonomy): domain Bacteria; phylum Bacteroidota; class Bacteroidia; order Sphingobacteriales; family Sphingobacteriaceae; genus Pedobacter. The sequence continues at coordinate 65,389 of NZ_JAPIVP010000016.1, read as the reverse complement.
GGAGTCCGAAGTCGGGAGTCAAAAGTCGAAAGCCTTGACTATGGACTAAAGACTGCGGACTTCAGACTAATCTTACAACATTTAAACAATCTAACCCTCGAACAATCAAACTAATTAACTACCTTTGAATGGAGTTTAAAAACTATGTCTGAACAAAAAACAAATGAGCTCGTTCGCAAGATTTTTGAGGCTTATTTAGAAAACAAAAATCTACGTAAAACACCAGAGCGTTTCGCTATATTGGAAGAAATATATTCAAGAAACGACCACTTTGATGTAGAAACCCTATATATCCACATGAAAAACCAAAAGTACCGCGTTAGCCGTGCTACGGTTTACAACACGCTGGAATTATTGGTTTCATGCGACCTGGTTACCAAGCACCAGTTTGGTAAAAACATGGCACAATTCGAAAAATCTTACGGTTACCGCCAGCATGATCACGTCATCTGTATCGAATGTGGTAAAGTAGTAGAATTCTGCGATCCCCGTATCCATCAGATCCAAACCATGGTTGGTGATCTTCTAAAATTTGATGTTAAACACCATTCGTTAAATCTTTACGGCTTCTGCTCTGATTGCAGCATGGCCAGAAAAGTAAGTGAAAGTGCCGCGACAGTCGAAAAAATTGAACAAAATTAAATACAAATAAAACCAGCTTAATTTATTAAATAATGACGCAAGTAGATGTACTTCTCGGCCTGCAATGGGGCGATGAAGGAAAGGGAAAAATCGTTGATGTACTAAGTCCAAAATATGATCTTATCGCCCGTTTTCAGGGTGGCCCAAATGCCGGACATACTTTAGAGTTTGATGGCAAAAAATTCGTTTTAAACACCATACCATCAGGAATTTTTAACGAAAAAACCATGAATCTTATCGGTAATGGAGTAGTAATCGACCCTATTATCTTAAAAAGAGAGTTAGATAATTTAAAAAAAGCTGGTCATGATCCGATTGCCGATGGCAAATTGGTGATTGCCCGTAAAGCACACTTAATTTTACCTACCCACCAATTATTGGATGCAGCTAACGAAGCACGCATGGGTAAAAATAAAATTGGATCAACCTTAAAAGGTATAGGTCCAACGTATATGGATAAAACCGGCCGTAATGGTTTACGCGTTGGCGATACCACATTGCCTGATTTCAAAGAGCGTTATGCCAAACTGGTAGAAAAACATACCGAAATCCTTTCTCATTATGAAGGTTTTGAATATGAATTAGCGGAGAAAGAAGCATCATTCTTTGAGGCTATTGAATTCCTAAAAACCATTCCTCACGTAGATAGCGAACATTATGTTAATGGTTTCTTAAAAGAAGGAAAAGCGGTTTTAGCAGAAGGTGCACAAGGAACGTTATTAGACGTTGATTTTGGTTCATATCCTTTTGTAACTTCGAGTAATACAACTACTGCAGGCGCTTGTACCGGTTTAGGTATTGCGCCTAATAAAGTAGGTGCTGTTTATGGTATTTTCAAAGCATATTGCACTCGTGTTGGTGGCGGCCCCTTCCCTACCGAATTAGATAATGAAGTTGGTGAAAATTTACGCGCATTAGGTCACGAGTTTGGTGCAACTACAGGTCGTGCCCGCCGTTGTGGCTGGATTGATCTTCCTGCGCTAAAATATGCAATCATGTTAAACGGTGTAACCGAATTGATTATGATGAAAGCTGATGTATTAGACACTTTCGATACCATTTATGCTTGTACCCACTACGAGTATAATGGCGAAACCATCGATTACATGCCTTATGATATCATCTCTATTGAACCAAAACCAGTACTAAAAGCAATTGATGGTTGGGCTACAGATGTAACTAAAATCACTTCTGTAGATGAAATCCCGGCTAAATTGACTGAGTATATTGCGTTCCTGGAAAAAGAGTTGGAAGTGCCGATCAAATTCCTTTCTGTAGGTCCAGATAGAGCACAAACTTTAGCGTTACGTTAGAAACATAATTCATCATGCTGATCCGATAGTTATCGGATTTATTTCAGCATTGATCTACTCTATTAACACCAATAGACGCTGAAATAAATTCAGGGTGAAGATCAATTAAAGAAAGGCAATCCATAATTGGGTTGCTTTTTTGTTAATTATTATAAAAAAATCGTCATTCCCGCGCAGGCGGGAATCTTAATGCAATAGGCTTCTAGGATTACTTAACTACACGTTACGTCATCTCGACTGAAGCGTAGTGAAATGGAGAGATCTATCTAAACAGATTTAGCCCTGATCGTCCTCGTTTGTAACGAGGATGCCAGAGATTCACATTTGTAATGTGAGTAGATAAATTAAGCGATAAAATCGCTTTTCTCATTAATCCTCGTTACAAACGAGGACTATATTGCGAAGCCCTAATCAAAAGATAAAAATTAATTTCTTACAATTATCATCTCTATTTTTACCTTTGCGGTAGCTTGAAAACCCCGCAAAACATATCCGATTTTAAACAAAAAGCATTACACTGGGCCAACCAGTTCGAGGTTTGTTGTTTTTTAGATTCAAACGATTATAAAGATGCTTATTCCGTTTACGATTTCATTATTGCTGCTGATGTATATGACGAACTAAAGTGCTCAGCAGGTAATGGTTTTGATCAGTTAAAGAGTTTTTATATTACACATAAACAATGGGTTTTTGGCTATTTCAGCTATGATTTAAAAAACGAAATAGAAGTACTTCAATCTGATCATCCTGATGGATTAAATTTTGCAGATTTATATTTTTTTGTTCCAAAATACCTCATTGCTTTTAAAAATGGTAAAGCTGAAATGCTCCTTGGAGAACAATCAATTTTAGGAGAGATTGAGTCTTTCTCCTGTGACGATAAAAAACAATCTAAAGCCGTACAGCTCTCACAAAGATTATCTAAAGATCAATACATAGATAAAGTTGAAGTATTAAGGAACCACATCCACAGAGGCGATATTTATGAAATCAATTTTTGTCAGGAGTTTTTTGCAGAAAATGCCGAAATAGACCCTGTTCATACTTTTGAAGCCTTAAACCAGATTTCTCCCACACCATTTGCAGGTTATTTTAAAATTCATGGCCAATATATTTTATCTGCCACACCAGAAAGATTTTTGTGCAAACGCGGATCGAAACTTACTTCACAACCCATTAAAGGCACCGCCAAAAGAAGTTCAGATCCTGAAGAAGATAAAGCTATAAAACTGCAGCTCAGAAATAACATTAAAGAACAAGCAGAGAATGTAATGATTGTTGATCTGGTACGCCACGACCTCACTAAATCTGCAGTTAAGGGCTCTGTTAGCGTTGATGAATTATTTGGCATCTACAGCTTCTCACAAGTCCATCAAATGATTTCTACTGTTAGCTGTGAATTAAATCCAGAGATCCATTTTATCGATGCCATAAAAAACACCTTCCCTATGGGTTCCATGACAGGTGCCCCAAAGGTTAAAGCCATGAAATTGATTGAAGAATACGAAGTGACCAAAAGGGGAATTTATTCCGGATCTTTTGGCTGCATTAGTCCGGATGGGGATTTCGATTTTAACGTAGTAATCCGCAGCATTTTGTATAATGCTGAATCCAAATATTTATCTTTTCAGGTCGGCGGAGCAATTACCTACCAAAGTAATGCGACTTCAGAATATGAGGAGTGTTTATTGAAAGCCAGTGCGATATTGAAGGTATTGGGAGGTTGATTGGTTCAATAGTTCATTTGCCATTGGCTGATGAGGTTAACCGGTTAATTGTTTAAATCGGTTAATTGTAAACTGTTCATTTACCATTCTTTTATTAGACCACTTTCCCAAGCGATCCGTCATCCTGATCCGATAGCTATCGGATTTATTTCAGGATCTTATGGCAAGAAAGATGAGGCTGTATCAAAAAGATTTACGCTGTCTCACTAAGCAAATTATATTTTGATACGTCGTCGTTCCCAACTAAACTGGGAATCCTAACGCTATTGCAGAGCGCTTTAAGATTAGCTTCGCTGAGCACTTTGTGGTTCCTGCCTGCGCGAGAATGACGGGAAACGATATAAAATTCTGGCCTTAACTGCTAAATTTTACTTTTGATACAGCCACATGACGACGAAAACAAAAGGTGGAATGCTCTGCATCACGCAAAACCTTCCACCTCTTTACCTTCAACCTTCAACCTTCAACCTTATTTCTTATAATACTGTTGCGCTTCAGGCAAATATTTTTGAATCTGTGCAATACGTGTAGCATCGCTCGGGTGGGTACTTAAAAATTCAGCAGGTTTTTGTGCTCCGGCAGATGCTGATGACATTCTATTCCAAAAGGCAGTAGCATTTTGTGGATTATATCCAGCCATGGCCATAAAAATCAAGCCTAAGCGGTCAGCCTCTAACTCCTGGTTACGACTAAATTTCAACATCGCAACTGGTGTACCAACACCATACAATGTATTAAATATAGATTGTGTTTTCGGATTTTTAGAAAGCGCCACCCCTGCAGCGGCACCAATTCCCTGGGCCACCATTTCTTGCGACATGCGTTCTGCTGAATGACCTGCAATGGCATGGGCAATCTCATGTCCCATAACGGTAGCTAAACCGGCATCATCTTGGGTAACCGGCAAAATACCCGTATAAACCACAATCTTACCTCCTGGCATACACCACGCATTTTTTTCATTATTCTGCACTACATTAACTTCCCACTGGTAATCAGCAATCAGATTACCGTAGTTATTGCTGTTCATATACGATTTTACAGCGGTAATCAATCGGCTTCCAACGGTTTTAACTTTCAAAGCCTGAGCATTTGAAGCAGGTAAAACAGCTGACTTATTTTCTGTTAAAAAGGTACTATAGGCTTGAAATGCCATTGGCAAAACCTGGTCATTACTTACCAGATCAAATCGACTACGTCCTGTTAAAGGAACAGTAGAACATGAGTTAAACAGTAAAATCCCAGCAACACTGGCTGCTAAAAATAATTTTTTCATAAATGCGATTTTAAATGACTAGTAAAACGAATAGGCAAAGCCGATGATTAAACAGTAAGCCTATAAATAAGTTTTAAAGAAATGTGTTTTGTTAGTTAATTAGTTTTCTTCCTAAACAAATACACTTTGGATTCTTTGCCTTTCAGCAATCTTTCGAGATTTTTTTGGTGTGTAACCAAGATTAAAACACAAACCACCATGCCGTAAAGCACTTCAGATTTGATGGAAACCTGAAACAGGAAAACCACACTTAGCGGAAATGTAAATCCTGCACAGATGGAACTTAATGAAACGTATTTAGTTAACAGCAATACCACCACAAAAACCAGAACGCAAAGCATAGATGCTTCGAAGTTAACTGCCAAAATCATTCCAAAAAGTGTAGCTACACCTTTACCGCCCCTAAAACCGGCAAAAACAGGAAACAAATGTCCCATTACGGCAGTTACCCCCAAGGCAAGCTGATAGTTAACGAAAACAACTGAATTTTGTGGCCCGGTTACCGACATGCCGATCAGATAGGCCAGATTGGTTGCAGTGTAACCCTTGGCAATATCGATGATCATCACGGCAATTCCAGCTTTTTTGCCTAATACCCTAAAAGTATTGGTTGCACCAGCATTGCCACTTCCATATTCCCTTACATCAACGCCATAAAAGGCCTGACCAAGCCATACAGCTGTTGGAATAGATCCAAAAAGGTAAGCAATTAATAGCGCGCTGAGAGAATAAACCGTAACCATAGCCTACAATGTTACAAAAAATAAGCTTTTAATTTTATAGCAAATCAATTTAGTATGCTTTTAAACTCATATCCAGGCTTTTCACAGAATGTGTGAGCGCACCCATCGAAATAAAATCTACTCCACAAGCAGCATATGCTGCAACATTCTCTTCCGTAATTCCTCCGGAAGCCTCCGTAATAAATTTCCCGTCGATTAATGCAACTGCGGCCTTTAAGTCCTCAAAACCGAAATTATCAAGCATAATCCGGTCTACACCACCAACGGCCAAAACCTGTGCTAATTCTTCCAGGTTCCGCACCTCAATTTCGATTTGAAGTGATTTATTTTGATCTGCAAGATATTTTTGAGCAGCTGTAATTGCGTTTGAAATCCCTCCTGCATAATCTACATGATTATCCTTAATCAGGATCATATCATATAAACCTATGCGGTGGTTTACCCCTCCACCGATTCTTACTGCCCATTTTTCTAAATAGCGCAAGCCAGGGGTTGTTTTACGGGTATCTAAAATCCTGGTTTTAGTCGTTTTTAACGGCGATACAATACGATGAGTTTTAGTCGCAATGCCACTCATACGCTGCATGCAGTTTAATACCAATCTTTCGGCTATTAAAATAGAATGTGTGCTTCCGGCAACGGTTAAGGCAATATCACCAAATTTTACAGCAACACCATCCTGGAGCAATACATCAACTTTCAGGTTGGGATCAACCTCGTTAAATATTTCAATAGCCAACTCAATTCCAGCTAAAATGCCATCTTCTTTGATAATCAGCTTTGCTTTACCTTGCGTTCCCTGCGGAATTGTAGAAAGTGAAGTATGATCTCCGTCACCAACATCTTCGGTAAGGGCATTTTTTATGAAGTGATGTATAAGTTTAGTATCCAAAATGTAGATTTTAATGCCGCAAAAATAAGAATTATTTGTTAGCAGGCAATTTCCTGAAACGTTAATGTGAGTGGTAAATCTAATTTATATTGAGATCGGGAAAGCTTCTAAAATCAAGCAGATAGCTAAAACCTTAATCCTTTGCAGGCTCTATCCTTAATTCGGTAATGGAAAAACTGGTATTGAATTTTTTCATGGTAATAGAAACCCGGAAGGTTTCTTTCGCAGTACTCAAAATAATTACTCCAAAACGGTAATTTGGATTGGTATTGATTTTATGAAAAATACTTGTTTTTACTGGAGGATGTTTGATAAAAAAATCTCTCAAAATCTGTTCACCTTGTGCTTTTGAGTATACATCTTCTTCATCAATAATGATCAGTTCTATGGTTGAAGCAAAATCTTTGGCAATTTCTTTTGAGTTGCCAGCCTTAAAATACGAAGATAAATCATCAATTATATCTGCCTGAAAGGCTGTAGGGTGATATAATGACGATAAACTAATTATGAGTAAAAGTAAGCTTCGGATCATTTCTGTATTTTATACAGAACCCTATAGCTAAAATTATGCCATTAGCATATCAAAAAAAGGATTTCTTAATTTGTATAAGCATCAATAAAGTTATATTTGCGATATAAACAAAACAATAACATGGTATACATGAAAATGTTTTGATATAGATCAATAAATTTTACAATAAAAATGGTAAACAATAAAAAACTCGCGCTTATAATCCTGGATGGTTGGGGCTACGGCAAACAAGATAATTCTGATGCTGCATATGCTGCCAACACTCCTTTTTTCGATTCGTTATTGCAAAAATACCCAAACGCTAAACTTGAGGCATCTGGCGAAGCAGTAGGCTTACCTGCCGGACAGATGGGAAATTCTGAAGTTGGACACATGAACTTAGGTGCTGGCAGAGTAGTTTACCAGGAACTTGGAAGAATCAACAAATCGATTACTGACAGAGAATTGCACCATAACCCGGTTTTAGTAAGTGCATTTGATTATGCCAAGCAGCATAATAAAGCGGTTCATTTTATCGGTCTGGTTTCTAATGGCGGTGTACATGCACACATCGAACACTTAAAAGCTTTATGTGATGCTGCAAATGAAGCAAATGTACCAAACACTTTTATACATGCTTTTTTAGATGGCCGTGATACAGATCCAAACGCTGGCTTAGGTTTTATTACTGACCTTGAAAACCACATACAAAATTCTAATGCTAAACTGGCTACAATGGTTGGCCGTTACTATGCAATGGACCGCGATAACCGTTGGGAACGTGTGAAACAAGCTTATGATGTAATGGTGAATGGCGTTGGCGAAAAAACACAAGATGCTTTAGCCGCAATCAAAAAATCGTATGCGGATGGTATTACAGATGAGTTTTTAAAACCGATCGTATTAACACAAGATAATGGTACTCCTGTAGCGACTATTCAAAATGATGATGTGGTTATTTGTTTCAACTTCCGTACTGACAGAGGACGTGAGATTACCACAGCTTTAACACAAAAAGATTTCCCGGAGCAGCAAATGCATAAACTGCCGTTGTATTACGTGACCATGACTACTTACGACGAGAGTTTTGAAAATGTAAACGTAATCTTCACCAAAGATGATTTAACCCAAACCATAGGCGAAGTATTGGCCAATAACAATAAAAATCAGATCCGTATTGCCGAAACCGAAAAATACCCACACGTAACTTTCTTCTTTTCTGGCGGCAGAGAGGCTGAATTTGCAAATGAGAAGCGCATTTTAATCCCTTCACCTAAAGTAGCTACTTATGATCTTCAACCAGAAATGAGTGCTGCAGGCATAACTGATGCCATTACTAAAGAAATGGAAACAGGATGGGCTGATTTTATCTGCCTAAACTTTGCCAATCCAGATATGGTAGGCCATACAGGTGTTTTTGAGGCTGTGGTAAAAGCAGTGGAAACGGCAGATAAATGTGCCGAAACTGTAGTGAACAAAGGTTTGGAAAATGGTTATTCGTTCATTCTTTTGGCAGACCATGGAAACTCCGAATTTATGGTGAATGCTGATGGATCTGTTAATACGGCACATACGACCAACCTGGTTCCTTTCATTTTAATTGATAAAGATTATAAAACCATTGCCGACGGTAAATTAGGCGACATTGCCCCTACTATTCTAAAAATATTAGGCTTGGCTATTCCAGCAGAAATGACAGGAAACGTTTTAATATAATGATCAAAAAACTTTTTATCCCGGTATTTGCTTTGGCATTATTTTCCTGCAACCAGCGAAAAGAAGCTCAGGCAAATACTGATTTAGTGTATTTCGATATAAAAGGATATTTTAAAAAAGAAATTTCGCGTTTGCAAAAGCTAAATCCTATTATAAATAAAACGGTAAGCGTAAATGGTGAAACAGAAAGCAAAAGCTATAAAATTGCTGACTGGTCAAAGGAACTAGACATTTTTGTTAATGCAGATATCAATAAAACATCATGGAAAGGAAGTTTCAAAACAACAGAACAAAACGGAGTAGAAATTTATACTTCAGATCATAAAAAAATTCCCATTAAAAAGATTTCCATCACCTGGAAAGGTAAGAAGGCAGGTAAAATAGAGATTATTATCGATAATAAAAATATCTTATATCAGTCTCAGGATACTTTAACTTATTGCCCTGATAGCTTGTATGAAATCAAAAAACAACAGAAAATCAGATTGCTTAAGAATAAAAAGTACTCCATTGTTGGAAAACTAAAATAAAAAAAATGGGACCCGAATAGATCAGGTCCCATTTTTTATTTTAAAGGCTTTATTTATTTAAGGCTTGCAATCTGCGCCTTATCGTAAGTTACCCAATCGATTATATCTTTTCTCAATGGCTGTAAGGTTAATACCTTTTGAAAATCAGCAATAGAGTTATTAAACAGCGTTATGCAGGCTGCTTTTTCTTCTCTTTTCTTTGCTTTAAAAGACCTAAAAATTGCATAATCTTTATAAGCTAAGCCGCGGTTCTGAAACATCTGCGCATCCTCATCACCATTAATCTCTATGGCTTTTGTAAAATCTTTGAGCGATGCCAGATAAAAGTTCTCGCGCATGGTATTTAAAGACTCTTTAGGATCGTTGGCAATTTTTAACCTCGCTATACCTCGGTAATAATATGCCGAAACCTCAGTAGGCTTAATGTTTAATAATCGGCTGTAAGTGGCAATACATTTCTCGTACTCGTGATTTTGGAAGTAAGAATATCCAAGCATCTGGAGCACACGTGCATTATCAGGTGTTTTAGCATCAGCTTTTTCTAATTGCATAGCCGCAGTCCTGTAATCACCTTTCATCATGGCCTGCATGCTTCTTTCGTAATTGGTCTGCGCGAAACTACCCGTTGATGTAAAAATCATTAACCCTAAAATCACTTTTTTAAAATAGTCCATGTATGAGTAATAAGTGTAACAAATCTGACCCCTAACAGAATTTATAGGGGAATTTTTTCGCAATATAATCCTATTCTGATAATTTAAAAGTTTTTAATTTTCTTTCATTAAAAACCAGTTGTCCTAAACATTAGCTTAAACGCTAAAAAATGCTTTATATGATATTGGCAAAAATATTTATATTACTCTGCCTTTTTAACATATGATTAATATTATTTTCATTTTGGCACAAGAGTTGAATTTATGAAGTGAATACCAAAATTAAACAAATTAAATACGACTAAACTGCCAGTTTGTCGTTAGCGGAAAATGTGATAATGAGTAAACAAGATATATTTGATTTCCAAACAGCAATGCCAATTATAAATGAGGACACAGAGTTTTTTCCTTTAATGTCTCAACAGGACGAAGAGGAAATGAACAATGAGGAAACACCAGAAACCTTGGCCATATTGCCTTTGCGGAATACCGTTTTATTTCCAGGCGTAGTTATTCCTATTACAGTGGGAAGAGACAAATCGATTAAGTTGATTAAAGAAGCCTACAAAGGAAATAAGATTATTGGGGTGGTATCTCAAAAGGACGTTTCTATTGAAGATCCTACTTTTGACCAGCTTAATACGGTTGGTACGGTTGCCAATATTATTAAGCTATTGCAGATGCCTGATGGAAATACGACCGTTATTATCCAGGGTAAACAACGCTTCAGCTTAATTGAGGAAGTGCAGAACGAACCTTATATTAAAGCAGTTGTTAAAAAATTCGTAGAACAAAAGCACAAGGCAGATAAAGAGTTTAAAGCCTTGATCGCTTCTATACGGGAGATGTCTGCGCAGATTATCCAGCTTTCACCAAATATTCCAAGCGAAGCCAGTATTGCATTAAAAAACATTGAGAGCAATTCATTTTTGATCAATTTCATTTCATCAAATATGAATGCCGAAATGGCCGATAAGCAAAAAATCCTTGAAATGGATAAATTGCAGGAAAGAGCGCAAAAGGTAATGGAACTTTTGATGGTCGAATTACAGATGCTGGAGCTGAGAAATCAGATCCAATCCAAAGTGCGTACCGATTTAGATAAACAGCAACGCGATTATTTCTTAAATCAACAGCTAAAAACCATCCAGGAAGAACTGGGAGGAAATTCTGCCGATTTAGAATTTGATGCTTTACAGGAAAGGGCGAAAAAGAAAAAATGGACCCAGGCCGTTGCTGATCATTTTGATAAAGAAATAGATAAGTTAGGCAGAATGAATCCTGCTGCGCCTGATTATTCGGTACAGTTAAACTACTTAGAATTACTTTTGGATTTACCTTGGAGCGAATTTACAAAAGATAATTTCGACCTAAAAAGAGCACAGCGCATTTTAGATAAAGATCACTTCGGTTTAGAAAAAGTAAAGCAACGTATTATTGAATACCTGGCTGTACTGAAACTAAAACGCAATATGAAAGCACCTATTTTGTGTTTGGTTGGCCCTCCGGGAGTTGGTAAAACATCTTTGGGAAAATCAATTGCAAAGGCATTAGGGCGTAAATATGTACGTATGGCTTTAGGCGGTATCCGCGATGAAGCAGAAATCCGTGGCCACCGTAAAACTTATATTGGTGCCATGCCAGGCCGTATTATTTCATCCATTAAAAAAGCCGGAGCAGACAATCCTGTTTTTGTTCTGGATGAGATCGATAAAGTAGGTACCGATCACCGAGGCGATCCCTCATCAGCTTTGCTGGAGGTTTTAGACCCTGAACAGAACAATGCCTTTTACGATCACTATGTAGAGGTGGATTACGACTTATCAAACATCCTGTTTATTGCTACCGCAAACTCCTTAAGTACCATACAACCTGCTTTATTAGACCGTATGGAGATCATTGAAGTGAATGGATATACCATTGAAGAAAAAATAGAGATTGCCAAAAAATACCTGTTGCCTAAACAGAAAGAAAATCATGGTTTGCAAACCAAAGATATTGCCATTAAACCTGCCCTAATCGAAAAAGTAATAGAAGATTACACCAGAGAATCGGGCGTACGTGGTTTGGAGAAAAAAATAGGTTCGCTGGTGCGTGGTGTGGCAACAAAAATTGCCATGGAGGAAACCTATGAAGTAAATTTAACCAACGATGATGTAGAGCGTATTTTAGGTGCTCCTATTTATGATAAAGATTTGTACGAAGGCAATGAAGTGGCCGGGGTGGTAACAGGTTTAGCCTGGACAAGTGTTGGTGGCGATATCTTATTTATTGAATCTAGTTTAAGTCCTGGAAAAGGAAAATTAACCTTAACCGGTAACCTGGGTGATGTAATGAAAGAGTCGGCGGTGATTGCACTTGCTTATTTACGTGCACATGCTGCAGAATTTGGAATCGATTATACACTATTTGATAATTGGGACGTACACGTACACGTTCCGGCAGGCGCAACCCCTAAAGATGGTCCATCGGCCGGCATAACAATGTTAACGGCATTAACTTCGGCCTTTACCCAACGTAAGGTAAAACAGCATCTAGCCATGACTGGAGAGATTACTTTACGTGGAAAAGTACTTCCGGTAGGTGGTATCAAAGAAAAGATCCTGGCTGCCAAAAGGGCCAACATCAAGGAAATTATTCTTTGCAAGAGCAACCGTAAAGATATTTTAGAAATTAAGGAAAGTTATATCAAGGACTTACAGTTTCATTATGTAACCGAGATGAGCGAAGTAATTGATTTGGCATTAACTAAAAATAAAGTAAAAAAACCTTTAGATTTAAGTATTAAAATTGCTCCGATTGTAAACTAATTTATAATCTTTTAACAGAGAACGATCAAAAATCCAATTACAATAAATACTTTTATAGTCCCGATAATTATCGGGACTTTTTTATGAAATCACTTTTATTTGCACTAGTTTTTTGTTCGTTTGTATCAACTGGTTTTGCCCAATCTTTTAAAAATGAATTTGGTTTTAAAACCGAAAACGATGCTTATCTGGCAACTTTAAACGACAGGTACTATACGAACGGCCTATTTATTTATTTCCGCAGGGCTCTTAATGCCGAAAAATTATCGGATAAGATCGAAAAGAAAACATACGAAATTTCTGCAGGACAAAAAATGTATACGCCTTATTGGGGCCAGGTACCGAAAAAGGAAGATCAGGACAGGCCTTTTGCAGGTTATCTTTATGCAGGTGGTGCATACTCGGTTTTTTATAAAAATGAAAGCGTTTTAAAAACCAGTGTAGAATTAGGAACGGTTGGCCCTAACTCACTTGCTCAAAATGCGCAGCGTTTTCTCCATAAAACTGTTGGCTTTTATACCCCGGCAGGTTGGGATTATCAGATCAAAAATGAACTGGCTGTAAATCTTGCCGCCAACTACAGTAAATTACTTTTTAGGCCTGAAGATCCAATTGTAGATATTAGTGCACAGGGTTATGCCAATTTGGGCACCACTTTTTCGGGTTTGGGTACATCAGTTCTTTTTAGAGCCGGGAAAATCAATCAATTGTTCAATAGTGCTTACCATAATGCGATCATTGGAAATTCGAAAACCAAAAGCTTAAATAATTCCGAATTTTTCGTTTACGTAAAACCGCAGCTCAACTTTGTAGCTTATGATGCCACTATACAGGGAAGTCTTTTCAATAACAATAGCCCGGTAACTTTTGGCGTAAAGCCGATTGTTTTTGAACAACAGTTTGGTGTGAATTACAGTTCAAAAAGATTTACAGCCGATTTTAATGTAATTTTTAAAACAAAAGAAGTTAAAAGTGTGGCCAAAGCGCAGAATTATGGCGGTTTGAGTTTATATTATAGATTTGGGAAGAACTAGGTTAACTGTTAAAATCGGTTAATTGCTTAACTGATCTGCTAAAAGATTCAGGTGATGCCAGGTACTATCTGACATTGTAGATCCTTCAAAAGTCAAACAATGACAAATCTTTTCAAACAACTAAAAACCTAAAATTTTTCTATTTTTCTTCTTCTCCGCTGTTGAGGCCTTATTTTTTAACCTTTTTTCAATAACACCTTTTGGAATTTTGGTTGGTTTTCTTTTTTTCTGCACTACCAATGCCTTTTTAAGCAGATCAATTAATTTTACGATGGTTTTTTCTTTATTGAGCAGCTGGCTCCTATCCTCCTGCGATACGATATGCAGTAAACCTTCACTATCCAGACGGTTTTGAAGTTTTTCTTTGAGCCTCACTTTTTCCTCATCAGTAAAATACGCAAAGGCTTCTACATTAAAAACCAGCTCTACCTTACTCGAAACCTTGTTTACGTTCTGGCCGCCTTTACCCCCACTACGCGACGTTTTAAAAATGGCTGATCGTAAAATTTCTTCCCTGCTTGGTAACATTTGGCAAAAATATGAAGAATATCGATCTAAAAAAAGTTAGCAAACCTATCGGCTTTTTTTACCTTTGTAGCAGAATGAAGAAAAACTTGGTTATAGCTATTGATGGCTATTCATCTTGCGGAAAAAGTACATTAGCGAAAGCACTGGCTAAAAAATTAGGTTTCATTTATGTAGATAGCGGGGCTATGTATCGTGCTGTTACGCTATATTTTTTGCGCAACAGCATAGATGTAAGCAATGATACCCAGGTTGAAGATGCTTTACAGCACATTGAACTAAATTTCCATTCGCGCGATTATGAATCGCATATTACCCTTAACGGTGAAGAAGTTTCTGACGAAATCCGCTTAATGCCGGTTTCAGAAAATGTAAGCGAAGTTTCTGCACATAAAATTGTTCGCCATGAAATGGTGAAACAACAACAGCGTATGGGGAAATCGAAAAATATAGTAATGGATGGCCGCGATATCGGCACCACCGTTTTTCCACATGCACCTGTAAAATTCTTCATGACCGCCGATCCAAAAATCAGGGCCGAACGCAGGTTTAAAGAGCTGGAAAGCAAGGGCAATAATGCGACTACTTTAGAGGAAGTTTTTGAAAATCTGGCCCACCGTGATTACGCCGACACCACCCGTAAAGAAAGTCCGTTGGTTAGGGCTGACGATGCCATTATTTTAGACAATACTGATCTCACACAGCAAGAACAATTGGATTTTGCACTGGAAAAAGTAAATCCTTTTTTGGTTCATTAGTTCAATGGTTCATTGGTCATTAGTTAATTAGTCATTGGTTCATAGATGATTAACATTGACAAATTCTGAAAGAATCGTCGTCATCTCGACTGTAGCGAAGCGTAATGGAGAGATCTATCGGGATAGATTTTATTTCGCAGATATTCGGATCATTTAAATCCCCTCCCCAAAACGCTCTATCAGCCATTGATTTCAGGAAAAAATTCATATTTTAGCACATAACCCAAATGTTGCTATGAAATTAAAATCCATATACCTTACCGTATTATTTCTATCCTTCTTTATTTTAAATGCGAATGCCCAAAAAGGCTGGATCAACCTCTTTAACGGGAAAGATTTAAAAGACTGGAACATTAAAATTGCCAAACACGAATACAAAGAAAATTACGCCAATACTTTTCGTGTAGAAAATGGTGTAATAAAGGTAAGTTATGATGGTTACAATGAATTTGACCAACAATATGGCCATATTTTTTATAAAAAACCTTTTTCTGCCTATCTTTTAAAAGTAACCTATCGTTTTGTTGGCGAGCAGGCCAAAGGTGGCGAGGGTTGGGCTACACGTAACAGTGGTGCCATGTTACATTGTCAGGATCCGGCAACGATGTTAAAAGACCAGGATTTTCCAATTTCTATTGAAGGGCAGATTTTGGGTGGCGATGGAGAACATGAACGCCATACCAGCAATGTATGTACACCCGGAACGCTGATTAACTATAACGGTAAATTATTTACGCCACATTGTTTGGATTCTAAATCAAAAACCTATGCTGGCGACCAATGGGTAACTGCAGAATTTTTAGTATTAGGTGATTCTGTGATCAAACACATTATAGCGGGTGAAGTGGTTTTAGAATATACCAAACCTAAAATTGGTGGAGGTAACGTTTCTAACTTCGATCCTAAAGTTAAAATAGATGGTAAAGCTTTAACATCAGGTTATATATCTTTACAAAGTGAAAGCCACCCGATAGAATTTAAAACAGTAAAGCTTTACGATTTAGAGCCTTACCAAAAAAACAAGGCAAAACTGGATAAGGTATTGGCAAAAATCTTAAAAGAGTAAACCATATCGGCAAATGTTTGTTAAATGGTGACATCATAATTTTACAACTAAATTTATACGATGCTCACAAAACATTTAATCAAACCTCTTATTCTCTTCATTTTTCTTTTTTTAGGCAATTTTGTTATTGCACAAACGGCGTATAAAGTAAAAGATATTCCCGATCCTAAAAAAAATGGAGGTGGCTACGTTAGCGACCCTGATCAAATTTTAGGCGCTGATGCCGTTACGCAAATCAACAATACCATTGCCGATTTTGAGCTTAAAACCAATGTGCAAGTGGCCGTAGTAGTGGTTAACGATTTTGAACATGATAAAGAAGATTTCGACTTTGCCTACGAGTTGTTCAATACCTGGGGAATAGGCTCAAAAACCAGCAATAACGGCTTGTTATTATTTATTTCGAAAGAGCGCCGTAAATATAGGTTTATTACGGGCACAGGTACCGAAGGTGTTTTGCCTGATGTAAAACTCAAACATATTGCCGAGCAAAATTTAATCCCGGCATTTAGGGAAAATGACTATGACACCGGGATCATCAATACTTTAAATGCTTTAGGAGAAATTATTCTTAAGCCAGAAAACAAATCGGAATTAAATCAGTTTTTCACACCTAAAACTCAAAAATCAGTTGGTGATATTTGGCTTCCTGCAATAGCTATTTTAGCTGCATTTTTCGGTGTTTTTGGGTTAATCAACAGGCAAGCTAAAAAACTCCCGAAGCCAGATCCAAAGATTAAATCCAATTATGAAAAACCAATAATTACCGGATGTGTGTTTGTCTTTTTTTCAACTATCTTTACGATATTTATTATTGGATTTTCTGCTCCTAAGTTAAAATTATCCTACATACCGTACATTCTCTTTGGAGTTCTCGTGATCAGCGTATTTTTCAAATACATGTTTTACATTTCTAATCTCAGAAAAATCCATAATGATGATAAAAATTACCTGGAGGCTGTAAAGGCATTTAACCAAAAGAACTGGTGGCTGGTAATTGCATCTCCTCTTATTTTGTTTCCCTTAATTATTCGCTTATTCAACCGTTCTAAAAACAATGAAAGGTTTCAATCCATATTAGATAGCCGAAATCAAGAGATGATCCGTATAGACCGCGACATTAATATTGAGGGTAAACCATTCTTATCGGACGGACAACGGAAAGAAGAAGTTTTGCTAACTTATGACTATGATATTTGGCAAAGTGTGGATCATAAAGAGCACATCATTAAGCAATGGCCAGCGGAAACCTATAACGATTATTTAGAATGCCCGGAATGTCATTTCAGAACCTATAAGCTTAATAAACAAATTACCACCAGAACGGCAACATACAGTCATGAGGGGCAAGCAAAAATCATAAATGAATGTAGCTTTTGCAAAAAAACTGAATTTATCAGATGGGTTACACTGGCGATGCTGGTCGAATCAAAATCCTCATCAAGTTCATCTTCTTCTTCAGGCAGCAGTAGCTCGTCCTCATCAAGTAGCTGGGGAGGTGGCAGTAGCAGCGGTGGTGGTACTGGTGGAAGCTGGTAATGTAACTTACCTATTTATAAAATACATCCGCTTCCATAAAAGCTGCTTTGTGAAGAAAGATAATCCTTTTTTCAAACTTATCTTCACCTATCAAAAGTATTTTCTAATTTTGAAACACTTAGCACGGTGTTTGCTTATAGCGTGTTTGCGATTACCTATTAAACTGTTCGCAGAATCTTATAACTTATGACTAGAATTTTCTTCCTCCTGATTACGCTTTCTATTTTTGCTAACCGTTTAGATGCACAAGAATTGTATCGTGTTAAGGCCGACCAATTGCGTGTAAGGGAAAGCAGCGATCCGAAAAGTAAGGTTATTGGAAATATAGCTCAAAATGAAACCATTACAGTTTTGGATGCCAACAATGCCAAGTTTTACAAAGTAAAGTTTAAAAACCGCGAAGGCTGGGTAAGCAAAGATTTCGTTGAAAAAACTGCACCTGCAGCTAAACTTACAACTCCTCAGTCAACTACTGCGCAGACCAGTGCAGCTCCTGCAGCGGCAACAAGCACCGACATGTATCGGGTAACTGCCGACGATTTACGGGTTAGGCAGCAAGCTGATCCAAAAAGTAAAATTGTGGGATACCTACCTAAAAATGAAAATGTGGCCGTAATTGATTCATCTAATACAAGCTTCTATAAAATTAAAGTTACCAATGGTGAAGGATGGGTGAGCAAAGAATTTTTGGTTAGGATTTCTCCTGTAAAAGCAAAGGTTGAAAAAACAAATATTGCAGCATCTGTACCACAGGAAAAAAAAGATTATACGAACATTATATTTTTTGCAGTGGTAGCCTTAATACTCATTACCATATTATACTTTTCGATTAAATATGCAAGTGGCAACAAATTTTTGATCGGTTTTTCGGCAATTGTGATCCTGGTAATCGGCTATTTCTGTTATATTACTTTTATACAGGCAAAAGCGGTAACAGGTACCTTTGCCAGCAATGAAGATATACAATACAAAACCTTCAATTTTAAATCTAAAGATTCGGTAACCGTTACCGATGCCTATACCGATTCTGTTTTCACTTCTAAATACGTGATTGATGGCGATATGATCAAATTATACGATCAGCAGAACACCATTATGCTGTTGATCAGGGATGATAAAACGTTAGTTGGTGAGGGTTTTACGAGGGGAACTTTTACAAAAAAATAAATCTACCGTCATCAAACGTTCCTACGGAACGAAAAAAACATATATTTTTTTTTCTACCCATGATCCGTCCCGATGGGACGGCAAATATTGCTATTTCCGTTTACATTTAACTGGCATTCTTGTCATTTGTGTAAAACATCCCGGCAAATGGAAAAGATTGATTATTCATTTTATTGAACAGACATTTTAGACCCTTGCCCGTAAACCGTCCCGGCGGGACGAATCATGGCTAGCCAATTTGTTATTGGCGTTTCGTTCCTTAGGAACGTTTGGTGTTTTTTTTTACACGATCCGTTGTTTCTAAACCTGATAGAGCGGAATAGCCCGGAGTGCAGCGAGGACTATAAGCGATAGCGGGGCTGCTGTTCCCGATCAAATATGGAGCGCTCATTTTCAAATCCTAATGAAAAATCAATCCATAAAGCTGTAGCCCTCTTCGCCTAGATCCTGAAATAAATCCAGGATGACGGACCGATATATTATAATCAGCTAAAAATCAGCAAGATTTATTAAAAAAATCTTTTCTATTAATTAAAATATTTTTACCTTTGCAGTCCCTAAATAGGGAAAAAAGGAGACAATTAATTAATGGCTAAAAAACAAGTAGCAGAAAAAGAATTAGCAGCTAAAACAGCTGAACTTCAGGGAGAAGGCGGACGCCTGACTGAAAAAGAAACTATTGAATCAGAAGCTGATTCAGTTTCGATCGAATCGATCAAATCATCATTAGCAACACCAAGCGAAGATTTCGACTGGGATGCAGATGAAAAAGTTTTCGGTAATTACAATGATGCAGACCGTAAAAAGTTTGAAGATATGTATGCTGGAACATTCAACCAGATCACTAAAGGTGAAATCATCAGCGGTATCGTTGTTTCAATTAACAACAAAGATGTAGTATTAAACGTAGGTTTCAAATCAGACGGTTTAGTTTCTACTTCTGAGTTCCGTGATACACCAGATCTAAAAATCGGCGATTCAGTTGACGTATTCGTTGAAGCACCAGAAGATGCTAACGGTCAATTGATCCTTTCTCGCAAAAGAGCAAAAACCCAAAGATCATGGGAAGCAATTAATGAGGCGCTTGAGAACGACAGAATCATCAACGGTTTCGTTAAGAGCCGTACTAAAGGTGGTTTAATTGTTGACATCATGGGCGTTGAGGCTTTCTTACCAGGATCTCAAATTGATATTAAACCTATCCGCGATTACGATGTGTACGTGGGTAAAACAATGGAATTTAAAGTTGTTAAAATTAACCATGAGTTTAAAAACGTAGTTGTTTCTCATAAAGTGTTAATTGAAGACGATTTAGAAAGCCAAAAAGTAGAGATCGTTTCTAAATTAGAAAAAGGTCAGGTACTAGAAGGTACTGTTAAAAACATTACTGATTTCGGTGTGTTCATCGATTTAGGTGGTGTTGACGGTTTACTTCACATTACAGATATTTCTTGGGGCCGCATAGAGCATCCAAAAGAAGTATTATCATTAGATGAAAAAATCAACGTGGTTGTTTTAGATTTCGATGATGAGAAAAAACGTATCGCTTTAGGCTTAAAACAATTAACCCCACACCCTTGGGAGAATTTAAGCACTGACATCCAGGTTGGTTCTAAAGTAAAAGGAAAAATCGTAACTGTTGCAGATTACGGTGCTTTCTTAGAAATCATCCCAGGTGTTGAAGGTTTAATCCACGTTTCTGAAATGAGCTGGTCGCAAAATTTAAGAAATCCACAAGAGTTCTTAAAAGTTGGTGACGAGATCGAAGCTGAAGTTTTAACTTTAGACAGAGACGAGCGCAAAATGAGCTTAGGTATTAAACAATTATCTAACGATCCATGGCAAGAAGTTGCTGCTAAATTCCCAGTTGGAAGCAAGCACCAGGCAACTGTTAAAAACATGACTAACTTCGGTGTATTTGTTGAAATCGAAGAAGGTATTGATGGTTTAATCCACATCTCTGACTTATCATGGTCTAAAAAAGTAAACCACCCTAATGAATTCACTAAAGTTGGTGATGTATTAGACGTAGTTGTTTTAGAATTAGATGTTGATAACCGTAAATTAAGCTTAGGTCACAAACAATTAGAAGAAAACCCTTGGGATACTTTCGAAACAATCTTCACTTTAGATTCGGTTCACCAGGGTACTGTTGTTAAAGTAACTGATAAAGGTGCTGTTATTGCTTTACCATATGGTGTAGAAGGTTTCGTACCAACTAAACACATGGTTAAAGAAGATGGTACTTCAGTTAAAGCTGAAGAAACCAATGACTTCAAAATCATTGAATTCAACAAAGAAGCAAAACGTATCGTAGTATCTCACGCCCGCATCTGGGAAGAGGTTAAAGCTGAAGCTGTAGCAGAAGAAAGAAATGCTAAGAAAAAAGAAGCTAAAGCTGCTGTAACTGCGGTTAAAAAAGTTAAAGATTCTGTAGAGAAATCTACTTTAGGAGACTTAGACGTATTGGCTCAATTGAAATCGCAATTAGAAGGCGAAGAAAGCAAAGCTAAAAAAGGCTAGTTCTTTTTAACTGAATATATTAATCCCGATAGCGAAAGTTATCGGGATTTTTTTTGCGGTTATTTTTTGCCACGGAAACACGGAATGCACGGACCTCCTCCATGAATCGTCATTGCGGGAAGGTACAGTCTACTCCGAATTTTCAGGGAAGCAATCTCAATTCTTAACCATATAAGAAATATAAGATCATTTAAGATTGAAATGAACGAGCTTATATTTTCTTAAATGTCTTATATGGTCGGTCATAATTAGAAAACGAAAGTAAGCTTATCGGTAACTGCAATCCCGCTATACTTTCTGCAATAAAAAACGGCATTAATCCTATCACCTGCAGGCTGGAGTTTACTTAACAGAGCAAATAAACCTTGGCTGATAACTTCTTCCATCTTTTTAAACAAAACTAGTTGTAATATTTCCGGAAGGGATTAGTGCTCATTGGTCAAACTACCAACTTTCATCGGGTACGTTTTTTTCTTACTTTTGATTAATTCCCTCTTAATATGTATAAAATAAGCATTATAATCATTTTTTGTTTGATCTCCATTGCCAATACCGCATATAGTCAAGCGGATAGCGTTAAAAAATACTTAATATCTGCATTGGATATGATGAAAGTAAAATCGGTTAACAAGGGCAAAGTCAACTGGGATTCACTATATAATTCCTCTATAAAATCGGCTGCTACCTGCAAAACCATAAGAGATACGTACCCTATTATTACCGATGCCCTTAAAGGGCTAGAAGATGCGCACTCAAGATTTTATGCCCCGGAGATTGTAAAAGAATATTTGCTCGGTTATAGGGCAACCGGACAGGAATTTCCTGTTATTAAGGCTGACTTTTTAGAAAACAAATATGCTTACGTTACTTTACCAGAAATTGGAAGTTATAATTTTGATGACTGGAATGAATATGTAGATACCTTCTATAAGCGATTAACCGAACTGCAAAAACACAATCCTAAAGGCTGGATACTAGATTTGAGGGATAATATTGGCGGAATGTTTTACCCCATGTATGCCGCTATTTCCCCGCTTTTAAATGATCAAAAGGTAATTGCAACTAAAGATGCTAAAGGAGAAATCACATATTTCGCTTACAAAAACGGGAAATTTTACGAAGGGAAAAACCTTGCTCATCAATTTAACCTTAAAAACAAAGGCATTACTACAGTAACTAGCCCCCTGGTGATCCTCATCAATAAGAAAACAGGAAGTTCAGGCGAGTTTGCGGCCATCTCATTTGCCGGACAAAAAAACGTGAAATTTATTGGAGAAAACACTCAAGGATTAACTTCAGGGAATCAAGAGTATAAATTAAGCGATGGTGCATTTTTAGTACTTACCATTGGAAATACAGTAGATAGAAACCAAAAAGAATATACTAAAATTGGTGAAGGGCTTAGTCCTGATTTTAAAATAGAAACATCTGGTAAACAAGCAGAAACAAATCGGTTATACATGAGTAAAGCAATTGAAGTTTTAAATACCAGCAAATAAGAAATAATGAGAAGTATTTTTTTAATAGCAATAGTTTGTCTTTGCGTTAAACTTTCGGCACAGGAAACTAGTATTATCCCCCAACCTGTAAGTATTAAAACAGGAAAAAACACGGAAAAATTTATCATTGATCAAAACACAGAAATTATTTCAAATGATTCTTTATCAAATTCAGCTTTATTTCTACAAAATTATATTCAACAATATTATAATATAAAACTTCGAATTAATCCTTATTCAAATAGCAAAAAAAACATAATCAAATTAGAAATCATTAGCCGGTTATTAAAAAACTTAAACGAATACGAGCTTATAAGCAACAACAATCAAACAATAGTTTATGCATGTTCAGAAAACGGACTTTTTTATGGTATTCAAACATTAATTCAGTTAATACCTGAGACCAAATCTCAATTATTACAAATTCCTGCGGTCGAAATTACCGATTACCCCCGTTTCGGTTACCGAGGCATGCACCTCGATGTAAGCCGCCATTTTTTTGATGTAACCTTTGTAAAACAGTACATCGATTATTTAGCACTGCACAAAATGAATTATTTCCATTGGCATTTAACTGATGACCATGGATGGAGGATCGAAATCAAAAAATACCCTAAGCTTACTGAAGTCGGCGCATGGCGCAACGGCAGCATTATTGGTTTATGGCCTGGAAAAGGAAATGAAAACATTAAATATCAGGTATTGCCAACAGAAGTAAAGATTACGCCAAAAGATGGTGTACTCCAAACAGATGGCATTAAACATGGCGGATATTATACCCAGGAGCAGATTAAAGAGGTAATTGATTATGCAACCAAGCGTTACATTACCATTATTCCTGAAATTGAAATGCCTGCTCATAGTATGGCCCTATTGGCTGCTTATCCAGAGCTGGGTACCGAACCCAATAAAAAGTATGAAGTTGCCCAAACCTGGGGCATGATGAACAAATACAACAACGTACTACAAGCTTCTGATACCACATTTAAGTTTTTAGAAAATATTTTAACAGAAGTAATGGACCTATTTCCATCGCCATACATTCATATTGGTGGTGATGAAGCTTCGAAAATATGGTGGAAAAAATCGGATGTTTCACAAGAGATCATGAAAGCCAACGGATTGAAAAATGAAAGCGAACTACAAAGTTATTTTATCCGCAGGATGGAGAAATTTGTAAACAGCAAAGGCAAAACCATTATCGGTTGGAACGAGATTTTACAGGGAGGCCTGGCACCAAATGCTGTGGTAATGAGCTGGCAGGGAGAAAAAGGTGGTATAGCGGCTGCAAAGCAAAACCACAAAGCCATTATGACCCCGGAAAATAAGTTATACTTTAACCACGGGCAGTTTTTAAAAGAAGATAGTTTAACGGCAAGCACACCATCACTCCTAACAGATGTTTACAATTATGAACCTATACCGTTAGAATTGAATGCCGAACAGGCAAAATATATTTGGGGTGCACAAGGCTGTTTATGGAGCGAATATATTACCAATCCGGCTAAGGTACAATACCAGCTATTTCCACGCCTGGATGCTTTGAGTGAAGTATTATGGAGCCCGAAAGAAAAACGGAATTATCCTGATTTTCAGAAACGTCTGAAAGCACAGTTCAAGCGTTACGATTTGATGGGAATTACCTATTCGAAAAAATATTTAGAAAATTAGTGGATAATCTGCTTTGCCACCTGCATCTGATAAGTACCCGGTGTAATGCCTACGATCTTTTTAAATGCCCTGATAAAATAATTGGCATCATTAAAACCAAGTTCATAACTTATCGAAGCCACTTTTGCCCCAGGCTGGGTAAGTAAGGTCTTGGCTTTGTTAATTTTTTCTGCCAGGATAAAATCGTTAGGACTAATACCCAATTCGCGCTTAAACAACCTGTAAAATGTTGCCTTGCTCATACAGGCCTTATCGCTCAGACTATTGATGCTGATCTTCTCGTTAAGGTTAGATTTAATGTAGTTCAGTACAAAAGCCAATGGGTTTTGATTGAGGTTATAACCTTCATCGCTGATGGTTTTAAGATTCTGCGTTTGCATAATACGCACCAGCAGTTCTTTTAAAGTTAAATCGGCCAATACGTCTTTTTCTTTTGTCCGCTCCGAGCAGATGCGGATTACTTTGTTAATGAGATAGGCAATCTCCTCATTGTTATAAAAATGATATTCATCGTAGTTTAGCAGCCATTTCTCATTGCTGCCTTCTTTCGGGAAAAATTCGTTCAAATAAGAAATTGTTTTTTGGATCTGCTCCTGATCTATAGCTAAGGCGATACATTGGGTGGGATTAAGATTCGAAGCTTCAGGAAAATCAATTTCCATGGTAACGGCAGGCGGAACAATAACGGTTTGACCAGGAAAATAATCAAAACCTTTCTTATCAAATAAATGCATTACCTTTTTGCCCCTCAGCATGCTCGTAATCACAAAATCGTTAAAAGTAAGCGGAACTTTATACGATTCGGTATAGGTTTCGAAAACATTTAATTCGCAACGCTCTAAGGTATAAGATGTTCTGTTCTCTACCAAAGTTTGCAAGGTTTCCGATGCACTAAGATTTACCTGATCTAATGTATGTTGCATAAACCGAAAAGATTTGGTCAGACATATTTAATAAACTCAAATATAATTATTTCAGCTAGTTATATCGTATGGATAAATGCCAGCAACCTGCATGACATGACCTAATCTCCAATTGCTGCCTGTTAAGATCATTATGGTTTCAATTTGGTTACATAGCCTGAAATAATAATGCTATCAATTGATTCGATTGTACTATCTGCTCCATAGGCTTTGCCATTAGGTTTGTATTAACCAAATCTTAAAATCGCAAAAATCATGATGAGCCATCCCATTAAAAATCCTATACCAACCCTGCTCAAAATGATTTTTAAAATTTAATAATCAATAATAATTATGGAAAATTTAATTGAAAAACCATCATTCAAAAGTCATTACGATAATTACATTGGAGGGAAATTTGTAGCCCCCGTAAAAGGTGCTTACTTCGATAACATATCGCCGATTGATGGTAAAGTTTTTACTAAAGCAGCACACTCCACAAAGGAAGATTTAGAATTAGCCGTTGATGCCGCACATGGGGCATTTAAAACCTGGAGCAAAACATCTTCTACAGAAAGAAGTATCATTTTGAACAAGATTGCACAGCGGATGGAAGATAACCTCGAATACCTGGCTGCGGTTGAAACCATCGATAATGGTAAGGCGGTTAGAGAAACCTTAGCCGCTGATTTACCCTTAGGCGTAGATCATTTCCGGTATTTCGCAGGAGTAATCCGTGCCGAAGAAGGTTCACTTTCAGAACTCGATCAACATACTGTTTCGTTAATCGTACATGAGCCGATTGGTGTGGTGGCGCAAATTATTCCATGGAATTTTCCATTGTTAATGGGCATCTGGAAACTTGCCCCTGCCCTTGCAGCGGGAAACTGTGTGGTGTTAAAACCGGCAGAAAGCACACCAGTTTCGATTATGATTTTAATGGAATTAATCGGCGATTTATTGCCCCCGGGAGTAATAAATGTGGTAAACGGTTTTGGCGCTGAACTTGGACGTGCCTTAGTGACCAATCCCAAAATTTCGAAAGCGGCATTTACAGGCTCTACCCCTACGGGCAGATTGGTGATGCAATATGCAACTGAAAATATCATCCCGGTTACACTAGAACTTGGTGGAAAATCACCCAACATTTTCTTCAGTTCGGTAATGGCAGAAGATGATGCTTTTTTAGATAAAGCGGTAGAAGGTGCGGTAATGTTTGCTTTAAACCAGGGCGAAATTTGTACCTGCCCATCACGTTTATTGATTCAGGAAGATATTTACGAAAAATTTATTGCCAAAGTAATCGAGAGAACAGAAGCGATAAAAATCGGTAGTCCTTTGGATAGAACAGTAATGATGGGTGCGCAAGCTTCGAAAATCCAATATGAAAAAATTTCGCAATACATTAAATTAGGTAAAGAAGAAGGTGCCGAAGTATTAACCGGTGGTGAGGTAAATGAGCTCCCTGGCGAATTGGGTGGCGGTTATTACATCAAACCAACCATCTTTAAGGGCCATAACAAAATGAGGATTTTCCAGGAGGAAATTTTCGGTCCGGTATTGGCCGTTACTACCTTTAAAACAGTAGAAGAAGCCATTGAAATTGCAAACGACACTTTGTATGGCTTAGGTGCCGGTGTTTGGACGCGCGATGCGCATGAGCTTTATCAGGTACCGAGAGCCATTCAGGCAGGTCGTGTTTGGGTAAACCAATACCATGCTTACCCTGCAGGTGCTCCTTTTGGTGGCTACAAGCAATCGGGCGTGGGCAGAGAAAACCATAAAATGATGTTAGGCCACTACCGCCAGACCAAAAATATGCTTATTTCTTACGATAAAAATAAATTAGGTTTCTTTTAGTTGGTCTGAATGAGGAGCTGTGTTATAAATACAAATTGTCATCATGAAAATTCAGTCTTTAGCTAAAACATTGTATTTGTGATGACACTTTGATGGATATCGTCATTCCCAACTTGATTGGGAATCCTAATGCAATACGCTTTAAGATTCCCGCCTCCGCGGGAAGACGACCGCTCTTGGAATCTGGCATTACTTTTATAATACAACATCTTTCTAAAAACCCGTTTCCAACCTAAAAAAACGATTATGATCGAGCGAATAGACAGTACAGAAAAAGCAAAAGAGCTGATTGCGGTACTTAAAGAAAAACACGGAGAACTTATGTTTTACCAGGCCGGTGGATGCTGCGAAGGTACACAGCCACAATGTTTCGAAAAAGGAGGTTATTACCTGCGGATGCGCGATGTTTGTTTAGGTGAAATAGAGGGTTGCGAGTTTTGGGTAGACAGAGACCTGTTCGAGTATTGGAAATTCTCACACTTTACTTTAGATGTACTGGATGGATTTGGTGTAGGTGGTTTTTCGTTAGAAACCCCGCTTCAAAAAACATTCAAGATCCATTACCGCTTATTCTCTGAAGAAGAATTAAAAGATTTAACTCCAGTTAAAACGGCAGAGTAATTTTGGTTTATTTGGTTTAAACAGAAGCCAGTTCGGAGAAATCCAGCTGGCTTTATTTGCTTACTATTACGTCATGCTGAATTTAGTTCAGCATCTTTCTTGTTTTTAAAAATTTATGCAATCTTTGCATTAAAATTAAACCATGCGTAAATTATTTGCCGTCCTTTCTACCATCATTACCTTATTTGCCATTAAAGAAACGGTATATGTATTTACTTCTAATGAAGCAGACATGGTTAAGCAAAAAGCCATCATGATTGTAATTGCTTTAAGCATCACCATACCGTTAATCATTTTAACACTTTGGCTTTGGTCGCCAGGTAGAAAGAAAAATGGTTAAAAAAATTAAGAGCCTGTTTAAATTTTATAGTAAATATTACATCACCTTTTGCTGTCACGCTGAACGTAGATTGCTTTTATTAATACGTTGAAATAGTCTTCGACTACGCTCAGACTGACATATGAAATAATTGCAGGTAATTTTTAAACAGCTGCTAAGCAATAAACTTACTTTTTAATTCTGCCGTAGGCACCCAACAACTCTCCTGCTTTCCCCACCATTTATAACGGTTTTTGGCAATCCAATCATAAACCCAATCACGCATAAATTTGGGAACAATGATAAATATATAAAGAAGTGGAATTAATCCATTCAGTTTTCTAGCCACACGTAGTGCCGCTGAAGATTTGGTATAGAGTTTTCCATTCTCCAGCAATAAAATGGTATTCAATCTTTCCGGATCCGCATTAAATTTTGGCAGCGTTTCTTTGGCATAATCACCCTGTAGCGCAGTAAATTTAAACTGATCCTTTTGATCGTGTTCAATAACAAACTGCACGGATGAATTGCAGAGGTTACAAACGCCATCAAAAAAGATTACTGGTTGCTGGATCATAAACTATAAAAATAACTTTTTTAATTGCAAAAACAGTCATTTCTTTCTCAAACATATAATATTCAGGGTTAAAGGTATCATCAAGTAGTATTATCTTTAACCTAGATTTTTTCAATTTTTATTTCAACTATAAATAAAATTATTTTTTCGTTTTTACATTTTGATAAACAACAATTTAGCTATAGCTTCTGAAACAAATCGATCTTCAACTTTCTTACCTTAAAACATTTTTATATATTTGCCCAATCCTTCTTCAATGCAAAAGAAAACACTTCTTGACGGACAAAAAATTAAGATTACAATTAAGAGGCTCTGCCATCAATTAATTGAAAACCACGACGATTTCGCAAATACCGTTTTAATTGGCATTCAGCCCAGGGGTATTTTTTTAGCTGACCGCATCCACCAGGATCTTCAACAGATCTTAAAAAACAAGAAAATTTTAAAGGGAAACCTGGACATTACTTTCTTTAGAGATGATTTCCGCCGTAAAGACGGATTGGTTACCGCGAGCAGCAACTCGATGGATTTTATTATCGAAGGCAAAAAAGTAATCTTAATTGATGATGTACTTTGGACCGGCAGAACCATTAGGGCAGCACTTGATGCCCTGCTTGCATATGGCCGGCCAGAGAAAGTAGAACTTTTGGTTTTAATAGACCGAAGGTTTAGCAGGCACTTACCTATCGAGCCAGATTATATTGGCCATCAGGTAGATAGCCTAAACTCACAACAGGTAAAAGTAACCTGGGCGAGTGAAGGAAGTGAAGATAAAGTGATTTTAATATCGGACAATAATAAATAAAAATGGCAGCAGAAAAACTATCAACCCGACATCTTTTAGGCATTAAAGATATTAACCGGAATGATATCGAATTGATTTTCGAAACTGCAGATAATTTCAAGGAAGTAATTAACCGCCCAATTAAAAAGGTTCCTTCACTTCGTGATATCACTATTGCCAATATCTTTTTCGAAAACTCTACCCGTACCAAACTTTCGTTCGAACTTGCCGAAAAAAGACTTTCGGCTGATGTGGTTAATTTTGCTGCCTCATCATCGTCGGTAAGCAAAGGCGAAACCCTTATCGATACTGTAAACAACATCTTATCAATGAAAGTTGATATGGTGGTGATGCGTCATCCTTATGCCGGGGCAGGTCAGTTTTTAAGTAAACATGTGAAGGCCCAGATCGTAAATGCCGGAGATGGCGCACATGAACACCCTACACAGGCCTTACTTGATGCTTTCTCCATCCGCCAGAAATTGGGTGATGTAGCTGGTAAAAAAGTAGTAATTGTGGGCGATATCCTGCACTCACGGGTTGCCATATCCAACATCCTTTGCCTGCAACGTTTAGGTGCAGAGGTTATGGTTTGCGGTCCTACCACTCTAATTCCCAAACATATCCACCAACTTGGTGTAAAAGTTGAACATAATTTAATTAAAGCGCTGAACTGGTGCGATGTAGCCAACATGCTGCGTATTCAGTTGGAGCGTCAGGACATAAAATACTTCCCATCTTTAAGGGAATATGCCATGATGTACGGCTTAAATAAACAGATTTTAGATAACCTGGATAAAGAAATTATCGTGATGCACCCTGGACCAATAAACAGAGGTGTTGAGATTACCAGCGACGTGGCCGACAGCAAACAATCGATCATTTTAGAACAGGTAGAAAACGGTGTGGCCGTGAGAATGGCAGTGCTTTATTTGTTGGCAAGTCAGGGGTAGTGTTAGTTGGGAGTTCTTAGTAAGAAGTCCTCAGTCTATAGTCATGAGTCCAGAGTCCATCAGCTGCGTTGGTTGTTAGTATAGTCAGCAATTACATCTGTTGTAAATTCGTAGTTTGCAAAACAAATTGATTAATGAAAATAACCACTCCAGGTTAGATCCTGAACCAAGTTCAGGAGGACGTATTGGATTGGGTATTTGATCCGTTGGGAACAGTTAACCGATTTAAACAATTAACCAGTTAATCCTTCTACAAGAAGATAAAACTACTTCTATTGAGATTGCTTCGTGGGCTAAAAAGTCGCCTCGAAAACGTACGCGGCGGCACCAATTACGAATGAACCAATGAACTTAACTTTTCCACATTCCACCACCCCTTAATACCAAACCAAAAATCCTGTCGTTAATCTGTGTTATTAACAGATGTTAATTACTTCTGTTGATAAGCTTTGATACTATTTCTAATTTAGTACCAACCATATTTGAAACCAATGCAGAAAAAATACTTACTAATTCCGCTAATTTTAGCTGGAAGTTTCAGCACTTACGCCCAAGTTAGCGCGGTGCAGAACCTCAACAAAAACTACCAAACGGGCTTAGAATTATTAGACAAAGAGAAATATACGGCAGCTGCACAACAATTTAAACTCGTTGAGCTGCAACGTTATAAACCTTCTACCCAAACGGAAAGCAATGCCGAATTGTCTTTACTGAAGGAAAATGCAAAATTTTATGCAGCAGTTTGCGCACTGGAGTTAACCAATGCCGATGCCGAGAGTTTATTTCAGGCCTTTATCCGCGATTATCCGTTAAATCCCAATACCAAGCTTGCCTATTTCTACGTTGGCAAAACTTATTTCAACCAGAAAAACTATAAAAAAGCTTTAGAATGGTTCGAAAAAACAGATCCTTCTACCCTTTCGGGCAAACAAAGAAACGAGTACCAGTTTAAACAGGGTTATGCCTATTTTGAACTTAAAGACTACGATAAGGCAGAACCGTTATTCGAAAAAGTTAAAAAAGAAGAAGGAGATTTTCAGGAAAGTGCTACCTACTACTTTGCTTACATCAATTACTTAAATAAAGAATATAAAACGGCACTGGCCAACTTCGAAAAGTTAAAGGGCTCTCCTACTTATGAGGCGAGTTATCCCTACTACATCACTTCGATGTACTATCTTGATGAGCGTTACGATGATGTGATCAGCTATGCTTTGGCAGCCATTCAAAAAACCAAACAGCAGTTCGAACCAGAAATGTTGAGTTTGGTTGCCGCATCGTACTTTGCAAAATCAGAATTCAAAAATGCTGAAAAGTATTTTGCAGAATATTATGCAAAAGATAAAAGCGAAATGAAGAACAATCTCTTCATTTACCAATACGGATATTCTTTGTTTCAGAATAAAAAATACAAAGAGGCTGTTGCTGTTTTAGAAAAACTAAATACCGATGATATTTACCTGCAAAATGGTATGCATACGCTGGGTAAAGCATTCATCCAGTTGGGCAACAAACAGAAAGCACAAAGTGCGTTTTTCAGGGCTTCGCGTTTAAGTTTCGATAAAGGGATACAAGAAGAAGCCTGGTTAAACTATGCCAAATTAAGTTACGAGTTAGAATTTCATCAACAAGCTTTAGAAGCTACCCAGGGTTTCTTAAAAACTTTCCCGAAATCGCGTAAAATAAACGAGGCGAAAACTTTATTGGGGGAGGTTTTATTAACCACCAAAAACTATCAGGCAGCTGTTGATATTCTTGAGCCTATTCCGGATAAAAACCTCGAAGCTAAAGAAGCTTATCAAAAAGTAACCTATTTCCGTGGACTGGAATTTTATAACGAAAGAGCATTCCCAAATGCATTATCAATGTTTTTACGTTCTGAAACGTTCCCGGAAGATAATGAGATCAATGCATTAAATACTTACTGGAAGGCAGAGGCAATGTACGAACTGCGTAAGTATGGCGAAGCAGTTAGCACTTTCGAGAAATTTTTGAAAATGCCAGATGCCGATAAAACAGGTGTATATAATTTCGCGAATTATGCTTTGGCTTACGCAGCATTCGAAGACGAGAAATACAGCAAAGCAGCCAATTACTTCGAAAAATTCCTCGCCGGTAATGATAAAGATCAAAAAACCATTGACGATGCGACCATCCGTTTAGCCGATTCGTATTTCGTCAATAAGAATTATGGTGATGCAATGGCCAATTATAACAAAATCATCAGTCGCAAAACTACTTCTGAAGATTATGCTACTTTCCAGAAAGGAATGATCCAGGGATTGGAAAACCAATATGATGCAAAAATTGCCACCATGCAGAACTTATTGAATGCCTTTCCAAACTCGAACTACGCAGATGATGCCGGTTTCGAAACAG
Organism: Pedobacter sp. PF22-3; assembly: GCF_026239555.1. Classification (GTDB taxonomy): domain Bacteria; phylum Bacteroidota; class Bacteroidia; order Sphingobacteriales; family Sphingobacteriaceae; genus Pedobacter. The sequence goes on along the minus strand of NZ_JAPIVP010000016.1, from coordinate 32,399 downwards.
CCTATACCTATTTCAACAAAGGCGATTTTGATAAATCTAAATCAGATCTTGTCGCTTTGGTAGCCAAATACCCACGTAGCAGTTATGTGGCAAAAGCTTTGGTAACGATCGGTTTGGTTCAATATAACCAGGATCAGGATGATGCCGCTTTAGAATCGTTCAAAAAGGTAATCCGCGATTATCCAACTGCCGATGAAGCTAAACAGGCCATGGAATCGATCAAAAATATTTATGTAGACCGTGGTGATGCAGATGGTTTTATTGCTTATGCCGCTACTACCCCACTTGGAAATTATTCTGGTTCGGAGCAAGACAACATCGTTTTTGCTGCAGCCAATAATACTTATTTAAAAGGTGATGCCAATGGTGCATTACAGGCCGTTAATGCTTACTTTGATAAATTCCCGAAGGCAAACCATGAAAAAGAGGCAAAATTTATCAGAGCAGAATCGTTGGTTAAATTAGGTCGTCCGGATGAAGCTATTCCTGATTACGAATTTATCTTAAACGACTGGACAAGTGATTATACTGAACGTTCATTGGTTAGCATTTCGCAATTGTTCTTAAATCAGAAAAAATACAATGAGGCTATTGTTTACCTGAAAAGATTGGAAACAACAACCGATTACAAATCGCATTATAGTTTTGCCATCAATAATTTGTTAAAGGCTTACACCGCCCTGAACATGCCTGATGACATGCTTAAATATGCACAGCTGACTAAAGAATCGGAAAAAGCTTCAGAAGAAGAAAAAAACAGTTCTAGCTTATATTCTGGCAAAGCTTACCTATTGAAAGGCGACACTACCACAGCCATCAAAGAATTTAAAAATGTAGTGGCCAAAACAAAAACCATTGCTGCTGCTGAGGCAAAATACAACTTAGCTTTATTGGAATACAGCAAAGGTGATTTCAAAACCTCATCTAAAACCTGTTTTGATCTGATCAACAACATGGCTTCTTACGATTATTGGGTAGCGAAAGCCTTTATCCTGCTATCTGATAATTATGTAGCCCTGAAAGACAATTTACAGGCAAAAAGTACACTTCTCAGTATAATTGATAATTACGAAGGCAAGGATGATATCATCCCTACAGCCAAAGAAAAACTAGAAAAACTAAACCAGAAGAAGTAGCATTATGAAATCGATTAAATATATATATAGTTCCCTGTTTTTTTTAGCTGCCGGGTTAATGACCGCACAGGCGCAGGATAAAAAAACGGAGGAAAAAGGGGTAGTAAATGAAGAGATTGAAGTAGTGCGCCCATACAAACCAATTTTGGCAGAAGCGGTGAAGTTGAGAAGAAGCCCGAATTTGGACGACGTTAAAACGTATAAAGCAAAATTAAACTATAGCATTATGGATAGAAAGCTGGAATTGAACAGCGATATCCAAAAATTACAGGCACAGGCACTTGCTGAAGAAAAAGCGAGTATTTTAGTCAACAATTATGTAAAAGGTGGATTTGGTTCTTTAGGTACCCTTTTGGGAGAGGCCTATTTTAACACCGGCAAAGATGAAGGATTACAGGTTGGTGGTTATTTTAAACACTTCAGTCAGCAAGGAAAGTTAAATAAACAGAACAGTAGCAATCAACAATTAAGCGTTTTTGGCCGCAGCATTTTAGATGAAAACACCGTAAGTGGCCGCATTAATTTTGAGCGTAACGGCACGTATTTTTACGGCATCGACAACAACAGCCCTACGCTAAACCCCAATCCGGATAAGCAGGCTTTAACCACCATCGAATTGGAAGGCGAACTGGTTAAAAATTTTACCGAAGATGAAGATGCTTTTAGCTACGCTTTAAAAGCCAATGGCTATATCTGGAACGATAAATTTAGCGCTAAAGAAAATTACCTGAGCCTAAATGGTTATGTAAACAAACGCATCAATTCTTTTAACCTGGGTTTAGCAGCATCAACCGAATTTGGAAATACCAAAGATGCTTTAACCAGTGTTGGCAATAACCTGTTGCGTTTAAATCCTTATATCCGCTTACAGGTTAAAGGTGCTAAAATTACTGCAGGTGTTAATTTTGTACAGGAATTTGGTGCCTATAGCAGCACAAAGGTTTTCCCTGCAATTACGGCCGATTTTACGCTGATTCCTGATTATTTACAGGTTTTTGGTGAAGTTAAGGGTGATGTGAACAGAAACTCTTTAAAAGGCTTTACAGATGAAAACCCTTGGTTAAACAGCAATATACTGGTTAAAAACACTGTAGAAAAATTGAGTTTCAGCGCGGGTGTTAAGGGTACCGGCGGACCAGGTTTTGGTTACAAAGCCCGTATTTATGTAAAACAGTTTGATGATATGCCTTTGTTCGTAAACAACTTTACCGACTTTAACAAGTTTGATGTGATTTACGATTTCGGTAAAACGAAATTAACCGGTTTAGAAGGTGAAATTTCTATTCAGGTAAGCGATGCATTAAAATGGACAGGAAAATTAAATCTGGATGATTGGAAGCCCGCTTCTGAAACATACTCTTGGTTTAAACCAGGCCTAAAAGTAAGCTCGAACTTTATGTACACCTTCAACAAAAAACTAAGCTTTAATGCTGGTGTGGTGATTCAGGATGATGTTAAGGCTAAAGTTTATACTAGCACTCCCGTTCCTGCTTCACAATACGTAATCCCTAATACGGGTATAGAACTGATTGAAACCGTTAAAGGTTATGTAGATTTAGGATTGGGTGCTGATTATAGGATCAACAAAAAATTCTCTGTTTTTGCAAAGGCAAATAACATTTTAAATAATAATTACAGCAGGTATTTATATTATCAGGCTAACGGATTTAATATTTTCGGCGGGCTGACTTATTCTTTCTAATTAGATCTTTATACGAACAAACATGCCTTCCAAAATCGGGAGGCATGTTTTGTTTGGGCTGTTTAGTAAAATCTTAATTGCCTAAGGTCTGTTTCAAAAAACAAAGTATTTGGAATAACTGGTATAATCAGATAGTCATTTCTACCCTACCGTCATTGCTGAGAAGGCTTTTTCAGCCGATGAAGCAATCTTACAACGATCGATACCAGCGTGCGCATTAAGATTGCTTCGTTCCTTATAATGACTATTTACTTATCGGTTGGTGTCGCACAGACCGAAACCTAATACAGTTGCACAAAATAGAATAAGTTATCTTCCTGTTCAGTGAGTCACCGACCAATAGAAAAATAATTATCTTTCAATTTGCAAACTTTGTGCACTAGTGTTTTGACTGATTTTTTTATATTAGGGAAATGTACTCTTGTGCCTTTATGCTAGAATAATTGATCAAGAAGATGCCTTTTTACTCCGTGGCTTTAATAACGATAAAATAAACCCTTAAAAAACGCTCCTATGAAAATATTTAATGTAAAGCCCATCGTTGTAAATGAATACATCTATAATGATGAATATCTGGAAGAAAGCAAAACATCCAGGAATTATCAGTCTGGTTTTGAAATTACTGGTGAGAAGGTTGAATCGTTAAATACAATTTTTATTAAGTTTAATATTCTTTATTGTGTAGAACATCAAGAAGATGAAGAAAACATTGTTACGCCGATTAGTCCAAACAGCTGGAACATACAGGCTTCATTTACAATAGGTGAAGAAGAATTTATCTCTTATAAAAGTTCATGTCAGTTTAATTTTGAAAGTCAAGGTTTTGATGCTGATGTAGTTTCACTAATTGAATTTTTAACGGATTATCAGGCGCATACCAAATCATTTTTTAGTCAGTACGGATATAAACCTTTAATACCAATAGAAGAAGAAACACGTATATTGCTTACTTTAAAGGCTGACGCCGAGTTAGCTATTGAAAACTTGCGTGCGAATAATATGTATGATTTTTAACGCTACTGCTTCAACTATAAAACTGCTCTTATTTTGCAAGGAACTTTGATTTTACCTATCAGTTGGCATCATACCGACCAATCGAGATAACGGTATTTTGATTCCCGCTGATTTCGCAGATCACCGCAGAATTTCTTGCATCTTCCATTAGTTAACCACACAGAGAATAGGGCACAAGGAGCACCAAGCTGGATGTACAAATTATTTTCTTCCACATCATCCATCGTAAATTTCCATCTTACATCATCCCTTTCATTTACTTATCCCACCATACCCTGGCCGTAAGCACATCACCTCCTGCTATCCTGGCCACTGCATCCTTATAATTTTGAGGGTTGTTAAGTACCTCTGTTGAAAGATAAATCATCCGGCGGGGAATAGTTGCATTGGTCACGTTACCCTTGTAGTTTATCGGAACAAGCTTAGGATAATCGCTTCTTTTCCAGTTTAACCAGGCTTCTATAAAATTAAAATTGGTACCTGTGGCCACCCAATACTGTGTATTTATTAAAGCTAATGCATTTTGTGTGCTGCTTTCATCAAGTGGGTTCTGATTGACAAACGTAGTAATCTTATTGGCATCAACCGCAGCCAATGGATCCAACTGCGCAAGTGACTGTATGGCTCCGGTTAATCCGTTGGCATAATGTAGTTGTGCTGTACCATTAATATTCCAGCCCCTTACCTTTGCTTCGGCAAGTAAAAATTCAGTTTCGGCATAACTTAAAATAAAAATCGGGCCACCCAACTTTAGATACACCGCAGTACGTGGTCTGGAGTATTTCCCTAGCGGCGCAAAATCACTTCCGCTGCCTGTACCGCCCGGATAGTTTGGCGACTGACTGATATCAGTTGCACCGCCCTGTAAATCATATCCATTAGGCATACCCAATTGAGCAGCCGGGTCTGTATTTCCATTAAGGTTCTGATCTGCATTTTTAGCCAGGCCGTCTTTTGGCACCTCACCTATCACACTCAGCCTGGGGTCGTTGGTAATTTTTAACTGATCGATTAAGGTTTTGCTCCAACGTACTTCCAGATAATCAGAAAATGTTCTTAAAGCAAGTGATGTTCCGTTCTGGCTGTTAAACGAGGAGGCGTCGGTCACTATGATCGCATTATCGTTCATGCTGTAGAAGGTTTTGCCTGCAGCCTTCTCCGCCCATATTCTGGCTTTATCCGGATCCACTTTTGTTAAACGCATAGCAATTCTGAGCATTAACGAATAGCCAAATTTCTTCCATTTGGTAATATCACCTTTATAAAAAAGATCGGCAGTTGGGCCTGGTTTTTCAGGATCAAGTTGTGCAATAGCGGTATCAAGATCCTTCAGCATCTGGTTATAAATAACTTCCTGACGATCGTAAGCGGGATATTTAATACCCTGCATTGCCTTTACAGCTTGTGTATAGGGTACATCGCCATAGGTATCTGTAATTCTCTGTAAAATCAGTATGAATATGATATCGCCAATGGCAATCAAGTTTTTGTAGGCTTCCGGATCTTTCAGCCTGGCCAGTCTTTGCATCTCTCTGATGTAAGAAGCATCCATATATCCTTCATCAAAAATGCGCCCCTGGTAATCGGTAAAACTGCCTACATTGATGTATTTATCTCCATTATTATAATAATAATAAGTTGAAGCCAGCAATTGCATCATGGTACTTTGATATAAAAGCTGATAATAACCCAAATTAGCATATTTTAACTGCGCCTGTGCAAGCAGGCTATTCGGATCATAATTATTTTCTGTCAGTTTGGATGGGTCGGTATTAACCTGATCTAACTTTGCTTTAGAACAACTTCCCATTAAAGCCATAAAAATAACACCCAACACACACAACTTTCTCATGGCCATCTTATTTAAATTTGAAATTAAAATTAATCCCAAATGTACGCGTAGCCGGTAATGAAGCTCCTTCTATACCCGTATAACCCAGCGTGGGCGAAAACTGTGATTCGGGATCAATATTCTTACTGTATTTAAGTAGTGTAAATAGGTTTCGGGCTACCAAATCTACCCCAATACTGCTAAAAGGTGTTTTTTTTAAATAATTGGTATTGAAAGAATAACCTAAAGTAGCTTGTCTTAATTTAATAAAACTGCCATTAAGTACCGATAATGCAGAAATATTGGTGGCCAGTTCGGGGTAATAGGCATATGCAGGAACATTAATGGTATTTTTTTGTCCGTTCTCTAACACACCGTTGGCTACAATACCTGTTTCTCTCCCCACCAACGTTGCCTGATTTAAACCCTGTACGTAACTATAATATTCTGTTGCGGAAAGAATTTTATTGCCAAAGCGGTAATCGATCAAAAAAGAAAAATTAAATTGCCTGTAACTAAAACTGTTGGTTATCCCACCATACAAATTAGGCATTGTACTACCCATAGGGATAAAATTACCTCGTTTAGGTATACCATCAGATCCGATGATGATATTGCCACTGGCATCGCGTAGATAACCGTAAGCCATAACCTGTGTAATCGGCTTACCAACCACCAATGCGGTATTGGCATTTAAAGGTCTATAGGTACCTGTAAGTGTATAATTGCTATTGCCATCAATGGAAAGCAGCGTATTTTTTACCTTGGTGAAATTAAAATTAATCTGCCATTTGCTGGTGTTGGTAAGAATTGGTGTATAACCCAACGCCAGTTCTATTCCTGCATTACTTGTTTCACCAAGGTTGACGTAGGCCGAGGTAAAACCTGTGGTAACCGACTGTTTGGCATTGATAATTTCATTATGGGTAATGCGATTGAAATAGGTAAAATCGACTGCCAATCGGCTGTTAAAAAACTTAAGGTCTAGCCCAGCTTCGATTTCATTTAAGGTAAAAGGTTTTAAATTGTAGTTGGGTAAATCGCCAGAAAAACTGCCAACAGGCGTACCATTCACCCGTGTATCAACTGTATAATAAATCTGTGTAGTGTAGGGCACGATTGGTTCGCCACTGGTTTTGGCAAAATCAAGACGTAGTTTACCGAAGTTCAGCCCTTTTAAATTTAGTAGATCTGAAAAAATAAAACTACCCGAAATCCCTGGCACAAAAATCCCACGGTTATTGGCAGGTAAAGTCGAATAAATATCATAACGGCCAGTAACCGAGAAATTAAGAAACCGTTGATAACTCAGGTCTGCTGTGTAATAAGCAGATTCAGTTACAATCTTTGAGATAGCCAATGTTTTGGTACTGGTAATTAGATTTTCGGGCGTATATAAGTAAGGAACAATAAATTGGGAGCCTTTTAGCTTTTCGCTATTGCCTTTTCTTTCACGGTAATTGGCCCCCATGGAAAGTTCGAGATTTAGCTTATCGCCAAGATTTTGGGTGGCACTGAACAATATATCACTATTTAGTTCAGTAGTACGGTTCTGGTCGTAAGCATTTATACCGCCCTGTCGGTTAATGGAAAAAGCAATTCCGGTAGGCAAAATACTAACTACTTCGTCTTTGCTTGAATCGTATCCAATTCTTCCCTGAATAGCTGCCCAACTAGCCAGTTGATACTTCAGTACAGCAGATGAGATATAGCGGTTCCGGCTGGCATGATCGGCTTGTTTATTCATTAAAAAATATGGATTGGTTTTGTATTCATCGGCATTCCAGCGGGTTTCGAAACCTGTTTCCGCATCAAAACCAGGTGCCAGAATAGATTGATCCAGGCTGGTAGCCAGGGCAGAAATTCCATAATTAGGATTTAATGGACCATCGCTTAGGTAACTTTTGTTTTTATTCCATTCGTAAATATAATTACCTGTTAAACTCAGCGATAGTTTAGGACTTAGTGCCAATGTTCCATAAAAATTTAACGTTTTACGATTCAATGCGCCATTGCTCAGAATAGCATTGTAATCTAAATTGGAAACCGAAACGCGATAATTATTCTTTGTATTTCCACCTACAAGCGAAAGGGTATTGGTAAATGCCGGTGCTATACGGTAAAAAGACTGGATATTATTTTTTACAGGTGCGTATGGCCGCATAGAACCATCCACCTGAGTGCTTAGTTTGCCATCCATAATTTCTCCCCAGCTTAATAAACCGGTAGAAATGGCATTATACAAATCTGCAGGACGTTTATTTTGAGTGCCTTGTCCATATATATATTGAAAATCGGTTGAGTTAACAGGAACATCGAAAGCCAGGTTGGTGTTGTATTCAAATTTAGCTTTTGCATTTTCTCCTCCTCCTTTAAGATTAATCAAAATTACCCCATTTGCAGCCCTGGCCCCATACAAAGCAGAAGCTGCCGAACCTTTTAATATGGTTATGGTTTCAATATCATCTGGATTGATATTGCTGATCCCATCGCCATAATCTGCACCGCCATACTCATTGGCACTTCCCCTGATGCTATTATCAATGGGCACACCATTTACGATAAATAACGGAGAGGCAGCAGTCATACTCGATACCCCTCTGATGAGCACACGTGCGGAAGAACTCGGACCACCGTTTACACCGGTAATATTTAATCCCGCTACCCTGCCTTGTAGTGCCATAATCATGTTGCTTTCTCTTGCTTTGGTAATGGTTGATCCTTTAATGGTGGTAATGGCATAACCCACCTTATTATTATCTTTTTCAATACCCAGCGCGGTGATGACCACTTCTTTTAAAACACGGACACTATCCATATCCATTTTTGCGCCAGAACTTTGCCTGATCACGATGAGATGGTTGGGCAGAACGGAATAAGTATAATCACTGTTAAGCAGGAGCTGCCCGATCACCTTTACAGCTTCCTCTTCCTTTACCTTAATGGTTACCTGATGCTTAGGAATTTTAGATTCGCTGTAGGCAAAGTGATAAACGGTTTGTTGTTGTATCGCTTCTACAACCTGCTCAAAATTAGCCCCGGTAAAATTTAAGGTAACCTTAGTTTGCGCATTGGCGCATAGCGGAAAAGTCAATCCAATAAACAATATGATCCGCTGCGCACAATTCATGGCTACAAATATACATTGCTTAATTGTTTGTGTTAGCGGTAGATATATACTTTTTTACCCTTTATAGAATAATTAAAGTTCTCAATCAGTTTGAGCACATCTAAAGCTTCTGAAAGTGTTTCTTTATCAACATGCCCGGAAAATCGCACAGCTTTAAGTTCAGGTTCTTTAAAGGCTATTTTGATACCATACCAACGCTCAAAAAGTTTAGCAACCTCTTCAAAGCTATTATTTTTATAAATGAGTTCGTGGTTTGTCCATGCGGTTTCCACGATACGGTCAGTGCCGGTGCCGTTAAAGTGACTAAGCTGACTCATGCTTACTTTACCACCATTAAGTGTAAATTTATCGTTTGGCTTTAAGACAAATGTTTGTCCATTATTATTTTTTATAGCAATAGATACTTTTCCCCTAATTAAGGTTGTTTCGGTAAAGGTATCATTAGGATAAGCTTTAACATCAAAGGCAGTACCCAAAACTTTTACAGCCAATTGTTTGGTATGCACAATAAAAGGGTGTTGAGGGTCTTTTTTAACATCAAAAAATGCTTCACCAGATAAATAAACCTCCCTGGTATCTGCAGCAAAACGGTCAGAATATTTTAAGCTACTGCCCGAATTCATATTTACAGTAGAGCCATCTGCCAATACGATGGTTTTTACTTCTGTAGCTTTGGTTGACACCTGAGTTAAAACCGACTGATCTGTTTTGTTGAAGAAAATGGCTTCTCTATTGTAAACCAGGGCAGCAGCAATAACAATAGCTACAACTGCCGCAATTTTTAACCAGATGCCGTAAGATTTATTTTTAACAACCTTTAAATCCGTCTCACCTGCAACATTAATCTGGGCTTTGATCCGGTTAAAAACCTGGTCAACATGTTCATCCTCAACCGTTTCTGCATCAAAATAAGCTTGTAAGTGCTCATACTCCTTTCTAAGCGATGCACTACCGGCTAAAATAGATTTCAGTTCAATAGATTCATCTGACGAAATTTCGCCAGCCAATTGTTTTCCAAGCAATTCTGTAAATCTTTGATCTGTCATTTTTTTTCCGTCCTTTATTGTATGTTCCTTTTCTTGTTAAAATTGCCTACACAAAATATAAAAAAGATAATTACTGGCTAAGATAATCAGGGAGATCAGGTTTCCCAGTCTTTTATCATCATTTCCGTTATTATTTAAAGGCTGTAATACTGTACGGAGCTTGGCAATTGCCCTGAATAATTGTGTTTGTACGGTTCTGGGTGAGATATTTAAGAGTTCTGCCACTTCCTTATACTTCATTCCGCTTTCTTTTATTAACCTGAAAACAGTAGCAGCCTGTGGGGCCAAACCTGCAATGGCATGGTCTAGTTGTTGGTGCAGTTCTTTGGTTTCAAGGATGTAATCAGGTGTGTGGGTAGAAACCGAAATATTATCGTTTTCGTTAACTAAATCGATAAACGTAATGGAAGAATTTTTTTTAAGGTATTTAAGTGATTGATTTTTTATGGCGATAAAAAAGTAGCTTTCGGGATTTAACACATGGATACTTTCGGCCCGGTTTTCCCAACACTTCACAAATACCTCTGCTACAATATCTTCAGCAACCTGTTTGTCGCTTACATAATAAGTAGAAAATTTAATTAACCTGCTGTACAGAAAGCGGTAAAACTGCTCAAAAGATTTTATATCATCCTCGAGGCAAATCTTACTCCATAAAACGACTAGGTCTGGCTTAGCTGCTTTCAACTTGGTTAGTTTGGTGAATCAAATGTAAGTTAATTAAAAACATTTCATAAAAAAATCTTCCCGCCTTTAACTATTTAACAAAGTGGTTCTTCATACGGTAAGCACAATAAGGTACAAGCCAATCATAGCGTTATTGAAGCAAAAAAATATTTTAAAAATATTTCAATTCGCTGTAGGCAATTTGTGTAATCAAAATACTCTTATCTGAAATAGCCCGGACGGAAATCCGCGAGCCGAAAAACAATTAACCAAATACTTATTTCAATTTTATTCATAATGAATATGAAAAAATCTTTACAGCTCACGTGTTTATTGCTTTATGCATCCACAGGTCTGTATGCCGCAACACCAAAAAATCATTTTAACCATGCAGTCTCTTTCCATGCTGTTTATCAGGATGTGATTAAAGGAACAGTAAAAGACGAAACCGGTGCAACCTTACCTGGCGTAACCATTACCATAAAAGGAGCGCAGGGCGGAACTCAAAGTAATACTTCAGGGCAATACAGTATTACAGCCAAAACAGGCGACATATTGGTATTCTCATTCATAGGCTACCAGCGTAAAGAAGTTACCGTAGGTACACAAAACACTATTGATATCACTTTAACCCCCGACTCAAAAAATCTTGAAACCGTAGTGGTAACAGCCTTAGGGGTAAAAAGATCAGAAAAGTCATTAACCTATAATACACAACAGGTATCGGGCGACGAATTATCGAAAGTAAAGAGTCCAAACTTAATGAACTCCCTTAACGGTAAAGTTGCAGGTTTAACCATTAGCCCAAGCGCATCGGGTGTGGGTGGTTCAGCAAAGGTAATTTTAAGGGGAAGCCGTTCGGTAAGTGGTAACAATCAGCCTTTATATGTAATTGATGGGGTGCCCATCAGTAATAACGGTAATGCCAACGGACAGCAGAACAGTGTTTTTGGAGGCGGACAAGACGGTGGTGACGGTATTTCTAATCTTAATCCTGACGATATTGCAAGTATTACTGTTTTAGAAGGCGCATCAGCAGCAGCCCTTTACGGTAGTCAGGCGCAGAATGGTGTGATTCTAATTACCACTAAACAAGGAAAAGCCGGGAAAGCTGAAATTGGTTTTTCATCAGGTGTAACTATTGATCATATTGCTTACGAGCCAAAATTCCAAAACAGTTACGGACCAGCATCTGCCACTACAAGAGATAGCTGGGGTAGTACAATCGGCAATACCACAGATAATTTAAAAGATTTTTTCAAAACGGGGATCAATACCTCGAATGCGATAAATCTTTCAGGTGGTTCTGAAATGGCACAAACGTATTTTTCTTATTCCAATACCTATGCCAGCGGCATTCAACCCGGCAATAAATTAAACCGGAACAACTTGAACCTTCGCGAAACGGCTAAGTTTTTCAATAATAAATTAACGGTAGATGGAAGTGTAAACTACATCAACCAACGCATCAACAACAGCCCCTCTTTAGGCTTATATTTAAATCCATTATTGGGTTTATATCTTTTCCCAAGAGGTGTTGATATTACCCCATATAAAGATCAGTATTTACTGGCCGGGAATGAAGGCGCAGCCCGTCAGAACTGGTTGGGCGGTCCGGCAGATATTAACCAAAACCCATGGTGGCTAACCAATTTAAACCCAAATAGCTCCATCCGTAACCGCTTTTTATTAAGCGGAAGCGTTAAATACGATGTTGCGCCTTGGTTAAATGTACAGGTAAGGGGAAATATGGACCGTACTACGGATGATTATGAAAACCGCAGATATTCAGGTATTGCAACAAATTTCAACTCAACTGGAACAGGTTATTTTGCACAAAGCAACCAAACTTATGTACAGAAATATGTGGATGCGATTGCCAATATTACCATTCCAATGACTGGTTCTGATTTTAAAGTAAATGGACTAATCGGCGGAAGTATAAACGATCAGAAAACCTCTGGTTTATCGCTGGCTGGCAACCTTTCGGCGGTCGATTTCTTTTCACCTGCAAATACCATTGTTGCCCTTCCAGGTACTTTTACTGGCAATACATTAAGTAACGTAGTGCCTATTGTACCTAACCACAGTCAGTTACAGGCCGTATTTGGTAACGCCAACATCTCGTACAAAGACTGGGCTTTCTTAACCGTAACAGGAAGAAATGATTGGTCTTCTAACTTATCATATACACCAAACGATTCTTATTTCTATCCATCGGTAGGTTTATCATTCATCGTTTCACAGATGTTCAAACTTCCTGAGGCCATTACCTATGCCAAATTAAGGGGAACATATGCAGAAGTTGGAAATACGGTGCCTCCTTATCTTACTTTTATCCAAAATACCTTAAAGTCAGACGGTGCATTAAATTTTAATACCAATGCTGCCTTTAGAGCGTTAAAACCTGAAAGAACCAAATCTTTCGAGGTGGGTACAGATTTACGTTTCCTGGCAAACAGAATTAATTTCAGCTTTACCTATTATAAAACCAATACCAAAAACCAATATATTCCTGTAGTTGCACCTCCTTCTTCGCTGGTATCAACAGGATATTTGAACGCAGGTAATGTAGAGAATAAAGGTTTCCAGTTTATTTTAGGTGCTGATGTGATTAAGGGTGACGGGTTAAACTGGAACACTTCCATAAACGGTTCATTAAACAGAAATAAAATTATTGATATTGCATCTGCCGATAAAATCAACAGTGTAGATTTAACTGGCGCTGGCAATACTTCTTATATTTCAAGGTTAAAAGTGGGTGGTTCTTATGGCGATATTTATAGCTATACTTTACAAAGAGATGCACAGAACCGCATTATATTGGGTGGAGACGGAACGACAGCTTCGCCATTTACGCCACTAAAAAATAAAGAATTTAATTATGTAGGCAATCCTAATCCAAAATTCCAATTGGGTTGGAACAACAGTTTTAATTACAAAGATTTTAGCTTAAGTTTCCTGGTTGACGGTAAATTTGGCGGTCAGGTATTATCACTTACTGAAGCTTTAATGGATGAAGCAGGGGTATCTGAGGCCACTGGTAATGCAAGGGCTCAAGGCGGTGTTAAAATTGATGGTGTAGATACAAAAGGTAATGCAGTATCGGCAACTATTAATCCACAAGCTTACTATTCATTTGTGGGTGGCAGATCGGGTGTATCGGGCGAATATATTTACAGCGCTACTGTGGTACGTTTAAGAGAAGCTGCTTTAGGTTATACGCTTCCGTTAACTGGTAAAACGTTTAAAAGTGTTAAATTTTCGGTTACGGGCAGAAACCTTTTTTACTTCTATAAAAAAGCGCCTTTCGATCCAGAGATCACCATGTCAACCGGGAATGGTTTATCTGGTGTAGATGTTTTTAACCAGCCTGCTACACGCAGTTTAGGTTTCAATCTAAATGTATCATTTTAATTCTATTCAAAAACAACATGAAAACTATATATCATAAATCCCCGAATAACAGGATTAAAGGATTGTCTGCAATTTTGCTAGGGTCTTTAATGGCTGTAAATTTTGGATGTACAAAAAACTTTGAAGATTTTAATACCAATCCAACAGCACTATCACCTGAGCAAACCACTGCCCTTTTAAAATCGGCAATTGGCCCAATTGAACAGGAAATTTTTCATAACTATCAGATTGCACAAAACCTGAGCGCCGATGCTTTTAGTGGCTACATGATGGCACCTACGCCTTTTGGTGGAGGAATCAATAATATGAACTACTCGCTAAATGATGGCTGGAACAGTGCTGGTTTTAACGACCAATACAATTATGTAATGGCACCGATAGCTAAAATTGGGCAGAGCCAGGTTAAGAGCAAATCACCTGAAGCATGGGGAATTGCCCTGCTGGTTCAGGTAATGGCCATGAGTAGGGTAACGGATAAGTTTGGCCCTATTCCATATACTACTGCGGGTTCTTCTTTGGTATCTACACCTTATGAAGATCAGAAAACCGTTTATAATGCCTTTTTTAAACAGATTGATACCGCGGCTAACAATTTACAGGCATATATTACAGCTAATCCTGGTAAAACTGCCTTTTATGATAAAGGTGATCTAATTTATGCAGGAGATCCGGCTAAATGGTTAAAACTGGCCAATTCTTTACGTTTACGTTTAGCTATGCGTATTGTTAAAGCAGATGCCACCACCGCCAAATTACAGGGAGAAAAAGCATTAAGTGCTCCGGGTGGTTTATTAACTACAGTTGCTGATAATGCTGCTGTTGCGCAATCAGGAACAAGAGATAACGATTTATGGGTGGTTACTGTAGCTTATGATGGTGATAATGCCTTAGGTGCAGCTTTGCAAACCTATTTAGTAGGTTACAATGATCCACGCTTGTCTATTTACGCCAAACCCGCTACAGATCCTTTATTTACCGGACAATATGTGGGAATCAGATCAGGTGCAAACACTTCATTTAACGGATTGGGTAAAGCAGGTTATAAAACCTATTCCAGTTTAAATTCTACTGACGCGGCTAAATCGCCAATAGGACAAAAAGCACCACAGCTTTTAATGACGGCGGCTGAAGTTTGGTTTTTGAAAGGTGAAGCTGCCTTACGTGGCTGGACAGGCGCCGGAGATGCACAAACCAATTATGAGACCGGAATTACCACCTCATTTCAGCAATGGAGTGTATCTTCTGGAACTTATTTATCAGATGCGACTAATATGCCTACCGCTTACGTAGATCCGAAAAATGCGGCAAATAATGCTGCTGCCGTAAGTACAATAACTGTAAAATGGGACCCTACTTCTACCAATGAACAAAAATTAGAGCGCATTATTACACAAAAATGGTTGGCTATTTTTCCTGATGGACAGGAAGCCTGGAGCGAGTACAGACGTACAGGTTATCCTAAATTATTTACTGTAGCCAATAACAACAGTGGCGGTACTATTAATACCCAAACCCAGATCAGAAGATTGCCGTATCCGGCAACCGAGTATGGTAACGGAAACAGTTCCGAAGTGGTTAAAGCAGTTGGCCTTTTGGGCGGACCAGACAATGGCGGTACCAGATTGTGGTGGGACGTGAACAAAGCAAATTTCTAACACACAAATACCCAGGTAGGATGACGAAAGTTATCCTACCTTTTTTATATCAAACCAATTTCTAACCAAAATTTTTAAACCTATGAGAAAACTTACCATTTTCGGCGTTCTGCTATTAATGGCTTCTACCTTATTTTGAGGAAAAATATTATTAAAACATCAATATCTTTTTACATAAATTCCGTTTGTAGCGGTTTATGGAACAAAATCAATTTCTAACCAATTAAAAAAAAATTATGACAACTACCAAATTGTTTAACAGCACACTGGCCCTGGCCCTATTTTTAACCGTTACCATCAGCGGCTGCAAGAAAAAAGACATCACCCAGGATGAAACCTTAACCGGTCCTGCAAAAAAAGAAGCAACTAATTCTACCTCAGCTATCGGCGTAAGTGGTCCAAAGGGCGTATGTTATGTGGAAGTAAATGGTGCAGATATCCGCAACGTAGGAAAATACAAGCTTTCTACCGGGCAACAGTTGTTCGATATCGCAATCATTTTTGCAGCGAACATTAACTACAATACCGCTACACAAAAAGCTGTATTAGGTTTCAATAGTAATGTTTCAAACATTTTAAATAACAAAACAACTTACATCAAACCATTGCAGGATAAAGGCATTAAGGTTTTGCTTTCCATTTTGGGCAATCACCAGGGTGCAGGTTTTTGCAATTTTCCTTCTCAGGCAGCGGCACAGGCATTTGCACAGCAATTGGCTGATGCCGTTAATACCTATGGCCTTGATGGTATCGATTTCGACGATGAATATGCGGAATATGGTGTTAACGGTACCGGACAGCCAAATGCCAGTTCGTTTGTGTACCTGGTAACAGCATTGAGAGATTTGTTGCCAAATAAAATCATATCGTTTTATTATTATGGTCCGGCCGCTTCAAGATTATCTTATAATGGTGTTACCGTAGGTTCAAAAATCAACTACAGCTGGAATGCTATTTATGGAACCTATTCGGTACCAAACGTAGCAGGGCTGGCCAAAGCAAACCTTGGTCCTGCCGCAATTGACATTCAGGCTACAAGTTCTTCAACAGCTGCATCTTTAGCCACACAAACCGTTAACAATGGCTATGGCATTTACCTATATTACAATTTACCAAATAGCGACGTGCATACCTATTTATCAGGCATATCAAGCAATTTGTACGGCGGTAAAACCACAGTATATGCTCCGTAATTTATAATCAGACAATTTTTAACCGCTACAAATGTTTAAAGTAGGGCGACTTCGGTTGTCCTGCTTTTTTATTATAATCCCTACACAGCTCACGCCGTTAATGCATTATATCGATTTAGCCATTTGCTTACTAGCATACCATTTCTATCTTTGTAACCGTTATCTTTGCACGGATACAGCTATAGGTTTAAAAAATTGTGATTTTTTCATGATTAAAATAATAAAACTGTACCCGTTTTTGTCCCTTTTTGGAATAGGATGTTTAATAGCACCCACAGACACTATTTGAAGGTAGAATATATTTTTTAATTTTATAACGCTTAATTTTACCCGAATGGATATCTTATCATACCTTTTAGAACTCTTGCAACAACGCAAAGAAGTTGGTATTACCGGCTTGGGCACCTTTTACAAAAAGAAATACCCTGGCAGATACGATAAAGAAAAACAAACTTTTTTGCCTCCGGGTTATACACTACAGTTTTCTATAGATGTAACTGAAGAGGTTGCCCTTTCAGATTTTATTTCCGCCAAAAGAAATATCTCTAATGATAGTGCCAAATACTATATCGAGCAGTTTGTTGAAGAAGTAAATCAAAAGCTAGAGTTAAATCACGAAGTCGAACTTGAAAACACCGGCCGTTTATTTTTTACGGAACAGGGCCTGGATTTCGAACCGGTAAAAAACATAAATTATGGTTCGGAATTTTACGGACTTCCTTCATTGGCAGAAACCGTAGCTGAAGAAACTCAACCTGCTTTACCTCAGATTGAGGAAGAAGTTTATGACGAAATTACTGAGGCGCCAAATGCCCCTTCACCATTCGAAAATAAATCATACCAGGCACCTATAATTGAGAATATAGAACTGGATGAAGTTAAAGATGATTTTAAAAACACCTTAAAACATACAGAAACAGATGCAACAGCAATTACTGAAGCACCTGAGTTTATCAAAGAGCAGCACGAAGAAAATCCAAACCGCTTTGGCCATACACCAGAATCGGAAGTAGAAAATATTGCGGCAGAGCAACATACCATTGAACACAAACCTACTGAAAAACAAGAAGAAGCAAATCCAGTTAAGGAAGTAGACATACCAGAATCGGTTATCATACAGCATGAAGAGCATCCAAACCGTTTTGGTCATACGCCAGAATCAGAGGTAGAAAATATTGCGGCAGAGCATCAGACTGTTGCAGCTAGTCATATTGATGAAACTGAACATGTAGAGAATAAAGCGACAGATAATCCGGTTGAAGATGTTAATCAGGTTGAGGTTCCACAATCAATAGTAGAGCAGCATGAAGAAAACCCTGATCGTTTTGGTCATACGCCAGAAGCTGAAAAAAATCTTGAAAAGCCTTTAGAAACAGTAATTCCCGAATCGGCTTTACCACAACAAGAATATTCTAGCCGTTTTTCATTAAGGTCAGAAACTGATGAACCAAAAACATACATCAATTTAGAGGACGAGGTTAAAAAAGAAGAACCTGTAATTGAGGCACCAGCTTTTATAAAAGAACAGCATGCCGAGCATCCAAACCGTTTTGGCCACGACCCTATTGAACATCATGACGAACCTAGGCAAGGTATGTCTACCTGGTTAATGATTACTATTGCAATTGTAGCTTTGCTTGTTATTGCAGCAATAACCTTTTTAATTAAGCCCGAATTATTTACGGGCGAAACTGCAAACACTGTGAAACCTGCTCAAGCAGTTGTCGATTCACCGAAGGTTGTTGTTGATACCTTGAAGGCCAAACAAGATTCGATAGCTAAAACCGATAGTATATTAAAGGCTAATCAGGTTCAGAAAAAAACAGATACGGTAAAAAAAGAGGCAGCAAAACCAGTTGTTAAGCCGGCTATCGAAACACCTAAAGAAAATAAAGTTGTACCAAACACTGGTCCTTCTACGTTCTATGTTATCGCAGCATCTTTCCAATCAGAAAAAAAGGCACTTGTTTTTATCAAGCAGATGGAAAAAATTGGTTTAAAGGCCGAAATAGCATTAGTGCCAGGCCGTTTGAAAAAAGTGAGCATAGCAAGCTTCAGCACTGAAAAAGAAGCCAAAGCGCAAAAAGATATTTTAGAGAAAAAACTTAAAGGTAAAGGGTATTTCGTACAACAAAAACACAACACACAACCATAATGATAACTTTATTAATTCAAGACACCACACAAGCATTACAAGACACAGCAAATGCAATTAACCAAGCTGTAACACAACCACAACCAGAATTACATTTTATCGATCTGCTTTTTAAAGGCGGCTGGGTAATGATTCCATTGGCTTTTCTGGCTTTTTTAGCTTTAATAATTTTTGTTGAACGCTATCTAACCATCAAAAAAGCAACTAAAGATGAGGCTAATCTCATGGCACAAACCAGGTCTTATATCCAATCTGGAAATTTAGATGGCGCCATGTCGCTTTTAAGAAATAATAACTCTCCTCTTTCCCGCATGTTGCAAAAAGGTTTAAAACGTATTGGTCGCCCGATCAAAGATATTGAAGGTGCGATTGAAAATGTGGGTAAATTAGAGGTTTCTAAATTAGAGAAGAACATCAGTATATTGGGTATTGTTGCAGGTATTGCGCCAATGCTTGGTTTCGTAGGTACAATTGTGGGGGTAATTACCATTTTCCACCAGGTATCAATTAAAGGAGCCATCGAAATCGGAACGATTTCTGGTGGTTTATATACCAAAATGATTACTTCTGCGACAGGCTTAATTATCGGTATCATTGCTTATGTACTGTATCACATTTTAAATATCATGGTCGAAAAAATCATTCTTAAAATGGAAACCGATGCAATTGACTTTATTGATTTACTAGAAGAACCGGGCAAATAATGAATTTACGCAAAAGAACAAAAGGATCGGTAGAAGTACATACTTCAGCGTTGAATGATATTATGTTCTTCCTGATGCTGTTTTTCTTATTGGCCTCTGCAGTAGTTAATCCTACTGTAGTAAAATTATTGTTGCCACAATCATCAAGCGGACAGCAATCTACCGCCAAAAAAGCAGTTACCGTTACCATAGACGAAAACTTAAAATATTTCGTTGAAAAGAAACCGGTTAGCATTGAGGAACTTGAGCCTACCTTGGCATCATACCAAAAGTTGGCGCCAGATATGACCATTCTTTTATATGTATCGCGCAATGTGACATATCAGGATGGATTTGTGGTTAACGATATTGCCAATAAACTGAAATTGAAACTTGTTGTAGCCGTTGAGCCTAAAAAATAATGAACTACAAAGTACAAATACCTAACGAGGAAAATAATTACCCTAAGGCCATTGCCATAGCAAGCGGCATTATGGGCTTTTTATTGTTGATCAGCTTTTTTATTGTGATTGGTTCTTTCCAGCCACCGGAAGAAGTGGGTATGGGAGGCATGGTGGTTAATTACGGAACCTCTGCAGAAGGTATGGGCGATGATTATACCAGTATCGAAGAACCATCGGCAGATCCGAATGCTAACGGTAAACCGCCAGAAAAAGTAACGCCTGAAGAAAAGGTTACCCCAACCACCTCTACAGAAAGTAGTGATAAAGAAGTGCAGACACAAAATACCGAAGATGCCATTGCTGTAAATACCAAACCCACAAAACCTACTACTGCTGCGCCCACTCCGGTTACAGAAGATAAACCTGCCAAACCGGTGATTAACCAAAATGCACTTTACAAAGGCAAAAAAAATACTGGGCAGGGACAAGGAGACGGTACAGGAAAAACACCAGGCAACCAGGGCGATAAAGATGGCGATCCATTGGCTTCTAATTATGGCGAAGGTGGTTCTGGAAATGGTAATGTACAATTATCATTGGCGAGCCGGAAATTTATCGATATCCCAAGGATTCAGGACGATGGACAGAGCGCAGGTAAAATTGCTGTTCAGATCCGTGTAGATAAAAACGGTAAGGTAGTTCAGGCACGTGCAGGTGCAAGAGGCACTACCTTATCTGATTTAGCCCTTTGGAGAAAATGCGAACAAGCTGTATTAGGTGCAAGTTTAAATAAATTGGAATCCGCTCCAGATGTACAAACCGGAATTGTGATGTTTAATTTTAAAGTGAAATAATAATATTAAATTGCCAAGGTCTGCATCCCACGAGACCTTTTTCGATACTATGGTCTGTGTTTCACAGACCATTTTTTATTCCCAAAACATTGATCAGACATTGCTATATTTTGCTGTCAGATATTACTATCTGACAGAAGATTTGTTCATAAACTTGATAGGATTTTTCAACGATTAATGATGTGTTATCATAAGATACATCGTAACTGTAACACCTAACCACACTCTTACTCCGCAGTCTTTGGCCCACAGACCAATAGATTTAAATGTTACCGAATGAGTGTAACCGAGCCTTTTTTAATTATCTTCTTATTTTCCTGGGTCGTAAATGATGCGGTCCAGAAATAAACCCCAACAGGAAGAGGTGCTCCTTTATAATCACCATTCCACGCGTCGTAGAGTTTGTTCGAAGAAAATACAATCACTCCTCTCCTGTCAAAAATCTGCAGCTGAAAATTAAAAGCCCTACTTCCTTCTTTTGCTTTAAAGCTATCATTTATATTGTCGGAGTTAGGACTAAATGCCGTTGGAAATGAAATATCATTACAAGCCTCTGTTTCTAAGGCAACATCTAGCTCATCTACTATACAACCATTCAGCTTTAAAATCGAAAAGGTATAATTTCCTTCATATAATCCAGAAAAAATGTAATTGCCTGGATAAACGACACCATTATACCTGATATTATAGTCAGCCGAATGGTTACCAATCAAAAAGGAAATCTCACCGGTTAAATCACAAACAGGATTTTTTGCATTAACAATAGTAATAGGCTTTGTTAAAGAATAATCTGGCACTATTACAGTTCTGTATGCTGCAGGCGCACCACCCGATGCTTTAACTTCAATATTATAACTACCTGGTTTAAGCAGGTTAAAAACACCTGTACTATTGGAAACAGCATTATTAAGGGTAAATGTATAGGTCTCTGGAATCGGCGGACAATCAATCCTGATAAAGCCTTTACCCAAGACATTACATTCTTGTATAGTTTCGATATTACTGATGATGATTGGACAAGGTTCATAAATCAATGCTACATCATACTCATCTATCAGACACCCTTCTTTACTTAACACAACGAAATGATAATTACCTACTTCCAGATTGGTGAATTTATAATCATAAGGAAAAACATCATTTTTGAATTTGATTTTATAATTATCGCTGCCAGCGAAAGCATTAAATTGAATGGCACCCTTATTGGCGCAGGCTGGATTAACCTTGGTAAAGGAAAAGTTTGGTTGCAACTGTTTATAATCAGGTACGATTACAGTGTTTTCAAATACATCTTCATCCGAAGTAATTTTCACCGGGTAAGCGCCAGCAGCTAAATCCTTAAATACCCCGGTCGAACTATTAATCGTATTATTTAATGTATAGGTATAAGCTGCGCTATGTGGTTTTGTTAAAATGCTAATGACACCCTTATGAAAAGCATCGCATTGTTGCACCACATCAACCTTATCAAATTTGATCTGACATTTATCCTGCCCAACAACAATATCCTGTTCATCAACTTTACAACCATATTTATTTACGATTTCAAAGTGATAGGGTCTTACACTTGATAAATTAGTGAAGGTACTATTTAGCGGATATAACTTACCATCATACCTGAGCTGATAAGTGCTGTTTTGTTCTGGCGTACTGAAATTGATTTCACCCAATGTTTCACAAAGCTGATTCCTGATCTGCCAATTATAGACAGGTTTGATCAGGTTAACCTCCGGAACATCAACAGTTGTGGTATATGAATCTGATGCAGAAGTGATTGAAAGTGTATATTGACCTTTAGATAAGCCAACAAACTTGCCCGTTGAGTTGGTAACTCCATTTAAGGTGTAGGTAAAATCTTCTAAATGCGGAGCTGTTACTACATCTACGTTTGCAAGATTTGCTGAAGCGCAATCTTGATTGATATCTACCCGATCTAATTCGATGCCTAAAATACTACCATCTTCTACCATACTTGCGGCATCAAGAACATTATATGGAAGCGTTCCCACCACACCAACCATTTTCTGATTTGCCATATCAAATTCAATAATGTTGGTTTGAGCCCCTGAATTTGCCAACCCATAAACCGTATTTTTTCGAACACCAGTCGAAACACTAACGATCCCATAAAGGGACATATTTGCAGGCAATGGAATATGAAGGGTACTTTTATTAGGTTCTTTAACATTAATCTTAACTATGCCTTGGTAGGCTGCCATGTAAAGGTCTTTTTTATAAAAGCAGATATCTCCTGTAGGTGAATAATTCAGTAAACCCAGGGCTTCTGATTTTCCAGTATTAATATCTGTACTAAATAAGTAACCAGAGCAATAATATAACTTGTTATCAGCCCCAAGTGTTAGTGAGTTTGAACCGGACATACCTGAAAAGAGAAGCCTGCAATTTTCAATAGTATTTTCTTTTACATCGGCAACATAGATTTGAGAACCATTCAGCCAAAATAAATTGCTTTTATTCATGGCAATCGAAAAATACTGATCACGAGGTGAACAGTCTACAATTTTCGTGGATTTTACCCCTTCGGATGTAATATCTACTTTATAGATATCACTGCCACCTTTATTATAGTTATAAGAACTCACATAAAAAGTTTGGGCCGCAAGATTAAAACAACAAGCCAGAAGTATTAAAAGGAATAGACTAATTTTATTAATCACTATGATTGAGATTGTTAAATAATCGGCAAATATAGCAACATGGAGTAAATCATCACAAAATAATTTATACCGAAGGTTTCTTACATCAATTTTAATGACCTTTCGCTAACGACCAATAGTTTATTCGCTGACTCCTGGAGTTCTCCTTCGCAATTTGAACTTCAATCCCCAATCGCTTATATTTGACGCATATTATGAACTACCAACAAACGCTTGATTTTTTGTACAGTAAACTCCCGATGTTTACCCGGATTGGCGCGTCTGCTTTCAAAAAAGATTTAACCAATACCATTATCCTTTGCGAAGCTTTGGATAATCCACAGGATAAATTTAAAAGCATCCATGTAGCCGGTACAAATGGAAAAGGCTCAACATCGCACATGCTGGCCTCCATACTACAGGCTCAGGGATATAAAACAGGATTATATACTTCGCCCCATTTAAAAGATTTCCGCGAGCGCATCCGCATCAACGGAAAAATGATCAGCAAAACCGAAGTGGTATCATTTGTAAAAGAACAGCAAAAACTCATCGAAAAAACCGAGCCTTCCTTTTTTGAAGTAACTGTTGCACTTGCCTTCGATCATTTTGCAAAACATCAGGTAGATGTAGCCGTAATCGAAGTTGGATTGGGCGGTAGGTTAGACTCAACAAATATCATTACGCCGCAAATTTCAGTCATCACCAATATCAGCCTCGATCATATGAATATGCTAGGAAATACATTGGCAGAAATTGCAGGCGAAAAAGCAGGCATCATCAAAAAGAACATTCCCGTGGTGATTGGTGAAACGCAGGAAAAATCGGCACCGGTTTTTATAAAAAAAGCCAAAGCTGAACAAGCCCCTATTGTTTTTGCTGATCAAATGTTAACGGCAAAAGATTTTAAAATCAAGAATGGTAAACTTTCTTTATCTGTTTATCAAAAAGAAAAAATAAAATACAAAGATCTTCAAAGTGATCTTACCGGAGTTTATCAACATAAAAACATATTAACCGTTCTGGAAACCCTGGAAGTACTGAATGAGAAAACTGAAATTAAAATCGATCAGGAAAGTATTTATAAGGGAATAAGCCAGGTTAAAAAGCAAACTGGTTTACAGGGCCGTTGGCAAACTTTGTCTAAAAATCCTTTAATCATCTGCGATACCGGCCATAACGAAGCGGGAATTAAAGAGGTGATCAAAAACATTTCACTAACCCCACATCAGCACTTACATATTGTTTTCGGTATGGTAAACGATAAGGATATTTCGAAAGTGTTGTCCCTAATGCCAAAAAAGGCCACTTATTATTTTTGCAAACCCGATTTAGAACGCGGTTTAGCTGCAGATAGCTTAAAAGAACAGGCGGCAGTATTCAACTTAAACGGAAACACTTATGCGTCAGTTGCCGAAGCAAAAGCTATTGCCATTCAGGCAGCCGATATAAAAGATCTTGTTTTTATAGGTGGAAGTACATTTGTAGTGGCCGAAGCAATATAAAATCTTTACACAAACTTCAAAGTAGCTTTATCTAAATTGATTACTTTAGCCCTTTAACTAAAACACAATGAATAAAATATCCCGTCTAATCTTTACCATTTCTATTTTTTCGATCTCACTTTCCTCAGCTCAAACCAAAAAACCTACTACAGTAACTTCTAAAGCATTTCCAGCTGAGGTTGCACGCCCCAAATTGGTGGTTGGCTTAGTGGTAGACCAAATGCGTTGGGATTATTTATACCGCTACTACAACCGCTATAGTAACGGTGGATTTAAAAGATTAATTAACGAGGGTTTTTCTGTGGAAAACACCTTTATCCCCTATACACCAACTTATACTGCATGTGGACATACTTGTATCTACACGGGTTCGGTTCCGGCTGTTCATGGCATTATCGGTAACGATTGGTACGATCCTGAAACCAAAAAGATTGTTTATTGTACAGAGGATTCTTCGGTATCTACTGTTGGCAGTACCCCCTCATCAGAAGGTAATATGTCGCCAAAAAATATGCTTACCACTACCATTACCGACGAGTTGAGATTAGCCACAAACTTTAAAGGCAAGGTAATCGGTATTTCATTAAAAGACAGGGGTTCGATCCTTCCGGCTGGCCATGCAGCAAATGCTGCATATTGGTACCAGGGCAGTACCGGAAACTGGATTACCAGTTCTTACTATATGAAAGAAGTACCAACATGGATTGCCGATTATAATAAACTGAAACTGGCGAACAAGTTCTATGCAAAAAACTGGGAAACTTTATACCCGATTAATACCTATGTAAACAGTACCAAAGATGAGAATGCTTACGAAGGTAAATTGAGTACATTCCCACACCAGTTAACGCAAAATGTTGATAAAAATTTTGACGCCATCAGAAGTACACCTTACGGCAATACCATCACTTTAGACCTGGCCAAATTAGCCATCCTATCTGAAGATTTAGGTCAGGATAATATTACCGATTTCCTGGCGATAAGCTGCTCATCTACTGATTACGTTGGTCATGCCTATGGTCCAAATTCAGTAGAAGCGGAAGATACCTATTTGCGTTTGGATAAAGATTTTGAAGAGTTTTTTAACTACCTGGATAAAAAAGTAGGTAAAGGAAACTATACTGTATTTTTAACAGCCGACCATGGTGCAGCCCATGTACCAGGCTTTATGCAGGAGAATAAGCTACCTTCTGGCGTAGTAAGCGATAGAGATATTGCAGACAAATTAAATGCCTATTTAAATGACAAATTTAAAGTAAACAATGTTGTTTTAAGATCAATGAACAACCAGATCATTTTTGATCATGATAAAACAGACAAAGGTGATGTGAGTTTCGATGTGATTAAATCAGCATCAGTTGAATTCTTAAAAAGAATAGATGGTTTCCAAAATGCAGTTGATATTGCTAAAATATCACAGGCTACTCTTCAGGAAATCCAGAAAAAGATGATTACCAACGGATACAATGCCCGTAGAAGTGGCGATATTTACTATGTTTTGCAACCAAACTGGTTTAACGGAAGCAGTACAGGTACAACCCATGGAAACTGGAACCCTTATGATTCGCACATTCCTTTGGTTTTTATGGGCTGGGGAATCAAATCTGGCGCTTCTAATAAAACACATTACATGACGGATATTGCACCAACGCTGGCGGCACTGCTCCACATTCAGATGCCAAATGGTAATGTTGGAGAACCGATCACAGAAATCACCAATAAATAATTTTTAAAAACTATGCCCACCAGCATAGTTTTTTGTTTTTACTTAAATCGTCATCTCGACTGGAATGAAGTGGAATGGAGAAATCTGCCTCGATAGATTCCTCGACTACGTTGCACTCCGCTCGAAAGGACGACCTTGTAAAATATCCTACATGGTAAAAAAATTTAGCCATTTTTCTTATTTTCGATCATGTCAACATACACCGCTACCAAACTTATACCCATGCTCGAGTCGCATGACATGCTGGCAACATTAAAGTTTTATACGGAAATTTTAAAATTTACATGTGATGTAAAACTTGATGACCTCAGTTGGTTAACCCTCCGCAAAGATGAGATAGAAATCATGTTCTGTAGCCCTAACGAGCACCGAAATATTCCTAAATCCATCATGAGTGGTTCACTTTACATCAATACAAACGAAGTAGCCGCACTGTGGGAAAACTTAAAAGATCATTGCGAGGTCTGTTACCCTCTTGAAGATTTTGACTACGGCATGAGGGAGTTTGGCATTTACGACAATAACGGCTATTTACTGCAGTTCGGGCAAAATTTGTAACTGAACCAAAAGCCATAACGGTATAGGGTATTCATGCTTTAAGCTGCTTAATTTAGTACATTTGCATACCAAATATATTTGGAAACAAGGATCGGTAACCAGAGCATACCGATCGTTAAAATCCTATAGTATGCAACAAGTAGAAATCTATAAGCCAAAATGTAAAATCCGTTTTGTAACCGCTGCTTCCCTTTTCGACGGGCATGACGCCACCATTAACATTATGCGTCGTATCCTCCAATCTTCAGGTGCTGAAGTCATCCATCTTGGCCACAACCGATCGGTTGATGAAGTGGTAAACTGTGCCATTCAGGAAGATGTTCAGGGCATTGCAATGACGTCTTATCAGGGTGGCCATATGGAATATTTTAAATATATGTACGATCTATTGCAGGAAAGAGGATCAGGTCATATCAAAATATTTGCAGGTGGTGGTGGTGTAATTTTACCTTCTGAGATTGAAGAATTACAGGCCTATGGAATTGCTAAAATCTATTCGCCTGATGATGGCCGCAAGATGGGCTTGCAAGGTATGATTAACGACATGCTGATCCAAACCGATTTCGTTACCAAAAGCGATATCACTAATGAGCTCGAAACCATTCCTGCAAAAGATATTAAAGCCATTGCAGGAGCCATTACCGTTGCAGAAAATGATCCGGAAGGTGCCCAGAAATTTGTTGATGAATTAAAGAAACTCTCCAAAAATAATACTGCCCCTATTTTAGGAATCACCGGAACAGGTGGAGCCGGAAAATCATCATTGGTAGATGAATTGGTGCGCCGTTTCCTGGTAGAGGTGAAAGATAAAACACTCGCTATTATCTCTGTCGATCCTTCAAAAAGAAAAACAGGCGGTGCATTACTCGGCGACCGTATCCGCATGAACGCCATCAACAATCCAAGGGTTTACATGCGCTCACTAGCCACCCGGCAGGCCAATCTCGCCTTATCTAAAAACGTACAGGAAAGTATTGATATCTGTAAGGCCGCCGGTTATGATCTAATTATTGTAGAAACTTCCGGCATTGGCCAGTCTGATACCGAAATTACCGAGCACTGCGATGTTTCATTATATGTAATGACGCCTGAATTTGGCGCAGCTACACAGCTCGAAAAAATCGACATGCTAGATTTTGCTGATTTGGTAGCCATTAATAAATTTGATAAAAGAGGAGCATTAGATGCTTTGCGCGATGTGCGTAAACAATATAAACGCAACCACAATATTTTCGACGCCAAAGATGATGAGATTCCTGTTTATGGAACCATGGCTTCGCAGTTTAACGACCCAGGTATGAATAACCTGTTTGTGGCTTTAATGGAGCAGATCAAGTTAAAAACCGGAACTGATTTTAAAGCCAAAATGGAGTTAACATCCGATCAATCTGAAAAGATCTATATTATTCCTCCCGATCGCATCCGCTATCTTGCAGAAATTGCCGAATCAAGCCAAACCTATAATGAGTGGGTAGATAAACAGGCCTCCATCGCCCGTAAAATGTATCAGCTTAAAGGTGTGATTGATTTAGCTGGTGACATTAATTCCCCTCTCCTAGAGAGCCTGCGGCATGACGGAGGGTGTTCGCAGGACGAGGTGTTAAATAACTTAAATTCAACTTATCATTATTTCGAAGAGCAATTAGATGGCGAATGCAAACGTTTACTCCGCCAATGGCCGGAAACCAAAAGAGCTTACAAAGAAGAATTTTTCATTTATAAAGTTAGAGATAAGGAAATTAAACAGCCCTTATTTTACGAATCACTTTCCAAACTGAATATCCCAAAAGTAGCCTTACCAAGATACGAAGATTGGGGCGATATTTTAAGATGGTTGTTAACAGAAAACCTTCCAGGCGAATTTCCCTATGCGGCAGGCGTTTTTCCACTAAAAAGAGATGGCGAAGACCCAACCAGGATGTTTGCAGGAGAAGGTGGTCCCGAGCGGACCAATAAACGTTTCCACTATGTGTCATTAGGTCAACCAGCGCACCGCCTATCCACCGCTTTTGATTCTGTTACACTTTACGGTGAAGATCCGCATATCCGCCCCGATATTTATGGCAAAATCGGAAACTCGGGTGTGAGTATTGCCACTTTAGATGATGCCAAAAAATTATACTCCGGTTTTGATCTTTGTGCACCATCTACTTCAGTATCCATGACCATTAACGGCCCGGCACCGATGTTATTGGGTTTCTTCATGAATGCTGCAATCGATCAGCAGTGCGAAAAATACATTATTGAAAATGGTTTAACAGAAGAAGTAGAGGCTAAAATTGTTTCAATCTATAAGGCCCAAAATATAGAAAGACCATCATACAATGGTGCGCTTCCAGAAGGAAACAATGGCTTAGGTTTGATGCTTTTAGGCGTAACAGGCGATCAGGTTTTACCGGGCGATGTTTATGCAAATATAAGAGCAAAAGCCATTAGTTCAGTTAGAGGAACCGTTCAGGCCGACATTTTAAAAGAAGACCAGGCGCAAAATACCTGCATATTTTCAACAGAATTTGCGTTAAGGATGATGGGCGACATCCAGAAATATTTCATTGATGAAAAAGTAAGGAACTTCTATTCAGTTTCTATTTCTGGTTATCACATTGCAGAAGCAGGCGCTAATCCAATTTCTCAGCTGGCCTTTACTTTAAGCAATGGATTTACTTTTGTAGAATACTATTTAAGCAGGGGTATGCATATTGATGACTTTGCCCCTAACCTGTCATTCTTTTTCTCCAATGGCATCGATCCGGAATACGCTGTAATCGGTCGCGTAGCCAGAAGAATCTGGGCCAAAGCCATCAAGAATAAATACAAAGGAAATGACCGTTCACAGAAGCTTAAATACCATATTCAAACTTCAGGCCGTTCATTACATGCCCAGGAAATCGATTTTAACGATATCCGAACCACTTTGCAGGCCTTGTATGCCATATACGATAACTGCAATTCGCTGCACACCAATGCCTATGATGAGGCCATTACCACGCCTACCGAAGAATCGGTTAGAAGAGCCATGGCAATCCAACTGATAATTAACAGAGAATTGGGTCTGGCCAAAAACGAAAATCCGCTACAGGGTGCTTTTATTATCGAAGAACTGACTGACTTGGTTGAAGACGCTGTTCTTGCCGAATTTAAGCGCATAAACGATCGTGGAGGTGTTTTAGGTGCAATGGAAACCATGTATCAACGTGGAAAAATCCAGGAAGAAAGTTTGTACTATGAAACTTTAAAACATACAGGAGAATACCCTATTGTAGGTGTAAATACATTTTTAAATAAAAATGGCTCGCCTACTATTGTTCCCGGAGAAGTGATCCGCGCTACTGAAGAAGAAAAGCAGTACCAGATTTCTGCATTGCAGAAATTTCAGGACCGTAATGCAGACCGTTCAACAGATTTACTGAAACAATTGCAAAAATCAGCCATTGCAGGCGATAACATTTTTGGACAGCTGATGGAAGTTTGCAAAATTTGCTCTTTAGGTCAGATTAGTAAAGCGCTTTACGAGGTAGGCGGACAATATAGAAGAAACATGTAATAAAAAAAAGCCCTCAATGTAAAATCGAGGGCTTTCATATATCTTCTGTATGCTATTATCCAGCAATCCAGCTAAATTTATAATCAATAGTTGGTGTTTTCATACGTTCCGCAACCCGCAATAAACGCGAAGGTAATGCCATAATGTAATCACGGGCTTTTTCTCCAGCTTCATTTAAATCGCGCATGCCTTCAATTTTCCAATCTTCGATTAACTGTTGCATAATTTCAACATAATCAATGGCGGTATAAACACCTAAACGCTGTGCAGCGTCAGTAAAATGACCAAAAGTTTGGCCAATTTTTAAACCTACCTCACGTAAGAAATGTGCCGGCATTACAATCTTCTGGCGCATCATATCTTCGAAAGCCAACATCGCTTCATTAGGATCAACCTCAAAAATACGGTTCATGAAATCTTTATAGGCCTTAGCATGTCTCGCTTCATCTGAAGCAATTACACCACACATTCTAGATAACAAAGTATCACCATCTTTTTTGGCTAGAGAAGCTACCCTTCTGTGCGAGATGTTGGTGGCCATTTCCTGGAAAGAGGTGTAAATAAAATTACGATAAGGATCATGCCCGGTTCCGATATCGAAACCATCGGCAATAAGATATTGCGTAGAAATTTCCATCTGGCGCATATCTACACGCCCTGATAAATATAAATACTTATTTAACAAATCACCATGACGGTTCTCTTCAGCAGTCCAATGTCTGTTCCACTTCATCCAGCCACCATCTTCTTTCATGCTAGGCCCCTGCACCATGGCTAACCACGATTCGTATGTAGGCAATGCTTCTTCAGTGATCGTATCACCAATCAATACTGCCACAAGATCGTAAGAAAGATCCTTTGCATTATCCCTTAATATTCTAATGTCTTGATAAAATGTTTCGCTAGTAGAATCAGGAAGAAAATCAGACGGTTGCCAGTTAGTATCTATTGGTTTAAGATAGGTATCCATCATCTCCAGCATATACTTTTCTATATGCACCATTACTTCCCTTCTTTTATCTGCAAAAAAACTCATTATTTATACTTATATTTTTGTTAAAACAAAGATAACCAAATATTGTGGCAAATCTTATGATATTAACATATTTAGCGCTAAATCAGTTTTAAATGTGATCAAAATCAGTAAGACACTCTTAAATAGTATCCTCTAGAGGGTGAGTGATGAATTTAATATAATCTTTCCTGACTGTTTTTTATTTTTTTGGAGCGCAGTTTCCTGTTCTTTTAGGTTGGGTTCCGTCCTGCTGTACCTTTTACTCCGCCAATGAAGAATTGGCTCCGTGCTCACTTCCATCAGGGCTATTTAACCTGTGAAAGAAGAAGGAAAAACGTGTAAGATTGAAAATGGGTTATGGAATGGCCTATGCGGAGATCTGCGTGAACAGCCCCTCAACCTTTCTTCACTCCTTAATGGTGAAAACAATATGGAACTGTTAATATAAAAAAGGTAGTAAATAAAACGCATTTCAAAAAGTCTATAAACGAAGAAAACCCTTCAACAT
>NZ_JAPIVP010000015.1 GCF_026239555.1 Pedobacter sp. PF22-3 | reverse complement strand
GTCCTCACGAAATAACGGAGACTTACAGGGACCATATTCAGCATGCTCACCGTCACCCTGATCCGATAACTATCGGATTTATTTCAGGGTCTTCCATTAACGTGTTAATAGCATGATAGATGCTGAAATAAATTCAGCAGACGTCCGGGTATTATAAACGCCTAGTATTAAACGCCCTATGCACTGCGCTTATCCCAAAGTATTGGTAAACTTCATTCTGATTCCACTTTGAAAGTTGAGGATTATTTTAAAGATTTCAATCAACGTTACCTTTTCAATTTTAGTTAAACTATCAATTTCAATAAAATTATTAGGGGCGGCTTGATCGTTGACAATGAGGTTGGCCTGATGTTTCAATCTCAAGCCCATCAAATAATAATACGATTGCGAAAGTTCATTAAATTGATTTTCGCTAAAAACGCCTAACTCTCTTAAAGCTTTTAAACGTTCACCGGTATTTTCTTTCTGAAAAATCCTGTTCTGTAAGGCATAAACCCTCGCTAAATCTACAATAGGGGTCATGGCTGTTTTAATATCAAATACCTCTTTTTTGTGAATTTTTTGAGTCCTGATGTTTCTAAAATAGGTGAGAGGTGGCTCATAAAGCAAAGCATTTTTGGCCAGGTACACGTAGAATTTTTCTATCGGTTTCTGCAATTCCTCATCAACAAAAGACCTCAGACTTTCCATAATAGCCAGATCGCCATAAATAGCCCTGCAATCGAAAAATGCGGCAAATTTTACCGCAGTTTCAGGCAGCGCTTCCTCTATCCAGTTTTTATAATTATACTTCCAGTGCGATAGTGAATGTGTCCAGTTTGGATTGGTGGCCATATAATCGCCATCACAATATACAAAACCTACAAAATTTAGTTTATCGGAGACTTGAGTAGCCAGATCTAGAAAATAGGAACGTACAGCTGCTCTATGCTCTTCATCGGTATCTTCATAAATAATGGCATTGTCCTGATCTGTTTTTAAACTAAGCTCTTTCCTGCCTTCACTACCCAAAACCATAAATACAAATTTTGCAGGTGGCGGACCTAATTTGGCAATAACATCTTCAATAATTTTAAAAGAAATGGTATCAGCAATA
Source organism: Pedobacter sp. PF22-3 (assembly GCF_026239555.1). GTDB lineage: Bacteria > Bacteroidota > Bacteroidia > Sphingobacteriales > Sphingobacteriaceae > Pedobacter. The sequence goes on along the minus strand of NZ_JAPIVP010000015.1, from coordinate 142,953 downwards.
GTGGTAACTACCTCATTCACAATTTTCGAATGTACACCCCTGCTGAGCAGTTGTGATACGATGCCTGGTACCTTCTGCCACTTTAATTTTAAATCGCTGGTATTTACAGCCGACTTTACCGATTGGATAAAAACTAATGGAGACTCGGCCTGTTCACTTAAAAGGCGGTTTCTGCTCAGAAAGCCAACAAAATTACCTTTATCATTTACCAGTAGATAACGCGATTTCTTGCTGAACATCATCAAGATCGCTTCGTAAACATAAGCATCTGGTGTTATGGTTACAATATTGGTATCCATCACCTCATCAATAGGCAAATTTGCATTCAGTTGCTGAGCAATTACATTATCTCTTAAAGTAATATCTGTTACAAAGCCCAGATAATCGCCCTGATCATTTTTAATAAAGAGACAGCTGGTTTTTTGCTCCGACATTTTAATGGCGGCTTCAAAAATTGGTGTGCCTGAGCTGCAACTCACAATCTTTCTGAAAGTAATGTCTCCAATTCGAGCGGTATAAATTTGATCAGCTAGTTTAACTTCCATTAAAAAGTTCCTGTAAAATTCTTTTAAATGAAAATTCTTTTCTTTTTTCTTTCTCCATGTTAAAAGTATGCTCCTGATGGTAGACTGAAGTTAAGCTAATTTTGCCTGTTTTTAAAAGGTGAAAGAAAATCTTTGCGGTATTTAGTGTGTCAGATAAAGCATTATGGCTGTTCTCGGGTACTTCATTGAATAAAATGGTATAGAATTTATCCAGTTTTAAATGACTGATCACGGTATTCGTGATATATGGAGCGCTTGCCTTCATCGTGCAGAAAAAAGCCAGATTTTTAAATATGTTTTCTTTACCAATGCGGTACAATTCAACATTTACCATGTGATAATCAAGTTCAATAAAATGCCCGATAACCAGAGGTTTGTATTTTTCTATATCTTCAGAAAACTGCAACATCACCTTCTCTTTGTTTTCCCCATGCTCTTGAAGATATTCTGGTGTAATTTTATGAATTTTTAATGCTGCCTTATCGATATTAAAATCGGTATTTCTAATGTAGTGATTTTCCCGCTTAATTTCCTGGTAGGATTGATCATAAATAATCCAGGCAATTTGCACAATGTAAGGCCAGTTCTTTTCTTTAGAATAAGGGGCAGTCCAATTTTTGGGTAGGCCTGACGTTTCGGTATCAACAACGAGGAAGTATGCTTGCAATTCTGATTGGTTAGCTTATAAGATTGATCTATTTCAAAGGTAATTATTTAAGAACATAAACTATAATTATTCCTGCGTCCTTTCAATAAAGGCGATTTATAATTTATGGCAAATATTTAAAAGGTGCTATTTGGATATACTTAGGAGATGAACAAGTAGGCAGAGCTGCTTTTCAGTAATAGTATTCTTCATGGTTCGTGAGGTCAGATGTTACCATCTGACACTAAATAAGTTTTGGAATGGAAATTCTTTAATTCTAGTTTTTGGTTAATGAATTTAGATTTGTTTATAGTCAGATGGAAACATCTGACTACACAACTAAATCTGGAATCATAAAAAGAGAGTTGTCAACTTTTTAACGAAAAAACGCTTAAAGTTGACAACTCAAATGCCTTTATTTACTGATCAGTAAAAATGCTACAGCGGCTAATACGGAGCCTATTATCGGACCAACAATGGGTATCCAGGCATAAGCCCAGTCGCTACTTCCTTTTCCCTTCATTGGAATCAAAAAATGGACAATCCGCGGTCCTAAATCTCTTACCGGATTAATGGCATATCCGGTTGTTCCGCCTAATCCCAAACCAATTACCCAAACTAAAAACGCAACGGGAATGGCGCCAATTGAGCCTAAGCCAATGGGAGTGCTAACCGTTTCTTTAGTACCCATACTGGCGTCGGTAAAATAAAAAATCACAAATATTAAAACGAAAGTGCCAATAATTTCTGATAATAAATTCGACGAAATATTTCTGATGGCCGGGGCAGTTGCAAAAGGTGCAGCTTTTAAACCCTGATCATCAGTAGCATCGAAATGGTCTTTATAAATTAGCCAAACGAGTAAAGATCCAGTCATGGCACCAGCTAACTGCGCCACAATGTAAAATGGAACCAGGGCCCAGCTAAATCCTTTACCAATGGCGAGTCCGAGGGTTACAACCGGATTTAAATGCGCCCCGCTATATGGGCCGGCAACAACAACCCCTACAAATACGGCAAGTGCCCAAGCGGTTGTAATGACCATCCATCCTCCATTATTCCCTTTAGTACCTTTAAGTACTACGTTTGCCACTACACCGTTTCCTAAAAGAATCATGAGTGCTGTACCAATAAATTCTGAAAGATATATATTCATTGTGAAAAATTAAGCGTTTTATAATTGATTAGGTCGAATTAGGTATAAGGCAATCTGTAAGAAGCAGCCTATTCATAAAGCTAAGACCCTGAAATAAATCCGATAGTTATCGGATCAGGGTGACGAACCCGTTTTTTACTAGTCCTCTGCATTTACCCTGGCTGCTTTTACAGCCCTGTTCCAACCTTTTATTCTTTCAGTATTATCAATTCCTTCTTCAGCAATAAAAGTTCTGTTAATTTTCCATTGCGACCGGATCTCATCAATACTTCCCCAGAAACCAGTAGCTAACCCGGCAAGATATGCAGCGCCAATAGCAGTAACTTCTGTTACCTCTGGCCTGATTACTTTACAGTTTAACAGATCGGCCTGGAACTGCATCAGTAAATCATTGCCTGTAGCGCCGCCATCAACTCTTAACTCGGTAATATTTACGCCTGCATCTGCTTCCATCGCTTTCAACACATCCATCGTTTGATAGGCGATACTTTCCAGGGCTGCCCTGGCAATATGCGATTTGTTTGTACCCCGGGTTAATCCGGTAATCGTGCCTCGCGCGTGTTGATCCCAGTGTGGGGCACCCAAGCCGGCAAAAGCTGGAACAACGTAAACGCCATCCGTATCGTTTACTTTTTTGGCTAAAGTTTCTACATCGGCCGATTTAGAAATTAACCCCATTTCATCGCGAAGCCACTGTACAACAGCGCCACCAATGAAAATACTTCCCTCTAAAGCATAATTTACTTCGTTATTAATTTGCCAGGCGATAGTGGTTAACAGGTTATTGGCAGAAATTTTTGCCTTTTCTCCGATATTCATCAACATGAAACAGCCAGTGCCGTAGGTGTTTTTTACCATTCCGATATCAGTACACATTTGCCCGAATAAGGCCGACTGCTGATCGCCAGCGATGCCTGCAATAGGAATTTTTGCAGCTAATATCCGTCCAGCGGTTACACCATAAACCTCGCTCGATGATTTTACTTCCGGAAGCATTGTTTTTGGTATAGCGAAAAGTTCCAGTAATTCTTCATCCCAGCTTAAAGTATGGATGTTGTAAAGCATGGTCCGGGAGGCATTGGTTACGTCGGTTACATGTTTTTCGCGTGCTGTTAATTTCCATATTAACCAGGTATCAATGGTGCCAAACGCCAGTTTTCCTGCTTCAGCCTTTTCACGCGCACCTTCAACATTTTCCAAAACCCAAAGGGCTTTGGTTGCAGAAAAATAAGAATCGATAATCAGGCCTGTTTTCTCCTGGATTTTACCCGCCAAACCTTTTGCTTTAATTTCATCGCAATAAGCAGCGGTACGCCTGTCTTGCCAAACAATGGCATTATATATGGGCATTCCGCTTTCTTTATCCCAAACAACCGTGGTTTCACGCTGATTGGTAATGCCTATGGCGGCGATATCGTTTACGGTAAGACTGGCTTTTACAATTACTTCTGTTACAACAGCCAGTTGCGTAGACCAGATTTCCATTGGATCATGCTCTACCCAGCCAGCTTTAGGATAAATCTGTGTGAATTCTCGTTGTGCGATGGCAACAATTTCGCCATTGTGATCAAAAATAATGGCTCTCGAACTTGTGGTTCCCTGATCGATAGACAATATATATTTACTCATAGTTGAAAATTTGGTTAGCGGGCTATGCCTTCAAGGTTATTTTACAGGTTGATGGTAAAGGTAACCATCAGCTAATTTATTAAAAGTTTCAATTTGATCGGCTGCCCAGTTTTCATCTGCAGATAGTTCTTTTGAGAGGAGCGAGGCTACACGTGGCGCCATATCTTTCGCAGCCTGTGCATCAATAAATAATACCCTTAGCCTTCTACTTAAAATATCTTCTACAGTTTCTGCCATTTCATTCCTTGCAGACCAAACTACCTCGCCCTCCATAAAAGGAAAAGATGGATGTAAAGGCTTTTCCAGACCTGGATTTTGCTTGATCAAGGCTTCAATATTACTGCGATCGGATCCATATATGGCTAAATGACCACTTTCTGTATCAACTATATTGCCATGTATGCTTAAATTTTGGGTTACACATGCTTTCGGTTTTAAACCTGCGTGAGTAATGGCTAAATTCACAGTTTCTTCTGCCATTAGGCGATAGGTAGTCCACTTTCCGCCCGTAATGGTAATCAATCCCTTTGCAGAAACAATCAGTTTATGATCCCTGCTGATCTCTTTGGTACTATTTCCATCACCATTAATAGGAGCAGCTAATGGACGTAAGCCTGAAAATACGCTTAAAATATCCTTTTCCACGGGCTTTCGGTTAAAATAGGCTGCCGCAGTACCCATAATAAAATCAACCTCTTCTTTTAAAGCGCGCGGCTCGAGGCTATGCTCATGAAGTGGAGTATCAGTTGTGCCTACCAGTAAATGTTCATGCCAGGGAACAGCAAATAAAACCCTTCCATCAGATGTTTTTGGGATCATTAATGCCGATTTGCTATTCAAAAAGCTTTTCTCCAATACTACATGCACGCCCTGACTGGGGCGGACCATCTTTTTGGTATCGGGATTATTCATGTTCAGGATATCATCAACAAATACGCCTGTTGCATTAATTACAATTTTGCCATTGTACTTGGCTTTTGAGCCAGTTATCGTATCCTCTGTTTCTATACCGGTAACCGTATCACCGCTTTTTAATAAGCCTATTACTTTGGTATAGTTTAATAATGATGCACCTTTCTCCATAGCAGTTTGTGCAATGTTGATGGCCAAACGGGCATCATCAAACTTTCCGTCGTAATACCTGATGCTTCCTTTTAATCCTTTCTCTTTAATGCCGGGCATCATAGTTAAGGTTTCTTTTTTAGAGAAAAATTTAGATTTGCCAAAGCTATATTTGCCTGCCAACCAATCGTAAAGGGTAAGTCCGGTTAAATATTTTACAACAGAAAACCAATCATAGCAGGGAATGAGGAATTCTTCTTTATCTACCAGGTGTTTAGCGTTTTGTTGTAATAAACCACGTTCTTTTAAAGCATGTTTAACCAAACCGATGTCGCCCTGTGCAAGGTAGCGAACTCCGCCATGAACGAGTTTGGTACTTCTGCTGGATGTTCCTTTGGCAAAATCAGCTTGTTCTACCAGTAAGGTTTCATAGCCCCGGCTTGCTGCATCTAAGGCTATGCCTAAACCTGTAGCACCTCCGCCAATGATAATGAAGTCCCAAATGATGTTATCTGCTAAATGATGGGCATGTAATCTCTTCATTGGTGTTTAAAAAATAACAAAACGAAATAATACGTAATTATAGGAAATTGTAATTGAAATAATATTGTAAGTGGGTTAAAAATTTATTAAATATTTGTTTAAAATATATTAAAGAATGTTTTTATTGCTAATTTGCAGCACGCTAATTTAATATACTATGATGAATTTGGCTGAGAGGCACCAGTTTATTTTAAGTCGCCTGCAACGTGATCAATACATAAATGTGGTAGATTTGTGTAAGGAATTGAAAGTATCTTCTGTAACAATAAGAAAGGACTTAAAACTGCTGGAAGACAAGAGCCTTCTGTTTAGGACACACGGTGGAGCAACGATAAACAATCCCTATACCGTTGACCGTCCGGTTAATGAGAAAGAAAAAATACAATCTACCGAAAAGAACAAAATCGGGATGGCTGCAGCAGCATTGCTGAACGATAACGATTCTATTGTGATTGCTTCTGGTACCACAGTATTGTATTTTGCGAAGAACATTGCGCCTGCAACAAATTTAACGGTGGTTACTTCTGCATTAAATGTAGCGCTTGAATTAATGCGTGAACCTGGTATTGAAGTAATACAGTTGGGTGGCTTACTTAGAAAAAGTTCTTCGTCGGTTATGGGGGCTTACGCGGAGCAAGTTTTGCAGGACTTTTATTTTAATAAACTATTTTTAGGGGTAGATGGCATTGATCTGGATTTTGGAATAACGACTACAAATGCCATGGAGGCACATTTAAACCGTAAAATGATCGGTGCATCGCAAAAAACAATTGTACTGGCCGATTCTACTAAATTTGGAAAGAGAGGCTTTGGAAAGATATGCGGATTGGAAGAAATTGACCATATTATCACAGATAAAGGAATTTCTGAACAAATTGTAAAACATTTAGAGGGCTTGGGTGTTACTGTTACTATCGTGTAGCGCATTCCACGCGAACGGAGATCCCAAACATATAATTTGAACATGGAAAAAAAACGAATACACATTTTAGAAGACGATCAGGAAATCAGAAACGTGATTGAAATCCTGTTAAAAGAAGAGGGTTTTGAATTACAGCTTTCTTCATCTTTTGCAGAGCTGAAGAAAAACATCCAGGATGCAATGCCTGATCTTTTCTTGTTAGATGTAATGTTGCCAGATGGAAACGGCGCAGAAATATGCGAAGATTTAAAAACTGATATTTTTACCAAACATATTCCTATCATCGTAATGTCTGCACAGAACAATAGCGAGCAAAAAGCGATTGATGCATTTGCCGATGATTACATCAGCAAACCCTTCGATATTTACAATGTTTTGGAACGCATTAATGCGCAGTTAAAAAGAAGTTCAGAGAACAGGACTAAAGTTTAGTTGAAACAGGATATAAAAAAGAGAGAAGCTTTATTGACTTCTCTCTTTTTTTATGCTAAATAATTCTAAATAGACTAAGGTCATTTCGAGCGGGTTAAACGCAGACGAAAACCTAAAAGCGCTACGAAGCAAAATTTGTCGAGGTAAATATTTCCCCGCCAGTACGGGCCTGCATTCTACTACGTTCCAGTTGAGGAAGACCAACGTTTCAATTTTTTTTTGGAATTTGTTTCATTAATCTGAAGCATATTTCTAATATTCAATAACCACTTTGCCAATGGTTTTGCCACTTTCCAATAAACGGTGGGCTTCTTTTAAATTTTCTACTGTAAATCCCTTCAAGGTTTGATTTAGTGTAGTTTTAAGCGTGCCGTTGTCCAATAACTTAGCGACTTCATTTAAAATGTGATGTTGCTGTTCAATATCGTCAGTTTGGTACATAGAGCGGGTGTACATCAGTTCCCATGAAAAGGTAACGCTTTTGTTTTTTAATTTATTTAGGGCAATAGGAGTGGCTGATCCAGTGATGGATACGATATGACCCTGTGGTTTAATCAGCTCTACCAGGTCATCCCAATAACTGTTCAGGTCTACAAAGTCGAGAATAAAATCTACTTCCTTAAAACCTGCGGCACGCACTTCTTCAACCAGGTTTTTATGATCTACCACCACATCTGCACCCATGGCTTTACACCAGTCTTTTGTTTCCGGTCTGGAGGCAGTAGCAATCACTTTCAAACCACTTATTTTCTTTGCCAGCTGTATGGCAATGGAGCCAACGCCACCTGCGCCACCAATAATCAGGATGCTTTTCCCTTTATCTTTTTGTTCGCTGATGCGAATACGGTCGTAAAGCGATTCCCAGGCTGTAAGTGCAGTTAATGGCATCGCGGCTGCTTCAGCATCATTTAATTTTTTTGGTTTTAAACCCACTATGCGTTCGTCAATCAATTGGTATTCTGCGTTCGAGCCGCTTCGTGTTAAATCTCCGGCATAATATACTTCGTCTCCGGTTTTAAAGAGGGAAACGTCTTCACCAACGGCTTCAACTGTTCCAACAGCATCCCATCCAATTACTTTGGGTGTTTCCAGTAAGGTATCTTTCGCGCTGTTCTGGCGGATTTTAAAATCAACCGGATTTACGCTGATGGCCTTTATTTTGACAAGTAAATCTCGTCCTTTTGGATGTGGAACAGGCGTTTCAAATTCGATAAAACTTTCGTTTTCGCTTATTGGTAGTGAGGTTTTAAATCCTATAGCTTTCATGGCTGATCAGTTATTTCTTAATCGTAAAATATTCTTTTTGATAACGCAAATATAAACTGTTATGATAAAGAAGATTCAGAATAGATGTCATAAGCGGATCAATAAATTGCTTGAGAACCTAGAATATCTGATGGGCGGAAACAATAGGCTAAAAAAGTGATCTCGCTCATTTTTTGGTTTGAGCCATATCACCATAACCACCGTTAACACAAGGTAGTTTTGCTGTAGAAAATATTTGGCCTTCCGGGCATATTGAAAGCCAATTTTATATCAAAAAACCATGTCACATTCATTTCATATTCCCGTTTTGGGATTGGGTTACTCCATTGATACTCCTTTAAAAGTTGCCAGGTATGGCATTTCTTCAGTACTCTCTATTGTTGATGATGAACTGGTAGAACGGATGCGTGCTTATCACTCACGAAACAGATCGGTTGATTTCGAGGCGATTGCAAAAGGTGAAACCGATAGCCGAAGCCGGCGAATAACGACATATCTCAACTTTTTATCAGATTGCATCAACCAGGATTTCAAAAATTTAAAACAGCAGGATTTTACGGAGGGTAGCGATATCTGTCGTTATTTCGAACTCTTGCCCGATACCTCAAAATTAAAACATGGTTACGAACTGATGATAGAGTATCCCGAAGGAGAAGCCAAACAGATCTTTAAATCCGTACTGAAAAATGCTATGCGCATGGGGAGCATTGATGTTAACATTATGGCTAAGGTGGATAAAATGAACTATTTGAATGGCGAATACACTGGTGATGTTAATACAGATGCACTAGCAGCTTTACGTGGTTTCGCAGAAAGTAAACTCAATGCCTCAGTAGTACTTTCCGCAGGAATGAACCCCAAATTGTATAGCTATATGGAGCAATTCGCCGATTTTTTTCCAGATGAAAATGCTTCATTAAAAAAGAGGATTATCTTGAAAGTAAGTGATTTCAGGTCGGCTTTAATTCAAGCTAAATTTCTGGCTAAAAAAGGACTATGGGTATCAGAGTTCAGGATCGAATCAGGTTTAAACTGTGGCGGTCATGCATTTGCTACCGAAGGATATCTGCTTGGACCGATTCTGGAGGAATTTAAAACTAAAAGAAGCGATATGTACCGGGAGCTTTTTGAAATGTATCACCTTGCTTTGGCGCAAAAGGAAATTCAGATTGAAAAAGAGCCCAAACAAAAGATCACCGTGCAGGGCGGAATCGGAACCGCTTCAGAACATAACTTTTTGCTGCAACATTATCAGCTTGATGCCACAGGCTGGGGAAGTCCTTTTTTATTGGTACCCGAAGTAACCAATGTTGATGCGAACACTTTAACACAACTTACCGGTTCAACCGAACAGGATTTTTATTTAAGCGATGCTTCACCATTGGGCATCCGTTTTAATAATTTCAGAAACAGTACCGTAGAGCAGCAGCGGACTGAACGGATTGAAAAGGGCAGACCAGGAAGCCCATGCACAAAGAAATACCTTTGCAACAATACTGAATTTACCGAACAGGCCATTTGTACCGCATCCCGCGAATATCAGCACTTAAAGATTAAAAGTCTTCAAACAGCTGGTTTAACTGCAGAAGAATATGAAAAACAATTTGATGAGGTTACAGGAAAAATATGCCTTTGTGAGGGACTCTGTTCTTCCAATTACCTAAAATACAACATCCTTAAGCCGAAAGAAAATAAGGCTGTAGCCATTTGCCCTGGACCAAACCTTGCATATTTCTCTGATGTATACGCTTTTGATGAAATGGTCGGCCATATTTATGGTAAAATTAATCTTTTGGAGCAGGTAGAGCGTCCGCACGTTTTTATCAAAGAGCTTAATCTTTATATCGACTACCTGCAGGAAGATATTAAACAACAGTTGCAGCATTTCAGCGATAAAAAAATAAAACAATTAAATGGATTTAAACTGCAGCTGACAGAAGGAATCAATTATTATAAAAAACTTTTCAGTGAAATGGCAGATCAGGCATCTGATGAATTTATGCAATTATATGAACAGTTGGCAAGTTCTAAAAATAAACTCGACACCCTGATTGTTGGTTGAGAAAAGAGATCGCTAATACTTTTTCTATATTTACGGAGATATACTTAAAGCATAATGGATAGATCGAAATTTTTGGATGCAATTATTGAAAACGCTATTGATGGGATTATTACCATTGATGACCGGGGGATTATAGAACATTTAAACCCTGCTGCACTTGAGCTTTTCGGTTATAAGAGGGAAGAATTGGTGGGTAATAATATTTCGGTTCTGATGCCTGAACCTGATCATTCGCGTCATGATGAATACCTCTCCAGGTATGAACATACCGGGCAGAAACATATTATCGGCATCGGTAGAGAAGTTTCGGGTAAACGTAAAGACGGCTCAATATTTCCTTTCAGGCTAGGCGTGAGCGAGATCAAATTTAGCGACCGTAAAATTTATACAGGTTTTATTCACGATTTAAGTAAAGAAAAGGCAAACGAAGAACAGATTAAAAGTTATACCGAAAAACTGGAAGTTAAGATAAAGGAGCGTACACGAGACCTGGTTAAGCTTGTATCAGAACTAGAAATGGCCAAAGAAAATATGCGTGCACTTTTTCAAAAGGAAAAGGAACTGAACCAGCTCAAAACCAGGTTTGTATCCATGGCCTCGCATGAATTTAGAACGCCGCTCAGTTCGATTCAGCTTTCAGCATCCCTCATCGATAAGTATACCACTAAACAGGATGTGGCCAGTGTGGAGAAACATACCTTAAAAATCAAAAATTCCATCAATAACCTCACTACAATATTAAACGATTTCCTTTCGCTCGAGAAACTCGAGGCCGGGAAAGTGGAAGCATCGGCACAAGCTTTTAACATCATCAGCTTTGCAGAAGAAATAGCAGAAGAGATGCAGATGATGACCAAACAGAACCAGCATATTATTTACGAACATACGGGAACAACCGCCGAGGTTTACCTGGATCCGAATCTGTTGAAAAATTGTATCATCAACCTCATTTCCAACTCGATCAAATATAGTGGTGAGAATACACTCATCCAGTTCAATTCCATTTTAAAGAATGATGAACTGATTTTAGAAGTAAAAGACAATGGCATTGGCATTCCAGCTGCTGATCAAGACAATCTCTTTGAACCATTTTTCAGGGCACACAATACCGGCGATATTCCGGGAACAGGATTGGGGCTTAACATTGTGAAAAGATATGTTGGCCTGATGAACGGCACGGTAACCTGTAACAGCGAGCAGCACTCGGGTACCGTATTTACGCTTACCTTTCCCTTTAAAAATAATTTTATAATTTAAGATCTATCCCATGAACAAGAAAGTTTTAATCATTGAAGATAACGACGACATCAGGGAAAGTACTGCTGAAGTACTTGATTTGGCAGGTTATAAAACTTTTATGGCTAAACACGGAAAAATCGGTGTGGAGATGGCCGTCAGTCATTTGCCTGATGTAATTCTGTGCGATATTATGATGCCAGAACTGGATGGATATGGTGTTTTGTATCTGTTGAACAAAAATCCGAAAACGGCCAATATCCCTTTCATTTTCATCACCGCAAAAACAGAGCGGGCAGATATGCGGAAAGGCATGGAAATGGGTGCCGATGATTACCTCACTAAACCTTTTGATGATACCGAACTTTTTAGAGCGATAGAAAGCAGGTTTAAGAAAAAACAACAAGCTGCAGGTTTTAGTTCAACAGATGGCAATGGTGATACGATAATGGACGAGCTACGTAAAAAAGGAAAATCGCGAGCAGTAATCAGCAAACAGGTAATTTATATAGAAGGCGATGAGCCTACACACCTCTATTATGTAAATAAGGGACAAGTGAAAACCTACAAACGTTTTAAAGATGGCAGGGAGCTTTCTTCAGGGCTCTACCATGACGGAGATTTTTTTGGTTACGAAAGTTTATGCAATGGGGAACTTTATGCAGAAAATGCTGCCACGCTCACCGAATCAGAAATTATCCATATTCCTAAAGCAGATTTTATGGAATACCTGCTCAATCACCAGGCTGTATCAAAAACATTTATTGGTCTGTTATCCGGGAATGTGCGCGATAAAGGAAAACAGATGCTTCAACTAGCCTATTCATCGGTAAGAAAACGAGTAGCCGAAGCTTTGTTACAGGTGGCCACAAAATTTGGCGATGGCATGGCCGATACTTGCACCATCCGGATCTCGCGCGATGATCTTGCCGCATTAGTGGGTACCGCCAGTGAAACTGTAAGCAGAATGCTGGCTGATTTTAAAGATGAAAAACTGATTGATAAAACAGGCAATGCCATAAATATTCTCTCTATCGAAAAACTCAGGAATATTAAACAATAACGTTCATTAGTCGTTAGTTAATCTGGTTAACTGGTTAAATCGGTTAACTGAGGATTGGCTCATTAATTCCCACAGAGATCGTCATTTCGAGCGAAGTGCAACGCAGCCGAGAACCCGAAGGCTCAGCGAAGCTAAATCTGTCTGGATAGATCTCACCGTTTCGCTGCGCTACAGTCGAGAAGACGATCGTATTATAAAAATTGGCTGAGTTTTAACTCTATCTGTGGTGTCGGCAAAGAAATGTTAAACAAAGCCGACATACACTTATTAGTATTTTGATCGCAAAATATGGAATGGTTCGTGGAGACACAAACCATGGCTATTTTAACAAAATCTAGTACGAGTCTTTTGCGCTGCCTATCTGTGGTGTCAGATGTTTCCATCTGACACAGAGAAGTTTTAATCTTAATTATTCTGTTTAGAAAAGCAATGCCTGTGGTGCTTCGATTAGATCAGTCCCGCCCTTTGCTTAATCCCGATTAGATAAATCGATAAATTAGATGATCACTTAAATCGGGATAACGCTGCCGGTCGGGTTTATTTAACGCGGGTCTGTTTAAGTCTATGGTGTCTGCTGTTTTTATCTGACATATCTGTGGTGTCAGATGTTTCCATCTGACACAGAGAAATGCTAAACAAGGCCGACATATGCTTATTGGTATTTTGATAGCGAAAAAGGGAATGGTTCGTGGACACACGAACAATGACTATTTTAAGCGCTAAAACTTTCGCTATCAATGGGTCTTACCTGGTTTAGCTGAGTCAAGACTATAGACTCAAGACCAAGGACTTAAAAAAGTAATAAAAATCATTTTTTTCTCTAAGCACGCTCACCTGTCGCTTTAGGCTTCCTCCATAGTTTTGTATATATAAATATTGTATATGAAAGCTATAGCTTACAACATTAAGCCCGATGAAAAGGAATGGTTGGTACTGGCCAATTATAAGAAACATGATATCACCATCATAGCCAATAGCTTAACAGCCGATACGCTTTCATTTGCAACCGGTAAAGAAGCGCTTTTGGTTTTTAATAACGATGAGCTGAGTGGTAATATGATATTGGGTCTTAGATCATTGGGTATCAAATATATTGCAACTTCATCTTCACAAACAGATCATCTTGATCTTAGCGCTGCCGGCCTTGCCGGTATGAAGGTGGCCAACGTTCCTTTAGTTGCCGATCAGGCCGATACCAAGGCGAGGATGGAGCAGGTGATCAAAAACCTCGATCAGTGGGCCGCTGGTAAATGCGTGGGCAAAGCCTGCTGTTGCCAGAACGAGTGTGCAACCGCTAAAAAACTGTAAAGATGGAAAGTACCGAATTGCTTAAAAGGTATAACGTAGCAGCTCCTCGTTATACCAGTTATCCAACCGTTCCCTACTGGGATATTGCAAACTTTGATGCAAAGGGTTGGCTGGGCAGCGTGGCCAATACTTATGTAAGCCATAAAAACGAAGGAATCAGTTTGTATATCCATCTACCTTTTTGCGAAAGCCTGTGTACTTACTGTGGCTGTAATACCCGTATTACCAAGAATCATTCAGTAGAAATGCCATATATCTTAGCTGTACTAGCTGAATGGCGCATGTATGTAGATGCCTTACAGGAGAAACCTAAACTAAAGGAATTGCATCTTGGCGGTGGAACCCCCACTTTTTTTAGTGCAGAAAACCTGGAGTTGCTTATTAACGGTATCATGCAAAATGCAAGCCTGGCTCCCGATGCAGAATTCTCTTTTGAGGCACATCCAGCCAATACGACCAAAGCGCATTTAACAACACTCTACCAACTTGGTTTTAGCAGATTAAGTTTGGGGATACAGGATTTTGATCCCAAAGTTCAGTTTTTGATCAATCGATTTCAAACACCTGCGCAAGTTGCTGAAGTAACCAACGAAGCAAGGAAAATAGGTTATACATCCATCAATTTCGATTTGATTTACGGACTGCCTGGCCAATGCATTAATGGGTTGGAACGTACGGTAAATGACGTAGTCAGGATGAAGCCAGACCGTATTGCCTTTTACAGTTATGCACACGTGCCCTGGTTAAAACCCGGACAAAGGCATTATACCGAAAAGGATATTCCCACCGGAGATGAAAAATTTGCACTTTACCAATTCGGCAGAAAGTTACTACTTGAGGCCGGTTATGAAGATGTAGGGATGGATCATTTTGCCCTGAAAAGCGATCCTTTGTTTCAATCGATGGCATCGGATAAACTGCACCGTAATTTTATGGGCTACACCAGTCAGCATACCCATTTACTCATCGGACTTGGTGTTTCATCGATCAGTGATAGCTGGACTGCCTTTGCGCAGAATCCTAAAACGGTAGAAGCTTATTTAGATAAAATAGCACAGCAATTATTACCTGTAGAAAAAGGACATTTTTTAACCGATGAAGACCTCAGAGTAAGAAAGCATATTCTTAATATCATGTGCAGATCCAATACTACATATAGCGAAGGCATTCCCGAAAAGGTTTATGAGCGGCTTTTGCCTTTATTGCACGATAAGCTAATATCGGTAACTGAAAAAGAAATCAGGATTACTACAATAGGAAAATCCTTCCTAAGAAATGTCTGTATGGCATTTGACGAGAAACTATGGCTTAAGCAACCTAAAACACAACTATTCAGTTCATCAATATAAGAAACGATTACAATGGAAGATCAGAGTAAAACCACAACCAAAGCCATTTGCTACCACTGTGGAGAGGATCTGCCCAAGGTAAAATATCAAACAGATGATAAAGATTTTTGCTGTGCAGGCTGCATGGCTGTTTTTAAAATCCTTTCAGAAAATAACCTGTGCAATTATTATGTGTACAACAATACTCCTGGGAGACAATTAAAAAATGAAAGCCATTTAGAATACCTCGACGATCCTAAAATTATCGATCAATTGCTCGATTACAAACATGAAAATTCGAGCATCATTACGTTTTACATTCCCGCCATTCATTGCAGCTCCTGCATCTGGTTATTAGAACACCTCTATAAAATCAATCCAGCTATATTCAGCTCGCGGATTGATTTTCTTAAAAAGCAGGTAACCATCAACTTCAACCATGAAGAGATTTCACTAAGACATTTGGTTGAAACCTTAAACCAGATCGGTTACGAACCCTTAATCAGTCTACAGGATGTAGTAAAGGCCCACAGCAGTTCGGTTGATAAAAGTTTAGTGCTGAAAATTGCTGTCGCAGGATTTTTAATGGGCAATGTGATGCTTTTTAGCTTTCCAGAATACTTTGGTTTGTCAGGTTTTGAAAAACAGTTCCAGTCTTTATTCGGCTGGTTAAACCTGGCATTCTCCATTCCAGCGGCTTTTTATTGCGGGCGCGATTATTTTACCTCGGCCATTACCAGTATTAAACACAAACACATCAATTTAGATACGCCTTTAGCACTCATTATTGCCGTATTGTTTTTACGTACTGCTTTTGAAGTCATTTTTGCCACCGGACCAGGTTTTGCCGATACCTTAACCGGACTGGTTTTTTTGCTTTTAATGGGTAAATGGCTGAAACAGCGTACCTACCATCACATTTCTTTTGACCGTGATTACCGTTCTTATTTCCCTATTGCGGTTACTACCATACAGAATGATAAAGAAAAACCAGTATCCATTAACGACATCAAAATCGGAGACCGGTTATGGATCAGAAATGGAGAATTGGTGCCTGCAGATGCTATTTTAATGAAAGGCGATGCCTGGGTGGATATGAGTTTTGTTACCGGCGAATCTGAGCCAATCCATAAAGTGCTGGGCGAAATTATTTACGCAGGAGGGAGGCAGACCACCGAAGCCATAGAACTAGAAGTAATTAAACCGGTTTCGCAGAGTTACCTCACCGGACTCTGGAACAATGATAACTACAAAAACAACATCGAAAAGCAGAATTTTAACGATTCTGTTGCCAAATATTTCAGTCTCGGCGTTTTTCTGATTGCCTTTGCAGCTACAGCTTACTGGTTGTTTCAGCACGATAGCCATAAGGCCTGGTCGGCATTTACCGCGGTCATTATTGTAGCCTGTCCATGCGTACTGGCTTTAAGCACACCTTTTACCTTATCGGCCATTTTATCTGTTTTTGATAAAAAAGGATTTTACGTAAAAAACACCGATGCGGTTGAAGAACTGGCTAAATGTGATACTGTGATTTTTGATAAAACAGGTACCTTAACCAGTAATGAAAATGCAGAAATTTCTTTTAACGGATCTTTAACAAACGAAGAAAAACTGATTGTGGCTTCGCTGTTGCGTAATTCTACCCATCCTTTAAGCCGGCATATTTTAAAGGCTTTAAATGTTGAAAGATTTTATTCACTTAAAGATTACAAAGAATTGGTAGGTAAAGGATTATCCGCTAAAATAAACAATCATGTTATTTATGCTGGTCATTTATCCATGCTGCCTGTAACCGTAAAATCGGTTGGTGAAACCGGTGTACATATTCTGATTGACCATAATTATAAAGGTTGTTTTGATATTAAACAGCAATGGCGGCCTGGATTGGGACAGTTGGTTTCAAAACTCTCTACATTTAAACTCCAGGTGTTATCAGGCGATACCGATAAAGATCATTCCATGCTGCAGACTATTTTTCCTGAAAAAACAACCATCAGGTTTTACCAGCGTCCGCACCAGAAACTGGAAGCTGTTATAAGTCTTCAGGAAGGTGGCAATAACGTGTTGATGCTCGGCGATGGCTTAAATGATGCCGGTGCTCTAAAGCAGAGCAATTTTGGGATAGCCTTAACTGATAACATCAATAATTTTACGCCAGGTTGTGATGCCATTCTGCAGGGAAACTCGTTGAACTCTCTTCCAAACTTTATCCAGCTTAGTAAAGATGGGCTTAAAGTGATTAAAATTAGTTTTGCAATTGCTATAACCTATAACTGTATTGGTATTTATTATGCCGTACAGGGAACACTTTACCCATTGGTTGCAGCGGTGCTGATGCCTATTAGTACCGTTACCATTATTTTATTCACCACCCTGGCTACCCGCTGGTTTGCCCGTAAAAACAAACTGATATGAACATCCTTTATTTTTTAGTTGGCTGCAGCGTTTTAATGGCACTCATTTTTTTGGGTGCCTTCTTTTGGGCTTATAAAACTGGTCAGAACGATGATGTGCACACCCCAGGCATCCGCGTATTGTTCGACGATGAAGTGATTGCCGAAAAAAGTGAAGAAGATCACTTTTCCAGCTAAGCGCCATCATCCTTTATCTCTTGGTTGCAGGATACCTTTGGTGTACAAAACATACAAAATTCCGCTTCTATTATGCAGCTAGAAAAATTTACTTACGATAACAGGACTGTCAGAAACTTTGGCATTGCCACCCTGGTTTGGGGAATTATAGGGATGACTGTTGGACTGCTTGTTGCCATGCAGCTTTTTAAGCCAGCAATGAACATGGGCAACCAGTACACCACTTTTGGCAGGATCAGGCCCTTGCACACCAATGCCGTGATTTTCGCTTTTGTGGGAAACGCCATTTTTATGGGCGTTTATTATTCGCTTCAGCGTTTACTTAAGGCCAGGATGTTTAGCGATGTGCTCAGCAAGATTCATTTTTGGGGCTGGCAACTTATTATCTTATCGGCCGTAATTACCCTTCCGCTGGGTTTTACCACCTCACACGAATATGCTGAACTCGAATGGCCCATCGATATTGCCATTACCGTTATCTGGGTGGTTTTCGGCATCAACATGTTCGGTACCATTATTAAAAGGAGAGAGCGCCATCTCTATGTGGCGATATGGTTTTACATTGCCACTTTTGTTACCATCGCGGTATTGCATATTGTAAACTCTTTTGAGCTGCCCATTTCTTTTATGAAAAGCTACTATGTGTATGCAGGCGTTCAAGATGCATTGGTGCAATGGTGGTATGGGCATAATGCTGTGGCATTTTTCCTCACTACGCCTTATTTAGGTATGATGTATTATTTCCTGCCCAAAATGGCTGGCCGACCTGTTTACTCCTATAAACTGAGTATCCTGCACTTTTGGTCGCTTATTTTTATCTACATCTGGGCCGGTCCCCATCACTTATTATACACCTCATTACCGGGTTGGGCACAATCATTAGGCGTTGCTTTTTCCATCATGTTAATTGCACCAAGCTGGGGCGGTATGATCAACGGTTTGTTAACGCTTCGTGGCGCCTGGGATAAAGTACGAGAAGATGTGACACTAAAATTTATGGTGGTTGCCCTTACTGCTTATGGTATGGCCACTTTTGAAGGTCCTTTATTATCGTTAAAACAAATTAATGGGGTAGCCCACTTTACCGATTGGATTGTAGCCCACGTACATGTTGGCGCTTTGGGCTGGAATGGCTTTTTAACCTTCGGCGTACTGTACTGGTTAATCCCTCGTATTTATAAAACAGAACTTTATTCTAAAAAACTAGCTGGCTTCCACTTTTGGATCGGTACTTTGGGTATCCTCTTTTACGCCATCCCGATGTATTGGGCAGGTTTTACCCAAGGATTGATGTGGAAAGAATTTACACCTGAAGGTTTATTGAAATATCCTAATTTCCTGGCTACAACCTTGCAGATTATTCCAATGCATGTTCTACGCTCCATTGGCGGTGCACTATATCTAACTGGGGTAATAGTCATGACCTATAACCTGGCCAAAACCATGCTGGGCGCTAAACTGGTAGCTAATGAGGCTGCTGAAGCGATGCCTTTAACCAAAATTGTAATAGATAGCAATCCTGCAGATAAAGCCTGGCATAGGGTACTGGAACGTAAACCAATGAAATTCATGGTATTATCGTTGATCATTATCCTGATTGGAGGAATGGTAGAAATGATGCCAACTTTCACCATTCAATCTAACGTACCCACCATTGCAAGTGTAAAACCATATACTGCGCTTGAGTTGCAGGGCAGGGATCTGTACATCAGAGAAGGTTGTGTAAACTGCCATTCTCAAACGGTTCGACCTTTCCGTTCAGAAACCGAACGTTATGGTGAATATAGCAAGGCAGGAGAATTTGTTTACGATCACCCTTTTTTATGGGGCAGTAAACGTACCGGACCAGATCTTCACCGCGTAGGCGGAAAATATTCTGATGCCTGGCATTACAATCACCTGGTTGATCCGAGCTCAATGTCGCCGGGAAGTATTATGCCACCATATCCGTGGCTTATTGAACAACAACTGGATATCAGCACCACTGCAAGTAAAATAAGGGCTATGCAAACATTAGGCGTTCCTTATCCCGAAGGTTATGATAAACATGCCAATGAGGATTTAAAAATACAGGCTGAAAAAATTGCATTAGACCTGAAGCAGAACAACATCAAAGTTAAAAGCGACCGTGAAATTGTAGCCATTATTGCTTACCTGCAACGATTGGGTACCGATATTAAAGCCAATAAAGAAACCATTCCTTCAAATCAATAAAATATGTTTAATCAGATTAAAGATTTAGCTGGCGGCGAAATATACCTCGTTACCTCTCTGCTTATGTTCATGGTGTTTTTTGTAATTGTTGGTGTTTACCTCTTCAAATTAAGCAAAAACCATATCAAAACCATGAGCGAAATCCCTTTTCAAGACCATAAAACAAACCCATATGAAGAAGATTAAACTAATGTTATTTTTACTGTTTTTATCGGCGGCAAGCTACGCTGCTGAACAAAAAACAGCAGAAGCTATAGTACCTTCTCAGCCTGGGTTAGGACTTAGCCAAACTGAAATACTCATTATACTGCTTTTGCTTTTTGCATTGGTACTGCTTTTTGTTTCGCTAACCTTACTCAATGCATTTAAGGTCATGTATCAGGAACAGTTAAACCCTACTAAATATAGCGGACCTGTAAAGGAGGAGGCACTCGATTACGATAGCTGGTTGAAACAAAAAACGGTAAAACCTTCTATATGGGCAAAATTATTAAGTTTAAAACCCATTGAAGAAGAAAAGAACCTGGTGATTGATCATGCTTATGATGGCATTAAGGAGCTCAATAACCCGGTACCGGCCTGGTTCAACTTCCTGTTTTTTGGTACGATGATTTTTGCCGCAGGTTATCTCTTTTATTACCACATTGGGGGTTACGGTGATCTGCAGGATAAAGAATATGAAAATGAAATGGCTAAAGCGCAGGTAGAGAAAGCATCATATCTCGAAAAATCAGCTAATACCATTGATGAAAACTCCGTAAAGTTTGATGATACGCCAACGGTACTGGCAGATGGAAAAACCATATTTAATGCAAATTGTGTGGTTTGCCATGGAGATAAGGGGCAAGGCATAATTGGCCCTAATTTAACCGATGATTACTGGTTACATGGAGGCGGAATTAATAATGTGTTTAAGACCATTAAATATGGCGTTCCGGAAAAGGGAATGATTAGTTGGGAGAAAAACCTTAATCCTAAACAGATCAGTGCTGTGGCTAATTTTATATTGTCGTTAAAAGGAAGCAATCCAGCGGGTGCCAAAGCTCCTCAAGGAGAAAAATACGAAGCGAAAGATTTAAAAGACAGTGAGATGAAAGCAGCAAAGGACAGTATAAACCAAGCCGATGTTATCAAAAAATAAACCGGAAAGCAAGAGCAGGGGCAGAAATTTCATTTACCCTAAAAAACCGTCGGGTAGATTGTACAACTACCGCAAATGGGTAAGTTATGTACTGCTGTTATTTTTGTTCTCCTGTCCGTTTCTAAAACTTAACGGCGAGCAATTGGTGCTGCTGAATTTCATCGAAAGAAAATTTGTTTTCTTTGGGTTGATTTTTACCCCACAGGATTTTTACCTTTTTGCACTGGCCATGCTCATCTTTATCATCTTCATTGTATGTTTTACAGTGGTATTGGGCAGGCTATGGTGCGGATGGGCCTGTCCGCAGACCATTTTTATGGAGATGGTGTTCCGTAGGATAGAGTACTGGATTGAGGGTGATGCCAGTAAACAAAAGAAACTGGATGAAGGTCCCTGGAACATCGAAAAGATATGGAAAAAAGGAAGCAAACATTTTATTTTCCTGTTCATCTCTTTTGCTATTGCCAATACCTTTCTGGCTTATATGATCGGCTCTGATGTGCTGTTTAAAATCATCACCGAGCCCATTGCGGATCATGTTTCAGGTTTTATATCCATCTGGCTATTTACTTTTATATTTTATGGTGTATTTGCTTACGTGCGCGAAGTGGTGTGTACCGTAATTTGCCCTTATGGCAGGCTTCAGGGGGTACTGCTTGATAACCAGAGCCTCGTAGTAGCTTACGATTTTACCAGGGGCGAACCTCGCGGACGTTTACAGCGAAATACACAAGAGCACAAAGCAGGCGATTGTATCGATTGTGGCCTCTGTGTGCAGGTTTGTCCAACCGGGATCGATATCCGCAAGGGAACACAACTTGAATGTGTGAACTGTACCGCTTGCATTGATTCGTGTGATGAGGTGATGCTAAAAATAGGCAAACCCAAAAACCTGATCGGTTTCTTTAACCAGGATTTTATTGCAGAGCGGAAATCTTATAAAATTGGATTAAAATCTTACGGTTATGCTGCGGTTTTATTCATTGTATTAATGGTTTTCTCTTCGCTGATTTATAAAAGAGAAAACATCCAGACCACGGTTTTAAGAGCGAGCGGCACTTTATATCAAAGCAGGGGAACGGATAAAACCAGTAACCTATACAATGCAGAGTTGGTGAACAAAACCAATAAGGAGGTGAAATTTACTTTCAGGTCGCAGGATAGTAGTGATCAGATCGATTTTATTCAGCATGCAACTGTTTTACCAAAAGAAGGTACTGTGCACCTCACTTTCTTTCTGATCAGGAAAAATAATTCGATTAAAAAATATAAAACAGATGCAGTTTTCGAAGTGCTTGCCAATAGCGAGGTTTTGAGTACTGCAACAACAAGTTTTTTCGCACAGCCGGGAAACGAATGATTGAACGAGAGATTGATTGAATGATAGAGTGATAAAAAAAGAGAATGATTGATTAAATATCGAATTGTTAAATCTGCAATTTGTCTAAACATTCACTCATTCAAAAAGCTCTCATTCACTCATTAAATTAAAAAACAAAACGTATGAACTGGGGAACGAAAATAGTAATGGGGATGTTTGCATTTATGCTGTTTATTGTGGGGATGGTGATTTACATGTTCCATATGCATGGCAGAGATGCCCTGATCGAAGAAAATTATTACGAAAAGGGAATCAATTACAACTCGGAATATGATGCCAAACAAAATGTAATACAGGATGATGCTAAACCTAAAATTACCATTACCAATACCCAGTTGGTAATACAGTTAAAAGACAGTGCGCAATATGAACTGGTATTGATGCGGGCCGTCAACAGTGATGATGATGTTAAAATGAAAGGAAATACAACCGGAACTTCTCATCTTATCCTGGTAGATAAAACAAAAATGGCCAGAGGGATGTGGTTTATGAACCTTTCATGGCATGCAGAGGGCAAAGCATACCTGTTTAAAAATAACATTACCTTATGACAGGATATTTGCCATTGGCATTTTTAATGGGACTGTTTGGAAGCCTCCATTGTGCAGTAATGTGCGGCCCCATTATGCTGGGCATGCCCTTCAGAAAACAGGATTTTCTTTCAGGTGCAGTTCAGCTTCTGTTATATCAACTGGGTAGAATTGCAGTTTACACCATTTTAGGTATACTTGTGGGGACATTAGGAAACAGCATACGGTTATTTAGCAATCAGAAGATATTGAGTATAATCATTGGTTCGGTATTAATCCTATTCACCGCCTTACAGTTTAATAAACGATATCGAAACCGTTTTTCAAGGCTTCAGTTAAAGGCAATGAGCCCGCTGAGCAAATTAATGGGTAAGGTATTCAATTTAAAATTATGGGGATTGTTTGCAGGTATGCTTAACGGCATTATCCCCTGTGGAATGGTTTACCTGGCCCTGGCAACGGCATTAAATACGGGCAATGTTCAATCAGGTGCTACTTTTATGTTTCTTTTCGGCCTTGGCACCACACCATTAATGCTCATGATCTCGCTTGGGGGAATTTTTTTGAAAAAATACATCCGTTTTAACACCAATAAGCTAATTCCCTGGCTAATGTTTTTTATGGGCGCTTTACTCATTATGCGCTCTGCCGATTTGGGCATTCCATTTTTTTCTCCCAAAAATACGGGCGGCTACGGGCATTCGATAGAGTGCAGGTAGATAAGTTTGGAGTTGGGAGTTTGGCGTTTTGAGTCGATTAACCGATTGAATCATGAACATATACTAGCGCAAGTCTTAGCGGTTAGGATAATGTGGGCTGGCTGACTTGTGCTTTTGAGGTTTTGAGTCGATTAACCGATTGAATCATGAACATATACTAGCGCAAGTCTTAGCGGTTAGGATAATGTAGGCTGGCTGACTTGTGCTTTTGAGATTAAGCTTTTATATTTAAGTATGAGTACAAAATATAAGTTTCATGATCCAACAGAAATATATTTTGTTTCTGTTGCTGTTGTGGGTTGGATTGACGTATTTACACGAGCTGTTTATAGAGATTTTTATTAGAAAGTTTATCTTACTGTAGAAAAGAAAAAGGACTTAAGCTCCATGCCTGGGTAATTATGAGTAACATGTCCATCTAATTATAAGTAGTAAAGAAGGATATTTGTTGCCTAATATTATTCGCGATTTAAAGAAATATTCGGCCTTTAGGATTTTAAAGGAAATAAAAGAGAGCATGACCGAAAGCAGGAAGGAATGGATGCTCTACTTATTTTCGAAAGCTGGGCAACAAAATAACAATAATAAAAATTTTCAGTTTTGGAGACAGGATAACCATCCAATAGCGTTAGATCCATATCTCGACATGTTTGATGAGCGGATTAATTACCTTCATAATAACCCAGTTGAGGCTGGAATAGTGGCAAATGCCGCTGACTATTTGTACAGTAGTGCTATAGATTATGAAGAAGGGAAGGGACTGATTGAGATTGACCTGTTAATTAGCTAAATTTCAAGTTTGGCATGGCACTAAGAATTTTTATAGAATTGGAGTAAAGTATGGATAGAGATTGATTTAACAAAAGCACAAGTCAGGCCATGGCTTAGACCCGACGCGCTAAGACTTGCGCTAGAATCGGGGAAGGGACTGATTGAAATTGACCTGTTAACTGGCTAAAGTCCAAGTTCGGCATGGCACTAAGGATTTTTATAGAATTGGAGTAAAGGATGGATAGAGATTGATTTAACAAAAGCACAAGTCAGGCCATGGCATAGGCTGGAGGCGCTAAGACTTGCGCTAGAATCGGGATTTGCATGAACCAATGACCAGTGAACTAATGAACATAATTCATTACTGCGTGCGTTTCTTCTCCTCCTCACTTGCCGAAGTCCGTTTCCTGGCTGCTGTAGGATTACCGCCCAGCCGGTACGAGAAACTTAAAGTAGTACTGCGTGTATCGCTTTTCTCGTAAAAACCATTGCGTTGATTTTCATAATCAACATCAATACGGTAGGCATTTCCATAAAAAATATCGCTTACAGCCAGCCTTAAAGTTCCTTTACCTTTTAACAGACTTTTGCTCATACCTGCACTCACATCATAAAGTCGTGCAAGCTTGTAAATGCCTTGTATGGTAGGAGAAGAATACCAGGCGCTGATTTCTGCTTTCAAACCCTGAGCTTTGTTTAAGGTAAAAGCATGGTTAGAACTCAAGTAAATCCCCCAAACATGGTAATCGTAGCGTGCTTGTAAATATCCCGACTTTTCCTGGCGGTAGGAACCCTGTGCATAATTGTTAATTTCCCACCACTTGGCTGCTTTGATTGGAAAAGATGCTGAAAAACCGATCTCCTGGCTTAAATCTAGATTTCTTTGGGTATCATAAAAAAGTTTTGATATGTTGTTCTGTACCGTAATGTTACTAAAATAATCAACCACCCGCCGTAGGTAAAATGAAATGTTATATTGCTGTTTGTAGGTATAACCCAGTTCGCCATTATATATAAAAGCAGGTTGCAATGCCGGGTTTCCTTCCAGGTAAGTATAGGGACTGGTGTAAGATTTAAAAGGGTTAAGTCTCCAATATTCAGGCCTGTTGATCCTCGAATTATAAGTGAGGTTTATTTCATTGTCCTTATTCATTTTATACGCCACAAAAAGTGTTGGGAAAAGCTTAAAATAGTTGTTTTGGTTATTGGTGTTTAATACCATCGATTGGCCATTTGTTCGGGTGTACTCGCCGCGCAAACCGACTTCAAAGCTCCATTTACCCACATCTCCACTAATACTGGCGTAAACAGCCGATACATTTTCTGCATATTCAAAACGGTCGCTGCGGTTTGGTTTTAATTCTGGGCCGGTGGCCCGATTGTTATAAAAATCAAAGCTGTTGCGCGTACGGATACTGCTGTATTTCAGGCCTGATTCAAATGTCCATTTCTTCCAGAATTTATCAGTATAATCCAGTTTTCCCGAATAGATATCGATATTCTGGTTAGATGGAGTAAAGATGTGGTAATTGTCAGGAAGTAGATTGCCGTTGGCCAATGTGCCATAAGTATCTACCTGCTGGCTGTTTTTGTTCTGATAAGGTACATAATCCAGATCCACGTTGATATTCCGTCCATTGGTATCTAATTTAATCTTGTAGTTAAGATTGAAACTATATTGATTGGCTTTCCCATTGGAAACATTTTGGGTATTAAGGATAGAATCTGGTCGTGCTGAGTGGTTGTTCACGATAGTCGTTAATGTACTATTTGGTCTGCTGTTCGCGCCATTGTAGCCATTTATCAATATCCCGATCACCTCTTGATCAGTAAGATTATAATCGGCACCAAGTTTATAACTATTGGCATTACCCAAACGTATGCCCGATTTTTCATTCCTCCAATCGGCATAATTTTCTGGCGTATCGAAGATAACATATTCGCTTTCGGTATGGTCTTTTTTACGTCGGCTATAACCATAACTACCATACACATTTAGCTTGTTTTTCCGGTAATTAAATACCGTACTCGGATTGTAGCTGCTATACGTAGATTGTGTATAACCACCTGAGAGTATCACGTTATAGCCATCACCTTTTGGTTTTTTAGAAATAATATTGATTACCGCACCGCCCTGTGCATCATATCTGGCAGTAGGATTGGCTATAATTTCTATTTTAGCAATATTGTCTGAAGGCAGACTGCGGAGATAAGCCGCCAGATCTTCGCCAGATAGCCTGATGGGTTTATCGTCCATATAAATGACTACGCCCTTGTTGTTGGCGGTTATCCCGCCATCAAACTTCGTTTGTACACCCGGTGCTTTACCCAAGGCATCCCATACCGTCGTGCCAGTGGCTACAATGCTATTTTCGACATTAAATATTACCCGGTCTATTTTTCTTACAATAACTGGTTTTGAGGCCGATACTGTTACTTGATCCAATGTTTTGTCGTCACTAACCATCACTATTATGATTGAATCTATTGGTAGATTAAGCGTTTTACTCATTTCCTTATAGCCAACAGCCTTAAGCATTAAAACATAATCGCCTTTTAACGGCTGCTGAAAACTGAACAAACCATTTTTTGAAATCTGAACCGCTAGGGTAGAGTCTGCATGGCGAAGGCTAATGGTTACCCCATCCACGGTTGCTCCATTTTTATCGGTTACCAAACCTTTGTGCAATTGAGCAGAAACCATTAATGGCAGGCAGAAGAATAGGAGTAAGGTTAACTTTTTCATGTTCCAAAACTAATGGCTAACCATGTAAAGCAAAGTTAAGCTCGGTTAATTAAGGTTAAATCTTCAGCTTATACTTCCATTGATAAAATGATTTGTTCATTTTAGGAGAATGAAATGGCTGAGGTCTAAATATGTTTTTCCATTAGCGGTGATCACACTGATCATCAGCCTTTGCTTGCAATGTGCGTGGATAAGGCAATTGTATCTGGCGCAAAAAAAATCTGTTGCTATAATGCTCGAATCTATAGTTAGTGATGCTTCGAGGCAGATAACCTACCGGAGCATCGCTAGAGGACACGAAAAAAGTATCCGTTTCCAACAGTTTTTCCTTTCTCAGGAGTGGTTGGCACTAAGGCAGGCCTTTGATGAGCTAAAGGTTGACAATTTGCGAAGCCAGTTCCATTACGGGATTACCAATGATAGCTCGGTAGTAGAAATGAAAATGTCGTTTCTGAATGATGCCAAACTGAAATTCGATCGTAAATCTTCAGCTGTCACAAATGGGAAATCACAACGGGAAGTTTCATTGCAAGATCAGCGAGACCTAAAGGTAATGGATAGTTTGGTAAACCGTCGGCTAGATCAATTGGGTTGGCATACCAATAGAAATTATGCACTTTACGACTATTCGGATGGAAGATTGGTAAAAGGACAGCAGTCTGCTCAAACAGCTTCTTCTTTCGTAAGTGGTAAATATACCTATAACCTTAAGTTTCAAAATAGGTATCAACTCATTATTCCATCCATTGTTTGGTTGATTGTTTTTCAGATGCGATACTACCTGATATCATCTTTTCTAATGCTTTTCCTTACTGCTGTAGCCTTCTACCTGCTCATCAGGCTGATGAAAAATCAACAGCTTTATGCGCAGGCGAAAATGACTTTTACCAGTAATATGACTCATGAGCTGCAGACACCAATTTCGACGATCTCAGTTGCCCTTGAATCCATTAAAAAATATCATTTAATAGATCAGCCTGAAAAACTGGAGAATTATATTAACATAAGCACTCACGAACTGCAGCGTTTGCAGGCTATGATCGAAAAAGTACTTAAGCAGGAGCAAATGGACCTTGGAGAAACTCAATTACAGTTTAGCCTGATTGATGTTCAACCGATACTGCAACAGGTAATTTATGCTATGGATGTGCAGATACGGGAGAAAAATGCATTACTCGTATTTTTGCCGTCTGATGAACCATTATTTATCAAGGGTGATGCCATGCATATTTCTAATGTTTTTTATAATCTGATTGATAATGCATTGAAGTATTCTCCGGCTCATGCTAAAATTGAAGTATCTTTAAGTATTGCTGATCGTCAATTAACGATCAGTTTTAAAGATAATGGTCCGGGGATAAATGAAATTTACCAGCAGCAGGTTTTTGAGCGCTTTTTCAGGATTTTTAACCAGGATAATATACACAATGTGAAAGGCTCGGGACTTGGCCTTCATTATGTAAAACAAGTGGTGGAGCTTCACGGCGGACGGGTTGCGCTGCAGAGCAAAATAGGAAAGGGAAGTAATTTTATGATCATTTTACCATTGTATGAAGAAAATTAAAGTTTTGTACGCGGAAGATGAGCCTTTTTTGGCACGTATTGTTTTCGATGGCTTAAGCAGTAGCGGTTACGAGGTAAATCTGGCTTTGGATGGACAACTGGCCTGGATGCAATTTCAGGAAAATAAACCCGATATCTGTATACTCGATATTATGATGCCGCAGAAAGATGGCTATACTTTGGCTGCCGAAATCAGGAAATCAGACCCCAATATTCCCATTATATTTTTGAGCGCAAAGGCCCTTACCGAAGATGTGGTGATGGGCTTTAAAAGCGGAGGGAATGATTATCTTAAAAAGCCTTTTAGCATTGATGAACTGTTGGTGCGCATGGAATCGCTTTTAAAAAGATTCGGTCATACGCAAAAGGATGAAACGGCAATGGTTAGAAAATACGAGTTCCGCAGTTGTGAACTTGATGCGCTTACCCAAAAGTTAAAAACATCTGTAGGCGAATATTCACTTTCATATAAAGAAACCATTTTGCTCGAATTATTATTGAAAAACCGCAATAACATTTTGGAACGTGAGCATGCGTTGATCAAAATTTGGGGTGAGGATAGTTTTTACAACGGCCGTAGCATGGATGTTTTTATGGCGCACCTGCGCAAGCTCTTAAAAACTGAACCCGAAATCCAGATCATGAGTTTAAGGGGAGTGGGCTATAAGCTGATCTGTTGATTGTGGTTATATCAAATTAAAGCTATTTAAGCCTTAACAAACTCACCATACTCACCAACAACATGGTTACCCCAGTTTGTAATGGCGTCCAGGACAGGAAGAAGACTATTCCCAAAGTCAGTTAAACTATAAACAACTTTAATAGGTGGCTTTTTGCCATATACTTTTCTGTGTATCAAACCATCTTTTTCCAACTGTTTTAATTGAAGGCTTAGCGTCATTTCGGTGATAGATGGCACTTCCTTACGAAGTTCATTATATCTTTTAGGTCCGTTTTTTAAATGATAAAGCATAACAGCTTTCCACTTCCCACCAATTAAATCCATGGTAAGGCTTACCGTACAAGGGTATGTTTTGCCTTTTAGTTTAACATAATCACCTACACATTCTGTTTTCATCTTCAAAATTTAACCCTATCTATTTTGATAGTTATTGCAAATGTATCGCACTAAAATTAGTTTTGCAACTAAAATAATTATAGTATAAAATAAAAAAGGAAATGTCATATCCATCAACAGAAAATAAGACCACTTTACAAGTTGAAAAACCGCTCATCATCATCGTTGGCATATTGGGGAAACAGGGTTATAGTGTAGCCCGTACGCTACTCGCAAGCGGCGCTTACCGGATACGGGGTATAACCCGCCGGCTTGATGCTCCGGAAGCCATTAAGCTGGCAGAACAAGGCGTTGATCTCATAAGTTTACCACTTAACCCTGGGTATAAAAAAGAGTTTACACAAGCATTCCGTGGTGCTGACAGCATTTTTCTAATGACGCCGAACATTGCCCCGCCAGCTAGCTACGAATTTGATTTGGGTAAAGAACTGGCAGATGCTGCCGTTGAAGCTGGCGTAAAACAGATCATTTTCAGTAGTTTAGAAAATGTAGATAAGTTAACGGGTGGAAAATTGTTCGCCCCGCATTTTACAGATAAAGCCAGAATAGAAGAATATATCCGCACGCTGCCTGTTAAAAGTTCATTTATCTATATGGCATTCTTTTTTACTAATCTAATGGAATTTTATAACCCTCAATTAAAAGGTGATACGCTTGTATTTCCGATTTATCTACCGAAAGATTTTGCTGCGCCTTTCGTAGATCCGCTTACTGCAACCGGACCTGCCGTTTTAGAGATTCTTTCAAATCCAGATAAATATTCAGGCAAATCCTTACCTGTAATCGGCGATATCATTACTCCCCAGGAAATGGTTGATACCTTTACTAAAGTTACAGGTATAAAAGCTGAATACAGTTCTGCATATAAAAGGCAGGAAATGCTCCGGTATTTCCCCGAATTTGCTTCAAATGATGTTTTGTTGAATGAGATTTTAGGCATGGCAGAATTTGCCGTAGAATATGGTTACTTCATTAACGAGCGTGACCTGCAATGGAGCCGGCAGATCAATCCGCAGACTCTAAATTGGGAAGCATTTTTACGCACAACCAACTGGAAAGGGCAGAAACTTATGTATTAAAAAAAAATAAGCGAATTTTCAATGAAAATGTGAGTAAATATAGAAACTCATATCTAAAATCAGTTGACGGCAGAACCGATGATCTCATTTGTTATCGATAAAAATTTAAGCAGGTTTTTACTATCAAAAAGAAGGGTGATAAAACGATCGCC
Source organism: Pedobacter sp. PF22-3 (assembly GCF_026239555.1). Lineage (GTDB taxonomy): Bacteria > Bacteroidota > Bacteroidia > Sphingobacteriales > Sphingobacteriaceae > Pedobacter. Next base: position 111,787 of record NZ_JAPIVP010000015.1, on the reverse strand, counting down.
TTTCTTAAAAAAAAGTCTTGTGCCTCCAGGATATTCGTAACCCTCATCAAGCTTCTCTTTCTTGATTTTGTACTTGCTGAATTTTAACATACTTTGTTGAAGAGTGGTTCTGTTCATCACTAAATTAAAAGGCAAGCCTTCCACTACAATAGGTCTATCATCTTTAATAATAAAAAACATTTCATCTATAGTTCTATCTTCTTTAAGACTACAATAGAGTTCCAACCCTGATTTGCTTAGCCACTTTGCATAGGGCTGCTCGTTAGCATCCTCATAAAATACCGTTTTTACACCTAATATTGCCGAAATCTTCTTTGGAGTTTGAGGGAAAATAAATTCCTGGTTTTTGTTTAAAAGGGTATTAAGTCCAGCATTTTGCTGTGCAAAAGAAAATAGTGCTAAAAATTGAAAAAACAATATTAATCGGTATGCGACTGTATTCATAATATTATAACGAGTTATTGATCAATAATTTACAATAATTGTTGTTGGTGTGCAGCAGCTATCAGTTCGGCCACATTTTTGACTGCAAATTTCTGTATCAGGTTTCTGCGGTGCGTATCTACAGTCAGCGGACTTAAAAATAGTTCCTGGGCAATATTCTGACTGGTTTTTCCTTCAGCCAGAAATGATAGTATCTGTTTTTCCCTTCTGGTGAGCTGTGGCGTATTGCGCAACTGGTTTTTGGTTGGTCGGCTGATAATTTCGACGACTTCCTTACTGTAACAGATATTTCCTGTTACAGCTGATGCAATACACTGCCTAAGCTCCTCAAGAGAACTGTTTTTAAGCAGGTAGCCACTTGCACCGTTTTGTATAGTCTGCATAATAATACTTCGCTCGGTATGGTTACTGAGGATAAGTATAGTAGTTGCAGAGAATTGAGCTTTGATGATCTGGCAAAGTTCCATACCACCTATATCTGGTAGGGTAACATCAAGCAGTATAAGATCTACAGGGTTGCTATTTAAATAAGAAAGCAGCTGTGCGCCATTTGAAAAGCCACCAACAACCTCTAGGTTATCTTCATTTTTAAGCAAGGCCTTCAGTCCTTCAATAACAATGGGATGGTCATCTACTATAACCGTACGGAGTTTATTCATTGATATTGGTTTTAAGTTCTATATCTATACTGGTTCCTTCGCCAGGAGCAGAGTGAACTTCAAATTTTCCTTGCAAAAATGCGATACGGTTTTTCAGATTATCCAGTCCCATACCTGTTTTATCAGCAAGTGTATCCATATCGAAGCCACGCCCGTTATCTTCAAAGGTAATAAAAATGGTATTTTCATTTTGGCTGCACTGCAGTATAAGGTTGTCTGCATGGGCATGTTTGATCGCATTAGAGATAAGTTCCTGTACAATTCGGTAAATATTCAGCTGCACATTCATCGCAATATTTTTTTGAATGCCAAACATTTCTGAAGTGATGAGCAAACCCTCACGCATATAAAATTCGCAAAGGTCTTTTAAGGCGGTTTCAAGACCAAACTTCAATAAAGTCTCAGGTACCATGTTGCGGGCAATGCGGCGCAGTTCTGTAACCGAGGTGTCCAGCTGTCCGATAATGCGGTGAAGGTCTTTATCTCCGGACATGCCTGGCTGTGTATCTGTCCAGCCGGAAAGCCCTATTTTAACTCCTGACAGCATACCACCAAGTCCATCGTGAAGATCCCTTGCAACGCGTTCCCTTTCAAGCTCTTCACCTTCAAGCATGGCTTTTGTAATCTTGAGCTGTTGCTTTTTTTCCATTTCGCTAAGCTGTTGCTTGTAATTAATCTCCTTTTGTTGGGCAAGTTTGCGTCGGCTCCGGGCTGTGAGCAGAACGAAAACGAGTAAAAGGAGCAGGAAAAGACATCCCAAACCAAATATAAGTCTATACAAGCGGTCATTACGGGCATTAAGCTGTGCCTGCCTGTTTTCTGATTGCAGGGCCTGTATTTTTTGCTGGTTTCTTGCGCTTCTGTATTTTGTCTCCAGCTCATTGATCTTTACTTTTGTCTGGTCGTTGTTGATGCTGTCATTGGTCTGCCTGTATTTGTTCAGCCAGTGGTATGCCTCTTTATAATCCCTTAACTTTTCGCTCATTTTCGCCAGTTCCGAATAAATCTGTGCCCTGTCATTCATTTTGGCGGTCAAAGTTCCTTCCTTAACAATATCCAGTAATATCTGTCGGGCTTCGGCATATTTTTTCTGCTGCTGATAGATATCATATCTGCGAAAAAAAAACTGTTGGTAGACTTGCTTCTGGTTATACTTTTTAGCCAGAGGAATCCCCTTGTCTATACTCGCAAGTGCCTTATCGTATAACGTTTTGGTGGAGTAGTAAAGTGCCTCATTATAATAGTATATCGGATAGTTTAAAGAGGAGGGGTATGGCTTCAGCAGCCGTTGTGCTTTTTGCAGAAGTACCTGGGCTTTGTCGGTTTTGTTGTCATAACAATAGATGCTTACCCCTGAAAGATAGGAAAACAACAGATCGGTAGAACCAGGGTTTTTGGTTTCCAGTAAGGCGATGGCTTTTTCATTATAGGCCGTCGCTTTTGAAAACTGGTAGTTGTTCATCAGGATAGTGGCGAGCTGCGTATAATAGTAAGCGATGCGTGCCGGATCTCCCGTTTTTTCTATAATAGGAATAGCTTTTTCCAGGGTTATTTTAGTCATAAAACCATAGCCCATTTTGTCTACATTCATCAAGGCATAATTAAACCATGATGCAGCCCGCTTTGCATAGGCGATTTTAGTGTTGAATGGAGAAAGTGCTTCTGCAGCTTTTTTAAAAGCATCTGATGCCTTCGCTTTGTTCCAGTTGAAATAATACTGCCCTTTAGAGAAAAGTGCCAGTGCATTTAAAAATTTATCGTTTTTAGCGGCAGCTGTACCTGCCTCCAGGTAGGCTTTACTCTTTAAGGTGTCTTTGTATTTCCAGTATTCTACCAATAGAAAATTGGTGCATGCTATTGAACTATCTGAAGTTTTTTTCTGTAGAATGTGCTGAAGGCTATCAAGATAATGCTGCTCATTCAGCGGAACCTGTTGTTGTCCAACAGATTTAAATGAGATCAAAATCAATATCAGGAATAAAAAAAATCGGGTCATGCTTAAAAATTACATTTATTCTCCTGTCGAAGATCAGGTTATCTTTCCGGTAGGCAAATTTACTTGTAAATATCAGACATAATTTCCTGCCTATCATCATTTCACTCCGCTTTAATAAAAAATACCTAAAAACCAGTAGATGAAAAACGGCAAAAATTGGTATTTCTTTTGGCTGATACTTACAATAGCTTTGCCCTTATACCATAATTCGGATGATACTATGAAAACAATACCCTCAAAAGCTTTTTTATTCAAAATTAACCTGATCCGAAAGCCTGTTGGCATTTTTTGGGCAATTCTGTGTTTTATAACGCTTTCTGTATGCCTTTCGGCATGCTCTAAGAAAGATGATACCGGGGGCGCGCCTACTGGTGATTATTATTTCCGGGCAAAGATTGGTGGGAAAGCTATAAACTTCCACAGTGTGAATTTTCAGGGCGGTGGCAATGATAATCGGTTCGAACAAATTGTTATTGGTGGTCATGAGGCTTCTGATCCGCCATCAGGGCCTGTGTCGCCTTCTTTGGATTTCGAAATCTGGAGGGAGGGTGGGAATATTACTGCAGGAACATATGCCACACCTGCGGAAAAAGGTATGATCGCACGTTATGCCATACAAAAAAGCGATGGAACGCTGATGTACAATACCGCTATTGCAGATGATGTATTTACCCTTAAAATTGGAGAAATAAGCAAGTCAGGCATTAAAGGAGCCTTTTCCGGAACGGTTAGAAACAGAGCAGGAGAGGCCATTGACATTACCGATGGCACATTTAATCTTCCTTATGAAACAATTATTAATCCTTAATATCAGTACATGAAGCTTAAAAAATATGTCCTTACACTTTTCTATGTGGTATCAGCAACAGCTGTAGTTTCCGCACAGTATAAAGAACCAGAAAAAAAAGATAAGGTGGAAATCTTCCGTCCTGAAATGGCGTTCGACTCCCTGCTGGCAAAAAAAATGTTGGCCAAAGGCACTGCTGTTATCAAAGGTGTAGCCTTTACCAGGCAGAAACATCCACTTGGGTATGGTGTCCCGTTATCGCCACGTATACTTGCTAATAAAATAAAAATAGTGCTTTTTCCGATAACACCTTATTTTGAAGAATGGTACCAGCTTAGAAAAGATAAAGAAAGCATTAGAAGAAAACGCTTTGTCTACCTTTCTGACCAAGCTTATAGATACAGGCTTGAAGCGATTACGAATAGTGACGGAGAATTTACCTTCCCCGATATGAAGCCTGGTAAATATTTTCTGCAGGGTATGTTAGATTATACACTTAGAGGCACCTATAATGCCTATACAGGTTCAGGTTATAATGATTATGGCGGACGAACCGATTACTACCAGGAAAAAGAATATTACAAAAATATCCAGGACCGGATTGAAGTGTTCGTGGAGGTAAAAGAGAATGGAGAGACTGTTAAGGTCAAACTGCATTAAATTAAGGTTTCCGGCTTTAAGAAATATTTAATAACTGACTCCAAAAAAAATGTCATCTCGGACTGTAGCGCAGCAAAATAGAAAGATCTTTGAACCGGGTTATTGAAATCTGGTTTAAAAGATTTCTCCTCAAAAGGAGTTCCTTTGGAACACTGCGGGCGAAATGACGATATTTCGAGGCCATTCAAACTTCTTTTTACATCTGTCATTAATATTGATTTTTATAAATAAGTTATTCCTCAAGATTGTAACTTTATACTGATTAAACAGTCTCAAAAACGAAAATAGACCAGAACTATCGGCGGTGTTTATGTCAGCGTTAGGCAGAGAAAACGAAATGATGAAAATGTTAAATCAGGTAAAGTCAAATAAACCAATTATAAAATTTTTAACTTTAATTTCGACAATCAATTTTATGAATTATTATAGGCGAATACTTCTGTTTTGCATAGGAATATTACTTCTCGCTACAAATGTTTTTGCACAACGTAATACCGGAAGCACAAACATTGACAGCCTGATCGGCAAAAAAATGTCAGAAAGTGGGATTGTCGGCCTAGGTGCAGCCATTATTATTGATAAAAAAGTGGTTTGGAAAAAAGGATATGGATTTTCAGATCAACAAAGCGGTGCAGCTTTCACCACATCAACTTTAATGAATATTGCATCGGTTTCCAAAACGGTAACCGGTGCTTGCCTCATGAAAGCTATAGAACAAGGGAAACTCTCTCTGGATGAGGATATAAACAACTACCTTCCTTTCAAAATTCACAATCCTTATTTTCCGGCAGAAAAAATAACCCTTCGAAACTTATCAACGCATACTTCGGGACTTACCGACAGGTATCCCTTTTATACCGATAGCCTTTACTTTAATGGTAAAGACTCGCCGGAAGCATTGCGTGATTTCCTAAAGAACTATTTTATTCCCGGTGGGAAGTATTATTCGAAAGAAAACTTCCTTAACCATAAACCAGGAACATTCCGTGAATATTCCAATATCGGAGCAGCACTCGCAGGTTATATCGTTGAAGTTAGGACGGGTCAAATGTTGAACGAATACAGTAAAAAATATCTGTTTGATCCCTTGGAGATGGAAGATACCGGATGGTTTATGGCTGAAGTAAACCTGAAAAAGCATACAAAACTTTACGAGAAACAAGATAATAAAGTCAGGGAAATACCATTGTACGGTTGTACTACCTATCCGGATGGAGGCGTACGCACATCTGTGGACGATCTAAGCAATTTTTTTATCTGTTTGTTAAACAACGGGAAGTTTAAAAACAGGCAGGTATTAAAAGCTGAGACAGTTGAGGAAATGCTCAGGTTCCAGTTTAATGAGGCTAACAAACCCGAAAATGTTAAACCACAATCACTCAATTCAGGTATTTTTTGGGCGACAAAAATGGGTGGTACCAGGATTGGGCACAATGGATCGGATCCCGGGGTGAGGACTTTTATGCTTTCTGATTTAAAAAAGGAAGTTGGCGTCGTCCTGTTTATGAATACTTCGTTGAGTGAAAAGGAAGAGCACAAATTCTTTGAAATCTATGAAGATCTCTATCGATATGGCGTTAAACTTAAAAATAAGGATATACGAAACCGGTAAAAATAATGATAACTGAAATTTGTACAACCATGATGAAACAAACATATAAACTGTTGCTTAATTATGCTCTATTGTTGTTTATGCTGGCCATTGGTAGTTGCAAAAACAGTGAGCGTGAAAATACTGCTGTAGGTAAACAGGAAAAGAAGCCGCTAACAATAGCTAAGGAAAAATGGCATTGGGGCAGCGGTAAAGATCAGGATACAACGGCGGGATATGCCCAGGTTGTTAAATCAGGTAAGGTAATTTATATATCTGGCATTCCTACAAATGACCTGAGTCCAAAAGGGATCAGCGGGGTTTATGAAAGACTTAATCAATGCCTCAAAGCCTTTGGTGCTACCTCAAAGAACGTTGTTAAAGAGACACTTTACACTACTGATATTGAAGCGATGAAAAAGTATAATGGTGCAAGAAAAGCGTTCTATAAAGACGACTTTCCTGCTGCAAGCTGGGTTCAGGTAAACAGGCTTTATGAGCCCGATGCAAAGTTGGAAATCGAACTAATTGCACATCTTGAAGGTGTGGAGGAATAAACGTAAATAATGGTCATTTCTTTGAATGGCTTCAACGTTTATTATCAGTTGCCGGCCATTTGCAGCATGCTAAAATGCAAGCTTAAAAAATCGCAATACTCCTTATCCAATATAATGAGAAAATAGAAAATCCAATTGTATCAGAAAAATCCCCGCTCAAACAAATACCATTTATAATAAAAAAATATGAAAACTTTTCTAAAATGGACCAAACGTATAGGCTTAGGCTTAGTTACCTTGCTAATCTTGTTGCTCCTGATCGGATTTATTTTTGAAAGAATATCACGGGATAATGCTGAAAAAATTAAACCTGATGGCCAGTTTGTAGAAGTTGAACATCATCGTCTTCATTATTACAAAAAAGGGAACGGCGGACCAACCATTGTATTTGAAACCGCATTTGATCCGGCCGGACATCTGCAATGGTACAATATTCAACAAGAATTACCAAGCTCTTATACAAGCTTCTCATATGACAGGGCCGGAATTTTATGGAGCGAGCGAGGCAAAAATCCAAAATCAGGTGAGGAAATGGCTAAAGAATTACATCTTTTGCTGGAAAAAGCCAACGCCCCAAAACCATATATTCTTGTAGGCCATTCCTTTGGAGGAACACTTGCCCGGTTTTTTGTCAACAAATATCCTGAAGATGTTGCAGGCGTAATATTTGTGGATAGTCAATGCCCCGATGATGAAAAATATTTATCTCCCGAACTATTCAAAATGGTCAATCAGGGTTTGCCAGGTAGCTTTCTAAGATTCGCCAACACTTTTGGACTCGCCAGATTAATGTTCAGAGGTATGTTTCCCAATAACAAACAATATGAATATCAAAACACCATAATGCCTGCTCTGCTTTACAAAAGTGCTGATGCATTACTGGAAGAGCAGGATCAGATGCGTTCGATTAAAAATGAAGCATCAAAAATAAAATCTTTTGGCAATATTCCTCTTTATGTACTGACTGCCGGAGATGAAAAGCGCTTTGATTCTTCCATCAAAGATTTAAAATTAAAGACAGAAATGTTAAGTGCGTGGAATAAAATGCAAAAAGATTTTCTGTTACTTTCCATGGAAAGCAAACAGGTATTAATACCGAATAGTGGTCATTATATCAACCAGGAGCAGCCAAAAGTTATTGAAACCGCCATCAATGATATGGTGAATAAAAATATACATCAAAAATAAAACATCATATCTGACCTATTAAATAAGGGAAATAATACAGTTTTCAAGATACCAACGCTTACCACTATTGCATCGTTTTCAAAAAACAGGGAGGAGAGAATAATCAGCTATAACACGCTTGCAGTAATTTAATGCATAATTTACACTAAAAATTTATACCCCATAATATTATATATGAAAAAACTCCTGTTACTTATCCTGATTTCACACAGCTACTGCTTCCTGCAGGCGCAAGAAGTACATGAGCCATCATCTGAAAATCACCCGGAATGGTCAAAGCCTTTTCCGCCATTTCGAATTGTAGGTAACCTATATTACGTGGGCACAGCCGATCTGGCCTGTTATCTCATCACTACGCCAAAAGGAAATATCCTAATCAACACCGGACTGGCATCATCGGAAAAGCTTATTGGGGAAAATATTAAAAAGCTGGGATTTAAACTTTCAGACACTAAAATATTACTGACCACACAAGCGCATTTTGATCACCTGGGTGCCATGGCTGCAATCAAGAAAGCTACAGGGGCTAAGTTTATGGTAGATTATGCCGATGCTCAGGTTGCAACTGATGGTGGACGTTCTGATTATGATCTGGATGGCAAGGTTTCTGTTTTTAAGCCTGTAAAAGTTGACCGTATTTTGCACGATAAGGATATCATCAGGCTAGGAGGGATGGAATTAATCATGCTGCATCACCCCGGGCATACTAAAGGTTCATGTAGTTTTCTGCTCACCGTTAACGACCAAAATAGAAAGTATAGGGTACTGATTGCCAATTTGCCCACTATCGTAACAGACAAAAAATTTGCAGACGTTTCTGCCTATCCTCAAATTGCAGAAGATTACGCTTATACTTTACGCAGCATGAAAAACTTAAAGTTCGATCTATGGGTAGCCTCACACGGCGTACAATTTGACCTCCTGAAAAAACACAAACCCGGAGATCCCTATAATCCTGCTGTTTTTATGGATGTAAAAAACTTTTACGACTATTTGGACGAACTGCAGGAGGAGTATGATAAAAAAAATGGGAAGTAATAGATATTTTAACCATAAGAGAGTATCAAAATTTAATGTCTAATCAATCTAAAAATGTAGCATAAAGAGTATATAAATTTTATCTCAAAAATAGTTGCAAGTTCAATCCCATATTCTGTTTCAATCTGATACAATTCCTTCGTTATCTTTCTGATGTAAGGCTTGTTCATTATGGTTCTTCATTTGAATTTTTGTAATTTGATCGAAAGTTTCGGTTCTGAATAACTTAACGAATGCAAAGCCCGAAATGATGATAGCAGAGGTTGCGCTTTTAGCATGGTTCAACGTTAGAACTTTTTTAAATGAACTGATAATAATAACTTCGATTGCCCCGATTCGCCAAACCTAAAAACGTTATATGTAATTTTTAAAAGGTAACCATATGATAAAGAAATTTTACATCTCGATATTGCTTTTTATGTTAACTCAATCCTTATTTGGACAAGAAAAGGCAACCTTTCAAGATAGTATTGCAACTTATTTTGATGAAATAAAAACTGAGGCATACAAGCATCAACGACTATGGGAGAAAGATTTATATGGACCAATGCTCTTAGTGAATCCTAATTCGAGGCAAACACTTGCAAATTTTCCAGATAGCGTTGGTTTTCTCAAACAAAACGGCAAAATTTATGCTGGAATTTTACCTGGCAAAATTAACATTGCGAACACAGCTGTCAATTGGAACGGCAGACGTTGGGCTATGATTATGCTTCCATTACCAGTTAATAAACATGAAAGAATTAATTTACTAGCCCATGAGTTATTTCACGTAAATCAGCCATCATTAGGTTTTAAGTTATTCAATACCGAAAACAATCACCTTGACCAAAGAGATGGTAGAATTTATTTGCGCTTGGAATTGGAAGCATTAAAAAAGGCTCTTCATACAAGCAATCAAACTGAACAAAAAACACATCTGACGAATGCGATTGCTTTTAGGAAATATAGATATTCGGTTTATCCCGGAGCAGACACTACCGAGAACTTATTAGAATTAAATGAAGGAATTGCTGAGTATACAGGTACAATAATTAGTGGTAGAAACAAAAAGCAATCTTACGAACACTTTACGCAAAGCATAAATTCTTTTTTGAGTAATCCAACATTCGTTCGCTCATTTGCTTATCAGACAATTCCTATCTACGGTCACTTACTCGATAATATAAGAAAAGGATGGAACAGAGAAATAACAATTAAAACAAACCTGACTGATTATTTTATAAATGCATTTAATATAACACTGCCGAATGATTTAAAGAAAACTACTGACTTAGTTATAAATCAATATAACGGAGAGGCAATTATTTCAGAAGAAAAAATAAGAGAAGAAAAAACAAAAAAACTGATTGCTGAATACAAAAGTAAATTTATTACCCAACCCCATTTTGAACTTGTATTTGAGCAAATGAATGTATCATTCGATCCAAGAAACATTATACCTATCGAAGATAAGGGAACAGTTTATCCTAATATTAGAGTTACCGACAAGTGGGGAATACTTACAGTTGAAAACGGAGCATTAATGAGTTCTAAATGGGACAAAATTTCAGTAACCAGTCCTTTAAAAACGGAGAATAAAATTATAAGCGGAGATGGTTGGACGTTACAACTTAACGATAAGTACGCTGTAATAAAAGATGAAAAAACGGGCAACTACAAGCTTACAAAAAGATAAAAGCCACGCGTAACAATACTACACAATAGAAATGTAGTTTTCGTTCCTTTTATATAACAAAAAGAGCCTAGTGGTTGAAACCCCGATAATAGACACTCAGGATGCTGTCATTTCTGAAAGCTATTGAACACAGTTGCAGTTTTGCAGGGCTATAATTAAACATTTTGAGGGTTAGTAAATGTCGAACTAAATCATTCTTGAGTCAAGTCGATGACGTACTTTACCTTTTGATATACAGAGTGTTAAGATGATTTCTTTGGCGCTTTTAGTAGCTTAACAAAAGTGCCACAGATCTGCCACAATAATTATGAGCATTTTTGGAAATTATGGCTATTTCTACCTAAAATAAAAAAGCCTGCAATTTCAAAAGTTGCAGGCTTTATCAGCTTTTATCACACTTTTAAGAGATCTTCTATCGTGCTATTTGCGGAGAGAGAGGGACTCTCACCCACCTCTTCAATATACGATAGATATTGATTTTCTTCATTTTAGAATGAAAAGCGCCGCGATAGTGCCACAACTTCTCTCTTTTTCTTTCTAAATAAATTTTCAGCTCTCTTTAAGCTTAGTGCGGAGAAGGAGGGAGTGCATTGAAACACTTATAAGGGTTATTGGCTATAATAAAAGAAATTTATAAGAATAAAAAATGATAAAACCCTACTTCATGCTTTAACTTGTTTTGTTCAAAATTAATTTTCGATAACTTTACAAAAGGGCAATTAGTAGATTTCATGACAAAAAAAAATAACGTACTCTTTACTGAGCCTATGCTGAACAATATGAACAAAAAGGATGTCAAAATTCTTGAGGATCTTATGAAAAGAACCGAAGGCCTGCCTGAAATTCTCCATCTAAGGACTGCCGAAATAGGCTAGGGAATGCAGTGTAAGTTATTGCGGATAAACTGTTTATTTCGCTAGCTACTGTGAAAAGCAACGTGAAGAATATATTTAAGAAAGTTGGGGTGAACGATAAGACTGAGTTAGTGTACAAATTGGGGCAGGGAGTAATCTGAATTTTAGCACTATTGGTGCAATTCGTTTTGTTAAAAGTCAATCTATTTAATATTTGTAATTGAAAACTAAAAATGAATAAACAGATATTAAAAAAATAGTTGATTTTTGTTAAAACTAAATACCATGCCCTATCAAACGCTCGACACATTAAAGCACCTTGTTAAAATTGCACTTGAAGATTCCGATATTCTAAAAGGAATTAGAGAAGCTGAAATCTCACAGGAAGAAGCCCAAAAACTTATTCTTAATAACGACCAGGAGATCTGGAGGGTAGTAAGTAGCGAACTTCTGGAATATGAAGCTTTGAACGAACAACAGATTTCTCTTAGAACTGCTAATAGGGAGCTAGCTCAAAGTACAAGTTTTTGGATTAATGAGGAGAAATGGAAAAGTATTATTCTAACACCAATTTTTTTTATTCTACTTGCATTTGTCCTAAGTCCGACCATAAAACTCAAATATGTACAGGATTGGGCGAACGGGTCTATTTACAGGTGGACTACCAATGGTTTCTTCCATTTTTTGATCGGATTTATCTTTCTGTTTGGCATGCTGGGTATTTTAATTTGGCTTACTGATCTTCTAATACAGAGATATGTGAAAAGGCAGTCAAATAAGATGATTAGAGTGTCTAATGAGTGGAAGCGAACGAACTCTGAACTTGTTGGGGAGTATAGTGCCAGAGAAGAAAGATTGGAAAGTCTAACTAAGTTGATAGACCAAAATATGATCGAGAAGTCAATTAAAGAGAGATTAAGGTACTTCATTAACCAGAAATTAGAGCCTTCTTACAGTCGTGATCTGCCTGATTTACAAACTAAAGGGCTGGGGGAGGTAATTGACGTTTCAAGAACCATTGATACAGACGCTAAAATCAAATTGGATTTTCTTCTCAGAACAATGCCAGGTGGAAGTATTGGTATTGCCGGGTCTAGAGGTGCTGGAAAAAGTACTTTAATCCACTCCTACTGTGGTGCTGAGAGGAATGTTACCCAAATAAATGATAGGTTAGTTCTTCCTGTAATGACATCGGCCACTGTTAAATATGATTTTCGCGATTTTATCTTGAACCTTTTTGCGTCAACATGTGAGAGTGTTCTAATTTTGGAAAAAGCACCAAGAGATGAACATCAACATTATCTTAGATCAAATCAGAAGTACTCCACTGAAACTGTTATCATGGGTATCAGGATTTTACTTCAAATATTTTTAATTTATATTGGGATTGCATTAATAACGTTTAGTCTGTCTTTGCGAGCTATCCACAGTCATTATCATCCTGTAACGGCATCCAGTGTAGTCAAGATTGCAAACAAAAAGACTGATTCATTAAAGAATAGCTTGATCACTAAGCTCGATAAATCTAAAACTGTTGGAGACACCATTCAGCCAACGAGGAAACCAGAGATCAATTTTTTTGACTACTATTTAGCGACTATTAGTGAAGCTAAAGAACTGCCGGCTCAGCTCTTTTCTAACGGAATTTTATCGTTATTAGGATGGGTGATTTTAACAATAAGTTTCGGCACGTTTCCACTTTCATATTACATTAGACCGCGATTGTTTCGAATATTAATGTGGGACCAATATATGGCAGATAGGCTTGATGATTTTAGTCGGGAAGTGAGAGATTCTGCATTTGAAAAAAGTCCGCACGCAGGCACTGCAAGAAAATATCTAAAGAAGATCAAATTTCAACAAAGTTTCACATCGGGATGGTCAGGAGGTTTAAAACTCCCAATAGCATTTGAAGGTAGTGTACAAAAAAGCACAACAATAGAAGAACGCGCGATGTCTAATCCGGAAATTGTGGACGCATTTGTTGCATTCCTGAATACAATTTGTACCGATTACCAAGTCGTTATTGGAATTGACGAATTAGATAAAATGGATTCGGAAGTTGATGCAAAGAATTTTCTAAACGAAATCAAAGCCATTTTTGGACTGCAGCGGTGTTTTTTCTTAGTCTCTGTGTCTGAAAACGCAATGTTCAATTTTGAAAGACGCGGAATGCCATTTAGAGATGTTTTTGATAGCTCGTTCGATAGTATTATCTATGTTGATTATTTGAACTTGAAAGATACGGTTTCGCTGTTGCAAAGGCGTGTTATTGGTCGTCCTATTCTATTCTTTTATTTGGCTTACTGTTTATCGGCAGGCTTACCACGCGACATCATCCGTGTTTTCAGAGATATTACCAGGATATCACAATTTCACAAAAAACTGGATATAGTCTGTAATCTTCTGATAAAGGAAGATGTGAGAAATAAGCTTTTCGCAATAAGCAGCATCGTTAGAAAACTGCCGAACACCTTAGTGGCTAAATTGAAATTTTTAGATATTATTGATACTTCTACCATAGACCTGTCAATTATAGAATTACAAAAGCTTGTTATAAATCTATACAAACTGAGAAAAGAACTTGAGGAAGATACATCTGGTGATTCAAATGCAATTGAACTATGCTATCGTCTTAAAGAAATGATAGACGAAGTGTATTCGTATCTAGGTTACATTTTAACAATTTGGGAATTGTTTTCAAAAGAGTTAGATCTGGCCAAAATAGATGAAATGGAAACTAATCAATCTTTCGTACAAATCGCTAAAGCAAAGCAGTCTTTATCAGGAGATTTCAAGGTTAGCCAGAAACTCGTAGTCGAGGTAAGAAAAAGAAATAACCTGAGCAAACTAACAACTTAAGATATTTACTATGAATTTTAAAAACGAGAAAATTGATAGTTTGCCCGATAAATTTAATGCCGTTAACCGAAGTATTCAGAAGGTAGTTAATGAATTGATTGAGTCTTGGGATGACGACAATCGCTACAGTATGATTAAAAATCTCAAATCTGAATTTGACGAGATGCAGGCATTGCTCAAAGCCTTTTTTGTGGAAGTTAGATTAAATATTTTATTATTGGATGATAAACAAAAAGGTATATATAGGGATTACTGCGTAATTTCTTTCAAACTTTTTAATGAACCGATTAGTGCTGAAAGAATTGAAAAAACTATGCATGAAGAGTTTGGAGGGGGCACATTGTCTGTGGATGAAATTTATTATAGTGCGGATTTAGCAGTTTCACATGATATCGGTTTTTACGAGGCTAGTAACTATGTCCTTTGTTATGCAATGTTGCTGAATTATTATTATGCTACTATTGAACGAATTGTCCATTCTATCCCCTCGGCTACGATTAATGATGTTGATCTAGTTTCCATGGATCAGAAAAAGAATACGATTTCACAGAAGGCGCTCGTCTTGCATTATTTAGTCAAGGATAAAAAACTAACTCTTAATAAGATTAGTCAGGACGCTACCAAACAGGCCAAAATTTTGAGTTTTCTTTTTGATAATGGATATGAAAATCTAAGAAAGGCGCTAACAGGAATACAGGAATCGAGTAGTGACAGACTTAAAATAGCAAAAAATGTAGAAATTGTTGCAGCATTATTTGACGAACTGGGATCAGAGTTTGACGGAGTTAATAAGCTAATTAAAGCTGATCTTCAAGCTATGAAGAATAAGTAGGGGTGACCCCTAGACCCACCCCTGCTTGATTTAATTTTCATTTTTGTAAGGTTAATTTTTACACGATGGAAATACATATCATTATAGAGCATGCTGAACTTGATTTGGGAGGCATTGCGACAATTATTACAGGAATAATATTTCCTCTAGCGAAATACCTGGTAAAAATGCTTAAACGGAATCAAAATAATAAGATACCGCGAAAAAGACAAATAAAACGACTTCTTAGATAATTAACTTTTATGCAAATTTCCGATGGCGAAACTTCATAGTGAATTTATTTTTGGCTCTTTTACCGTTTTCGCCATTTTCTTTGCTTTTCCCTGTGCAATAACAGAATCACGATTTTTCCTTTTATTCAATTTCTTCGGCTGACGATTACTGATCTTTTTCAGCTCCAGCCTCATCAACTCCTGTACATCTCTTTTAACTCTTAAATAGTTTTCATCAATATCCTCTTTTGTAACTGTTCGAAGAACTGGAAGCAATTTGTATCCAGCTTCCTCTGTTGCAATAGCATCATGATCATTTTGAATCTCCCCATGAAACATTTTTTGCGGTATCTTTTCACCCGGACTATCGGCCACTATCCCGATAAACTCACCCGAAGAAAGCGTAGCAATTTTAGAGCTGGAATCGCATAATCCATCTGAGTAGATTTAGAAATTGAAGTATCATTGCTGTTGATGCTCTGCCTATCCTGCATAATTTTACCGAAAGTCTCCGAAAGCTTCTTTGCACTATCACCCGATACCTGCCCGCTGATAATATTGGCACAAATGCCCGCTATAATCTCCGCCTGTTCCGAGCCATATTCCTTTTTTACCTGCTCAATGCTTTGAATCCCAATCGTACAACTAATCATATTACTTCTGCCCTTAAACTTGAAGATGACCTGCATAACGAACTGCATTTGCTGCCTTATATGTTAAATATGCCTAAAATTTTCCAGGATTCCAGTTTAGGGCAAAAGTATGCTATTTTAAACCAGGTGTTCAAACAGGGACTCACATATAAAGAAGGTAGTTTTAGAATACCTGAAATTAATGTGGAGTTCGCTCATAAGTTATTGATAATCAAAGAAAAAGGGCTGCTATTTTTGGAGCAACCCTTTGATGATTTTGAAGGAAACCCTTCATGCGGAGAGCGAGGGATTCGAACCCCCGGACCTGTTACAGTCAACAGTTTTCAAGACTGCCGCATTCGACCACTCTGCCAGCTCTCCGCTGCAAAAGTACAAACTCAGCTTAACTCTGCAAACTTAGAAAGCTTTTTTTTTATATAAACTTGATAATTACTTAACACAGAGGGAGAAAAAATTATTTCTTCTGTATATTTTCTTCAATTGGCTCAGATTTTTTGAACAAATTAAAGGTAGGCCGGATAATTTTCACACTTCTTTTGCTTACATCAACACTGGCATTCAGCTCAAACCCGATCAATAAAATCAACGAGTTGAGGTAAAGCCAGATCATCACTACGATTAATGTTCCGATAGAGCCATAGACCTTATTGTAGGAAGCAAAATGGTTGATGTAAAACGAAAATCCCCAAATGGTAAGAAAGGCCAGAATAGTAGCCAGCCAGGAACCCGCACTAAATAAGCGCCATTTTTTGGTATGGGAGGGTCCGTAACGGTATAAAATGGAAATGGTAATAAAGTACAGGATGGCCAATAATGCCCAACGGGTAAATTTGATGGTATAAATCAAAAAACTATCTTTGAGGTGCAGTTCATCGTTAATTTTGTTTAATAGAACTTCACCCAAGGCCATTGCACTGATGCAGATGATGATAGAGAAGCAGATAATTACAGTGAGTACAAGCGCAATTAAACGTTGTTTAATCCAGCCCCTGGTTTCAATAATTAATGATGATTTATTGAAAGCTTTCATCAGGTTTTTAACCCCATTAGTTGCAAAAAAAAGTGCAGATAAAAAACCGAAAGATAACAACCCCTTGTTCTGGTTTTTGATGATATCTTTCAAAGTCAGTTCAAAGGCATCAAATGCATTGTGCGGCAATACCAGCTGGATTAAATTTAAAAGTTGATCCTGGAAACCCTTAATGGGGATAAAAGGAATTAAAGTAAACAAGAAGATAATCCCTGGGAAAATGGCCAGCATGAAACTGTATGCTAATGATGATGACTTGTTTACCAAGGCATCTTTTCCGATTTCACGAAAGAAAAATGTGGCGACAGTATATAAGGGGAGTGGGCTAAAACCAGGCAAAATGCATCCTTTAGTCCATTCTATAAATCTAGAATAGAGTTTAAGATGTAATAACTGCCTGTGTAACCATTCCATTATATTGGTTAATTAAAAAACACCGATAATTTTTCCATAAAATTTTCGGGTGGATTTGTTGGTTTATTTTTCTTCATATCAACAAAAACCAGTGTGGTTGAACCAATGTTGATGAGTTCCTCTTTTTCGTTATACAACTCATACTCAAAAAAGATCCTAACGCCGGGCAAGGTTTTAATGATTGTCTTTACCGTAATTTCCTGATCGTAAAGAGCAGGTTTAATGTACTTGCACTTTAATTCTAAAACAGGCATCATAATACCATCAGCCTCCATTGAGCTATAGCTCATGCCTAAGCTGCGCAACATTTCTACCCGGCCTACTTCGTAGTATTGTGCATAATTGCCATAATACATATAACCCATCTGGTCGGTTTCGCCATAACGAACCCTGATTTTTGTACTGTGGCTAAACATTATTTAAATATATTTCTTTTGTTTAACGCCTCACGGTATTTCTTAGCATTAATTTCGTGTTCAGCCTTGGTTTCAGCAAAGTTATGGTAACCCGAGAAATCTTCTTTGGCGCACATGTAAATGTAATTGTTGTTATCGCGGTTAAGCACGGCATCAATGGCATTAATGCTTGGCATCATAATCGGGCCTGGAGGCAAACCTGCATATTTATACGTATTGTAAAGCGATTGTACCTGTAATAATTTTCCGGTTACCCTTTTTACTGTAAAATCGTTATTGGCAAAAATCACCGTCGGATCAGCCTGAAGTAATATGCCTTTATTTAAGCGGTTTAAATACAAACCCGCTATAATTGGCATCTCTTTATCGTAAAGTGCCTCTGCATCTACAATAGAAGCCAAAGTGTATACTTGTGCAGGTGTAAGGTTCAAACTCGCTGCTTTTTGCTTGCGGTCTGCTGTCCAGAATTTCTCATACTCCTTGTGCATGCGCTCAAAAAAATCAACCGGCGAAATATTCCAGTACATTTCGTAAGTGTTCGGGATAAACATGGCATATACATTATCCTGGTTAAAACCATATTTGCTAATCAGCGCAGTAGAATCTAATACCTTGATAAAACTTAACGAATCGGCTTCCAGGTTACTGGCCAGATAGGCTGCAAAATTTTCTTTCTTACGGATGTTATGGAATTTTAATTTAACAGGGTCCTGGTTTCCGGCTTTGATCATGTTAATCAACGTGCGGTTGGTCATCCCTTTTTTCAGGCGGTAACGTCCTGGTTTAACAGTTGTCGCTAAATTCATTTTTCCGGCAGCAGCTGTAAAAGACGACACGCTTTTTAGCAGATCTTTCTTTTTTATTTCTGCAACGAGATCATCATAGCTGCTTCCGGTTTTGATGTATAAATATTTTTGATTTTCGGTAACGTTAGGCGCAAAATAAAGCCTGTAAATATTCAACGCAAAGTAACCGGCAATTAAAATAACTACAAGCGCAATAACTATAGCCGCTTTTTTGCCTGTACCCATGTTCTTTTTTTCTACTTCAGTCATCTTTAATATGATACTTGTTTATGGTTGTTTATTAGATAGCGTAATGTTAATTCTGGTACCTATTGGCACTTTCGTTACCGAATCAACCAGCATAGGATCTTGTTTAGTAATAACGGCAGCAGCGCTATCGGTAATCGGGCCATCGTACATGATGCTACCCAAAGTGAGGTTTGATCCTCTCAGGCTAAATTTAGCTTCATCCATGGTTAAGCCCATTAACTGCGGAATATCTACCTCTTCGTTTCCACGACCATCGCCTAATACCAGGTTAATCCTTGAGCCAACAGGCACTACCTGCCCGGCTGTGATCGGCTGACCGCCAAAAGAGGCTTCTAAAACTACATCGCGACTTACGTCCGGTTTGTAGGTGGTATCGCCAAGTTTTAATCTCGAACTCTCTATAATAGCCTGTGCTTCTCTTAAGGTTTTAAACGCAATATCAGGGAATTTTGTATTCGGTGTTCTACCTGCATTAATGGTTAAATAAATGGTACGGTTATCTTTTACAAAAGTATTGGGATCAGGATCCTGATCAATTACAATTCCGGCAGGTTGATCCATAATAAAAACAGAATCTACTTCATATTTTAATCCGGCATCTTCCAGTTTCTTTACGGCCTGCTCAAAAGATAATCCTTTTACCAGTGGTACATTTAAACCTTGTCCGTGTTTCGTATAATATCTTAAACTAAAAAAGGCAACCAGTAAAAGCACGATAACAGTTACTACTGCTGCTAAAATGTTGTTTCTAAACGATTTGGTTTTTAAATACTCTATAAATTTAGACATGAATCTTAATTTGGGTTATGCGTACAAGCTCAAATGTAACTATTTTAAATGATGGATTGGATTATCGCGTCTATTTCCTCCATTCTATCTTTATCCAATTCCTTCCATAAATTCTCGCTTTCAATAATACTAAAGCACAAAGATATTTATATTTTTGAGGATATATTTATATTCAATTTCTATTTATAAAAGGATTTTTAACATGAAGAAAACGATAGCATTGCTAACAGGCGGTACCACAGGCGAATGGGTTGTTTCTGTAAAAAGCGCAGCCACCATTGCTCAAAATATCGACCCTAATTTATACGATGTGTATAAGATTATGCTGAACGAAAAAGGCTGGTTTTATGAACCATCCGATTCTGTTAAAATAGAAATTGATAAAAATGATTTTTCCTTAACGCTGGAAGGAAGAAAAATTAAGTTTGATGGTATTTTTATATCCATACATGGTTCTCCTGGTGAGGATGGAAAATTACAGGGATATTTCGACATGTTGGGTATTCCTTATACTACCTGTGATGCCTTAACTTCATCCATCACCATGAATAAAGGTTACACCAAAGCTATTGTGGCAGATATTGATAACCTGTATACCGCAAAATCTGTTCAGATATTTAAAGGCGGAAATTATAACTTAAATCAGATTAAGCAGGATTTACGGTTACCCTATTTTGTTAAACCCAACAGTGGGGGAAGCAGCATTGGCATGACTAAGGTAAAACATGCCGATGATCTTGAAGAAGCGATTGAAAAAGCATTTAAGGAGGATACGCAGATTTTAATCGAAGAGTTTGTGAACGGCAGGGAATTCTCGGTTGGCATTTTTGGTTCAGACAGACAAATTATTGTTTTGCCTGCAACAGAAGTGATTCCGCAGAATGAGTTTTTCGATTTCGAAGCCAAATATACACCAGGTGCAACCGAAGAAATTACCCCGGGCAGAATGAATGCCGAAGAGGTAAGCCGTGTGCAGCAGGTGGTAAAAGAGGTATATCAAAAACTGAACTGTAGGGGAGTAGTGCGTATCGATTACTTTCTGGAGGAAGGAACCGGTAAATTTTATTTTATTGAAATCAATACCATTCCCGGACAAACAGCAACCAGTTTTATTCCCCAGCAGGTAGCTGCAATGGGCATTACGCTAAAAGAATTTTATACCCGCTTAATGAAAGAAACGCTGGGGTAGCCTTTGTGAGTTTGATTATTCTGAACAATGAAGAATCTTTAAATAGTAGCGTTGCATTTATGGACATATTGTTTTTTTAATAAGGTCTTTTTAAGTCGGTGTTTTAAAATGAAATATAGATACATGCTATTCCGCCAAAGCCTGCAAAGCCATGAACATCCAAAAACTGATTGATAAAGGTTTAAAACTCAAGAGCTATCCAAAAGATTCGGTTATTTACGAGCCTGGGATGCAGCCCCGCTATGTGTATTTTATCAAATCGGGCGAGGTGCGCATGGTTACCGTGAGTAATGAAGGGAAAGAATTTATTCAAGGCGTTTTTAAAACAGGCCAATATTTTGGTGAACCGGCCTTGTTAACCGATCGGCCTTATTTAGCCTTCACCATTGCCAACAAAGATTCGCAGATTATTGCCGTAAATAAAGAAGATTTTTTCGAGCTGATTGAAAACGAGCCCAATTTTAGCATGGAGCTGATCCGTACTTTAAGTAACCGCCTGTTTTATAAATCGATGATGTTGGAAGAACTGGCAAGTGAAAAGGCTGATCACCGTTTGCTAACAATGATCAATTACCTGCTTAATGATATTGCCGTAGGTGAAAATTTAAAAGTAACGCGACAAGAACTAGCCGACATGACTGGTTTGAGGGTGGAAACCGTTATCAGAGGAATGAAACTACTAGCCGATAAAGGTCTGATTAAAACCGTTAAAGGAAAAATAGTTAAGGTTTAGTAAATCATCAGTGATTTGTACAGTTAAGCAACAGGAATATTTAATGATAAATAAGCCGTTAAATTACCAAACTAATGCCACAAACATGACCTAGATCATAAATTAGTGTTTATTTTTAGGCTTATCTTTGTATGATCAAATTAGAAGATTATGGCAGCGTTAACGAAATTCCAGGCTTTTGTACAGTGTAAGTGTCCGAGGTGCCGCAAAGGAGATATTTTTACAGGTAGTGCTTACTCATTCAAGCTACAAAAAACAAATGTAAACTGTCCACATTGCAATTTGAAATTTGAGCGCGAACCTGGGTTTTTCTATGTTGCCATGTTTGTAAGTTATGCCATGAATGTTGCAGAAATCATTACCATTGGTGTAGCATCATATGTTTTAGGTTTAGCCCTGGTATATGAGAATCTGTGGTACTACGTGGGACTAATCTTAGCAGGTGTTTTGTTGTTTTCGCCAATAAATTACCGCTATTCTAGAGTGATTTTGCTTCATTACCTTACACCAGGGTTACATTATGTGCCTGGAAGTGGAGATTAGAAGCGAATCTTATTTTAAATTAAAAGCTTCATTTATACAAGCCACCAAAGCTTTCACTTTGGTTTCTGAGGTGAGTTCATACCGATATTCATCCTCTATACTGCCCATTCTGGTTTCAGTATTTCTGAATTCCATTTTACTGGGAACAAATTCCTTGGCAGAAGCGTGGAATTGTGTTGCACCGGTTTGATCAATCAGGTTTTTGATATTGTTTTCATTAATTCCCGCACCAGGCATGATGGTAATCCGTCCCGCTGCTTTTTTTACAAGTTGTGCTAATTTTCCTGCACCCAGCATTGCATAAGAAGCCCCTCCGGAAGTGAGTACCCTTTTTATGTTGAGTGCGATTAAATCTTCCAGCGCCTGATTCAGATCGTTGGTCATATCAAATGCCCTGTGGAAAGCAACCTCCATAGGTTTGGCCAACTCAATAAGTTCCTTACAGCGTTCTTTGTCAATTGTGCCATCGGCCTTAAGTATTCCAATAACTATACCTTCACAATTTAATGATTTACAGATTTTTATATCCTCTTTCATTATTTCGAATTCTGTGTCGGAGTATAGAAAATCGCCACCCCGCGGACGGATAATTGGCCAAACTTCAATGGATAGATTTTTCTTGGCCAATGCAATCTGGGCATAACTTGGTGTGGTACCGCCTTCTGCCAGGTTATCACAAAATTCTACTCTTTTTGCACCAGCATTTTGGGCGGCCAATGCCGATTGGTAAGAGTTAGCACATACTTCTAAGCAAGAAGTAACCTCAATATTCATATTCATTTATTATGCAATATTTTTTATTCTACCGAATCCACCACGCCTAAAACTACCCATCCCTTTGGCGATTTAAAGGTATTTAGCAATTGTACAGACTTTCCTCCATCCGGGTACCAACAAACTTCAGTAATCACCCAATGGGTATTATCAATCTTTTTACGTTCTGGAAAAGCATTTTGAATATTTGAGAAATCAGGAAAGCCATGCTCTTCAATGTTATTGATGAAGGATAGCTTTAGCACCTCAGCTGTTTCGTTGATAATATCCTGATCAATTTCTACTGCCATGTTCATTCCGGAAAGTAAAGATTTCGCTTCTTCGTAAAAATCTTTACAGCCCATTGCTGCATCGATGTCTTTATTTATGTATGCTTTTTCAATAGAAAGTATGGCACCTTCAGGCGTCTCCAGATTGACTTTGAAATGATCTACACCTTCATCGATGTACAAACCTATACTATCGTCAAATGCAGCTTTATCCTTCTCAGGGAGGCCATCTCTAATTGCCCGAATGGTATAGCCACCAATTAAACGACCGTTTTCAATAATCATCCAATCCGATATATCATCACTGGAAATACCAATTTTTTGATTTAGTTTAACCGTTTTCACATCAACAGGCTCATTACCAACAGTACCGAACAGATTTCCTTCACCATCAAAACGAGGTTCAGTAAGCCAAATGTGCTCGCTATATTCCCCATCTCTGATATGAGCCTTAACCGAGAAGTAAGCCTGATGTTGTTGTGGATTGGAAAGACTTTCTTCGAAATACCAAAGTGTTAAACCGGCCTTTTCAATCGCCCAACGCATACGCTCATCCGCATTTGAAATGTAAACCATATCAGGTTCACCCTTGCGCTCTTCTACATTCTTTTTACCGAAAATTTTAGATAACAATCCCATTTATTGTTTATTATTTGAGAGATTAATAATGCTAATAATAACTTTTACCTTTAATCAAAAGATCCTGCTTTTCTGCATTACAAACGGCATAACTAAAGCCTTGTTGGATGGCATAAGCACCGTATTCGCCCTTTTTATTGATGGCTAAAAATCCTACCTGTATGTTTTTGGCCGTTTCCGGCTTCTTTTTGATGATACGCATTACCGCCTCCTTACATGCTGCTTCCGGCGTATAACCCTGGCGCATAAGCTCTACCACCAGGAACGAACCTACATTCCGTACCACTTCTTCGCCCACACCGGTTGATGTTGCGCCACCAACTTCATTGTCTACATAAAGGCCGGCGCCGATAATCGGACTATCACCAATTCTGCCATGCAATTTATAGGCCATGCCACTAGTGGTACAGGCGCCAGAAATATTACCCTTCGCATCAATAGCCAACATCCCAATGGTATCATGGTTGTATTGGTTGCCCGGTAATTTTTGTGGGGCTGCTTTCTCGTAAAGTTTATTTTCGATATTCATTACCGGCGCATATTTCGCCGTTTTTAGCCACTCTTTCCATGCTTTTTCGCTGGCAGGAGTAAGCAGATTCTCTTTTTTGAAACCCTGTTCCAATGCAAACTGTAATGCACCATCGCCAGCCAACATCACGTGCGGTGTTTTTTCCATCACTTTACGTGCTACCGAGATGGGATGTTTAATATGCTCGAGTGCCAAAACAGCGCCACAATTACCCAATTCGTCCATAATACATGCATCGAGCGTAACATGGCCATCACGATCGGGCAAGCCACCATAACCTACAGATTGATTTTTTTCGTCGGCTTCTGGTACCCAAACGCCTTGTTCTACCGCATCTAAAGCACGACCGCCAGACGATAAAACTTTCCAGGCATCAGCATTTGCAGCAATTCCAAAATCCCAGGTGGAAATTACAATGGGAAAATTCCCTGTTTTTGACGATTTATTAGGAATAGCATTGGCAATACTGCTTTTATCAATAGCCATTAGTCCGGCCGACAGGGCAGAAGCTTTTATAAATTTACGGCGGTTAAACATTTATGTGGTTGGTTAACTGGTTTATTGTTTATTTAATAAAGGGGTTGATTATGATATTTTAAATTGTCTAATCGTGTCTAATCGCGATTTGAGGATAAGTATTTTCAAGTAATTAATCGTTTTACTATAGTCTTATAAACGTGATTTTATCATTGGTCGTTGCCTATTCAATCGTAAAATGATCTGCATCTTTTAAAAATGGAAACTGCCTCCTAACTTTAACCAGTTCTTCATAGTTGATGCTGAAAGTATACAAATCTTCATCTTCTGGTTTATAATAAACAGTATTGCCATATGGATCCAGACACATTGATAATCCGCTATGGTAAATCTGGTTTCCATCATGCCCAACCCGGTTTACGGCAATTACATAACTTTGATTTTCAATTGCCCGGGCTGGGATCAATGCCTTCCAGTGTGCCGAACGTTTATCAGGCCAGTTGGCCACCAAGAGCAGGATATCGTATTCCTGGTCTACGTTACGTAACCAAACCGGAAAGCGTAAATCGTAACAAATGGCCAATCTGATTTTCCAGCCTTTAAGTTCTACTATGAGTTTTTCTTTCCCTGGACTAAAGTGTTGGTCTTCATTACCCATACCAAACAGATGGCGTTTATCGTAATGCTTGTTTTTACCATCTGGTTCCATCCAGATCAGGCGGTTAAAATATTGATTGTTCTCTTTAATAATTAAGCTTCCTGTAACAACGCAATTGTACTGATGTGCCATTTTTTGCATCCATTGCATCGTTTTACCGCCCATTTCTTCAGCCAAAGCTTCAGAATTCATACTAAAACCAGTATTAAACATTTCGGGTAAAATAATAATATCGGTTTTCTCCCTTACCCCCATCGACAGTCTAAGTGCCAGATTTAAAAGGTTTTTCTCAATGTTTTCCCAAAAAAGATAGGCTTGAAAAACAGTTACTTTCAGGTTTTCAATTTGGGTGTAAACAGGTGCTTCCATTTTATATCGGTTTAGTCTGGTTAAACATTTTTAAGTTTTTCTGCAGCTAAGGCGAGCGTGGCATTTTCTTTAGCAAAACAAAACCTGATAATTTTATAATCAGTTGCTTTTTGGTAAAATGCAGAAACCGGAATGGTGGCCACTCCAAATTCTTTGATCAACCTGATGCTAAAATCGGTATCTTTTTCGTCGCTGATATCGCTATAACTTGCACATTGAAAATACGAACCATTGCAAGGCAGAAGTTTAAAACGGCTTTCAGCCAGGAGATTTCTAAAATAATCCCTTTTCTGCTGAAAGAAACTGCTAATTTCGGTGTAATTTTTTGGTTCTTTAATGTATTCGGCAATGGCCTGCTGCATGGGACTATTAACGCTGAAAACATTAAATTGGTGTACCTTCCTAAATTCTTTGGTTAAATCCTCCGGCGCCAGGCAATAACCCAGTTTCCAGCCCGTAGCATGCAAAAGCTTACCAAAAGAGGCCACAACGAAACTTCTTTGCCTCAATTCAGGATAGCACATTACACTCTGGTGTTTTTGCCCATCATAGATGAGGTGTTCATAAACTTCGTCACTTAAAATCACAATATCGGTGCCGCTAATGAGTTTAATGAGCGATTTCATATCATCTGATGATAAAATACTACCGGTTGGGTTTTGTGGCGTATTTAAGATGATCATTCTGGTTTTTACTGTAAACAACTTCTTAACCATATCCCAGTCAATTGCATAATTTGGAGGGGCAAGTTCGTAAGTTTTAACCAGGCCGCCCAGCAGTTTAACAGTAGGCGCATAGCTATCATAAGCCGGCTCAAAAATGATGACCTCATCACCAGCATTAATAATGGCCGCCAGTGCGGTAAAAATTGCCTGTGTTCCGCCTGCTGTAACCGTAATTTCTGTCTCAGGATTATACTTGATGTCATAAAGTTTTTCAACTTTCTCTGCAATGGTTTCTTTTAAAAAAGTAGAACCAGGCATTGGCGCATATTGATTAAAACCATCTTTCATGGCTTTATTTACCAATTCTATTAGTTTTGGATCACAGGCATAGTCAGGAAATCCCTGAGAAAGATTAATGGCATTATGTTCAGTGGCAAGTTTACTCATCACCGAAAAAATGGTGGTATTTATTCCGGGAAGTTTAGATTGTATATGAAGCATCTTGTAAGCGAAAATAGGAAAAAAAAGCTTAAGACTTAAAAACCTATGTAATAACCCTGGCTAAATAATTGTAACTGTAGCCGTTGGATTTTTTTAAAAGTATTAGTCAATCACCAAAAATTATATTCAATAGCAAAGGAATAAACAACAGGTCTTGGCAAATTTTAACCCTTTAATTTTGTATTATTTCAAATATATTTCTTCTTATTTAAAATTATTCCAGATAAACCTTTTTCTTTGCAATGAAATCTCAACCCATCCATTAATTATGAAGTTTAAACACTTAACCACTGCTTTTTTACTGGTAATTAGTACATCAGCATTTATAAGTCCCAAAAAAGCTTTAAGAACATTCGCTTCCAACTACGAAAACGTATTGGGCACATCATTGGAATTAAAATTTAAAACCAGCAGTCAGGCCGATGCAGATTTGGCGGAAGCCCGCGCATTAAAAGAAATAGATAGACTGGATGACATTTTAAGCGCCTATAAAACGACCAGCGAGTTCAGTAAATGGATGAACAATGGTAAACAAACAACGAAAGTTTCGCCTGAATTATTTGAGGTCTTAAAACAGTTTGAAAATTATAAGGTGTTAACCCACGGTGCGCTTGATGCTTCAGCCAAAGTGATAGGTGAGTTATGGAAAAAAGCAGCCGCCGAAAATCGTTTGCCATCTGCTGAATCGCTACAACAAGCAGTTAATTTGGTTAAACAAAAACATTATATCTTAAACGAGCAGGATAAAACGGTTACCCGTTTGGATGATGCGGCATTAGCATTAAATTCTTTTGCTAAAAGTTATATCATTAACAAAGCTGCTGAAAAAGCTGCTCAAAGCCCGGGTATTGAAAACGTGGTGGTAAATATTGGTGGCGATATGGTAATTAAGGGAAACCAGCCAGAAACTATAGAAATAGCAAACCCTAAAGCTGATGCTGAAAACGATGCTGCACTAACCACAATTAAGGTGTCTAACATGGCGGTCGCAACGAGTGGCAATTACCGCAGGGGTTTTAACGTAAATGGAAAATGGTACTCTCATATCGTTGATCCACGTACCGGAAATCCTGCTTCAGCAATCATCAGCGCAACGGTTATTGGTCCTGATGCCAGTGAAGCAGGAGCACTAGCGACATCTTTCAACATACTTTCTATCGCCGAAATTGAAGCGCTAACCGCGATGAGAAATGACATTGCATATTTACTGATTACCAAAGACGGCAAAGAAATCAGAAGCAAAACATGGAACAATTACGAAATCGCTTTAAATAAACCAGTTACCATTTTGGGTAAGGCAAGCAAAGCGGATAAACTTTGGAATACTAAATATGAGCTGGTGGTCAATTTAGAAATTGCCAATATAGAATCTACTGATGGTAAACGTGTCCGTAGGCCGTTTGTAGCCGTATGGGTTGAAGATGCAGCTAAAACCCCTGTGCGTAATCTGGCTATTTGGTACAACAAACCACGTTGGTTGCCAGATTTAAAATCATGGAACCGAGCCAATGGCGATGAATTTAAAAAAGGAGCAGCAGGAAAACTGAGCTCAACGAGTTCTGCAACACGTGGCCCTGGTAAATATAGCTTATCATGGGATGGAAAAGACGATAGTGGCAAACTGGTTAAAGCCGGTGTTTATACTGTTTTTATCGAAGTTGCCCGAGAGCATGGAACTTATCAGGTGATTGCGCAAGAAATGAAATTTACCGGCTCAGCAAAAAAAATAGAATTAACACCAAATACAGAACTAACATCAGCATCTCTTGACTACAGAAAAATCGGAACCGCAAAAAAATAAGATCACCGCTGCACCTGGTGGAATGGGAAAAAAGCAGGTACAAAAAGATAGCGGGAGAGGCAAGGCTAAAAAGCGTTTAGCAGGTTTATCCCGTTGGTTGCACATTTATTTGTCGATGGTGAGTTTTACCATTCTGCTATTTTTTGCCGTATCGGGCCTGACCTTAAATCATGCAGACTGGTTTACTGCTGGTAAGGAAATGGTTACTAAAGATTCAGGATCGGTAAATCTAAAATGGGTAAACCAACCTGATACCAATAAGGTCAATAAGCTGCAAATTGTTGAATTTTTTAGAAGTAAACATCAGGTTAAAGGCGCATTGAGCGATTTTAGAATGGATGACAGGGAACTGAGCTTAACCTTTAACGGACCGGGTTACCTGGCCGATTCTTTTATAGACCGAGAAACGGGAAAATATGAGTTAACCATAACGCGATTCGGTGCTGTAGCCGTAATTAATGATTTACATAAAGGACGAGATTCTGGTAAGGCCTGGTCGTGGATTATCGATATTTCGGCAGTGCTGATGACATTGGTATCTATTTCAGGAATAATCTTAATCTGTTTTATCAAAAAGAAACGATTGAGCGGATTGATTATCGCAGCTGCCGGAACGGTTATTTGTTATCTGATTTATAAGTTATTTGTACCGTAGTTTTACCACAAAGAGACGGTGAGACTGTAGGATATTTGTGATTCCAATAGAAAGATCGTCATCTCGACTGGAGTGCAACAGAATGGAGAGATCTTTGAAGCAAAAAGATGAATTTAAAAGATTTCTCGATTCGGTCGAAATGACGCCCCGAGATGATTTTTATCCAATAAATTAGCCTTCCGTATGAAAATTCTGTATTTATGATAGCCTTGGTGTCTTTGAGCGTAAATATCAATGCGCTGCAACGGCAGCGTCAGCTGATGCCTCCACTTCAGTGGTGATAAACCTCCTGCCGATTAGCAAACAACACAGCGCGATAAACGCAGCGGCTGTCATAACCAAAGGCATCGGTACCACCGAGTGTTCGCTAAATAAACTCACCATTACCGAAGCCAGGGCACCTAAACCCATCTGCAAAGCTCCCATTAAAGCCGATGCACTGCCTGCATTTTTAGAGAATGGTGCGAGCGACAAGGCGGCCGCATTAGGATTAATTAGGCCTAAACAAGCCAGGAACAATGCGATGAAACCTATGGTAGCATATAAATTCAACCAGTTGTTTAAAGCAAAAATCAAAAACATTAAACTGAAAATACATTGTGCAATAAGTGCGTAGGTAACAATTTTTTTGCTGGAAAACCATCGTAGTATTAAGCTATTTACCTGGCTCGACCCAATAAAGGCTACCGATAACAAGGCGAAAATCCATCCATAACCAGTCTTACTTACTTCGTATATTTTCATAAATACAGTTGGAGAAGAAGATACATAGGCAAATAAGCCTGAAAACGTGATTGAACTGATTAAAGCATAAGTGTAAAATTGTGGTTCTTTTAAAACGGTAAAGAAATTGGTTAAAATCGGCTTTGGTTTTAAAGAGTAATTCGGATCTGGTTTATAACTCTCCGGTAATTTAAATATTGAAGCCAGGAGCATTAAAACAGCCATTAATCCTAAAAATACGAACACATATTTCCAGCCCAGGGCCGAAATTAAATAACCACCAGCAGTTGGGGCCAGCATGGGCGAGACGGCGATCACCAACATTAAAGAGGCAAATACCTTCGGGCTATCTTCAACTGAAAACAGGTCTCTTACCATAGCAACTGAGGCTACTGCAGTAGCACAACTTCCGATAGCCTGTACAAAACGCAGAACAATCAATTGGTTTACATCGGTTACCGCCAAACATAAAAATGAAGCGAAAATATAAAGTGTCAGCCCAAAGTATAGTGGTTTTTTCCGTCCAAACTTATCCAACAGCGGACCGTACAATAACTGACCAGCAGAAATTCCGATAAAAAAGCTGGATAAAGAGAGTGCTACTGTAGATTCGTTACTTTTTAAATCCTTTGCAATATCAACAAAGCCAGGCAGATACATGTCGATTGAAAAAGGACCGAGAGCAGCTAATGAACCTAAAATGAGTATAAGATAGAAATGTTGTTTTTTAGCCATGAAGATTACCGGATTTGATGGCGCAAAGATTGGGAGATTTAAGTTGCTAACCTATTTTTATGGTCGAATGATTGTAAAAATCATATTTTAATCAATAGGCTGAAAAAAGGTTCCGCCAAATTCTTTGTATTATCTATGTTAAAAAGATGAAGATCACTATGCTAAATCTGCTATTTATTTATAGATTTATACTCTATGACTTTTAAGACAAAAGAAAGCCGTTTACTACTCGTTCTGGGTAGCTTTTTTGTAGCAAACGCTATATTATCAGAATTTATTGGGGTTAAATTGTTCAGTGTTGAAGAAACGTTGGGTTTTAAAAAGTTCGATATAAATTTGCTTGGTGTTCCAAATCTGTCTTTTGTAATGTCTGCCGGGGTATTAACCTGGCCCATTATTTTCATCATGACAGATATTATAAACGAATATTTTGGTGTAAAACAGGTTCGTTTTCTATCTATCCTTACCTCCATTTTAATCGCTTTTGCTTTTTTGGTCGTTTGGGGGTCGATGCATTTAAGTGCAGCAGATTTTTGGGTACACCAAAATATAAATGGGGAAGACCTCAATATGAACAATGCTTTTGCCGGGATTTTTGGGCAGGGTATGTGGATTATCGCAGGTTCCATCACGGCTTTTATTATCGGGCAGATGGCAGACGTGCTCATTTTCCACCGTATTAAAAAAATTACTGGTGAACGTGCTTTATGGTTACGTGCAACAGGCTCTACGTTGGTTTCTCAGCTGATTGATAGTTTTGTGGTGATTTTCATCGCATTTTATTTAAACCCACAATACCACTATAGCTGGAAAATGGTCGCGGCAATTGGCTTGGTTAATTATACTTATAAATTTATTGTTGCCATTCTAATGACTCCAATTTTATATATCGTACATGCAATTATAGATCGTTATTTAGGCAAAGACCTGGCTCATAAACTGATCAAAATGGCTGGAAGAGGATAATATTTAAACGACTCAATTACCAAATAATCTGATTTATGAGAAATATCTTGATGCTATTAGTAGTGCTTTTCTTATTTTCCTGTGCGAATAAAGATAGGAACAAAAAAGATTTAGCGCTAAATATTCAGGGTACCTGGCAGTTGTTATCGGCTACAACAATCGAAAATGGAAACAGCCAAACCACTGCTTATTCCGGGAAGGTAAAAATGATCAAACTGTTTAATAACACGCATTTTGCTTTTTTGAAACATAGCCTTGATCAGAAAGATAGCGCTGGTTTTGATGCAGGAGGAGGAACCTTCGTTTTAAATGGCGACGATTACACTGAGCACCTTGAATATTATAAAGACAAAAATTGGGAAGACAAGCATTTTAATTTCAAACTCACCATCCATAATGATACTTTGATTCAGAAAGGTGTGGAGAAGGTGGAAAAGGCTGGGGTAGACCGCGTAATAATCGAAAAATACATCAAAATAAAACAATAGGTATTTCTTCTATGTGCATCCCTATCAAAATACAATATTTGTTTTAAAATAAATCATTGTGTTGTTTTATTTTAAAACATGTCGTATGTTTGAGTTATGGGATACGAATTGTCGAAAAAAGAAATTGGAGAAAGAATAGCTAACTTACGCTCAAAAAAAGGCTTCTCCCAACAAGATTTAGCCAAAAATATTGCGATTTCAAGGTCATCTTTAACCCAAATAGAGTTGGGAAATCGAGGCGTGAGCCTAAGTGAAATGCAAAAACTATCGATAGTGTTAGGTTTTTCACTGGATGATTTTATGACCAAAGATTTTCTGGTCAATCAAAGTTTACAGCCATCTGGCACATCACAAGATGAGGTTATCTCAGAACGTATTTCTGTTCCAACCTTAAATGTAAATAAGTTTAAAAATATTTTACTTTATATTTTAGAGCGTTGTGCCGGCAAACCAAATGTTGGTGAAACCGTACTGTATAAACTCCTTTATTTTTCTGATTTTAATTATTACGAGTTGTACGAAGAGCATTTAACAGGGGCGAAGTACAAAAAACTTCCTTATGGCCCTGTTCCTCAAAAATTAGATGCCATCATCAACCAAATGATAGATGCCAATCAGCTTCAAAGGATAAAAACAGTATTTAAAGGTTATCCGCAAAAGCGTTACCTGCCACTTGAAAAGGCTGACTTAACCGAACTTAAAGCCAGCGAGAAAGATGTTATAGATAAAGTGATTGAACAAATGAGCGATTGGTCTGCTACCGCTATAAGCGATTATTCGCATAAAGATTTACCCTGGGAAGTTACAGAGGAAGGTAAGGATATTAGTTATAATTTAGCTTTCTATAGAGAACTACCTTATTCTGTTCGGGTTTATGATGAAGAAGAAAATAATTAATTATGCTTTTTGAATCTATAGAAGAGTTTAATAAGGATTTTAAAAAGCTTTTTAAGCGATATCGTAGTTTGCAATCCGATTTGGAGGATGTAAAGATAATTTTAAGGGTAAAACCTAATGAGCGCAATCCTTTTAGTTTTCGTATTGATAATTTAGGGATTTCCACATGTGTAATTAAAATTAAAAAAATTACTTGCGATAGTTTAAAAGGTCGAGGGGTAAACTCTGGCTTGAGATTAATTTATGCTTATTTCGAAGAAGAAAAAAAGATCGTTTTTATCGAGCTTTATCATAAAAACGATAAAGAAAATGAAGACAGGCAACGCATTTTAGACAATTTTAAATAAACGCAAAAGGCCGGACTCGCTCCGGCCTTTGTACTTAACAACAAAACAAATAAAAAAATTAACCTTAAAAATAAATTACAGGCTTGCCAGTTCTGCGGCAAAAACATTTTCACTCAGTTGCTCCTGTTTGTATATCTGTCTGCCGGTATAGGCCACAAAAACAGATTCATCCAATAGTAAGTCGCGGTTTTTAATTAAACTTTTTAACTTAACCGTACCAACCACATACTTATAACTGCTGGCCGCATAACGCTCGCTAATGTTATCGAATTCCAATAGCGTAATCAAATCTTCATCTGCATAACGCAGGTAAACTTCTAAAAGAATTTCTTCTGTATGTTTTACACCGTTTTCTGAATGGTA
Source organism: Pedobacter sp. PF22-3 (assembly GCF_026239555.1). Lineage (GTDB taxonomy): Bacteria > Bacteroidota > Bacteroidia > Sphingobacteriales > Sphingobacteriaceae > Pedobacter. The sequence continues at coordinate 77,751 of NZ_JAPIVP010000015.1, read as the reverse complement.
TTTTTTGTATTCATAACGGTAATCGTAACGTAAAGCTGCAATATCAGATAGTACAGCTGCACCAGTAGGATGGCCACCAGCACCTTTACCGTAGAAGAACTGTTTATCGGCAAAAGCCGCCTGAACAGCAACAGCATTGTATTCGTTTTCTACGTTGTAAAGAAAATCATCTTTCGCTACCAACTTAGGAAGAACATATGTCACAATATCTTTTGTGTTTACTTTGCGTGCTGTAGGAACCAGCTTAATTTTGAAGTTTTTCTCACGCGCATATTTAATATCATTGTTGGATAGGTTTTGTATCCCGATGTTTAAAATGGCATCAGGATTTACAAATAAACCATAGGCATGTGCAGTAGCGATGGCCAGTTTATATTTAGGGTCGTATCCACCCACGTCTAAAATCGGATCGGTTTCTGCAAAACCTAAATCCTGCGCTTCTTTTAATGCCGAATCGTAACTCTGACTCTCGTTAAATATCTTCGATAGAATATAATTTGATGAGCCATTAAAAATTCCGCTCAAAGCATGGAATAATTCATTATCGTAATATTCTTCTAAATTGCGAATAATTGGAATACTACCGCAAACTGCTCCTTCGTATAATAAAGATGTGCCATGTTTTTGTTGCAAATCTACCAGCTCTTTTAAGTGTGTGGCGATCATTTTTTTATTGGCAGAAACTACATTTTTACCATTTTTTAATGCGGTAGTTACAATTTCGTACGCAGCATCGGCATCATTAATCAATTCTACAATCGTATTAATCTCCGTATTGTTCAATATCTCGTTTCGATCAGTAGTGAAAAGATCCTTATTAAGGGTACGCTTTTTTCTTGGGTCTTTTATCGCGATTTTAATGATCTCCAGGTTCAGGTTTTGGCTTTGGATGATATCCAATAAACCTTGTCCTACAACTCCGAAACCAAATAAACCGATTTTTAAATTCTTACTCATTATTTTAGACTTGATTACACAGATAAACAGATTACACCGATTAACTGTATTTATTTTATATTATTTTTTGTTGAATTTGATAGTACAGATATTAGCTATTCTTTTTATTTTTCACCCTAAACCCTAACCTTCTACCTATTTAAGCAGTATGCTGTAATTTGATGATTTTTTTATTCCGGCTTTCTTTCATAAAGTTTCCGATTACGTTGGTCAAAGCATTGGTTTCGATTAAAAAACCATCATGTCCATAATCCGAATGCAAAGCGCTAAATTCGGCGCCAGGGATATGGTCGGCCAGATATTTCTGCTCTGAAAGCGGAAATAATACATCGTTTTCTATTCCGATAACCAAGGTATTCGCCTTAATTAATTTTAACGCATCGCCAATACTTTTACGGTTACGGCCCACATTATGGCTATCCATGGCTTTGGTTAAATAATAATAGCTATAAGCATTAAAGCGGTTAATCAGTTTTTCGCCCTGATAATTCTGGTAAGAAGACGACCTGAAATTGTCTGTCTTATCGTTTACGCTTTCTACCTGTGTACTGCCATAGGCATTGTAGGTCCTATAACTTAATAGTGCAATGCTACGCGCTGTTTTTAAACCTTTGCTACCACCGTTCGGTTGGTTGGCATAAAAAGTTCTGTCGGTTGTAATGGCTAAACGCTGACTTTCGTTAAAAGCAATACCCCAAGGAGAATGCGCTGCATTTGTTGCGATTAAAATCAGGTTTTCAATTTTATTAGGTTCCGAAATGCTCCATTCTACAGCTTGTTGTCCACCTAAAGAACCACCGATTAATAATTTGATATAATCAATATCTAAATGCGCGGCCAATAACTGGTGTGCTGATACCAAATCGCGGATGGTAAACTGCGGAAATGAGAGGTAATAAGGCAAGCCCGTTACCGGATTGGTGCTTAATGGATTGGTGCTACCGTAATGCGAGCCCAAAACATTGGCACAAACGATGTAATGCTCTTCTGGATTGAATAACGCATTTTGACCGAATAAGCCTTCCCACCATTCAAAAACATCAGCATTGGCAGTAAGTGCGTGGCAAACCCAAATTACATTATCTTTAGCGGCATTTAATTTGCCATAAGTTTGATAAGCAATTTGTAGGTTACGGATTTTTTTTCCGCTTTCTAGTTTGAACTGTTTATTGTATTTATATATTGATGCTGTACTCATTGTTTTGCTGTATTCGGAAAAATAAACGGGCTTACGCTAATAAATTCTCAGTAGAAACTTGTGCGTTAATGGCTGCAAAAGCCTGCTCAAAATCGGCCTTAATATCATCAATATGTTCGATACCGACTGAAACCCTTAAGGCGTTTGGTTTTACACCTGCAGCCAATTGTTCTTCTTCGCTCAATTGTTGGTGGGTTGTTGCCGATGGTTGTATAATCAATGTTTTGGCATCGCCCACATTTGCGAGGTGCGAAACCAATTTTAAATTATCGATCACCTGCGTGGCGTTTTCCTTACTTCCATTTAATTCGAAAGATAGTACGGCTCCAAAACCATTACTTAAATATTTCTTCGCAAGATTATTGTATTTGCTACTTGCTAATCCAGGATATTGTACTTCCTTAACCAGTGGATGATTTTCTAACCAGGTAGCCAGTTCAAGGGCATTATCAACATGGCGTTGTACGCGAAGTGATAAGGTTTCTAATCCCTGTAATAAAAGAAACGAATTGAAAGGTGATAGGGCTGGTCCTAAATCTCTTAGTCCTTCTACACGTGCGCGGATAATAAACTGGATGTTGCCAAATGGTCCGCCGATGCCGAAAACATCGCTGAAAACCAAACCGTGATAGCCTGCTGATGGCTCAGAGAATTGAGGGAATTTACCATTGCCCCAGTTATAGTTTCCGCCATCGATGATCACACCGCCAATGCTTGTTCCATGCCCACCGATCCATTTAGTTGCAGATTCTACCACAATGTTGGCACCATGTTCTAATGGTTTAAATAAATAACCGCCTGCACCAAAAGTATTATCAACCACCAAAGGAAGATCATATTTTTTAGCAATGGCCGCAATTTTCTCAAAATCAGGCATACTAAATGCCGGGTTACCAATGGTTTCAAGATAGATGGCTTTGGTTTTATCGGTAATTTTAGCTTCAAATTCCTCTGGTACATCCGGATTTGCAAAATCTACGTGAATACCTAAACGTTTAAAAGCTACTTTAAACTGATTGTACGTTCCACCATAAATATGTGAAGAAGAAACAATGCTATCTCCAGCTTCTAGAATGTTGTTTAGTGCTATAAATTGAGCAGCCTGACCTGATGCCACAGCCAAAGCTGCAACGCCGCCTTCTAAAGCTGCAATACGCTTTTCGAAAACATCATTGGTCGGATTCATAATCCTGGTGTAGATATTGCCAAACTCTTTTAAAGCAAATAAATTGGCACCATGCTCAGCGCTATTAAATCCGTATGAGGTGGTTTGATATATTGGCACCGCTCTTGAACCTGTAGTTGGATCTATTTCCTGGCCGGCGTGTAATTGTAAAGTTTCAAATTTATATGATGTTGACATAATTTCTGTTTTTAATTGTTAAATGATGAGGTAAGGAGCTTAGGTTGATCCTAAAACGGCAGGGCGTATCCCGATTACCCGGGACCTTCCAGTTTGAGATAAACAAAAAAGGAAGATTTTTAAATTACTGCATGCAACAGCACATACAGGTAATCGCAAGCATACGGCCACAAATCAAAGAAATAGAAGTTTGCTCTACTTTTTTAAGGTTTGCCCTAGGTTCGCCAAGCGATTGAAGATTTAATGTTTGCATCAGTTCTAATTTATATCTCCAGATAACACCATGTTGTCCGGTCAGGAATTGGCACCTTCTCTCTCTGAGGGTTGCCAGTGGGTCACCGAGCCAGTCTCTCGCCACTTCTTTATAAATCAACCTGTGAGGATTGACTTTTATTTAGTTTTCCGCCAAATAATATTTCAAATGTCTAAAATTATTTTTAATCTACAAAATAAAATTTTGAATTTAAAATAAGTAACTGAAAATGAGCAATGTATTTTAGTGGTTCAGTTGATAAGTAAAACTTTTCATATAAAATTAACGCTTAAAATTCTAAGTTTGTGCTACCTATCTAAATAATGATGATGAAAAATATAAGAGTTCTAAGCTTAGGCTTGCTATTCACAGTAATATCTTTTAGCAGTGCAAATGCCCAGTTTGGCGGTTTAAAAGACAAATTATTAAAAATCGGTACTGCTCAGGGTGCTAAGGCTTTAGGAGTAGACAAGTTTTTGAAACAGCCCGCTGCTATTACCACCAGTTTTGATGATGTAAACAGGGAAGGAGAAAGAATGCCAGATTTTATTACATCATTAAATTTAAGAGCTCAACCTTTGTATTTACTACCTAAAAATCCAGAAGGTGGTTTTGTGCTTTGTGAGGGACTTTATGAAATGACCAATAAAAGTTATTGCTTAAAAGCCGGAACTTTTGCACCATCAAAAGGTGATGGTTACATGTTTGCTCCTGTATTAGGTCCGAAAGAGGAAATTGTAGTTGCTATACTAAAAAGTGCTGAAAAACATCCCGAAGTAGATCAACATGATATCCAATCGTTGTTATGGACCATTATTGCCAAAACAAAATTTACCGATTTTAACGGACAAGTTAAAGTTACGGCAATAAAACTATTAACCCCAAAACAACTTACGCAATTAGAAGGTGGTGCTTTAGGCGTTTTACCTTTTGATGTGATGGAAAAAGCTAAAGACCAGTTGCCTGCTGGCGTGAGGGCCGTTTTTGAGGCAGAAAACAATATTCGCCAGTTAGTGGCTTCTGGCAATTACACTTATGCCGACATGGAAAAGTATGCAATTATTGCAGGTATGGCCCCGCCAAGAAGCGATGTGCCAAGTGGTATCTGGAGTAAACATCCCGATGGTTATTACGTACGTTATTTCCCTTCAGGTTATTCAGTTACCAAAGTACAGGTATATGTACCAAAAGAATTATTAGTCAACGGAAACAGATTGGTTTATGATGCTGCAGGAGATATTGCTTGTCCTGCCAATACAGGTTCGCAACGTTTAGCACAAACTAACGAACCACTGGAGGCAAATTATTCGCTTAAGTTAAGCACGATTTGTAATCCTAAGTAAGTTTTGGAAAATTAGGGTACTGTAGTCCTTAGGAGATTGCAGTCCCGCTTTACGCTTTATCTTTTTGGCTACCCTTCGACTTCGCTCAGGGTGACAGCCAAAAAGGATATCGCTGCAATCGGGTTTAGCAACAAAGGTTCGAAATAACTAGAAACCTATAAGGTCTTAAAGACCTCATAGGTTTTATATTTTAACCCAGCGCCTGCGCTAAATCGGCAATAATATCATCCACATGTTCTAATCCAACAGAGATACGGAGCAAATTTTTAGGCGTTTTGCTATCCGGTCCTTCTACTGAGTAACGGTGTTCTATCAAACTCTCTACACCACCTAAACTGGTTGCCTGTGCAAATAGTTCAACTTTATTTGCCACTTTATGAGCAACTTCAACATCGCCCTTAACTAAAAACGACATAATTCCGCCAAAATCTTTCATCTGTTTTTTTGCAATTTCATGCTGTGGGTGACTTTCCAACCCAGGATAAAATACAGCTTCAACATTTGGATGCCCGTTTAAATAGTCGGCTACTTTTTTTCCATTTTCGCAATGGCCTTTCATGCGGTAGGCCAGGGTTTTTATGCTCCTTGTTAACAGAAAACAATCAAATGGGGCAGGAACCGCCCCACCGGTTTGCTGGATATTTTTGATGCGCTCCCATAATTCATCTTTTTTGGCCGTAATTAAAATCCCACCGAGTACATCACTATGGCCACCTAAATATTTGGTACTGCTGTGCATTACCATATCGGCGCCCAATAAAATCGGATTCTGTAAAATTGGAGAGGCAAAGGTGCTGTCGCAAACCAGGGTGATATTTTTTGCTTTAGCAATTTTGGCAATTTCTTCAATATCCGTAACTTTTAGCAATGGGTTTGATGGCGTTTCGATCCAGATCAGTTTGGTATTGGGCTTAATGCTCGATTGTATCAGATTTAAATCGGTTTGATCAACAAAATCAAATTCCAAACTTTCGTTAAAAATGGTAAGCAGCTGTTTTTTAATTCCCCAATACATGTCATCTGGTGCAATAATATGGCTACCAGGTTTTAAAGCCTGGAACATCGCTAATCCGCAGGTATTACCAGAAGAAAAAGCTGCAGCATCTTCGCCATATTCTAATTTGGCTACAGTGTTTTCTAAAGCAGACCGGTTTGGATTGCTTACCCTGCTATACATGTGCCCTCCGGGATAACCACCATCTTCGCCACGAAAAAAAGTAGTGGATAGATTAATTGGCGGTGTAACATCACCAGTAGCGATCTTTACGAGATTAGAAGCGTGAATAGCAAGGGTTTCGGGTTTCATAATAATTAATTTTGATCGAAATGATATCGGGAAGCAATTTAATAATTTGGCGCTAATTTAAGGTTCGTAATGGTTTTGGCAAGATTTATGTAACAAGTTTGTCGAAATTTAATTAAACAAAAAATGAAAAGATTATTTATAGCTATCGCAATAGCATGTTCTACTTTAGTAATGTTACAAAGTTGTAATACTGCAAAAAGAGTAACTGCAGGCGTAACAGGTAGCAGAGGTACAGTTGTTCGCGAATGGGTGGTGAGTAACGTAGCTTTAGAAGGATTGCCTGACGGCGCTGTTCAAGGATTATTTGGAGAAAAATCTTACAAATGTTTCCAGGGAAGTACATGGAACTTAACCAATAGCGGTAATGGTTCTTATACTTTACCAGCATCAAGCGCTTGTGGTTCGGTAATGCAGACTATTTTCTGGTCGGCTGCACCAAAAGATCAAACCTTCCAGTTTAAGAAAATCTATGAAGGTGATAAAGCTAAAAACGTAACAGAAGGTTACCGTTTAGTATTAACCGATCTTTCCAGCACACAAATGATTTTGAAATCTCCAATCGAATTTGGTGGTAAAACTGCAAATATCGTATTAACATTTACGCCTGCTGCAAGATAATTTCATCTACCTTTGAAAAAACATAAATGAAAGCACTTCTGAAAAGAGGTGCTTTTTTTGTTACTCTTTCGCATTATCATTATTGGGTCTGATTTATTTTATAAAAAAGTTTAGGTTACGAGATGTCGTCATTCCCAACTCGATTGGGAATCGTAATGCAGTCGCTTTAAGATTCCCGCCTGCGCGGGAAAGACGATTACTTAATAGAAAGATTTGTATATTATAGCGAAATCTAAAGATTTTTATGGGGTATTGATTTTAGGAAATCCCTTTTTGTAGTTCGGTGGCTTGTATTGCTTTAGTTAAGTGTCTTAGGATATGGTTAACAATCAAAATCTATCTTATCCTGGGTTATTATTAATTAGAGCAGTTCTAAATCGCGGTTTGTTACAAGAAAATGATTTTCAAATCGCCTCATTATTGTATTTTTGTTCAAAATAAATCAGGAATGAATACAACTGAGCAAGTTGAAAAAATATTAGCTGATACCAATTTATCAACTGAATTACAAAACATAGCACACAAAGTTCTTCACGGAGAACGCATTACATTTGATGAAGGTGTGCATCTTTACGAACATGCCGAACTAGGTTACCTGGGTGTCCTCGCAAATTACATTCGTGAGAAAAAACATGGTGATAAAACTTATTTCAACCGAAACTTTCACTTAGAACCTACCAATCTTTGCGTTTATGACTGCAAATTTTGCTCCTACTCTCGTTTAATTAAACAAAAAGAAGAAGGCTGGGCTTTAACGATGGAGCAAATGCTCGATATTGTAAAAAAATATGATGGCGAACCGGTAACAGAGGTACACATCGTAGGTGGGGTGCTTCCACAATATGATGTGGCATTTTATTCGGCCTTGTTTACCGCTATTAAACAACATCGTCCGGATTTACATGTTAAAGCATTAACGCCTGTAGAGTACCACTATATTTTCAAAAAGGCTAAAATCGATTACGCAACAGGTATGCGTTTAATGAAAGAAGCCGGATTGGAATCGATACCAGGTGGTGGGGCAGAAATTTTCCATCCGGAAATCAGAGAACAGATCGCTAAAGATAAATGTACCGGTCAGCAATGGCTGGATATACACGAAGAATGGCACAAATTGGGCATGCGCAGTAATGCGACCATGCTTTACGGCCATATCGAAAAATACTGGCATCGTGTAGATCATATGGAAAAGCTCCGCGAACTGCAGGATCGTACAGGTGGTTTCCAGACATTTATTCCGTTAAAATTCAGAAATCAGCATAACCAGATGAGCAATGTACCCGAATCGTCGGTAATTGAAGATTTAAGAAATTATGCTATTGCCCGTATCTATATGGATAACTTCGATCATATTAAAGCTTATTGGGCAATGATCAGTCGCGAAACGGCTCAGTTATCTTTAAATTACGGTGTGGATGATATTGATGGTACACTTGATGATACCACCAAAATTTATTCGATGGCAGGAGCTGAGGAGCAAACGCCTGCAATGAGCACTAAAGAATTGGTTAACCTGATCAAACAAGTTGGCAGAAAAGCAATAGAAAGGGATACTTTATACAATGTGGTTACGGATTTCGAAAATGTTGTTTTCGAGGAAGAAAAGAAGCCACAATATTATAAATTACCGGTGGTGAATTAATGATTGAATTAGAGAATGACTGAATGAGCGAATAAGGGTATAGAGCGTTAAATTTAACATTCAATCACTCAAAAATCCCTCATTCAATAATTAATTAGATGAAAGAAATATACATCATACGCCACGGCGAAACGGAATTGAACAGACAAGGCATAGTACAGGGCAGGGGCATAAATTCTGACTTAAATGATTTGGGAAGGGAACAGGCAGAGGCTTTTTATCAAAAATATAAGGAGATTCCTTTTGATAAGATTTATACTTCTGATTTAAAGCGTACCTGGCAAACCGTTCAAAAATTTATAGATGCTAAATTACCTTGGGAAAAGCTTTCAGGACTAGATGAATTGGCCTGGGGTGTTTGGGAGGGAAAACCGAATACTGAAGATGCCCGTGAAGCCTTTCGTGAGATGTTACAAAGCTGGGAGAGTGGAGACTATACCGCTCATTTTGAAGGTGGCGAAAGCGTTCAGGATGTTTATGAACGTTTAAAACAACCCATGGAAGTTTTAATGACGAGGCCTGAAGAAAAAACAGTGCTGCTTTGTATGCACGGCAGGGCAATGCGTGTTTTTCTGTGCCTATTATTGGGCAAACCATTAAGTGAAATGACCGAATTCCCACACCAGAATACCGTGCTTTATAAAATGGGTTTTGAAGACGGGAAATTTACTGTGCTTGAATTTAACAGCGCAGTGCATTTAGACGGTTTGGTAATAGGATAATAACGGTCTCGGTTCGTGTCTCCACGAAACGAAATAAGTAATTGTTCGTGAGGACACGAACCATGGCGGAGGCCGTCCATTTAGACGGTTTAGTAATTGGATAATCCAAAGGTATCCGTCATCCTGAACTTGTTTCAAGATCTAATGGTAAGCTAAATGGATTTATATAATTGTTCGTGAGGACACGAACCATGGCGAGTGATAATTAAAGATTTAACATAACACCTTGAATAAGATTAAAATATCGGCTGTTGCTTATACCAACACTAAAGCTTTTATATACGGATTAGAACATTCGGACATTATAAATAAAATTGATTTAAGTTTAGATATTCCTTCAGATTGTGCAGCAAAAGTGATTAATGGTCAGGTAGATATCGGTTTAATGCCGGTTGCAGCCATTCCTCTGGTTCCAAATGCCAATATTGTGGCCGATTATTGTATTGGAAGTGATGGAGGTGTAAATTCTGTGTTTATTTTTAGTGAAGTTCCTGCCCAGGAAATTAAAACGGTAAGACTGGATGCCCACTCGCGTACATCAAACAATTTAGCCAAAGTTTTACTGAAATTCTACTGGAAAAAAGAAGTGGAGTTTACTACTGATCCAACCGCAAAAACAGATGCCTTTGTTCTAATAGGAGACAGGACATTTGGTAAAAAAGAAGATTTTGCTTACGCTTATGACATGGGTGAGGAGTGGAAAAACTTTACCGGTCTGCCATTTATGTATGCAGCCTGGGTGGCCAACAAAGAAATTTCACAGGAATTTAAAGATGAATTTAATGCTGCTTTAAAATTAGGTTTAGATCATAGAAAAGAAGTATTAATGGAGTTACCAGCATCGCCTAACTTTGATCTGGAAGACTATTTATACCATAAGCTTCAATTTGATGTAACCAATGATAGAAAGAAAGCTTTGAATCTGTTTTTGGGATATATTGAGCGGTTGTAAATAACTTAATTTATAGATTCGTCATTCCCAACTTGATTGGGAATCTTAATGCATTTTAAAAGCTTTAAGATTCCCGCCTACGCGGGAATGACGTTCATGATGAAGAAATCTAGTGACTTTTCATTTTTCCAGCCACTTTTTCCAGCGCGCTTTTCAGCTTGGTTAAGGCGCCTGTAATGGCCAAATCGTAGGTGTTCCCCATATTGGTAACAGCTAAAGGTTCTTTTCCAGTTATTCTGGCCTCTAACAAACATCTTTTATCGTCTAAACCATCTTTACTGCCGTTTTCATCAGATAGATGAACTTCTAAACGCGTGATTAAATCGCTGTATCTGCTCAAACCTTCACTTAACTGGGTTTGGATTTTTTCTTCGTATTCCTGGTGTATGGTTAAATTTTTGTCGGTATTCAGTTGGATCGTCATAATTAAAAATATTAGGTTAATATATACATGAATAACAGCACTTGTATCAAAACGTTTTAAAATTAATTGTTAATTTTAGTTAATCGGTTCATTATATATTTGTTTCCCCCAAAGCTGTAAATCTGCAACCGGTAGGTAAGGATGATCAAAAAGCAAGTCAATTTCTTTCAATATTTCCCGGATTGCATTTGCATCAGTTGTTCTGATTCGGGTTTCATGATTAAATTGAGTACCACTCTGGGTAAAGTTTAATGAACCCATATATGCTATCTGGTCATCTATTAAGTAAATTTTACTGTGAATTAAAGATTTTTTTTCGTCGGCTATGTATACTTTAAATGGAAATAGCTGTGTATAGTAATATGAGTAGATCTGCAGTTTTTTTATTTTGGTTTTGTATAGACTTTGGATTAAAAAAATGATAATAATAAGCGTAAAACCAAAAAACACATTAACATCCTTGAAATAATAAGCCAAGACAATTAATAGGGCTATTAAACTAAAGCCAACATAAGAAAGACGGCTTGTGAAATTGACCCACTTATCTCTAATTTTTTGTTTTTGAACATCCGTATTTCTATTTTGAATAATCAGTTTATAGATATTTTTTTCACGATAACTATAAAAATCTTCTATGTTATTTGTCGTAATTAATTTGATATCAATGTTGTTGTCTTTTAGGTAAATCAACTCTGAAATCAAATAAGGTGATAAAAAAGGGGAGACTATCTTAACTGAAAGCTTCGCAGCTTTCATATCATTCATGAGCTTTTTGCCAGCTCCGCTTCCAATATAGATATCACAAAGAGCGTTATTGTAAAACATATCAAAAATGAGGGAATAGTTTGATCAGATTTATTAATGTATAGCCTTCGAAAAATAAATTTAAGAAAATTTATTTTATTAAAAGTCTAACTTTTAAGTTTTGATTTCAGAAACAACCCTCGTTCATTAACATGATTAAAGCGGTAGCTCCCGAAAAAAAGAGGAACTACATGTAAAAAGCAGGACTGCACTATCCCAAATGCACAGAACCCTTGATTTCCAAATATTGGATAACTGTGTAAACTGGTTAACTGTGGTAGTCTTTAATTTTGGAGTAACATCATTCTTGTGGAGCAGGGTTAACGAGTGTAACGAAGTAAAGCGGATAACAGGACTACACCAACCGAAATGCACAGAACCCTTCATTTCCAAATAGTGGTTAACTGTGATATCCTACGATTAACCAATTTAAACAGTTAACCGATTAAACAACCAATTTTTTTTAACTTTTCAACAAAACAGTTGTAAAATACTTATTCGTGTTATCTTTATGGCTTTTGTAAATTCATTTCAGTTTTGGCTAAAGACACAAATAAAGAAACCCCGTTAATGCAGCAATACAACGCGATAAAAGCGAAGTATCCTGGCGCACTTTTATTATTTAGGGTTGGCGATTTTTATGAAACCTTTGGCGAAGATGCCATTAAAACGGCACAGATTTTAGGCATAGTATTAACCAGAAGAGGTACAGGCCCAAATGGCGGTGCTTTAGAACTGGCTGGTTTTCCGCACCACTCTTTGGATAACTATTTATCTAAACTGGTTAGGGCAGGGCAGCGCGTTGCCATATGCGATCAGCTTGAAGATCCTAAAACTACTAAAACCATCGTAAAACGCGGTGTTACCGAGTTGGTTACGCCTGGTGTAGCTTATGGCGATAACATTGTAAATCAGAAATCGAACAATTTCCTGGCCTGCGTTTTCTTTGATAAAACACAATTGGGCGTTTCATTTTTAGATATCTCAACAGGTGAGTTCCTGATTGCACAAGGAAACAGCGATTACATAGACAAGCTTTTACAAGGCTTTAAGCCAACAGAAGTTATTTTTCAGAAATCTAAAAGGCAGGTTTTTACCGAAAACTTTGGCGACCGTTTCTACACTTTTGGTTTAGACGAATGGCCTTTTACCACTGATTTTGGAAACGAAATCCTGATGAAACATTTTGAAGTTTCTTCGTTAAAGGGTTTTGGTGTGGAGCGTTTACAGAGCGGAATCGTTGCCGCCGGTGTGATATTGCACTATTTGGGAGAAACAGAACACCGTAACCTGCAGCACATCAGCTCGATAGGTCGCATTGAGGAAGACCGTTACATGTGGTTGGACCGTTTTACCATCCGTAACCTGGAGCTGGTAAACTCGCCTAATGACAATGCAGTAACCTTGTTTGATATTTTGGATCATACCTGTACGCCGATGGGTGCACGTTTGTTGCAGAAGTGGATCATTATGCCATTGAAAGAATTAAAGCCAATCCAGGAACGACTTGGTATGGTGGAGTATTTTGTAATGCATGAAGAATTACAGGGCGAATTTCTAAATAACATTAAACAGATTGGCGATTTAGAACGCCTGATTTCCAAAGTGGGCTTGCAACGGGTTGGTCCGAGGGAATTGGTTGCTTTAAAACGTGCGCTTTATCATATAGAAGCCGTTAAAAAACTGGCAGCCGATTCTAAAAATCCTTTCCTGATTAAAATTGCTGATCAATTAAATCCTTGTTTGGCCATACGCGAAAGGATTGAAAAGGAATTACAGGCCGAGCCACCAGCATTGCTGATTAAAGGCAATGTAATTGCCGATGGGATTGATGAAGATTTAGACCGCTTGCGTAAAATTGCTTTTGGCGGTAAAGATTATCTTGTTCAGATTCAGAAGCGTGAAGCAGAGGCAACGGGCATTCCATCGTTAAAAATCGCCTTTAACAATGTTTTTGGCTATTATTTAGAGGTTACCCATACCCATAAAGATAAAGTGCCAGAAGGCTGGATACGTAAACAAACGTTGGTGAATGCCGAGCGTTACATTACACCTGAACTTAAAGAATACGAAGATCAGATTTTAGGTGCGGAAGAAAAAATACAGGCCATCGAAATCCGTTTGTACAACGAACTGATGTACGAAACAGCCAGTTACATTAAACCCATCCAACTTGATTCGTATTTAATTGCACAACTCGATTGTTTGTTGTGTTTTGCACAATTGGCAGCTAAAAACCATTATAACAAGCCAAAAGTTACTGAAAATAAAGTGCTTGATATTAAAGGTGGCCGCCACCCCGTAATTGAAAAACAGTTGCCTGTTGGCACAGAATACATCACCAATGATGTATATCTTGATACCGAAAGTCAGCAGATTATTATGATTACCGGTCCCAACATGGCGGGTAAGTCGGCCATTTTAAGGCAAACTGCACTGATTGTATTGATGGCACAAATGGGTTCTTTTGTGCCGGCGAAAGATGCGGAGGTAGGTATAGTAGACAAGATTTTCACCCGTGTAGGGGCATCAGATAATATTTCTTCGGGAGAAAGTACATTCATGGTCGAAATGAATGAAACAGCCAGTATCCTGAACAACATTTCGGACGATAGTTTGATCTTACTCGATGAGATTGGCCGCGGGACGAGTACCTATGATGGTATTTCAATCGCCTGGGCCATTGCTGAGTTTTTGCATCAACACCCAACTGCCAGGCCAAAAACCTTATTTGCTACGCACTACCATGAGTTAAATGAACTCGCCAACACCATGCCGCGCATTAAAAACTTTAATGTATCGGTAAAAGAAATGACCAATAAGGTGATTTTTTTAAGGAAACTGGTTCCTGGTGGAAGTGAGCATAGTTTTGGTATACATGTAGCGAAAATGGCCGGTATGCCTACAAAACTAATAGGTCGGGCCAACGAAATCTTGAAGAAGCTGGAAATAGACCGTACTGAAGGGCAAAGTATAAAAGACAGCATTAAAAAAGTACAGAACCAGGCTTATCAGTTACAAATGTTTGCCATTGATGATCCTGTCCTGGTGAAAATCCGCGATACACTCAATAATTTGGATGTAAATGCGTTAACACCTGTAGAAGCTTTGTTAAAACTGGATGAAATACAGCGATTGATTAAGAATTAGAAAGGTTGTAGGGTATAGGGTTTAAGGCATAAGGTTTTAAATCTTATCACACACAACGAATACACTATACGATGGAAAGAACTTTCAACCTTACGCCCTTTACCTTCCCCCTCAAAATAAACTTATTCTTTTTAGTAGCCACCATATTCTTCCTTTCTTCCTGCGGCACCAGAAAATATACGGTTAAAAGTGATACGAAGGCTGCAAAAGCGGCTGACGCAATGGCCAATTTAAAAAGCAAACCGCTTTATCGTTTCATTACCGATTGGACAGGGGTGAGGTACCGTTTTGGCGGATTGGATAAAAATGGTGTTGATTGTTCGGGTTTTGCTTTTTTACTGGAAAAAGAAATTTATGGGGTTACGTTACCAAGAATTTCACGCGATCAGGCCAATGTGATCAAAAGAAAAGATATTGATAACTTAAAAGAGGGGGATCTCGTGTTTTTCTCTTTTGGTGGCAACGATGTAGATCACGTGGGTGTTTACCTGAATAATGGTTTTTTTGTGCATGCAAGCACTACCAGAGGGGTAATTGTAGATGATTTAACATTACCGGCTTATCAAAAGGTTTTGGTGAAATCGGGATCGGTTAATTAGTTTTTGTTCGGGGGAGGGCGTCATTTCGACTGAAGTGCAACGGAATGGAGAAATCTTTAATATGGGTGTATTCATTCCCAACCCGATAGCTATTTGGTTGATTGGGAATCGTAAAGCTTCTTGCATTAAGATTCCCGCCTGCGCGGGAATGACGACCAACTGTTCAGAATGACAATCTGTTATTAAAACAAACTTTATTATCTGAGATAAAATCGCCTTTATGATACACTCTCATTGTTTAAACATACCTTAACCACCATTGTCTGTGGTTTTCTTTGTATCGTTTAAACCATCTGCATGGTAAATACAAGGCTGCTACTACACAAAACCATATTAAATACACTATTGGCAAACCAAAACCAAACGGAGCTGGCCTAAACCAGAACGGAATTTGTACAATATCCTTGCTTGTATACCCTGTGACAAAAAATGCAAGTATAAGTAGGGTATGAAGCAGGTAAAAATGTAATATGTAGTAAAAGAAAGGTATAGCGCCATATACAGCAGTTATCCTGGTAAACCAGTTATTCAGGTTTTCGGTGAAAGTTAAAAATAGGATGGCCGGACCTAAAGTCATTGCGGTATATTGCAGTGATGGTGGGTATTTGCTTACATTAAAAAAAGCAAGTACATTTTTAAAGAAATCATGATATTCTTTTCTTGGTGCTGGATCGCCATATACATTGATTAACCTCAGGACGATAAACATACATATAGAAAATAAGCCTAGAAACAGTAAATTTCTTTGTCTACGTTCGGCGGCATATCCTTTTTTATACCATGCACCGAGCGCGTAACCTAAAAACATGATACCTGTCCATGGCAGGATGGCATAAAAAACACCAACCAAATGATTACCGGATATTGGTACGACTGTTCCAGATGCGGTAAAGAAAACTTTTAAAATCAAACCGCTGCTCGGATCTGCCGGAGCAGGAAATAAATTAAAGAGATTATGTCCGAAAACCAAAATTAAACCTATGATAAGGACGCTTTTTGGTGAAATACGGGTAACTAACGCCAAAAATACCATACTCCAACCAATGGCCCAGATCACTTGAAGAATGATAAAATTGTATAATGGATTAAACGTTAGCCCTAAGGTGATGACTATAATCTCAACCAGTATTAGCCACAATCCCCTTTTTAGCAAAAATTTAGACGCCTGAGTTGCTGTCTTATGCTGTGCAGATAAATAAGCAGATAAACCCGATAAAAAAACAAATGTTGGTGCACAGAAATGTGTAATCCACCGGGTAAGAAATAACATCCCTGTGGTGGTTTCAGGATTTAGCGGATCGGCTGTCATGGCACTTATCTGAAAGAAATCTCTGGTGTGATCTAATGCCATAATAATCATCACTAAGCCGCGCAGAATATCAATAGATAAAATACGTTTAGACAGGGTAACGTTATCAGCATCCATAAAATTAGGTTTGGTTATTTAAATATACTTATTTAGAATTATTTATATCCATAATTAATTACCTTAATCCAAAGAATACGAGCAGAATCTATTTTATATATTGCACAAGAAAATCGATTTAGGAATAGTTAAATTGACCATCATGATTTTGATGTTCGAAAAATTATCATAATATTTGTTAAGGACTAACCGAATAATATGCCAGCACTGCAAGTGATGTGAATTCATAATGTGTCGGAGTGTCATCACTAAAAATTAAACCAAAATATCATCATAAATTATAATGAAAAGAAGAACATTTATACAAAACACAGGCTTGTTAGGGGCAGGAGTAGTTGCATCAAAATTTTCTTTCGCAGCTGATCTGGCACCAGAATTCCCTGTGGTACGTGTAGCTGCTGCGAAAAGACATTTTCAAAGTAAGGCAGTAGACGCAGCCATTAAAACTTTCCAGGCAAATGTTAAAAATCCTGAGTTGGCCTGGCTGTTTGAAAACTGTTTCCCAAATACTTTAGATACAACGGTTTATCATGGTGAAAAAGACGGCAAACCTGATACTTATGTAATTACCGGCGATATTGATGCCATGTGGTTACGCGATAGTTCGGCACAGGTTTGGCCTTACCTGCAATTTGTAAATGAAGATGAGCCACTAAAAAAACTAATTGCCGGGGTAATCATCCACCAAACCAAATGCATTTTAAAAGATCCTTATGCCAATGCTTTTTATGGCGATGCCAATAAAGTAGGCGAGTGGAAAACCGATAAAACCGCTATGCAGCCAGGTGTGCACGAGCGCAAGTGGGAAATCGATTCCTTGTGTTACCCAATCCGTTTGGCTTATCACTATTGGAAAAAAACAGGTGATAAAACACCATTCGATGCCAATTGGAAAAAAGGAATTGAAGCTACTTTAAAAACTTTTAAAGAACAACAACGCAAATCAGATAAAGGACCATACCATTTCCAGCGGGAAACCACACAACCTACTGATTCGCTACCGATGGCCGGTTATGGTTTTCCGGTAAACCCGGTGGGTTTAATCTGTTCTGCATTTCGTCCGAGTGACGATGCTACCATTTTTCCTTTCTTGGTTCCATCTAACTTCTTCGCCGTATCGAGCTTAAAGCAGGCTGCAGAAATGATTAAGGCTCTATACAGCGATAAAACTTTGGAAAGCAGCTTGTTAAATCTTGCTGATGAGGTAAATGTCGCACTTCAGAAACATGCTGTTGTAAACCATCCAAAATATGGCAAAATTTACGCTTTCGAAGTGGACGGTTTTGGCAGTTCGTATTTAATGGACGATTCGAACGTACCAAGTTTATTGGGCTTGCCTTATCTGGGTGCGATGAAAGTTGAAGACCCGATTTATCAGAACACCAGGAAATTTGCGCTTTCTAAAGATAATCCTTATTTCTTTAAAGGTACAGCTGCAGAAGGTATTGGCGGTCCACATGCTGGTCAGGACATGATTTGGCCAATGAGCATCACCATGCGTGCATTAACTTCTAAAGATGATGCAGAGATTAAATATTGTATAGATACTTTGCGTAAAACGCATGCGGGCAAAGGTTTTATGCACGAATCTTTTAATAAAGATAACCCAGCCAACTTTACCAGGGCCTGGTTCGCCTGGTCTAACACCTTATTTGGCGAGTTGCTTTGGAGAACTTACCATGAAAAACCAGCCTTGTTAAAAGCATAATGTAACTAACCGTATTGATTGGTTTTATTGACTGCGTTTGATATTCAGTTCTATTTCTAATCAATACGGTTTCGGGTTTTCTTTACAACCTAATGTTAAATATTATTGCATTTATACTCCAATTGGGAATAAAGCGTTTAATCTACATAAAAGCGCTGTTAAAACACCTGTTACTTTTTTTTTACTTATATAAATATTGTAATTTGCTAAAAATTATTTCCTTAAAGCATTGCAAAATTTTAATAAAACCATCCTTGAGGACATTGAATCGATAAATAAGATTCCTGCTGTTGCACATATTTTAGAAATTGTTTGTAGAACAACAGGGATGGGCTTTTCGGCTGTGGCCAGGGTAACATCAGATACATGGACAGTCTGTGCTGTTCGTGATGAAATAAATTTTGGGTTAGCTGTGGGAGGTGAACTTAAACTGGAAACGACCATCTGTAACGAGATCAGGCAGCACAAACAAGCCGTTATCATTGACCATGTGGCAGAAGATCCCGATTTTGCCCATCACCATACGCCTTTAACGTATGGTTTTCAGAGTTACATTTCAGTACCCATCACTTTAAAAAATGGTATGTTTTTCGGTACATTATGTGCCATTGATCCTAAACCTGCTAAACTGAAAAATCCAACAGTTACAGGTATGTTTACCATGTTTGCCGACTTAATCGCCTTTCATTTAGACGCACTGGAAGAACTTGCGAAAACAGAGCGAGAATTAAAGAAAGAGCAGGAAATAGCGGTTTTAAGAGATCAGTTTATTGCTATTTTGGGTCACGATCTCCGTAATCCTTTAAATGCAATATCCAGCAGTGCACAATTATTATCGCGTTTAAATTTAGATGATCGTGGTATACGGATTGCTAAAATTATTAAAGATTCATCTTTTAGGATGAATGGTTTGATCGAGAATATGCTCGATTTTGCCAGCGGAAGATTAGGCGAGGGCATTACGATTACTAAAACACCAGACGAAGATTTAGAAAAATTGCTGCTTCAGGTAGTCGAAGAGTTACAGGCCATTTGGCCGTCTAGAAATCTTAAGGTAAGTTTTAATTTTGGTTATCCTGTTCATGCTGATGGTAAACGTATTGCGCAGCTTTTTTCTAATTTGCTGGCTAATGCTTTAAATTATTCTCCATCAGATTCGACTGTAGAAATTACCGCATTTAGCAATATCGAAGAGTTTAATCTTTGCGTAGCGAATAAGGGCAAACAAATACCAACCGCTGCTATGGAACGTTTGTTTCAACCTTTTTCGAGAGGAGAGGTAGAACCCAATCAAAAAGGCTTGGGTTTAGGTCTTTACATTGCCTCAGAAATCGCAACTGCGCATGATGGTACCCTTGATGTATCTTCTACGCCTGAACAAACTTGTTTTACCCTGCATATCCCTTATAAAAAATGATAGCGGTTAACGATCAGTTGCCAACTTCCATGCTGTTGGAATTGAAAATTGGGGATGTGATTTCCAACGGAAACCAATCCGGCATCATTCAAAATGTTGAAATTAGCGAAACGGATGAATTTTTAATGTTTCTTTTTCAATTGGAAGGTAGCCATATCATCATTAAAAAACTCAAACAGGTTTGTTAACGCTTGTTACAATCGGTCATTTTGATCGATAGTTATTAGATGAAATGTAATAGAACATAAAAATCTATTGGTATTTAAAACTGCTAAAGATCCTGAAGCTCAGCTACAATTTGCAGACTCCAATAGATTGGTCGTCATTGCGAGGAGGAACGACGAAGCAATCTTTCCTGTTAGCGATCCCTGCTAGAAAGATTGCTTCGTCGGCAGAAAAGGCCTTCTCGCATCCGATAGCTATCGGATGACGATACCACGGCGTTTCCATCTACCTTATAAAATTGGTCTTGGATCAAATATCACCTGAAAAGATTTAATCTTCTCGTCTTCCAGTTTATACCAGCCGCTTGAAAAGATTGTTTTTTCACCCATGTTGATATCATACCACAGGCAAACCTCTTCCTGATCTACAAATACTTTTTTAACAGCGTATTTGAATTTCATTTTCTTCATGTCTTCGATGTAAATATCAGCGCCATTTCTTTCGCCCATCACACCTTTAAAAGTCATATCGTCATGCAGTTGTGCTCTGGCCATTTCAAAATTTTCGGCATTTAAGGCATTGATAAAATCAAGTATAACAACTTTTGCATTATGTTCGGTTGTTATCTTATTGGATGTACTCATGGCATTTCTTTTATGATAAAACGGAGATTTGCAAAGGAATGTTTGAAATGAAGAGACTTTATGAGTAACTAGACAGATTTTAATAGCAATGTCGTCATTCCCGGGCAGGCGCTATCGTGTGGAAACATTTCTGTTAGCTGCATTTATTTTTTATAGCACATATTCCTAAGGCGATCGTCATGCTGAATTTATTTTACAAGTAGAAGTTAGTATTTTCAATTGTCTTGTAGCTACTGCGTGGTCAGCATCTTTCCCCCCATTAACAGGTACTGATTCCTTAAGAAGCAATAGTTTTGGGAACAAATGTTGATTTTTTCCGCTCTTTGCCGCGGGGGCATGGTACTTTGGAGCGCCAAAGTACCCAAAGCGCTTTGTCAATCCAGCAATGTGGCTTCTCACTGCCCACGCTCATCAAAAAAACAGTGGCACTTCGTTTTGTGTTCAATTTATATTAAATTTTGAATTCAATGCGAATGAACACAAAACCACTGCGTTTCAGGTTTGGCAATGCTATTTGGACCATTATGCACCTATTTTTTTGATTCTCCTGCCACCTGGGATTGACGGCGTCCTTCGGTAAAGACTGTGGTCTATTAAAGCCATCTAGCATGATGCCCAAAACCATTCTTAAAAAAAGATGTGTCCACACGATAGGCGCAGGCGGGGGATCTTAATACAAGTGCTTTAAGATCCCCAATCGACCTGATAGCTATCGGGTTGAGGATGATGATATCCCGCAACCTAGTATTCGCAAAAAAAATGCTATTAAAACTAATTCAATCCTATAAATCATCACCCGATCTCTGGGCTATCCTTCAAAATTATACACTTTCCCAACCTGCGTTTTAAAACTGTATTTAAAATCATTTCCTGATTTTTCTTCTGCAATGCCTTTAATTTTTTTAAGCGCATTCGGACTTCTCACAATACAATCTTCGCCTGATAAGGATTTGATTGACAGTTTCACAACTTTACCATCCTTCCATTGCAAATCAGAAATTTCGAAATTACCACGAGCCCTTAAACCTTGAATACTGCCTTTAGCCCATTGATCGGGTAGCGCCGGTAGAAGTTGCAACTCGCCAGCCTGACTTTGCAGCAACATTTCTGAAACACCAGCTGTATAGCCAAAGTTCCCGTCAATTTGAAAGGGTGGATGTGCGCAGAATAGATTGGTATAAATACCACCGCCTTTGTTATAATCTGTACCTGAGCCACCAACAGGTGTGATAAAATTTTGTAAGATTTTATAAGCATGGTTTCCATCCTGTAAACGCGCCCAGAAATTCATTTTCCAGGCCATTGACCAGCCGGTTGACTCATCGCCACGGGCAATTAAGGTTACCCTGGCAGCTTTTGCGAGTTCTGGTGTTTTAATGGTATTGATCTCTCTTCCTGGATGTAAACCAAAGAGGTGTGAAATGTGCCGGTGTTGGTCTGTAGGATCATCGCGATCGGTTTCCCATTCCTGTAGCTGACCCCATTTTCCGATTTTAGGTTTTAATAAATGTGCCTTTAAATCGGCAATGTGTTTTTTGTAATCAGCATCAATACCTAAAACTTCAGCAGCTTCAATATAATTGGTAAACAGATCGTATACAATTTGTTGATCGTGCGTTACCCCATCTTCGGTTGGTCCATGTTCTGGCGACCAGCCCATTGGCGATACCAAGGTTCCATCCGGTCTTCTTTTTAAATGGTCATCCCAAAATTCAGCGATTTCTTTTATAATCGGGTAGGCGAAATTTTTTAAGTAATTTTTATCTTTTGTAAAGGCATAATGCTCCCAAAGTGCTTGTGCGTACCAGGCACTTCCAGGGGTGTTCCATAGAAAACTCATGCCTCCAAAAATATTGTTTTCTGTTTTTACCGTCCAGCCTCTGGTATTGGGGTATTGCTTGCGGGTAGCTATAGTACTAACTTCTCGCATGCTATTAATATAATCCAGATACGGAATCTGGCACTCAGATAGATTGGTTGGCTCAGCCAGCCAATAATTCATCTGGATGTTGATGTTCGAGTGATAATCGCTGCCCCATGGCGGGGTGTTACTTTCGTTCCAAAGACCTTGCAAATTGGCAGGTAATCCACCTGGCCTTGATGAACTGATTAACAGATATCGGCCATATTGGAAAATTAAAGCTTCGAGTGCAGGGTCAGCTAGATTTTTATAATTGATCAGCCGCTGATAGGTAGGCAGATTTTGAGTTTCGGCATTGCTTGTTCCAAGGTTTATTGCAAGGCGGTTATATAAATGGCTATAATCCTGGACATGTGTTTTTAAAAGTTGCTCATAACTTTTGGTTTTAACCGCATTTAAAATACGTTCAATTTTGGGTGCCGGCTCTTCACCTTTCCAGTTTTGCGCTCGTTTGTTGCTATAATTGGTAGCAGCAGTAAAAATAAGGGTAATGGCATCAGCATTGGTTATTTTTAACTTCCCGCTATTACCCTCTTTTACCGACTCAAGCTTTCCATTTTCTACTTTAACTATAGCATTAGCCTGGTAAGTCATGCCGTTTGGTAATTTACCAGTAAGCTGGATGGTATTTCCGCTGTCCGTTATTTTGCCATCGTGTGCATCTTTTAAGCCAATAACTGCCGAGTAAGCTTTTTTCTGGTTGGCCGTAAAGCGTAACACCATCACTTTATCCGGAAAACTGCAAAAATACTCACGTTTAAACTGGGTGCCGTTTTGTGTGTAATTAACGGTATGTACGGCCTTAGTCATATCAAGTTTGCGACTGTAATTGGTGAATTGTTTGTCTATGTTATTAAATTCAATAAACAGGTCACCAAAAGCCTGATAAGTACCACGGTCATTTTCATCGCCTGTCCACAACGTATTATCATTAAACTGAATGTGTTCCTGATCAACACCACCAAAAATCATCCCGCCGATGCGGCCATTGCCAATGGGATAGGCCTCAGTCATCCACTGCTTTGCAGGTTTATTATCCCACATCGTAAAAGCTGTATTTTCTTTGTTTTGAGCCTGCAGCTGGTTGATAAAGCAGAAGAGCATTAAGCACGGTAATATGGCGCAAACCATGTTTTGCCTGTAGTTTAAAAGCATGTTGGTTATTTGATTGGTGTGTAAATCAAAGATATATAAAATAGAAGTGGAGGTATGGAAAGCCAGGCACTAAAGCATCCCGATATTTGGCAAATTATTCAACTATTTAAGCATCTTGTATGGAGAATTCGTTGAAAATTATGAGTAACTATTCTGATATTTTATAGATGAACTTAATAGATTTTATATATTTGATAGAACACTAAAACGTTTTATGTAAAAATGAAATTGCTAACCAAATCCTTAACCATTGTCTTAATACTTAGTATTGCGATTCTGTACCCATCTCAGGCACAAACTAAATTAACGCGATATGTAAACACCTTTATTGGCACGGCGCCTTTAACCGATCCTAAAATTTTAGGGTATGAGTTACCACAAGGTTGGCGATCGTGGGCGGGTTTAACTTTTCCCGGTAGCGCTCTGCCGAATGCCATGGTACAGTTGAGCCCGATTACGGAATTTGAATCTGGCGCAGGCTACGAATACGAAGACGATACCATTTATGGTTTTGCACACACGAATAAAGGCCACTGGAATCTATGTAATATCCCCATTCTACCGCTGTCCAAACCTAATGGGAAATTTGGATCAAAGTTTTCGCACCAGAAAGAAAGTGCTGCACCAGGTTTTTACCAAGTATATCTTGATGATTACCAGGTAAATGTTAGGCTTACTTCAACTTTAAGATGCGGTTTTCATGAATACACGTACAAAGATAATACCGACAGGCAAATTCTATTCAGTATGGGTAAAGCTAACAGTAGTGTTAATACATGGAATATCGCGCAAGATGGTTCATCAGCCATACAGGGCTTTCAAGGGGGCGAAAACGTATATTTTTATGCTGTAGTAAACGGAAAGATAGATAAACTTGATATTACTGAAGAAGGCAAACGCACTGGTTATGCCATTGTGCACCTCGCAGACGGAAGCAAAAAACCTGTAGAACTGAGGATTGGCTTATCATTTGTTAGTATTGCCAATGCCAAAGAAAATCTGGCAAGAGAAATTGGAGATAAAAGTTTCACACAAATCCGCCAAGAGGCAACTGAAAAATGGGAATCGCTTCTATCTAACATCAAGGTAAAGGGCGGAAGCGAGAAACAAAAACAGATGTTGTACTCTTGCCTGTACAGGTCATTTTTATGGCCGGCTTTGAGAAGCGATGTTAACGGTGAGTTTAGAGATGCAAAACACAACACCGTAAAAGGAAATTTCAATTATTATACGGAACCATCACTTTGGGATACCTACCGTAATAAAGATGTGCTTTTAGGGCTGATTACGCCTAAAGTAACCTTAGATGTAATTAAATCAATGAAAGATGTTGGCGATAAAACGGGTTTTATTCCCACGTTTTTTCATGGCGACCATGGTGCGTCATCCATTGCGGGAGCTTATCTGAGGGGAATCGACGATTTTGACATCAAAGGCACCTACCAGATTTTGTTACGTAATGCCAATGTGGAAGGTGGTGCCCGTCCATTTGTGAAAGAATATATTGAAAAAGGATATATTTCTGACCCTGATGTTAAAAATCCACATGTAGAAACCAAAGCCAAAGCAGGTGTTTCTAAAACGCTGGAGTATGCCTATGATGATTATTCGCTGGCTCAAATTGCTAAAAAACTAGGTGATAGCAGTAATTATCACACGCTAATGACCCGATCTAAGAGTTATAAAAATATGTTCGATCCGGCTACGCGGTTTATGAGGGGTAGATTAGAAAATGGCGATTGGATAAAACCTTTTAACCCACAATATCCTTACTACGAGTATATGTACAGAGAAGCCAATGCCTGGCAGGTTTCGTTCTATGCGCCACATGATATGAAAGGCTTAATCGAACTATATGGCGGTGCAAAAGGATTCGAATCCAAACTAGATTCCCTGTTTACTTTGCCTTGGAACCCGAAATATATTGCCCGCAATGTAGAAACCATGATTGGACAATATTGCCAGGGCAACCAACCAGATCATGAGGCGCCTTTTGCTTATACCTTTATAGGCAAGCCAGAAAAATCGCAAAAAATTATTGATAAGATCTTAAATGAACTATATGGTATCGGCGATGATGGTTTAGCACTCTCGGGAATGGACGATGCCGGAGAAATGTCTGCCTGGTATGTATTTTCTTCGTTGGGATTATATCCATTCTCAGCAACCGATCCAACTTACTTAATTACTGCTCCACTTTTTGATGAAGTTAAATGGAAAACAAGTACAGGGAAATTATTAACGATTAATAAACCGGGTAAGGGCAGGGGGATCAGCCAAATTAAAGTAAATGGAAAATTAAGCAATGGATATTTCATTTCTCACGATCTGTTTAAAAATGGGGGTAAGGTAGAGATCGTTACACGATAAGTTTATTATAAATATTAAGAGAGAATATCTATTCACAAAGCGGTTTCATAAATAGGAAGCCGCTTTGTTGTTCATTTTTTCTTAAATTTAAGAAATTTTAGAATTAGGCTAGCAAGGGTGTTAAAATCAGTCGATAAAATATTTTTATTTTGATGTTGAATCGCTAAACTTCCTTTTCAGATGATAATACCGAAATAACAGGCGGTCATACCATAGGGCACCCAGCAGCATTACAACAGGAAGTAATAATATTTTTAGCTGAAAATGCTGATATCCCAGTCCACCCAACATTCCACCTAAAAAGAATCCGCTTATGATCATGGTTTTAAGGAAAATACTCCTGCGTATTGATTTATACACTGAGTTTTCTTTGTAAAGCAATAATTGAGAAAGTTCTATACCTAAATCTGTAAAAAGTCCTGTAAGGTGGGTGGTTCTCACGACAGACTGCGAAACCTTGGTCACCAATGCATTTTGCAGTCCCATCGAAAATAATAAGGCCGAAGCTATAACTGATGGATACGTCAGATACCATGTAGGAGCTAAAAAGCTGGTCAAACTTATGGAAAGCATGATTCCGATTTCCAGAGAGATGGGGATAATATAAGAATTGTGGGATCTGTATTTTGATGCCCATTCCATAATCAGCCCTGATACAAAGGCCCCTGATAAAAAAAACAGTATATAATACAGATAGGTAAAAGCCATATTATAGTTCTCCATGAAAAGCTGTTCAGAGAAAAACGCAAAATGTCCGGTTACATTCGTTGTTAAGGTATGTACCGACAAAACCCCGGAGATATTCACAATCCCCGCTACAGTTGATAAGATCGAGGCTAGTTTTAGATTATGGGAATAGGTACGGCCTTTCCCTTTGTGTCTGAACATCTGTAAATTCTTTACCCGCTAATTTACAAAATTCAATCGCAATCCCATTTAATAATGGTCTCCGTTTATATTTTGTATACAGGAATCCGGAGTCTGTGAAAAACTTAAGATACTACACACTTAAACATATTGGCAAACAAATACGGATAAAATTAACAGTATTGGAATTCGATATGCTGTTTTTAATTTTCCATTTAAGCTTTGCATATATCAATTATTCACAACTTAATTTTTAGATGTTTGTAGCATGTGGCAGTGTTTTCACAAATGTACACCGCATATTCTATTGTGATGCAAAGAATGATCACCGTGCCCAACCAAATAAAGCCGGCACAAGCTTTTCGAATATTTTTTTTAATTATCATGAGGAGGATTTAAGGTTCAGAATTTGTTTATTTATAATGTCTAAACTTATGTATTGATCATTCTTTGGATATTTTATACTTCCGTTCAAATTGTTGATTTTTTATTGAATGAACGACAATTCTTAGAACATTAATCATCGAAATGTCATTGTGGCCAGGGATTTGCAGGGTGACAGCTGAATTAATAATCCTCTTGATATGACCAAAAATTTCCTGTTAACGCTTTTAGCCATCTCCATCACATCGGCAATTTTCACTTCTTGCACAAAGTCAGTTGACGAAAAGCTGGAAGACCTCAAGAAAGAAAAGCTTGCTTTTGAAAAGAAAGTAGCAGCAATTAAAAACGATAGTCTTAAACAACAAGCCAAAAAATTCGGGGGAATGCTTTTCTGGTTCCGGGAGATTGACCTTGAGAACGAACGTCCACCAAAGGACACGGTATATGACGAAAATCCATTCGTCATTCTCAACGATTATGGATCTACAAGCGATTTAGCGAATAATTACTTAGATGGCATCATAGTAGAAAAGGACGAATCTCGTGGCGATAAGATTGAACTCAAACTTCATTATCCCTACGCCCTTCCATTTGCCCAAAAGACATCCTGGAAAAGTGTAAAATTTAACGACAAGTCTAGTACAGATATTATTGAAGATGAAAATAACTCCCTCATCAGCAGACAAGTGGTAAGAACTAATTGGAACAATGAGGAAGGGTTTGACATCCTTTATCCTGATGAAAAATCCTATTCAGCAAAACCGGTTTCTCTAAACGGTTCTGTCGAAGCGCAGGTTCCTAAAGGCATCTTAAAGTTTACTTTCGCAAGCAATGAACGAGGTGACACCAAAGAACAGAATGGCATTAAAGTAAAACTAGCAAAAGTTAAAGGGCATGCGGTAAGTATAGAGGTTGAAAACCCTAATAAAACAGATCCTGCCATAGATACCGAGAAAATGGATTTAGTAACCATTTTGGCAACCGACAAAACGAAAAAGTTTTTGCACCAAAGTGGATCTTCCAGCGGTTCAGGCGAAATGCTTGATTACTACAAAAAACTTTTAAATGAGGTTGTAGAAAACCCTGAAAAGGTAGCGAATTTAGAAAAGAACCTGGACGAAGAGCAGCGTAAGTATGACGAAAAGCACAAAAATATGTCTTACTATTCCGCTTACTTTAAAGGCACGGTAGAGGATGTGGTGATTTACGTCATGGATTATTCGAAAGCCACCGTTCTGAAAAAGAACTTTTCGTTGCCGGTCTACTCATTTAAGGCGAAGGAAAGAGGATATAACAGCACCGCTCCTTATCAGGAAGTATTTGACATCCCAACTTATGCTACTGCCTACGACCCTGCTGTTGCTAAGCTTTTAAGCACAAAGCCAGAGCTATCTGCGGGAGAACTTGGCAGCAAAATTAAAATTGATCAATCGTCCATGACTTACACTACTCCGTCGGGTGATAAAGAGAAATGGCGGGTAAGCTTTGAATATCCGGAATTGATGAGTTCTTTTTTTATTGATAATATAAGCCGGTATGAGGGCGCAAAAGAAGTCGCTTTTTTTGAGGAGCAGGATGGAAAGCAAATCTCCATTCCAAAGGATTCGATTGACTATGCCAATGGGGAGTTTAACGGCACTGTTCCTGTGGTTGAATTTAACAGATCCAGCCTGAATTTTATACCCAAGGGAATGCTTGCAAAAGCAAAGTATGTTAAGGGTGTAATGCAGATTAATCTTGCCGAAATTTCGAAAGCCATTTATCGCATCGATAAGCTTCCTCCAGGAATCACGGTATCTGGCAATAAGGTGATGGTTGACGAGGCAATCATAAAAGATAAGATCTTGATTTATCCAAAGAATACTTCGGGAAGATATTTAAAGAAAATTACATCAGTGAGTTTCAGCAGGGGTGATAATTTTGGACCTCATATAAAGGCAGACTATTATTACGGTAAACCTTTCATGCTTGAATGCTACGTTTTAAAGGGCAATCACCTTGTTGATTATCACTTCAACGTGAAATTAACCTATGAAGAGCAGAAAAAAGAGGGAAAAGCAAAATAATCAATTTTTCAAGTACCCAAAGCATACCGGGTACTTGAAAAATTCTGAAATCTAAGAAGACAACCTTAGTTTTCCATATTCCTCAAACCGTATGTTTTTGCCATAATTTTCGTATCTTAGGATAAGCAAAAAAGGATGATCACCCAAATCAATCCGTCTGATTAAAAAACTCCAAAAAGAATATTCCAATTCCACATTTACCCCACGTTTAGGCCACCTTCCGGCCAGGCTTGCGTGGTACTTGCTTGCACACTACTTCACACTTGCTTTAGTTGAGGTATGGCGCTGTTAGAGATCAGCTAGGTTAAAGATTTGCCTCGCTTTGGATTGGAAGATTAACAATAGCTAAATAACAGGTAAGGAGAAGGTTATCTTAAGGTTTAGTTGGGCTATCGCTGTGTCGGAGCAGCCCGGGTAAGGAGGCAATAAACGGCTGTTCGGGATTTTAGCATAACGGAATGCCACCTGTATGTGACCAGCAGCTCTTTTAAGATAATTAAAGAGATCAAAGAAGATTCATCCTTATTTACCGTCTGTATGTCCTTAAACGATTTTCTTTGCCTCTATATTTTAAATCTCTACCCGGATCGCCATTAATCCAAAAACATCTTTCAAGTCTTCAAGGTGCAAAATTTCTACATTTTCACGCAAAATACCTTCTTCCTGTAATACGCTTATGAGATGCAAATACTCCGTTTTAATGTCATCATCCTGATATACAATAGCAATTTTACCGGGCTGATTCAACCTTTCGGTTTTTCCTTTAATGCATATCTTATCGATTCGCTTTTTAATTATTTCATAATTGATGTTATCTGCTCCTTCCACATCAAACCGCTTTTCATCATTACGGAAAGTAATGGTAATGGGGGTGCCGGGTGCAAAGATGAGTTGTGTAGTGGTTAGCGCAAATGAGTCGGTTAATGACGTTTGAGCGGAATACTTTGCCATCAAAGCCATATAACGAAGCTGCAAAGCCCGATATGCCCTGATTTTACCGCCATCTAATTTTGATCTTGGCGTAATGGATTGACCGATGTAAATATCACTTTCTACTCCGTCAGTTCTAAATGTCTTAATGTAACCAGGATGTAGCTGCTGCAAATCCTCGATCATCCTGGCCATAAATCCCGTTATATCTTCGTTTAACTGCCCAATTTTTTGCTCTAAAATGTTACGGTTAACATGGCTTGCACTATTTACATTACCAACCTGTTCCAGATAAGCGTTAGCATAAGCTAAATAATCCGGCTCTTCCTCTGCCAGGGGCATTAAGAGTGGTTTCAAATAAAGACGTAGAAAGGTTAAAATAGCTATTTCGTCCTTTAATGTAACCGCTTGCTGGTATCTGGATTTGAATTTAACACATGATGTTTTGACCTTTTCGGCAGGATACCCGGCAATGATCAATTTGTCTGATATGCTTATGGATTCGTCCAGCATGCTATGAATGTCCTTCAATAGTGCATCATTACGTTTTAGTGTAGAATCTTTGATGTCAATTGCGCCATAAATAGCATAAACGCCATCAAATGTGATAGATTCTATGGCGGCACCGGCTTCCATGTTCTGCTCTTTTTGCAGGTAATTCCAGGCCGCAAGATGGAATTTCCACAGAACGGCCGGTTGCAGAACAGTGAAGTGTTGCCGCACCACATCATTGATCTTATCTGAAAAGTGATCGGCACTATTTTTTGTTAACTGGCTGAGTAAAGGCAATGCTACTGCTATTTTCGCCAAAATGTTTTCAAAGAATAATACCTCTTTGAAAGCATATATTTCCAAAATGCCAACAACCTTTTGTTTGAAAAGTAGCGGCAGACAAGCATAAACTTTAACTTTTTTTGATTCCAAAAGATCATGAATAGGAATTTCAAAATTGTGTCCGGCATTATTGGCTGAAGAAAAGTAATACGTAACCGGATTTTCCTGGTACCCACTAAAGAGTGATTGAAGCATTATTTCGTCTTCAAATTGTTCGGCTAAATCCATCATGAAACTTTGTATTTTCGGGTTGATATCCACAATTGTCTCATTGTTTAATCTGGTCAAAGGTTTTAAACTAAAATGAACAGCATTGTTGCCGGATAGGACACTTAAACTTTTAATCACTTGCTGGTAGATGTGATCTTCGTTTTCATGGTTTACAAGTTCGTTTCTGATTTGATCAATTGCGAAGGTATCAGTAATGTTTTCCAGCGTAATTACGGCAAAACCGGATAGTTTAAAAAAGTGCAATGGTAAAATCTTTTCTAGTATTGTTAATGGGTCTATGCGGGCAGGGCCGGCATTGATGATACTATCCATCGTGACATCAGGCAACTCACCTGTAACCACAACCTCTACAAATCTGGTATCGATATTTACCTTGTAATATTCTTCCAGCCCGGTTTTAGGGTTAGTATAGGTATAATGTCCTGGTTCCAGTATCTGAAAGGAAAAGTGATAACATTGGCTTAAAATCAGGCGGTAGATGTAATTCTTATATTCATTTAACAGATTTACATCCTGATCTGTACCGCCAACGCTTTTTGCTTTTGCCATACCATTTTTAAAAAGATCATTAAATGCATCTGTACAATAATGTATTTTCCCCGGCAATGGCGAGGCTATTGCCAAAAAACAATTACGTTCATCTGCAAGTAACGGGTTCAGTGCCAGGTAAATTAAATCAAATAAGGATTGGTCATCAGGGTCGGGAAGCAAGGACGAATTGTCCTTGTTGCCAGTTAAATATTGTTGCAGCGCTTCAATCAGCTCATCGATCATTCTCATTCTAATCGGTGAAGAGCGGTTTAATTTTTTCAGGTAGTTTTCGAGTGGCCTGAATGAAAAATCGCTCTTTATCAAACGATTAATCGTAGGATTGGATTGAAATGAAAACGTAGGGGTGCGCATAATTTAGTGAATTAAGATATGACTAAGGCATCAGCATAAACAGTGATTGCTGTAATTTATACTATGATGTTTAAAGGTCCTTTTTTGCGCGTATAATCAATCGCAGGTTGGGATCATTCGTTAGAAAACTCCAAATCCAGTTGTATGCCAGTTTTGCCTTGTTCCTGAACCCTGCTATAGGTATGATGTGTACGAACAGCCAGGTTAGCCAGGCGAAGTAGCCCTTAAAAGAACCAAATGGAAGGTCTACAACGGCATGATATTTAGTGATAATAGCCATACTTCCTTTGTTTACATAGGTGAAAGGCTTCATCCTTTTATTATCTGTCAAATTCACCAGGTTAGCTGCAAGTAACTCACCCTGCTGTATGGCCACCTGTGCCAGTTGCGGATGACCTTCAGGATAATGTTTGTCTGTAGTTTGACAGCAGATGTCACCAATGGCGAAAATGCTATCAATCCCTGAAATGCTGTTATATTCATCAACCTTTAATCTTCCTCCCCGGCCCCTGGATTCATCAGGCAAACCGTTCACATTGGCTGCGACAACTCCCGATGCCCAGATAAGGGAACAGGTACTGATCTTTTCCCCGTTGGAAAGGATCACCTCGTCATTCATATAATCCTGAACAGCCACCCCCAATTTGATTTGAATCCCTAATTTAAACAATTGTTTATAAGATTCCTGTTGTGCCTTTTTGCTCATGGGGCCTAACAGTTTATCTCCTGAACCTACCAGGTAGATGTTTCCTGCAGCTTCACCCAGTTCAGGATAATCTTTTCGAAAAATACTTTTGCTCATTTCGCCTGCCATGCCGGCCAATTCAACACCGGTTGGCCCGCCTCCTGCAATAACAAGGTTAAGCAGCTTGGTCCGTTCTTGCGGGTTGGTTGTTTTAACGGCTTTTTCCATATTCATTAACAAATGATTGCGCAGATACAGCGCATCTTCAATTGTTTTGATTGGCAAAGCTTTCGTTTTCAAGGTTTCCAGGCCGTAGAAATTGGTTTCGGTACCCATGGCCAACACTAAAAAGTCATAGTTGAGCCTCCCGCTATCGGTGATGATTTGTTTTTCCTCATCATCAACACTTAGCAATGTTCCATTATAGAAGCGCACATTTTGTCTTCCCTGAAACATTTTCCTAAAGGGGTAGGTAATGTTGGATGGCTCAATAAATGCGGTGGCTACCTGGTACAGGAGCGGCGGAAAAAAATGATAATTATTCTTATCTACTAATACCACTTCAATACCTTTTTTACCAGCCAGTCCTTTTATCAGATTAATTCCGGCGAATCCGCCGCCTACAACTATAATTCTCGTCATCATTTTCATTTTATGGTTAGCTTATGGGGAGTTTAGTAAACCTGTTGAGCTCATATGCCACATGCTCATTGTAGAAATCTGACATGAAAAGTTGTCTATGCCTTTCTACAGAATTGGCCAGATCATTCGATACCTTATTTGCCATTTGAAACAGGTACGCAAATGCGATAAACCTAATATCACCATTGCATTTTTTTAAGATATGCTCAGTCTTTTCAAACTTATGATTAAGGGAATTTGCAAGGCAATGCTTTGCATGCACCAACGGATACGAAGCTGGAGCCTTAAGGTAAGCGGCTATTAGCCGCCCTTTATGGCAATGAGTCGTATTAAACTCCACCAATGTTATCCAAAAGGCTTCCATACCATTCATATTATTGCGCCTCTCTTTAATATCTTTTGATAAATTTTTGGCTAAACCATCAAAACTCTGCACAAGGCAAAAGGCGATCAGATTATTCAAATTGTCAAAATGATCAATAATTGTGTTTACACTAACTTTTGTAATAGCCGAGATGAGTTTAAAAGAGATTTGTTCAATACTGTATTGGCTAATTACTCTAATTGCGTTTTCGGCTATTTGAACACGATATTCCGTTTTCCTAAATATTTCCATCGGGTTAGCTATGATGAATAAAACTTATTTACTATTAATTTTACCTGTTGCATATTCATATGCAGCTTTTTTCACCTGGAAATCTGAATAAGCGGTATTTAATGTTAATGCAGCCTGTTGATAAAATGCCTGGGCATCCAAAACATCAGTTGCCGTACTTAATCCCGCTTTATAGTTGTCCTGATTTACTTTCAGATTTTCTGTGGCCTGTAACAAGTTCTCTTTGGCGTAGCGGATCTGCGTCAGTTCATCTTTCATATCGTACCAGTATTTCAGAATACCTACCTGCAGCTGATTGCTCCCATCCCTTAAAGTGTTTTGAGCAATTTGTTCGCTAATCTTTCTCTGTTTTACCTTTTGTTTCGCATGCCCCCATAAACCGTCTGAAATAGGAATGCTCAGGGTAGCCAGGGCTGCCGGTACAAAAGTACTGCCTATTGTCTTATTAAATGAGCCTGCCTGCGAAGCACTCAGCCCGACAGATAAACTCGGCAAATAATCTGCTTTACTTAATTTGGTTTGCAGACCTTCAGCTTGCACCTGTTTGAGCAGTAACTGGTAATTGGCTATGCCAGAAAGTGTGGTGTCCGCTGTTCCACCAGGAAGCAATGGTTCATTTACCTTGTCCAGCGTATCTTGCATCACCATCAATGAATCATATTGCATGCCGGTGTATATTGAAAAATCAAACAGGGCCAGTCGACGCCCGTTTTGCAATTTACTGCGGTTAACAATTAGCTGACTGCGTTGAACTTTTACTTTCAGCAGGTCATTGCGGGCAATCATTCCTGAAGCCAGCATATCCTTTTGCATTTTCAGCACATTATTCAGCAGCAATTCATTAGCTGCGAGCGTTTTTTCCTGCTCCTGCAAGTTTACCAGGTTCCAGTATTTTTGCGTAGTGAGCAGTAATACCGAATCAACAGATTGCCGGGCCATTATTTTACTGGTTTCCTGCTGTAAAGCAGCTAGCCGATAACCGGTTTCAATTTTACCGCCTGCGTAAATGGGCTGGGTGGCTGTTACACCTACCAGGTAGAAATTGTTGATGCCTTTGTTCAATATGCCCGGAATAGCCGGTACCAAATCTTTGAAGCCATACAAGCCCAGGCCAGTACCGCTAACAGATGGGAGATAGGAAGATTTGGCTGCAACTAGTCCGAAGTCTGCCGAGCTTACTTTAAGCTGCCCGTTTTTGATCGCGGTACTGTATGCTAAAGCGGCTTGCCTGCTTTGCTCAAGTGATACAATATGCTGAGCGGTGGCGGTATACGCCAAACCCAGATATATGATGGATAAAAAGAGGAATTTCATAATAATCAATTTTAAGGATTACGCGGTTTGGTGATTTGTTTCTTCTACCTTTTCATCTTCTTTGCGGAAGAACAGCCAGTAAAGCGTTGGTAAAACAAAAAGGGTTAATACCATGGAAACCATTAGCCCAAAGCAGATCACAGTGCCTAATGGTCCCCATAAAGAGGAGCGGCTGATGATCATAGGTGTAACACCCACGGCTGCAGCCGTAGAAGTTAGGAATATGGGCCGCATACGGCGTTCGGCTGATAAAATACCGGCCTGCAACACCGTTTTCCCTTCATGAATCCTGAGTTCTTCGGCATGATCGATCAGGATAATGCCATTACGCACCACAATACCGCATAAGGCCAATAGTCCTAGAAAAGAGGTAAACCCGAATGGATAGCCAGTTACCAACAATCCGAATGATGCGCCAAGCAAGCTGAGGGGCATGGTGGTGATGCTGAGTATTGCGTGTTTAAGATGTTTAAAGTGCCAAAGCAAAATCAAAAAGATCAGGATGACGCTCATGAGTAAGGAAATCCCCATAGGGCCCATGTTTTCACTTTGCAGTTCCAGTTCACCGCCATAGGAGATTTCAACATCCTGCGGCAATTTAATTTTGGTGATATCTGGCTGTAGTTCCGTCAGCACGTTATTGGCAACAGCATCCGGAACAATGTCCATCCGTACAGTTAGTGTGCGGATGCTGTTCCGCCTCACCACCTGTCCATCATTCCATTCCGGCGAAATATCGGCCACCTGTCTAAGCGGTACCACTGTTTTTGTTTGCTGGGAAGGTATATTGAGATCCAGCAGGTTGGATACATTCATTCTGGATGTTTTGGGTGTTTTAATTTTCACATCAATCTGATAGTTACCTTCCCAAAGTCGCGTAGCATCAACGCCCTCGGTGTGCATGGCCACGGTGTTGGCCACATCGCTCTTAGTTAAACCAAGGCGCGCCAGTTCCTGGCTTTTCACATTGAGTTTTATCCCTTCCTCCATTTGGTCATAGTCCGTCCTGGTCCAGATCACTTTTTTATGCCTATTACCTATGGCAATCACCTTTTCACCTACCGCTTTAAGATCATCAATATTGTTGCCTGATATACGAACTTCTATCGGCGCCGGTGAACTAACCATGTTGAGTTGTTTCATCCTTACATAAGCAGAAGGGAACACATTGCTGTATTTTTGCTGATAATCTTTGATCACTTCTTCCGTAGCGCCTTCAGATGCCGTATTGACCAATATTTGCGCATAATTTTTAGCGGCGAGGTTAGGGGCATAAACCATGTGAAAACGTGGTGAACTGTTACCAATAAAACTGGTATAATTTACCACCCGTTTATCCTGATGCATGATACGTTCCATGTTTTTAACCACACTATCCGTTTGGTTAAGGCTGTAACCACTGGGCAGGTAAATCTCCACAGCAAATTGATTACGTTCTACTTTAGGGAATAATTGCTGGGGGAGTATGCCCATGATGATGACACCGAATACAACGGACAGCACGCCGAAGAGTATGGTAAGTTTGTAATGTTTAACTGAATTGCCGATATGTTTATTAAAAAACAGTTGTAGCCTGTCCAGCATTGATTTATGGTCTTGCTTTTTATTTTCGTTATGCAACCCCTTTTTAATGAAAAGCGTATTAAAAAATGGCACCAATAACATTGATATCACCAGGGATAAGGTTAAGGCAATAATGATGGTAACCGGGAAAACACTGATAAAGTCTTTTGCGGTTCCCGTCATAAAAAACATCAGCGGGAAGAATGTGGCCGAAATGGCAAGCGTTGCTGTAAATACAGAAGGGAAAAGTTCCTCCGCACTGCTTTTGGCTGCATCCCAGAAAGACATCCCATGATCCAGCTTTTCTACATGGTTATCTATAACTACAATAGGATCATCAACAACGATCCCCAGTACCACAATAAGCGCTGCCAATGTTACCGTATCCAGTTCTATCCCTGCCAGGTACATAATGCCCAGTGTTGCCGCAATCGTAATTGGAATGGTTGCCGCTGCTACAGCTGCTACCCGCAACGGTAATAACAATAAAGCTACAACCACGACACCAATTAAGGCAAAAGCGAACTCCTTCATAAAGTGGGCAATGGATTCATCAACCACTTCCGGCTGATTGGCTAGTTTAACCAGTTTAATATCCGGCGGCAAATGTGCACTCACTTTTGCCAGCCGCTCTTCCAGTTCCTTGCCAAAATGTACGATATTTTTACCGGTCACCATTTCCAGCGAAATAATGATGCTTTTGGTGCCATTCGATGTTACATAGCTGTCAGGGTCACCATATTCCCGCCTGATGGTGGCTACATCACGGAGCCGTATGGAATTACCTTTATCGTCACGCTTGATAATCTGCCCGGCAAGGTCTGACTCCGTTTTATAAAAACTGGTCAGATGTATTGGTCGGTCGATTATTTTTCCATCTTCGGTGCCCGCAGCACTGATGGCACCCTCATTTTGCAATACTTCCTTAATGTTACCAGCCGTAACTCCATTTTGAAGCAGTTTATTGTTATCAACATAAATACCGATTTGCTCGTTCAGGTTACCCGTGTGTGATATTTTGGCCACGTCTTTAACCCGGCGTAATTCAGCTTCAATGTCTTCTACATTTCGCAGTAGTTCTTTATAAGGCCGGGTGGGTGATTCTACTGCCAGCAGTAAAGCAGAAGTAGAACCAAAATCGCTGTTCACATAAAAACCTTTCACCTCTTTCGGTAACTGCCCCTGTAAAAGGAGCATGCCATTCTTAATCTTATTCCAAAAAGCTTTGGCCTCAGCACCGCTCACTTTATCAGATACTTCAACAAAAATATACATTACGCCATCGCGTGAATAAGAGTAGGTTTTGGTTTTATTCACCTCATTATTACTAAAAAGGTATTCCTCAACTTTTTTGGTCATTTGTTCTTCTACCTGGTTGGATGATGCACCCGGGTAAAGGCCAACAATTACGCCCTGCCTGATCGTAAAATCGGGAAATTCATTGCGGGGCATATTGAACAGGGCAAGGATACCCAGTAAAAATAGTACAACAGCTAGGGTAAGGGGCAGCACATGGTAGCGCATGGCCCACTCAATCATGTTTTCTTTCTTTTTCATGGGGGGCTGATTTATTGGATGATTTTAACGGGAGACTGATCTGCCAGCTTTTGGTAACCGGAAGTAATCAGTTCTTCATTACCAGTTAAACCACTGGTAATTGCCAATCCATTATTATAGAGTAAACCGGTTTTAACCTCTTTCCGTTGCGCTTTATGTTGCGGGTTAACGGTATATACATAATTACGGCCTTGCTCATCTACTTGTACGGCCTGGGCAGGGACAATTAATTGCTGTTCAACTGTTTTAGCAGACAATGATTTAGTTTGAGAAGGGCGGAATACCACCTTGCAGAGCATGCCCGGTTTTAAATTTTGACTGGAATTGGCCAGTTTTACTTTGACCGTGTAGTTTGCACTACTATTGAGGGCCATGACACCTACTTCTGCAATATGCCCCTCTACCGGAGTATTACCCATGGCCTCTATGGTGACAGATGCATGATCACCCTGATGATATAGGTTGATTTCATTTTCAGGAACAGCTACTAAAACATTTACCGAACGTGTATCCAGTAACTGCAACACAGGTAATCCGGGACTAGCAATAGCACCTGCTTCTGTTTTTTTGTCGCCCGCATACCCGCTTTGAGGAGCGTATAGCTTGGTGTGCGCAATATTTTGATAAGTTGCCTTTGCAGCAGATGCCGCCTGGTCTAGATTTGATTTGGCCTCCAGCATTTTAATTTCTGCTATGCTGCCTTTCTTAAATACAGAAAGAATACGGTTATAGTTTTCTTCAGCCAGTTTAACCTGGGCTAATTGTGCATTATATTGATTACGGTAAGTAGTTTCATCTACGGTGGCCACTAACTGGCCTTTTTTTATGTAATCTCCGGCTTGTACCGGGAATGAATTAATGGTGCCGGAAACCTGGAAACTCAAATCGATCATTTTGTCGGCCTGCAAAGTTCCGCTATAAATTATCTGATCGGAGGATCCTCCCTGTTGCTTGCTTAAATTAATCGTTTTAACATTGATCGTGTCAGGCATTTTGCCAGAATCTTTGTGCTCGGAACATCCAGTGAAAAGTAGCGCTACGGTAGCGGCTGTAAAAATTGATGAGATAGGTTTCATATTTTAATCATTTGAACAGTTTATGTGTTTTTGTCTATTTTTAATCAAAAAAAATTATTTCAATCCTTTGCAAAAAATTTGTGAAATCCAGGACAGTTTGGCTTCCATATCGGGAAACCGGTTAAACAAGATGATTTCATGCTCAAAGCTTTTGAATGCGGTTACAATTGTTTCAGCAAGAAAATGACTATCAGCCTCGCTGAGTTCCGCAATTTCTTTTTTCTCAACTGCCCATCTGATCAACTTGTAAAGTACACTGCCTTCTTTCTCGAGTAAAACCCTGGTTTTAGCGGCGGCAAGCTCCGGTTGTTGCTTTAAATCTTCTAATACCAGATGATATCTTTTAGTAAGCAATTTGAGTTCCTGTAATTTCTTGGTGTAAAATTTTTCCAAATTAGTAGACATTGAGGCATTGGGATCAATAACCGCCTGGCAGGCATCAAATATCTGAAGGCATAATTTTTCTACTACTGCATCAAAAACTTCTGTTTTATTACCGAAATAATAATACAAAGTAGTGCGTCCTTTTTTACCTGCTTTGGAAATATCCTGCATTGATACCCGGGTAAAGCCATAGCTTTCAAAAACCGCTATGGCGGCAGCGATAATTTCGTCTCTGATTTGGTCTTCTTTGGATAACTTCATTTTAGACAAAAGTACATAAAATGTTCAGTCGAACAAATAAAAAATAAATATTTGAACTATATTGGTATTAGATCCAGCTTAATTATTGAAAAACCAGGGAATATTGATACGCTTACAGGTTCAAAGTTTGGTAAACAGGTTAACCCGGCTAATACTTTCCGTCAAGTGAATTGAGTTTGGTTTTGGCGATGCTTTTGGGAACTTAATTATAATTAAAGAAGAGAAAAAAAGCAATTTTATCCATAAAATACGTGCGTAACCGAGCCGGGTGGAAACAGCAAGGTGTGCATTCGAAATCAGTTGTTTAGAAAAAAAATCATTCAGTCTCCATCAGCAGGTTTTAATACAGCATCGAATTGCTATACCTGAATTGAAATCGCTTCTACCTAACAATTTCGGCGAATATCAGAACTGTGGTCTGCCGGTAAGGCAGAAATGAAATAAAGGATTGCCAAATCGTTAGTCTTCCAATAATACCCTCAGTAAGTAATGTCGGAGCAGGCCGGGTAAGGGGGCAATAAACAGCTGTTCGGGATTTAGCATAGCGGAATCCTTTTAAACAAAAAAACCTTTAAGGAAAATTGGAGGATTTTTGAGATCTCAATGGGATGTGAATTTCGTTCAATTTTCAGCGTTGAAAGGCTATCTGAAAGGTTTTTGAAAAGCGACTCACCGAATCACTCACCTTTTTGTTTGTATTTTTTAGTTGCAATTGCTATACGTTAATATAATCTA
This sequence comes from Pedobacter sp. PF22-3, assembly GCF_026239555.1. Taxonomy (GTDB): domain Bacteria; phylum Bacteroidota; class Bacteroidia; order Sphingobacteriales; family Sphingobacteriaceae; genus Pedobacter. Next base: position 36,566 of record NZ_JAPIVP010000015.1, on the reverse strand, counting down.
TTTCTTTGAAAAGCAAAAAATGTTATTATAAAATCGTTACGAAACCGTACATTTTTTTTTGGATTTACTGATGATCGGAAGAGAAAGTTTCAAGTTGTTAATTCATATCATTTTATAACATTTCTCACACCGCATAAAATAATCCAGTTTAAGGAATTCAGCCACAGGCATTGTTATAGCAGGTCTTCGTATCCCTGTTCTAAGATTTGTTTGTTTGCAAAGAGGGTAAATGCTATCTTCTATTGCAGGTAAATGTATTTTTCTGTTCGCAGTTTTAGGTTTCAACATGATTGATAACTTTATAGATTAAAAAGAGGAATAGTTTCATCTTCGCTATTTAACATTAAGCCTCACCGGCTATGTTATAGTTCGCCTTAAGCTCATTCCATTTTCTGGAAAGCGTTGGATTAAATTTGTTGAATACCCTGTCACTAAGTGGTATTGCTCCCCATGTGAGGGTAGTCTGATATTCTAATACTATCTTTAAAATTTCCGGGTCCTTGCCTAAGATGTTTCCTGCCTGTTTGAAGTCGCTGAACAAAGAGAGAAAAGCCTCATAAGTTGTGTTTATTCTTGCATAGAAAAAAGTAACCTTAACCGCTTGCGTGATAAGCAAAACAGGAAGCGATAACTGAAAAAGAAGGTTAACTAGACCTTTAGCTCCCAGTGCTGCGTTAAAGACAAAAATAACCAGTATGATAACTGCCTTGATCCATGCACCAGAGATCATTTTACTACTTATATTTTTTGAAAAAAAAGAATTCTCGAAGCAGTTCACAGCCATTTTATAGATTCCGGCGCTGAGATTTTCATTTGTGAAATAACCCTGGGATTTAGCACCAGAGAAATCGGTTCCAAACGAATTATCTATGAAATCCAGTCTCTTTGCTTTTCCAGCCTCAAAAAACAAATAGTTAAAAAGCTGGTCAAAGAGCACCACTAATGCTATTATTACGCAGTTGAGTGCATTTAATACAATAACAAATCTTTCGTTTGTCGGATTGATGAACATTAATGCTATCGAGATAGCTGAAGAAATATAGATAAAAATATTTGCCCATTTGTCAAACATCTTGGCCCTATTGAACATCTGTTGATGTGGTACTATTCGTGTCATAGCGTTTAATTAAATATTGTGTGAAGCTTCAGGCCCAATCCATTTACCTGTTTGCAACCAGTATTCATAAAAATATATCCAGCCAGCTGTCCATCCCATTATATCTTCAGCAATCAATTTACCGCCGTGCCACTTAAAGTTATCCGGATGGTATAAACATAATGATTTTGTGTTAGAGTAAATATGTGGGGCACCCTCAACGGGAGCAGGGTTTAAAATATAAACTTTTGGCGATTTATCACCACAATATAAAATCTTAACCTCATACTCCGGCAGTTCTGGTTTTACACGTAATTTGCCTTTAAAAACTATGCAACCATCTTTGGTTCGCGTATGTTTGAACTGTGGGTACCTCGACCGCATGGCGATAACCTGTATTTCAGGGTTATATTTTTTAGCCTTCTGATATACCGCCATGATAACCCCTAGATGCACTGATGCCATAACCGGCAACTGTAGATAATAGTCCTGTACTTGCGACTTTCAGATTGCCTTCGCTGATTGCCTGGGAAAAGTTCTTAGCTTCTTCTGCATTGATAGTCGGGAAATCCCTACCGAATATCTCTTTCCACATTAAAACTGCTTCTCCCTCTTTTCCATCTTCATATTTAACCGCTGCATCTTGCAGTTTTTTGTTTGCTTTCTTAATGTTTTCAATCGCCTTATCATAGTTCTTATAGGACTTAAACTTGGCCTGTTGAAGATAATACCCAGCGTTATCGAACCAAATCTCTATCCCGGTTTTAAAATTAGTGAAACTGTTTAGGTTAAATATATTTATGGCTGCCTCCTCTATATGGTAAGATGGTATCAGCTTGTAAAGGTCTCTGTTCCAGTATTTAACGGCTTTGATAATCTGTTTTACTTTGTAGTTGCGAAGTTTATGAACGGCCTCTAAATCTCTGTACAACTGGTCTGGGTAACTGTAACTCCATCCTGTGAGATCATAATTCGGAATTTGGTACCCACCGCCAAACACTTCAAAGCAAGGAAGTATATCAAACTGTTTATCTGAGAGTTCTATTGAAACACAGGGTCTATCTTGATACACTTTATCTTTGTAATCTACCAGACCATTTAGATAATTTTTGAACCTAGAAAGAACGGTTTGAGGTGATGGTAGCCTGCCATATTCATCTTTCCACTCGTCCAGCTTCAGTACCGCAAAGATGTCTATATCATTTAACGGTCTAATTATGGTGTCTCTATCGTAAGACCCGTTAGTGAACGTTTTGCTCACATAAAGTTCATTATCCTTTTTTTTCAGGTGCCAATATATATTGTCCAAAGATGATGAGATGCTGGTCTCTTGTCTATCAGTAACCGAAATATTGTCGATGAACTGGTTAATAGCTTGTAAAAGTGTCATATCTAATTTATTTTTAATAATTTGCTTATAAATAGGACTGTTGATGAGAAAATCTTTTTGGCAGGTGCCTGCAAAAAAAAGTTAGTCACCAACATTAATTAAGTAAGCAAGTATATTAATGAGTGAGAAAAATATGGAAGACCCTGATTGGGAGGATATAATCCTCAAGCTTCATTCTTATACAATAGGGCTGATAAAAGGTAAGACATGGTTTAGAGGAAAAGATCCTGGTTCTTATTTAAAAGGCAAAGAGGTGGACGATTATGTCTACGAAGCTATTGGAAGGTATTTAGAAAAACCAGAGAAGTTTGATCCTGAAAAAGGAACGTTGGTAGATTTCTTAAAATTTAGCGTTATTAGGTCGTTGGTTGGCAATGACTTAAGGTCTGATGAAAATAAAACTACGAAAGATGTATTTGGCATTGCCGATGGCCTCGACGATGAAGATAGTGCCAATAATTATCTGGAATCGGTTTTGCCATATGTGGAAGCATTTTTTGACCAACAGGTGGATTATGACAACGTTATGTCCAGTATAGCTGATACCGTGCAGGGTGAAAATGATGTTGAACAGATATTTGTATCTATATATGGCTACGGGATGAAGAGACGGGAAGTAATTAAAGAGTTTGAAATGAGTGAAGATACCTATGACAACGCCTTTAGGCGTTTGAAAACAATTATAAAAAATACAGTGAAAAAGTTTGATTTAACGGAACATAAATTATGAGTAAAAGTGCAAAATACACTAAAACTGATTTTATCAGATTAGTAGTTGCTGACCTCGACTCAATCAGCTCCAATAAAGAACAGTCAAAACAGTTTTTGTCGTTGCAGGGGTTAAATCCGGATAAAATAGTGGCAGATGGCCTAAAACGGATTAAAAGGATGCATCTCCAGATAAATGCAGAACAAACTAAAGCAGACATGGTAGCGGCAGAATCTGTTAAGGACAAGGCGATACAATGGGCCGAAAATTTGCTAAGTCAGGCAACTTTCTCAATTAAAGAGTTCATGCTAAAAGAAGAACTTTCACTGAACTTCCGAAATTTTGAGACGTTATCCAAAGAAGATATTAAGGCTATTTTAATTAAACACTATACACTCAAATTTATGGAGGAAGATGGTTCCAACAACAAAGACGTTTAAGCTTACTAAAGCCGAGCTGACCGCTCAAAAAGTCCTTGATGCTTGTGGACTAGATGACCCGACCGAACTCCCCATTTCGGAGATCATTTTAGGGAGGCGGGCTTTTTACGAAGAAAAACCGCTATCGGGAAAGGAAGGTGAGATTATCACATTAAAGGGGAAGTCAATAATTACTATAAATTCACAAATTGAATATGTGAGTAAAAAGCGCTTTGCCGCCGCTCACGAATTGGGACACTTCGAAATGCATAAGGATTTATATCCGATAATTTCGGACACTGATCATGATTTGCTTAGCTGGTTTCAGGGAGGTCCCCATGAAGTAGAAGCCAATGAGTTTGCATCCGAATTCCTGATGCCTTCGACCCTTTTCTATAAGGAATGTGAAAGAAAAGTATTCGGCCCCGATCTTATAGACAATTTAGCAAAACGATTTCAGGTGAGTAAAACCGCTGCAATTCTCAAGTTCGTGAAGGCAGGAAACCATCCAATATGCATTGTATTTTGTAAGGGAAATAAAATGAAGTGGTTCAAGCCATCATATGACTTTAGATATTTTCTGGAGTTTCAACGGGATTCCCCGCCACCGACAGGATCTGTTGCTTACGAATTATACACTACAAAAAAAGTGTACAGTGGCAACGAATCAAAACAGGATATATGGAAATCAGATTGGTTGAGATTGAACGATGATGAACAAGACAGCAGGTTTTATGAGTATTGTCTATTTGCTAAGTCCTACGACTATACAATTAGTGTAATCTGGGAGAAATAAGTGATAGCAAAAACAATATTTTGCTTAAAGATCAAATGAAAGATGTTACGTTGAACCTGAGGGGAATTTGACTGTTTATTTGAATCGATGTTAAAGAAATAAAAATAAAATATGAAAACTATCAAAATCAGAACAGATGAATCAGTATCTCAAGTACCATTACTTATTCCCTTTCAGGGTGCGCCAAAAGACCAGTTTGACCACCATGAACGTGTTTTAATTCAACTTGTTAATGATGATGGAGATCTTGTTGGCGAGCCAGAAATAAGAGCTGTGGTAAAAACCCATGACGGCGATGAAAATAACAGTGCGTGGTACGAGGCTTTTGTACCAAAGGAGACAGATTAAATAGTTTGAGGTGCTAATAACTTACAAAATAATTATGAATACCGAGCAAGAGACCGAAAATATTGATAGAATGGATCATTGATTCTTATTGCCTTTGTCAACAAGAATCAATTTTTTTGAATTAAATTTAGGCCATAGTAAATGGTTTCTTAATAGGAATCTACCTAATTGCCAATTTCTTATAACACTTCTGCTTGACAAAATTACTTCGAAAAATTTAACTTAGTTGATCCAAGAACATAATTAATGAGAGTAAGCTGTTTCAAACCCCGCAAACCATTTTCATTTTCTTCACACCCATATGATCTGGGAACATTTATGGGGTTGTGGTATAGCCATGATGACAACCATTTCCTCCTAAAAATTTACAAAACGAATGAAAAGGAGTTTTTCTAAACGGTTTAGGGCCTTCGTCAGTCGGGACGGAAAATAAAGCTTCAATTGCCATCTTTAACGCGCTCACTAATCAGCCACGTAGCCTCGAACAGTTTAACCAATTGTTCGTAAACTGTGATGACTTCAGATTTGGAAAGGCTTTCTTCTATGAAGGAGCTGCTCAGCGCATTGTGAAGCCATGTGTTCAGGATTTTTTTATACCCGTCCAGTTTATAGGTCCTGAACATTTTCTTTAGTACAGATGAAGGCTTTACGATCTCCCGAATGCTCAGATTTTCTGGATAATCCCGTAGCTTCTTCCTTTCCGTTTTGATGTACCATTTTGCGATATCACTTTGCTGTTTGTCATCGAAGTCAAGTCTGCCAAGCTTGTGACTCTTTAAGAGCCAGGCGGCCTCTATCAGCTTTATGGTCAGTTCGTAATTATAAACAAGGTAGTCTGGGCTACATTTTTTTGATTCTTCGGATTCAAGCGCTGCATCGTTTCGCCAGCGTTTCAGCATCTTCAAATGATTGGGCAACCAGGAGTGACTGAAAAAATCATTTACCACTTTTATCGGATCTGTTATTTCATCATTGTCAAGATAAACGATCCTGTTATCTGATGTTTTATTTGTTTGCTTTTTCATCTGTTTAAATTTGTTTTTTAGCTGTTATGAAGCTATCAGATTTATTCATCCCACTGTGTGGTTGATAAATCATGATGGTTTCATAGTTTCAAATATTGGTCTGTAATATTTTTTCGATCTGTACGTGATCAGCGTTTTTTAAGACTGAATAGTCTGATGCCGATTTGGCAAGCAGTTCTATTTTTTCTTTGCACATCTCCTTTGCCAACAAAATAAAAGATGCGACCCTTTGATAAAGACGCTCCGCATCCTGCCGGGAAACCGTAAAATCATCTTTATAACGTGAACCAGAATAACTTTTTGCCATTACATCAAATAACCGCTCATCTTCGGGAGTGGACAGGAAAAGCTGAAAAGGCTTTTCAGAAAAGCATTGACACAAACGGAGCAGGCGGTAAAGGTTATGGAACTCAGAACGGTAGGCGATATGAACCCTCAACAGACAGATACAAGTCTGTTCTACCGCCTGATGGAGCATAAAGGCACAAATCCCGAACTGCTCCTTTTCCAGGCATTCGGATGCGCACATCAGAAATCCGTCAGCCAGCGGTATCCGATGTTCATAATGTTTGAGTGCCTTGATTGCGCCCTTTGTGGGGATAAACGCAGCTATTAGATCACTGTCTAACAGTCCATCCTTACTATAGAGCAGTTTTCCATAGGTAAGCACGCTGATAAAAAAGCGGCTGTTTTGCTGTACTGCGTCGATAACCGATTGCCTGCCATGGGAGATCACCGTAATTGTTCCATGCTGGTAATAGCTGTTGGCGAAATCCTGCATTTCGTAATCTATTCGGGTTGCCGTTTCAGTAACTACCAATAGGCAATAGTCGCATTTAAAATAGCCTTGATTGTCAATAAAACAGCCTTGAGAATGATGAGTGGAGCTGTTCTGCGAAAAGCTGAAGATCTGGAGTGGTTCGAACTTTTGGGAGAGCCGATGGATAAACGCCCTGAAATGGGCAGCGTGTTCGGCTTCTGGTGATAATTTTGGTTCCATATTGATCTCATTTAAATTTCTTTCAAATGAGTCTTGGAAGTGGGTGGCACAAAATAAGGCGTGAAACCCACTTACCGTCTTAGTGGCCCTGAGAAGCCTTGGATACGGAAAAGCAGGCTCACGCCTATGACGTGAGCACTACACTTACCTCTCGTATCCATTTGAAATTTCTCAGGTTTCTAAGACGAGACTCGAAGTGCGAATGCTTCAATATTTTGTGAAGTAATCGCTAAAAATAATTCTTTATTTTTTCATACCCAAACGTAGTAAAAAGTCCAGACAAAAAAAAACTATTAGTATTTTTAAATTTACTAATGGTTCTTTTTTATAAATGAATAGTAATCTATTGACGACTTTAGTTGTAAACGCAGTAATATGGCTAATTGGAAGAACAACAATAATAGTCCCGAAAAAGACCTTTCGTCAATAGGCGCAATGTTTGAAACCAACAAGATTAAAAAGATGTATGATATTTCTGAGTTGTATCCAACTAAGATTATTAAATTGTTAGGCATCAATTCGGAACGGTATTCTGTGAAGTTGGCTGATCCTGAAAAGTTCACAGTTTCTGAAATACTACGTCTAGCATACATACTAAATATTGACCCAAATCTGATCATCAATGTGATACAGGCAGAAACAGAGAAGAAGATAATCAGCAAGATTGGAGTTAATAAGGCCAAGCACACAAAATAGAAACTTTCTTTAAGACTGAAATGGATATTAACTATCTAACGGACGACGCCACTAATCCGCTGGGATTCTCGATTATGCAGAGCCCAGTTTATCTAAAAAGCATGGGTTGGAGTAAATTATGAAAACCGAAATCGATATTTTATCTGATAGAGAAGTAGAAATTTGGGATTATGCCGAGTCTCAAAATGGAACTATGGACTTTGTAACCGAAAAACTTGCCGAGGAAGGAATATTTGACCAATATCGGAATATCCATAAATCTTATCTTGAACTCTATTTTCGCATTGATGACGAAGCAGCAAAGCTTGAAATCTTAAAGCGGCTGATATTTTTAAATTGGTATACTCAGGTGGAGCCCAGTTGTTATACAGGAATTGAAGATCTCGACAATGCAACCGTATCTGAATCGTATTCCATTTTAAATCAATATTTAATCGATGGAAAAACCGATGCAGAATTTAAGTGGATGTTGTCTTTTTATTCCAGTTGGGACTACACGATACTTCCATTTTCAGAAAATAAACTTGAAGCCTTAACTGCATTTGTAAAAGGGGTAGATACTTGCATTTTAAGCTGTCCTAAAAATCAGTTGCCCAAAGGCGTAATGGATAACAGGGGACAGATGGGAATTTATTGGATAAGTATGTCAGTTGAAAAGAAGATTATGTGAGTGCTACTAATTCAATAGCGTTTTGTAGATTTAAAAATTATTCGCTCTCTAATGAAAACACTGGTCAATATTCTGTTGCTTATTTCATGCCTTAGTTGTTCTTCAGCATCTCCTAAAACACAGGCAATGCCGAAAAACCTGGAGGAGTCAATCTCTTACCTCAAAAATGAATGGACTTCCACCGAATTGAATTCGTTTAAAACCAAATCTGAACAAAAGGCCGTTGCTGAAGCCCACTTTGGAGCCGGACTTTGGATCAGAAATAATTGGATAAGAGGCGACAGAAATGTTCCTTTAGCCAAATATTTTAGATCATTAGGCATCAATCATCCCGATGATATGTCCTCGATCATCCTTACATCTTTGCATAGGAGATTAAATAACACAAAAATTGATGTGGATGAACAGGTTGAAAAATACAAAGTATATTGGAAAACCATAAGGGAATGCGAAGAAAAAGCTGCACTTATGGCCGTTAAAAACTATAATCGGTTTAAGGAAGGAGATCATATTTTAATCTATATGCGCGTAGATAATACTGACGGTTCCAGAAATGCCTTAATTTTGGATTGCCCAAATATATCCTGGAAATTTGATCCAAAAACTGACCGTTTGATTAAAGGTACTGTTGTAAAAAAGTATAACATCAATTCGCCATCGAATGTATTTTTTACAGTAAAGATAAATAGCGCAAATAGAAGCGATACGGATATTCTTATGCAAAAAATAAAAATTGGAGAAGATATCGACTTCTCACTTATAGGATTGACCGTTGAATAAAATTGCAATTTCCTACATCAAAAAGAAAAATAATGGATGCTGAAGAACATTTAGGGGGAATTAGATTTGTGGTGAAGCGAGGGCCAATAGACAATAAGCGACGGGAATTGACTATCCATCCAGAGTTTATAAGGTTCGAGACAGGAAAAAAACATAATCCTTATATAAAAATTGATAAAGCATCGGTAAAGGAATATCGTTTTGGCGTGAGATGGATCAGTGGCTATAAATTTATTGTGGGAAGAGAATATCAGATATTTATCAAGGATAGAAATGATCAGGTTCTGAAGATACACTTCAAGAGCTTTTACGGAATTGGAAAAATAGATCGCCATAATCTATATTCAGAGATCTTGGGCAATCTATGGAAATATTACTTTCGTGATATTGCAAACGGGCATATTCAAGACTTTTGGAACGATCTGGAATTTTCTATAGGTGATGTGACATTCTACAATGATTGCTTGAAAATCAAGAAGAATGGCATTCTTTCAAACGATCTCCTGGAAATTACCTGGGATAAGGTTCGTACCAAAGATTATCAAACGTATTTTGTTATTTATTCTGCTGATGATCCAGCCAAGGAAAACAAGTCATTTAGTTATATGGATGATTGGAATACCGACATTCTGCATAGCGTAACGAGGACAATCGTAAATAATATTGATAAAAAATAAATGGCACAACAAGCAGAAATCAATTATTTGCCACAGATTATAAGATAACATGACGGATTAGCAATTCATCAACTCGCTAAAAAAGCCAGACTCTGGAACGACTTTACAATTCATTAAAACAGAATGCTCAACTATAATGTCAACTACCAATGCGCACAAGTGATTTGACAGGCAAGATGCTTGCATATCGATACCTTAAAGATTTCGATATCGATCAATCCATAGATTGGGCTGTTGAGATGTTGTCGCTTGGTTACGAAACACCGTCTTTACTGATCTTAGCAGGTATTTCCAAGCCAGCAAACTTTTTTGAAACAGAAAAATATCTACTCTCTTCATTTAATGAGCTTTTTATCGTGTTGCCAGAAGAACAAGAAGCAATTGTTGGGTACTGTAGAACTTTTATTGAAAAAATGGCTAAATCCATAGATGTTAAGCGCAATCTAAAAGCTTTGTATTCGACAGGTCTGGCTTATGACTATGAAAAACCAATTTTCGATTTTTATCTACTTCACTGGGCCTGGGATGATTTAGACCATGGCGAGACTTATCAAGATTATGTTCCAGAGGCTACCAAAGATAATATAGAGAGATTGGTAACAAATAAAGCAATCACCTGGCTACAGAACAATAGATGTGTTTAACCAAACTTGCTCAACCCTAAATTATAAGTAATAAATAATTTGACCTCTTTTAAAATGGCAGAAGAAGAAGAATACGAAAAAATACTTTTCCAATTTTACAGCAACGTTCTTGACGAAGAAACCATTGAGACAATGTGGGCTGTAGTAATTGATAAAGAAAAAGGCCTTTACAAAGTGGGCAGTATTCCCTTTTATAAAACGAATATTATAATTAGGAAAAAATATAATCTACATTTAGCATCTTTTAATGGTAATATAGAATAGTTTATTGTAAATGGCAATTTCAGGAGAACACAACAGGCAATAAACTTGATATTTCTTGTTGGTTTATTACAGGAAATTTGAAGGCAAAACAATACTTTTAAATGGCTTAAAGGACAAAAAATTTTATCACGCCAGAGAAGGACAAATTGCAAAAAATCTTACCTTTAATACCTTTACGTACAATCAAGTCAGAATTTACATCATGAATATAAAGTATGCGCATACCAACATTATAACAAAGGATTGGAAGGAACTTGCACGTTTCTATGAAATCGTGTTTAATTGCATAGCGGTTCCACCTATACGAAACTATCAAGGGGAGTGGCTTGAAAAAGGCACCGGCGTCTTTAACGCGAATTTACAAGGGGTACAATTACGGCTACCTGGCTATGGGGATAATGGACCGACATTAGAAATCTATCAGTATTCAGAAATGATTAATGCTGAAAGACACTTAGCTAATCAAAAAGGATTTGGACATATCGCATTTAAGGTAGAGGATATTGCGGGGGTTTTAGCAATAGCATTAAAGAATGGAGCATCGAAAATTGGAGAGCTAAGCGAACATCATTTTGATAATATCGGTGTATTTAGGTTTATTTACATCTCAGACCCGGACGGGAATATAATAGAACTCCTAAACTGGAGTTGATATTAATTTCGCAAACTTAGAAATTTGAAATCGAACCCCTCTGTCCGTAGAGTTAAGCATAGCGTCTCTACGGATATAAGAATAAAATTGAACTTATAAACTCAAATAAAAGCGAGTCACAGACTCTTTTCTATTTACTAATCCGTAGAGCCCTGCGGAACGCTACGGACAGGCATAGGATAGCGCTTTCTCAACGATTTGGCAATTCCCTAAAAGCAAAAACCCTGCTAATCGTGCGATTGCAGGGTTTTATACATTTTGACAGTCTTTGGTGTGATCCCGCTGGGATAATAACTTAATAATCCAAACGTAATAAATGAGCAAGTTATAAATAATAGTTAATCCAGATTTCCAATTGTGCACCAGTTATTTCGATACCACTTGACTAACTTTAAAGAATAAATTTTCATTACAGTAAGATAATGCTCCGTTGTGGTAAGTTACAGACTTCAGAATAAAACCATACTAACTATAGAGGTATTATCTTCTAAAATCATCAACCTCAAAAATTTCTTTAGTTTCCAGATCAAGTTTTATCCTCGTTAAAATGAGGCAATGGTATTCGGACTTGAGCCCTGCAACGAAAAAATCTGAATTATTTTTCAAGACGGCATGTCAAAATTGTCCGCATGGCCATATAGCCTGAAGCGCTTACGGGCTATTTAGAGTAAATATTGAACTTAATACGCTAATGGCTTAAAAAATTATCATTTTTCTGCAAATGGCTCTAAGATAAATCACAGTAAAGAATTTTAAATATTGATTTTTTTATCACCACATATTTATTGTATAAGCAAATGCACTTGAAAAATTAAGGTTATTAAAAACTACGGTATTTGGATTACCAATAACCATTCCAGCCTCTTCGCAATCAGCGCTACATCGTTTCGCCATCTTTTTAGCATATTTAAATGATCGGGCAGAATACAAATATAACTTGTTAGATTCTTTTTGTAACGAAATATTTACTTTTTAAGGTATTCCTGTTACTTTACTTCTTCAAAAAAGCTAAAATTTCAATTGTATTTACCTGATTACAGCTATTTAACGCATTATTTGTTTTTTTTGTTTGCTGTTCTTTTGCAATTTATATTTTTTTAAAGATATTAGAGCAGGTTAAACGGCAAAAAAATGTACTCGTCTATTGTTAATGCTTCTCTCAAAATATCCTGCTTTACAGGTATTATTCCATCCCAGGATCCATAAACAAACCAGTCGGTTTCTGCTTTAATCAATATTAAATTTCAATGTCTGAAAAGAGGCATGGCAAAAGTATATTTTAGACTAAAAAATGATGATCAGCTGTTATGTAATCGGTGAACTGCATACCGTAGAATCTTTATGTATGTACATAAACGACTATCCGCTTACTCAATTAAAGGGATATTCGGTACAGCGGCCAGAAAGTTTTGATGCCGTATATTCTATCAGACCCGATATTGTTTTTGTTGATGTTGTATTTTTAAGTGGTAGCAATGGCTGGCTGGAACGAATCAAACAGTTTTCTTCCATCGTTTTGGTATCCGAAAATACGGAAATGGCTTTCGAAGCTTTTGAGCATTCGGCATTTGATTTCCTGATCAGGCCAGTTACCTTTAACCGTTTTGCAAAAACCATCAATAAATTCGATCATCTTACACAGCTCGCCCACGGTGTACAAGGCACAAAAAAGCAGCAGGTGATAGATTCTTTTTTTATTAAGGCAGATGCTAAAGGACTAAAAGAATTCCTGATCAAATGCGACCAATTGATTTACATACAGGCCATGCAGAACTATGTAGTACTTCACATGGAAAATAACCAACGTTTCTCTTGCCATAACACGATGAAAGAAATGGAAGATGGTTTGCCCAGTGCCTGTTTTAGCCGGATACATAAATCTTATATCATCAGTGATGAAAAAATTACTGCTATAGAGGGAAATACCGTCATGCTTAATGGCAATGAAACGAATAAACTCCTGATTGGTAGTACATACAGAAAGGCTTTTTTTGAAAAAAAGGCGCAAAAAATGATTAAAAAAAAGGCTATTGTTCAAATCTTTTCTTACTCCAGATTGGCAGAGGCTTTAATTACCTTTGGAGGAATCCTGATAAAAGTACAGTCCATGTACGAAATTAATATACAGTTTTAACCGATGAAAAAAAATATAAATCTTTTAATGGTAAGTGTTTTGCTATTAATGGCAGGCTGCAGTGAATTTATAGAGCCATCCATAGAAAATCGAAGTATAGATATCCTGGCCCCTGCCAATAAACTCGAAACCAATAGCTATCAACAGACGTTTTGGTGGAACCCAATGGCCGATGCGCTCTTTTACCGGTTACAGATCGTTTCGCCAAAATTTGACAGTGTAAGTAAAATGGTTTTGGATACTTTGATCAAGACCGAAAAATTTGTATATACCATGGACCCGGGAAAATATGAATGGCGGGTAAGGGGCGAAAACGGTAGTAGTGCAAGTAATTACAGTACCCGTTCGCTTGAAATATTTCCTTCCAGTCTTAAAGAGCAGAGTGTACAGCTTACGGTTCCGTCAAGTGGACTTTATTTTTCAAAACCTGATGTAAGATACGAATGGCTTAAGCTTTTCGGTGCCAAAGTATATCGCTTACAGGTAGATAATAATAATTTTCTCGATGAAAATAACATGACACTCAACATTACAACTGATAACCTGGGCTTTCTACAAACACTAAGCAAGGAAGGAACTTATCAGTTCCGTGTACGGGCAGAAAACAGCGTGGAGAACTCGAAATGGAGTACCGTAAGAAGCTTGATCTATGATGTTACAGGTCCTGAACGGGTATTGCTCAATACCCCCTCTAATAAGCAGGCCGTATCCCGGCCGGTAAGGCTAACTTGGAGTAGACTTGCCGATGCAGAACGTTATGAGATATCGGTATACCAAAGTGATGAACAGACGCCCTATAGTAAGAGTTATCCACTGATCGTAACTTCTACCGAACACGTTTTTGATGCCGGTAACGTTGGTGAAACCGTTGCCTGGAGAGTGAGGGCTTTTGATAAAGCCGGAAATGCTGGTGCCTATAGTGAGATCAGAACTTTTACCATACAGTAATGATGAAGAGTAAAAGAACCACCTATTTGCTCATTTGCTGTGTAGCAGGTGTATGGGGTATTATTTTTTATCGGGTTTTTACCGGGCTGGCTACTGAAGATAACGTGCCAGTTAATTCGAGGACCATTAAAGAGCCTTATTTTAATATGATTGATCATGCAAAAGACCAGGTAACATTGGAAATGAACTATGCAGATCCTTTTGCCTTAACTGCTGCCGAACCCAAACCTGTGGACAAACCATCAACACCCATATCACCAACAACACCTGCTCCATTTAAACCGCAGGTAAATTGGTCGGGAATTATTTATAGCGGGCAGATTTATAACCGTGCAGAAAAAACACATGTCGCCATTATCAGTGTAAATGGGAAAGAAGTCATGCTTAGTGAGGGTGAACGGGCAAATGGCTTAAAATTTATAAAAAGGATTGGTGATTCGATAAAAGTCGAATACCAGAACGCAACAAAATTTTTATCTATAAAACAATGAAATTAGTTTACATCACCATGCTCCTGCTGTGCCTGCTGTTTTTTAAGGCTGGTGCACAACGAATAACATCCTATTTTAATGTAGATCACTATACCCATACCGTTAATTACGAGCATTATAAAGCTGTTTTTTATGTGCAAAAACCGGAAACAGGGTTAGGTAATATGAAATCTGACCGAAATTATGCCTGGTTTAGCGGCAACCAGATCCGATACACCCAAGGTGGCTATAGCGGTAAACTGCTGGATGGTATATATAATGAATTTTACGATACCAAAGGACTTAAAACACAGGGATTATACCAAATGGGTCTGAAAACAGGTAGATGGAAAAACTGGGGTGAAGACGGAAAACTGGATTCAATCATTAATTATTCTTCAGGTAAAGCCAACGGCAGGTTTGAAAAATACGATCAGGATGGTATACTGCTGGAAAGGGGAAAATACCTCGATGGTTTATTAAATGGGAAACTGGAAAAGCGGGTGAGTGCCGATAGTATCCAGGTTATCCGCTACAATAAAGGTAAGGTTATCGCTTACCAACCCAGCAGGGCAGTGAAAATTGCCCGTTGGTTAAAATCCATTTTTAAAAAAGATAAAAAAACAAAACAATGAAAAAAATCATCTTAATTGGCCTCTCATTATTTACGGGTAACTTTTTGTTTGCCCAAAATACTTTCCCAACTTCAGGAAATGTGGGTATTGGTACACTAAATCCAACCTCTTGGTTTGGCGGACCAGTATTGCAGATTGAAGGTCAAAGGCCTGTGTTAAGACTTGCGCCGAGTTTAAGTGGCGGTTTAGGAACTATTTTATTTAAAGGTGCGTTTTCAGAAGGTACAAATGGTTCTGAAGATGAATTTCATTTCAATTATGTAAGTAATCCGGCAGATCCATACCTCGTGCTAGGAGCCTATAAAAATGGTCCCAAAACAGTTTTAACACTAAAAGGTGCTGGTAATGTAGGTATAGGAATAGATAACCCAACTCAAAAATTATCTGTTGCTGGCAGTATTCTGTCTAATGTAGGCTCAAATGAAGGCGGATCTTTGTGGCTCGAAAACCCTAATAAAACGGCCAGTAATTTGGCCTATCGCTGGGCGATATACAATATGACTGGATATTATGGTAATTCTCTACAGTTTTGGAGTTATAATCAGGATAATTCCGCGATGGGGCCGAAATTTGTAATTAGTGACAATGGTAATGTAATCATTGGTAAAACAAGTCAAGCTAACAGTACGTATCTTCTTGACGTAAACGGAAAAGCCCGGGCCAATGAAATAGTGGTAAATACCACAGGTGCCGATTTCGTTTTCGAACCCGATTATAAACTTCCTGAATTAGCCGAACTGGAAAAATTCGTAAAAACCAATAAACAACTTCCCGAAATCCCAACGGCCAAGCAGATGGTAGAAAATGGAGTAAACCTCGGTGAACTGAATATTAAGCTGTTGCAAAAGGTTGAGGAGCTCACTTTACATCTGATCGAAAAAGAAAAGCAGCTTAACAAACAAAACCTTAAAATCACCACTCTCGAAACGAAGCTTGACCGCCAGGATAAAATGCTTAAAGAAATCTTGAAGAAAATAAAATAAACTGCTAATCATTAGCTGAAAATTTAAACGATATACTTATTAACACTCCTCAACCCATCATGAAAAAAATAATCCTAATCTTGTTATACTTATTTCCATTTCTTCTAAAAGCACAATATGGCAAAGAAATAATTGGAAATGCTGGGCAACAATTGCATGTATATCTAGGGAGCCTGCCCCCAAGTGATGGCTCCAATTTGCAGAAACTAAAGGTAGAGGTTTTGGGAGGAGCCTGGGAATCTTATCAAACAGGCGAAACTACTTATTATATTGCCAACAGAAATGAGTTAAGAATAACAAAATTTACGACGGGTGGTATCTCAGACCGCTATTCTCTGCATGCTTATCATAATACGAATGGTAATATAGATTTCTATTTAATTACTAACCACTGGACTGCCATAGCCGTTAAATCTTGTATGTTTGGAGGAGACGCGACCAAACTAGTGGTAAATACCGTCACTGAATCTCTTCCTTCAGGGTTAACAGAGCTACTTCCGTTAAACATCAAGTCAGTAATTACAAGTGATCATGAGGGGAATTTGGCGATTAACATGGCCATTCCTGACAACAATTATAAGTTGGCCATAAATGGTAACATCCGCGCTAAAGAAATCAAGGTAGAAGCTACTAACTGGCCCGATTATGTTTTTGAAGATGGTTATCAGGTTGGGCCGTTGAAAGCGTTGGAAGATTATATCAAAGCAAACAAGCACTTGCCTGGAATGCCATCTGCCAAAGATATAGAAGTAAATGGGATTGCGGTAAGTGAAATGCTGAAACTGCAGCAACAAAAAATAGAAGAACTAACCTTACATCTCATCGAAAAAGATAAAAACTTGATGAACTGATTAAAAGGATGGGAATTCTGGAAGACAATAATCCAAAAACTGATCAACAAAAACATTAAACATGAATTTTAAATTTTTAATGCTCTGCTCCATAATGTGTGGAGGAAGCCTGACTCATGCACAGAATACCTTTCCAAATAATGGCCCGGCAGGAATTGGTACGCTTAATCCTAGTGCGCCATTGCATATATTAGTTAATCCAGATAGCAAACCAGCTGGTGTAGTCTCGTCTGCACAATCGCTGTTGAAGTTTTCGCGCCCTGGGACACCGAATTACAGTTATCCTGAATCGGCAGAATTTAGGATTGCTCATGGTGGCCCGAATGTGTGGGGCTCGAGGTTAGACCTTTTTGTAAACGGAGCAGCCAATCAGAACAATGTGCCAGATCAGCATGCTATGACCTGGCAATATAATGGGTATGTAGGCATCGGTACATCAGATCCTAGTGCGACATTGGATGTGATGGGTACGGTAAAGTTTGGAGGACAGTATGCAAACCTTGATATGTACGGAAACCCTGTTGCGTATCAAAGCCTGGCAGGTACAGGTAAGATGCTGATGGGCTGGAATAGGACTGCTGGAGATGGAGAGACTGATTTTGTTGCTAACGAAGGCGCCGGATCTCAAGGTGGGTTTGCTTTTTATAGTTATAATAATGCTAGTCAGGAAAGACAACTCTTAAGAATTTTAGGTAATGGAAATATGGGCATAGGCGTGAATTCACCCACTGATAAACTTGCAGTAAATGGTAACATCAGGGCCAAAGAAATTAAGGTAGAAGCCACCAACTGGCCCGATTATGTTTTTGCTGAGGGTTATAAGATTGGAAAGTTGGAAGAATTGGAAAGTTATATCAAAACGCATAAACATTTGCCTGGAATGCCAAGTGCTCAAGAAGTAGAAGTGAATGGAATTGCGGTGAGTGAAATGCTCAAATTACAACAGAAAAAGATAGAGGAGTTGACGCTGCATCTGATCGAAAAAGATAAACAACTTACTGAACAGAGAACAATAAATAAAAGCTATGAAGAACGCTTGCTAAAGCTAGAAATGAAAAGCACCAAAACCAGGTTAACTCAAAAAAAACTAAAAAATGCTAAATAAGAAAGTATTGTTATTGATTACCGCACTAGGACTGTCTGAGGCGGTAATTGCGCAAGAGCCACTAACAACTGCTAATGGTGTTAAAACTAATGCCAATCAATACACAGGTGATTTAAATATTAATCAAAACTGGGGAGGGACGGGCATGCCGGGGATGTATATATTTAACGCCCAAACCCAAATAAATGCCCCTACATCCTCTGATTGGTATCATATTATTGAAATGCAGCATGATCATGGCAATAACTGGATAGGGCAAATCGGACTCGGTTATTTTACTGATGGCTTATACTATCGTCAGCAATATCAAAGTACTTGGGGTAACTGGCATACAGTTGCAACACAAGATTGGGTGCAATCACAATTGAATAATCCTTCAAAAGTTCGTGCTTTAGGTAATGGAGCAAACCTTAACGATGGTAATAATTATAATACTAATAGTAGTCTTATTGTTGAAGCCCAAACGGGAGGGCGACTTGAAGATAAAGGTTCCTCACTTGAATTTGTGATACCAGGTAATACAGACGGAAGTAACCCTTGGGGACAGGCCAGAATAATGACTGTAGCGGGAAATACAGGTAATGGTAATGCTACCGGTAAAATGATTCTGGGCACCCGAAGGATGTTTGATAAGTATGGAAATGGCCAACAATGGTTTTATGGTGATGATATTGTGATTGATGGCGTTGGAAATATTGGAATGGGGACATTAAGCCCTCGGGAAAAGCTTTCCGTAAACGGCAATATTCGCGCCCGCGAAATAAAAGTAGAAGCCACCAATTGGCCTGATTACGTTTTTGCTGAGGGTTATAAGGTTGGAAAGTTGGAAGAATTGGAAAGTTATATCAAAACGCATAAACATTTGCCTGGAATGCCGAGTGCTCAAGAAGTAGAAGCGAATGGAATTACGGTGAGTGAAATGTTAAAATTACAACAGCAAAAAATAGAAGAATTAACCTTGCATCTCATCGAAAAGGATAGACAGCTTCGTGATGAAAAAGTCATAAATATAAAACAACAGCAACAGCTAGATCGTGTAATCAATGAATTGTTAATCATCAAGAAAAATATTAAACATTAAAATATGAAGAAAATTCTCGCTCTTATGTTCCTTAGTGCAAGCTTTGGGGCGGCTTCAGCACAAAGTGTATTTCCTACCAACGGTGCCAACGTTGGAATAGGAACAATTACACCACAAGAAAAATTGGATGTTAGAGGAAACATCCTGATTTCGAATGCTGAAATACCGTTAGGATTAAATACTGAAGTTGGCGGTACTGTCCCGCTGTTTAATATGAGTTTGAACTTTAGAGAAGCAAATAAAAAAAGTTCGTTTTTAGGCGCTGCCTTTAGGATTGATAGCAGAGCTGCATTTCCACTTTTCCAATGGCTCAAAAGAGATGCCGGAACCGATACCGAATATGTGTTAATGAACCTCGGTGCAAATGGGAATTTAGGCCTTGGCACATTTACTCCTTCAGAAAAACTCTCCGTAAATGGCAATATCCGTGCCCGCGAAATCAAGGTAGAAGCCACCAACTGGCCTGATTATGTTTTTGCTGAGGATTATAAGGTTGGAACGTTGGCAGAGTTGGAAAGTTATATCAAAGCGAATAAACATTTGCCAGAGATTCCTTCAGCTAAAGAAGTACAAGAAAATGGGATAGCATTAGGTGAAATGAACAAACTGTTGCTTAAAAAAGTAGAGGAAATTACGCTCTATCTAATTCAAAAAGATAGAGAAATGATAATTATCAAAAAAGAATTAGAAGCGCTAAAATCTAAAGCTCAAAAATTATGAAAAACTTCAAATTCTGGATCATTTTAATTGCTTTATTAATTGGTTACCATTTAGGTAATGCACAAACCATATTGGGTGATCCAAATAAAAATAGCAATACCAAACTTTATGTTTATGAATATTATCACCATACGGTGGAGCAAGAATGGATAAAACTATTTTCAATAAAAAACTATAATCCTTCACAAGGTTTTTGGGGCAAAGGAGGTGTGGCTGGTCGTGCTTATTTTGTAGATTATCAAGGATCGGGAGGTAGTTATATCGATTTTTCTTTTCCGCAAAAGTTATCGGGTACACAAAAACCCATTTTACAGTTATCTGGAAATTCTGCTAACCAATTGCAATGGTATGCAAAAATCTCAAATGAAAATGGGAATGAAGAGCTTTATGATGTTTATATCAAAACACCAATTGCAAATCTTGGCTTAACTTTCCTAATTAGAGGTAATGATTTTACTCCTTACTTTCAAAAGGAAAACACTACACCAACGCAATTTACCTGGTCATCAAATGCTAATCCAGAAAGCTTCTCTTTTTTTAACAACTCGGGCAATATTGGGTTTGGTACATTAAACCCCACAGAAAAGCTTTCTGTTAACGGCAAGATCAGGGCAAAAGAAGTAAAGGTTGAAGCCGCCAACTGGCCTGATTATGTTTTTGAGGAAGGTTATAAGGTTGGAACTTTGGAAGTGTTGGAAAGTTATATCAAAACGCATAAACATTTGCCTGGAATGCCGAGTGCCAAAGATGTGGAGGCAAATGGGATTGCGGTAAGCGAAATGCTGAAACTGCAGCAACAAAAAATAGAAGAATTAACCTTACAGCTCATCGAATTAAGTAAAAAAGTAGAAACTCAAAATGCTGATCTCAAGGGGCTGAAAAATAAAAAATAGATTATCCTTTTCAAATTTAAACCAAACAAATGAAAATTTTATTGCTCTCCTTCCTGTTGTGCTCAGGAAGTGCCGCATTGGCGCAAGTACAGGTAGTAACTACCGGAAATAATGTTATAGATCCCAATAATCCCTATGGGGCAGATGTGGTTATCGGTAGCGATGCTAACGGAGGTGTAAGACATGACAGTAGTATCATGTGGTGGTCGAATTATAGTGCCTCCAGGATCAGTAGTACAGGTCAAAATTTTAATTTCTCGGCATGGAATACACCACAAACACCCAATGCCTCAATTTCATCAGAATTAGGTAAAGCAAGTTATCTGATGGGAAACCTTGGGATTGGAACAACAGCACCGGCAGAGTCGTTCGAAATTAAAGCAAACCAACCAGTGATCACCTTTCATCAACCGGATATCTCATCATTTAAAATGGGAACGAGTAATGGCGTATTTAAGTTATTAGCAATGGACAACGGTTTTGGTGGGCATACAGGAAGTTTTTCAGATACGAATAATCCATATGTTTTTAGTTTTCTGCAAAATGGAAATGTAGGTATTGGGACAGCTAATCCACAGGATAAGCTTACGGTAGCTGGCAACATTGGTGCCCGCGAAATAAAGGTTTCCACTAATGCGGGAGCCGACTTTGTGTTTGAGCCCGATTACAAACTCCCAGACTTAACAGAATTGGAAAAATTTGTAAAAACCAATAAACACCTTCCTGAAATTCCGACAGCAAAACAAATGGTAGATGAAGGAGTAAATCTTGGGGAATTGAACATCAAACTGCTGCAAAAGGTTGAGGAACTTACTTTGCATCTGATTGAGAAGGATAAAACCTTAACTGCACAGTTAACGGATATTAATGATCTTAAAAAAGCGATGAAAGATCAGCAGCAAATGCTCTTGTCATTGCAAACTGAGCTCAAAAGAACAATGGCTATAAATCCAAAACGGAAATGAAAAAATATTCGATATATATATTGCTGAACATTTGCTTTATCATGCAATTGAAAGCACAGGATCCTGTGGTTACCCCGAGAATCACCATTAAAGATAGTTATGATAATATTGTGGTAAGTAGTCAGAATGGTTTTATACAGCAGCTGATTGGTAGCTACCATGGTTGGGACCCCGAAGCCATTTTTATTGGTGGCTACAATTCGCAATCCATCTATGGGGCCACTTCCACTAAAAGAATATTTTTGGGCGGTCCATATTCTGGAACCAGCTTTTTAGCAATGGACATACCCTCAGGCAACCTTGGCTTAAATGTACCAAATCCCCAAAGTTATTATCATGGTGGAAATAATAAAGTCTTTGAGATCTTCAATCCAAATGCTGAAATGAATAGTCAATCGCACCTGATTCTTAGCAATAATTCGATCATGAGTGGAAGTTCTGCAGGCAGTGTAAGCTGGATAGCACGGAATGCACAATTTAATAAAGGAATGGCCTATATAGGTGCTCAGCTTACTGATGACGCTACCAATGATGCTAAGGCAAGATTGGTTTTTGCTACCGCTTATGGTTCACAACCCTTGGTTAGAATGGTTATTGATCCTGTTGGCAATGTAGGGATTGGCACAACCAATCCAACAGATTTGCTAACTGTCGCAGGTAAAATCGGTGCACGAGAAATTAAAGTTTCTACCAATGCCGGTGCCGATTTTGTATTCGAACCGAATTACAAACTCCCAGACTTAACAGAATTGGAAAAATTTGTAAAAACCAATAAACACCTTCCTGAAATTCCGACAGCAAAACAAATGGTAGATGAAGGAGTAAATCTTGGGGAATTGAACATCAAACTGCTGCAAAAGGTTGAAGAGCTCACCCTGCATCTTATTGAAAAGGATAAACAGCTTCATGACGAACAAGCCATCAATAAAAAACAACAGCAACAGATTGATCGCGTAATGAAAGAATTGTTAATCATCAGGAAAAATATTAAACATTAAAATATGAAGAAAATTCTCGCTCTTGTATTCTTTAGTTCAAGCTTTGGGCTCGTTTCAGCACAAAGTGTATTTCCTACCAACGGTGGAAATGTTGGCATTGGTACCTTAAACCCTGCGGCAAAAATTAGTTTTAATAATCTTAATGATGGAAGCGATACACCCGATGGGATTACCTGGTATAATGGAGGACCTTTGAATTATGGGATCTACCGTACACCCGGGTCTTGGCTTGCGCCAGCTTATCAACAATTAAAACTTAGCTGGGACACAGGCATCATCCTTGATCCGGGAATTTCATATCAAAATAGCTATGTAGATATCCAGCGGGGAGGACTGAGGGTAAGTTCAGGAAATGTGGGTATAGGAGTTTCGAATCCAGCATCAAAATTGGATGTACTTGGTAATATTAAAAGCTTTAATGCAGCTTTTGGTCAAACAAACTCTAACACGAGCACAAAGAACTATGCCAATTTTAGCTCTAATAATCATGGAACCGTACTCATGTCTTCTAACCTGTTTTTTTCTGACAATGATGATCAGAAGATTGCAAATACACATCCCTCAATGTCTGGAGCTTCCATAGTAATTCCGGGAAATGGGCAGAATCATCAGGGAGGTATTTTATTTTATACCAATACACCAAGTTCGGTAACTGAAGGTCAGGCCTTCACAGGGGCTCTTTCAATGACAATTAAGGCTAATGGCGATGTGGGCATAGGCACTGGTATGCCTCGCGAAAAATTATCCGTAAATGGCAACATCCGCGCCCGAGAAATCAAAGTAGAAGCCACCAATTGGCCTGATTATGTTTTTGATGAGGGTTACAATGTTGGAACGTTAAAAGAATTGGAAAGTTATATCAAAGCAAATAAACATTTGCCTGAGATGCCGAGTGCTCATGAAATAGAATTAAATGGTTTGCAGCTAGGCGAAATAAATAAACTATTATTAAAGAAGGTTGAAGAACTTACAATTCATCTAATTGAAGAAAATAGTAAGTCTATAGCACGCGATAAAGAGATTAATGAATTTAAAATCTTATTAAAACAGCAGCAAAACCATTTAAATGAAATTGAATTGAAATTAAAACAAAATGAAAATAAGAATAGATAAGATTCCAATAGCATTAGTTTTATGTCTGGCTTTTACAAATGCAAATGCACAGAATTGGAATAAGTCAGTTCATATAGGAGGTGATGGTGTATCTGAATTAGGGAAATATATTGATTTTCATGAGATTGATAATGGGACTGAAGATTTTTCTTTAAGGCTTTATATTTTTGGAAACAGATTGATCTCATCTGGTGTATTTAGTGTTCCGGGAATAGGTATTAATACCAACTCATTTAGCAACAATCAACTTCATATTTTTGGTAATTCTCCTGCTGCAACCAATATCGTTCTGTCTGCCAATTATGAAAATATTTACCGCTGGAAGTTTAAAACTACAGATAGAGGTAATGCGATAGATCTGGATATAGTTGCAACCAATAACGCAGATCAGGAAGAACAATTAATTAAGTTTTCACCTTCTTTCTCTGGCCGTCCGGAGCTCAGTTTCATGAACGATTGGTTGGTGGTAAATAATGGTAACATTGGCATGGGAACCCTCACACCTAATGAAAGATTAGCAGTAAACGGCAACATCCGCGCCCGAGAAATCAAAGTAGAAGCCAGCAACTGGCCTGATTATGTTTTTGATGAGGGTTATAAGGTTGGAACGTTGGAAGAATTGGAAGGTTATATCAAGGCAAATAAACACTTGCCTGATATTCCATCTGCAAAAGTAATTGAAAAAGATGGATTGGCATTGGGTGAAGTGAACAAAAAGCTGTTGAAAAGTCTGGAAGAACTTACTTTACACGTCATCCAACTAAATAAACGAATAGAAAAATTAGAGGTTGAAAACCGAAAATTAAAGAATAATGAAAATTAAACGCATCTTATTTCAGGCTTTGTTATTTTCTTTCGCCGTTTCATCTGCAAATGGACAAGCGATAAACATCACCGGAGATCAATATCATCTGTATGGTCCAAATACTACCTGGTCAGAATATTTGCAGGTTGGAGGAAATGGACAGGTAACCAATCACGCTTTTGTAGCCGTAACTAACGGAAACCTGCATCTCGATTCAAAAGCAGGTTTTGCAACTTACATTAACCATTATAACCAAGGCAATACCTATATCAATCCACAAGGTGGTAAGGTTGGGATCGGAACTTTTTCTCCTACTGAACTTTTTAATGTGAATGGGAACAGTCATCTGGATCGCTTGCGATTAGGAAATGCTGTATTTAATTGGAATAGTCGTAATTCAATTAATTCTTTTAATAGTGGACAAGATGCTGGTTTAAATGGAGGTTGGATTGCAGCAGATTTTGGTGGATCAGATAATTTATCGGATAGGTTGGTGATCGGAAGTGGCTTTGGTGGTAGAACAATAATTGGTACACACAATTATAATTTAACGCAGTGGGGAGGTGATCTGATTATTAACCCTACGGGAAGCAGGGTAGGCATTGGAACCACTAATCCAACCGATATGCTTACTGTAGCTGGAAAGATAGGCGCCCGCGAAATAAAGGTTTCGACTAACGCTGGAGCCGATTTTGTATTCGAAGCTGATTATAAGCTTCCTGAATTAGCCGAACTGGAGAAATTTATAAAAATCAACAGACACCTGCCCGAGATCCCAGCTGCAAAACAGATGGTAGAAAACGGTGTCAATCTGGGAGAACTGAATATTAAACTGTTGCAAAAGGTTGAAGAATTGACTTTACACCTGATTGAAAAGGACAAACAGATCAACGCACTGATTAATCGAGTAGATATCTTGGAAAATAAAAAGAAAAAAAAATAAAATGATGAGACAATTATTTTTAACCTTATTGCTTGCTGTCAGTTTTGGCAACTGTTTTTCGCAGGGAGCGATCTCCACCCTTTTTCATGATGAAAGTAATGGATTAGTTCCCACGGAAGGTACTGCCATGATTAACGATGCCGGTGCAAACGGAGGTGCCTGTATGTTCAGGCCTGCAAGTAGTGCTGGGGGAACTTTCTTTGCTGGGCCTTATGTACCAGTTACCGCAGGAAATTATCTTTTTCAGGTGAGAATAAAAGTGTCGTCTAATAGTTCGATAGCTAACCTTTTCACACTTGATATCGTTAGTCAATATGGAGCTATCGTGTATGGGTCTATGTGGATTACACCCAATATGTTTAAAGCCAGTAACGAGTGGCAGCTGATTACCATCCCTGTATCTATTCCTCACGGAATTCCTAATTTAGAAATGAGGGGAATGAATTTTCAACCTGGTGTAACGGATATGTATGTTGATTATGTGCAGCTTATTCCTTCAAGCGTATCAGGACTATACTCACCTGAACTATCCATATCTGGTAAAGGCGATGTCGGAATAGGTACTACCACTCCCCGTGAAAAATTATCCGTAAACGGCAATATCCGTGCCCGGGAAATCAAAGTAGAAGCAACTAACTGGCCTGATTATGTTTTTGATGAAGGTTACAAGGTTGGAACGTTGGAAGAATTGGAAGGTTATATTAAAGCAAATAGACATCTGCCTGGTATGCCAAGTGCAAAAGATATAGAAACGAATGGTTTAGTGTTAGGAGAGGTGGTGAAATTACAGCAGAAAAAGATTGAGGAACTAACCTTGCATTTAATTGAAAAAGATAAAGCACTTAAGAAAGTAGCAGTTGAAAATATACAACTGAAAGCCAAACAAGCTGAACAAGATTACGCCATCAAAAAAATGATTCAACGAATGGATAAAATTGAACTTAAAGAACGATAAAATGAAAAAAATAATATTCGTATCCGTATTGATATTAAGTGTATTCAATCAGGTGAAAGCTCAGCTTGGTACAGTTAAAGGAAATGTTTATGAAATATCAAGTGCCGGAGGTTCAACTATCGCAAATAACGTAATGCATAAAACATGGCTGTACCGTAATCAAAATGGTAGCGATTGGTTCTCCGCATCATTGCATGATGGGATCGCTGTTGATCTTTCATTTTTACAACCACAGGTAGATACCAGGACCTGGTGGGAAAGAAACCCCTATACCGGAGTACAGATGTGGGGAGACATGGGACAAACGTTTATGGTGCTATCTGGTGGGAATCTAGGTTTGGGTACACTCAGTCCAACTTCTAGACTTGAAGTGGCCGGTGAAGTAAATCTTAAATATAATAGTATTGATGGATATTGGTTAAAACATACTGATTTAGGCGGGAATATGATTGCTGGTTTTAAACGCACCGGAAATGATTTATTAATCAGGTCTTTCGATGGTATTGGATTCTCTGTGGGTAATAACGAAACTAAGGCCGTTACCTTACTAGCCAATGGCGATCTGGGTATCGGTACCACTAATCCAAAAGAAAAACTCTCCGTTAACGGTAAAATCAGAGCACATGAAATTAAAGTAGAAGCCACTAACTGGCCTGATTATGTTTTTGATGAAGGTTATAATGTTGGAACGTTGGAAGAATTGGAAGGTTATATCATGGTACATAAACATTTGCCTGGAATCCCAAGTGCTAGAGAACTAGAAGAAAATGGGATTGCGGTGAGTGAAATGCTAAAGTTGCAGCAACAAAAAATAGAAGAACTTACTTTGTTCATCATTAAGCATGAGCATAAAATGAATGAGCAATCAAAAATGTTAGTCAGGCAACAAACGGAAATATCTAAACTTAAAAGAAAAATAAAATGAAGCATATATTTATATTAATTGCAGTTTTTTTTAGCAGTATAATAAGTTTATCTGCACAGCAATTCAGTTTACCTGCTGATGGTAAATGGTATTTGGTAGCTAAAATTGGAGGCATGCACAGCGAGTTTGAATACACCTACAAACATACTACGGCACATAAACCATCTTTGATTTCCGGACGGATTCAGTTTATCAATTCGCAAAGTTTTTCTATTCAAGAACACCATAGCATGGGCTATGCAAATTGGTTACAACCACAATTTGCATTGTTAAATTTAGGAGGGGAGAGTCAGATATGGGTGAAAGCAGCAATAGGAGCTGATGTAGGTATTTTTAAAGTTAGCAGTTTTCTAGCTGGATCATTAGAACTTGGTTCAGTAAACGACGATAACTTAAATGATAATGGTGGTATCCTAACTGTTTATAATATTATCAGGGATAACACCCATACCTATATTGGTAACCTGAACGTAATTGACGGCAATGTAGGCATAGGTACAGACCTTCCTTCAGAAAAACTTTCAGTTAACGGCAAAATCCGTGCTAAAGAAATCAAAGTAGAAGCCACTAACTGGCCTGATTACGTTTTTGATGAAGGTTATAATGTTGGAACGTTGGAAACGTTGGAAGGTTATATCAAAGCAAGCAAACATTTGCCTGATATACCGACTGCTAGAGAAGTAAAAGAAAATGGAGTTGAACTAGGCGAAATGAATAAACTTTTACTTAAAAAAATTGAAGAGTTAACGCTTTATATCATCGAACTAAAAAAAGAAAGTGTAGACCAGCAAAAACAACTTGACCAACTTAAAAAAAGATAATAAGCAAATAAACTATATTTTATGAAAAAAATCTATTTAACACTCGCTTTTATGATTGCTGTAATTATGGTGAAAGCACAAAGTCAGACTATCAACGGGGATTTATCTATTGGCGCAGATGCCGGGGCAGTAACAGGTGCCGGGAATAGGCTTACATTCAACGGAGTAACTTCAAATTCTGACGAACTCTCCATTTACCGGCTTAATAGGGCGAATAATTTGAGCGATTTGAGGGTAAATATTGGTGATGATTATGGAAGTGGGGATGACCGCTTTTTAATCGGTACGACAAATTGGGTGGATAGTAAATATTATGTTCACATGGTTGTGGGTGCAGATGGTAAAGTGGGCATAGGCACAGAAACCTTCGGTACAGAACGCCTGGCTGTTAATGGCAATATACGGGCCAAAGAAGTTAAGGTAGAAGCAACAGGCTGGCCTGATTTCGTGTTCCGAAAGGATTATAAAATTTCTTCTCTATCAGATTTAGACCTTTATATTAAAGCAAATAAACACCTCCCGGGTATTCCAAGCGCACAAGAAGTGGCGAAAAACGGGATTGAACTTGGCGAAATGAATAAACTGTTGCTCCAAAAAATAGAAGAACTAACGCTTCACATGATCAGCCAGCAGAAAGAAATCAATGAACTGAAGAAAAAGGTTAAATAGTAAGCAGTTTTCAGTTGGTAGTTTTTAGTTTTTTATTGAGCAGTTATCAACAATCTCTATAGGCAATTTGAAAGTACCAATTAACCAATGACTAATGAAACTATTGACCAATGAACTAATGACTAATAAACCTTAATTATGCTTAAAGCCGGCGCTTTATATTTCTCTATCATCGTAGCTTTCATCATTGCTTTGATCTGCGCTTCACTGATCATGCTGGCCGCGCATTATCGCGGAAGTTACTTGAAAGAGATACGGATGGCCAGGCTCAGCAGGAATATGGATTCCGGTATCTCGTACGTATTGGCCCAAAATGCAAATTCCGAAGAAAATAACATCGGATTGGATCTTTTTGGCGACCAGACCGATAGTGTATGGATTGAGCAAAAACATTGGGGCATTTTTTCCCTCGCTACCGTTAAAAGTTTCGTGCTGGCTGATACCCTGAAACGAAGTTTTTTGATGGGGCAGGAAACCACCAACGATGCGGTGGCCTTGTACCTGAGTGATGAAGACAGACCTTTGTCTGTTAGTGGCGATACCCGCATTACCGGCAATGTAGAAGTGCCCAAGGCAGGGATGCGTAAATCGTATGTAGATAGCCGGCCTTATTCGGGCGATCAACTGGTTTATGGTAAAATTGCCGATAGTAAACGGACCTTAGGCGGACTGGAAAGCAAGTGGATTAAGGAAATAGAAACGGAGCTTGATTTTGATTTAACAAAACTACCCACTTTAAATGGAGCTGATGAGCAGGTTTCTTTTTTCGCCAAAGCCAAAAAGTTTAATGTATCGGGCTTGAGGCAGATCACTACCCAGCTTGCTGGTCAGGTTATTTTATATTCAGATACAACGGTGAAGATTTCGGCTGCAGCAAAGCTGGATAATACCATCATTTATGCCAGAAGCATTGTAGTGGCCGATGGTTTTAAAGGCAATTGCCAGCTTTTCGCCAGAGACTCGATTGTGATCGGAAACGACGTAAGCCTGAACTATCCATCGGTATTAGGGCTGGTGAGTAAAGAAAAAATGGTTGATCAGGCAAAGATCACGCTCGGAAAAAACAACCACTTTGAGGGCATTATTTTTAGTTACGAACCCAAAAGATCGGCTTTGCAAACCCTGGTGGGCTTGGGTGAGCAAACCATGGTGCAGGGCGAAGTTTACGCAACAGGACTAATAAAACTTGATAAGGGGGTAAAGGTGGCAGGAAAGGTTTCCTGTAACCGCTTTATTATGAAAACCCCTGCAACACTCTATGAGAATTTCCTGATTGATGTCATACTAAACAGAAAAGCCAGGAGCAGGGTATACCTCAGTTCGGCCATATTTACAGGTAATGCTGAAAAGCAAAATATATTGAGATGGCAAAATTGAAAAACAAGCAGCTGGAAGCCTCCACATTAATAGAGGTACTCATTGCCATGGTGATTATCATGGTGGTGTTTTCTATGGCCATGGGGCTTTTTTCCAATGTGCTGAGCAGTGGCATATCCATGCGGAAAGTGCAGATTGGGCAGCAACTGGAAACCCTTAGGTTACAGGTTATTGAGAGTAGAAGTATTGAACAGGAAAGTGTCTGGATCGATAGCGTCGATTATAAAATCAATGTGGTTAAACAGGCCACTTCCGCCATGCAAATGGTAGAGATCAAGGCAAATGACCATGGCGCTCCTGTAGGTTATATCAGGTTTCTTTTAAAAATGAAGGATGAAAGCAAAGAAAATTGAGGCTTATACGTTGATGGAAATAGCGATTGCCATGCTGCTGGCTGCAATATGCATGAGCATCTGTTATACGGCATACCAGATGATTGGAGACTATTTTCATGCTTTTCAGAAAAAAAATGCTACTGCAGAAGAAGTACTTACTTTACGCAGAACCATGGAAAAAGATGTGGCTAAAGGGTGCTACCTGATCAGAACAGTTGATGGTATCCATATTACCGGAGATAGTTTGAGCATCACTTACCAATTTGCAGACACGGCCATCCTCCGAAAGGTAGAAAATTTGCGTACGGATAGCTTTCATGTCACACCGGTTGACACCCGTTTTCGGTTTGAAGAAAGAGAAGTGCAGGAAATGGATACTGTTGATCACATCAGTTTTATGCTCAAAATGGAAAAACAACAGACGATCCCCATCACCATAGGGAAATTTTATAGTGCTCACGATTTACTAAAATAACATGCCATCAATAGATATTTCAAAAATCCAGAAAAAAAAAGGGGCATCCAACGAAAAGGAAACAGCAAGTCTTGCTGATTTTTTAAGCAAAGACATTTCTTTTGGCAAGGGTAAATTATCCGATAAGAAAAAGGAAGGATTTTACAATGAACTGGGCACGCTCATCCGATCGGGAATTGATATTCGCTCTGCGCTCGAACTTACCGCGGGTTCTTATACGCAAAAAAATGATGTGGAACTTTTTTCTTCCGTACAGAAACAGGTAATAGAAGGTAAATCGCTGTCCGAAACCATGCAGGCCGAATCGAAATTTAGTCCTTACGAATATTATAGCGTAAAAATAGGGGAGGAAACAGGTAAACTTGGCGAAGTATTGGGCGAACTGGCAAAATACTACAAATCGAAAATCAGCCAGCAGCGCAAAATTATCGGTGCCATTACCTATCCTTTATTGGTTCTTTTTACCTCTTTCGGCGCGGTATTTTTTATGATCAAGTTTGTGGTACCCATGTTTGCCGATGTATTTAAACGTTTTGGTGGCAAATTACCCTACATCACTTCCCTTATTGTCAGTTTTTCTGATTGGTTTGACCGATATATTTACCTGATGCTGTTTGCGGTGGTAGCACTGGTTGTGCTATATTTTATTAACCGAAATAAATTCTGGTTTAAAAAAGGGGCTTCCTTGCTTTTGCTGCGCATTCCCATTGTTGGCGAAATTACGCGTAAGGTTTACCTGGCCCGTTTTGCCAACACCATGCGCTTACTCACCGAAACCAACACCCCTTTGCTACAGGCACTGGAACTGGTGCGGCAGATGATTACCTTTTATCCTGTGGAAAATTCACTCAAATTGGCAGAAAAGGATATTCTTTTAGGAAGCAGTCTTTCGGCAGCACTTTCCAAATACGATTTTTATCCCGCAAAATTTATCCAGATGATCAAAATCGCGGAAGAAGTAAACCGCTTGGAATATTTCTTCGAGCAACTTTCAGAACAGTATACCGAAGAAGTAGAATACAAAACCAACGCCATCAGCGGTTTACTGGAACCCTTAATTATCATCTTTTTGGGGATAGTGGTAGGCGTAATCCTGATTGCCATGTACCTGCCGATGTTCCAGATGAGTAGCAGTTTTTAAACCTTTAAATAATCTAATATTAATGCAATATAATAATTTGAATTCAATAAATAGTTGGAATTATAGATCGCGAGAATGGGTGTTTAAATTCCCGATTTCTGTGAAAAAATTTGATTACCCTAGCTTTCTGACCTCCTAATATTCTATATCATATAATTCTCTTAATAATACTTAATAAATGAAACGTCAATTCTCTATCCTAAGGATTTTTATCCTTTTTCTGTCCATGCTTTATTGTCAAATGATTAGCGGACAAACTACTGTAAAACCACCAATGCTTACCCCTCCTCCTCCAGATGTATCTGCATTGGGTAAATTTGGACTCATCCCGGTCAGTAACTTTTCGGGAATACCGAGTATAACTTATCCCGTTTATACGATTAAGGAAGGTGATCTTAACTTACCAATCTCCTTGATGTATCATGCAGGGGGGGTAAAAGTTAAAGAAGAGGCTAGTGAAGTTGGACTTGGATGGGCGCTCAGTGCAGGAGGCTCAATTGTCAGCACTGTTCGTGGCGCTCCCGATTTCGAAGGCGGGTTTGCCAATAATTATCCTGACATGCCAGATGATCCTGACATAATCCTGCAATCAAAAAATCCTTTTATCAGCTATCAAAATAACTATTATTTATGGGTAAATAACTTTAATCAATTTACAGCCAATGGCGTATCTGGTGTTGTTTATAGTGGGTTGTCTTTTCCACACAATGGTGTTGGAAAAGAATATTTCTATAATTTTCAAGTGGGCTATGATGGGAAAGCTCCCGATTTTGCGTCTGATCTTTATATGATCAATATTGGCGAGCGTAGTTATAAGTTTGTTTTTGACAATAATTTTAAGCCGGTTTTATTGGGTGATGGTTCTTTAAAGATTGAAATCATTCCAAATGGATATTACCCAGACTGGAAAATCACAGATGAAAAGGGGATTGTCTATTTTTTTACCCAAAAACAGTTAAACTCTACCAATTCAACCGATCCTTATTATGTGGAAAACCGCGTTTCACATAATTTAAATACTTGGTATCTTACTAAAATTGTATCACCGGTAAATGGCGAAATTAATTTTGATTACCTCTATTCAACACAAAGTTATACGCATCCATTACCCGTTATTGGTGAAACTCAGTTAGTGGGTAATGTTTCCCCACATACATCGCAGTCCCGTGGCGTCATTACAACAGCTAGCTACTCAATCTACCAACAACTTAATATCAATAAGATAAATTTTTCTGATGGATTTGTTATGTTTATTTATGACGAACAACGGAAAGATCTTCAAAACGCCCGCCGTTTGAAAGCTATTGAGATTAGAAACAATAAGGGAGCGTTGATCAAAAAAGTTCTTTTGAACAATGATGACTATTTCACATCCAGCGGATTTGGTGGCGTATCTGGATCTAATGTACAGCTTAGCCAATATACAAATGATAACCATACAAAAAGGCTTAAGTTGAATAGCGTGACCGAATTAGATTCCTTAGAGGCGAACATAAATAAGAGAACTGTTTACTCTTACAATGAAAACATCAACCTTCCTGCGAAGTTGTCGTATTCTGTTGATCATTGGGGATATTTTAATGGAGCATTTAACGGTCAGTTTATACCGGGTGGTAGTGTTTTTTCAAATGGAGCCTGGCAATCTTTTCCGGGTGCAGATAGGGAAGCAAGTCCAATCAATGCACAGGCTAATATATTAACATCTGTTCAATACCCTACCGGGGGTAAATCAACCTTTGAATATGAAACCAATCAGTTCATCAGAAAAGAACTTGTAACGACTTATAGGGATACGGTAAGCAATGGTTACAAAGCTTCAGGAGCGAGTACACTGTCGGTCTCAGGTTTTATGGATGCAAACGGTAATCTGGTTGCAGCAAATACCTGGAACAATAAGCGGCTCAAGATTTTTTGCATGGTTGATAGGCATGGTAGTTATCCTTCAGATTATTTTTTTAATGTTGTTTTGTATGAAAATGGAATGTTTCTAAAAAGAATCCCAATTCCTTCTTCGAGTTACGCATCTGCTCAAGATTCTTCTGTGGTGATAAAGGGAGGCAGTAATTACAGGGTATATCTAGAACCCTATTCACAGGCTTTTTTTAATAACTGTGAAGTCCGGCTCCAGGTATATGTTGAGAAAACAAGTAGTACTAGCACTTATGTAGATAAAACTATCTATTCAGGTGGTTTGCGGGTCAGCAAGATTACTAATTATGACCCGCTTGCAGAAACGACTAACGTCAAAAAATTCACTTATATTGATGGAAGAGAGGATGATAAGCCAATATATGTTTCACAACAGGGATCGGACTATTTTAACCAGTCTCCACAACAGGATGCTTTAAATATTTTTAGCTATCGCTATGGTCAGTCAATTTATCCATTCAGCGATGGTCGGGATGCGCCGTGTTTTGGGTATTCTACAGTGAAAATTTCAGAAAGCACTAGTGGTAATCTGAACGGGCTGTCAGAATTCAATTATAATGCAGGGAGCAGTTTTAACATTAATACTATCCTTTATTTCAGCAACCAGTTAAGCAATACTTGGATTATAAATCCAGTAATGGCCAGTGTCCCGTCCATTCCTGGAGGACGGGGAGATTTAATCGAAGAAAAACATTATAAACTTTCTGCGGGTAATCTTATGCCTGTAGTAAAAGATTATTATTATTATGACAGGGAAAACCCCCGAAGAATATGGCAAATGCTCTTCAATCAAGGACTTAGTCAATACACTTCACCGGGATATGATAATGGTCAGGAATTCAAAATTTATGCACACCAGTTCGCTATTCCCGTTTATCGTAATGTTGTTGTAAGAAAAGAGCACACCGAGTATGATATATCAGGTACTCAGGCGCAAATTACTTATGAGAACTATATGTATGATAAAACGAATGGACACTTTCAGCTGATTAAAAAATCTGTTGGGAATTCTAGGGGTGATACGCTAAATACCTATTATAAGTATCCTCAGGATTATCCTGACCTAAATAATGCATCTGGACTTGATTCTATTTCAAGTGGTATAAAACTATTGCAACAAAAACATATTATTCTCCCTTTAGAATCATTTACAGAGCTGGTTACACCAGGTACAAATTTAATAAAGAAATACTTTGGAGGTACAATCAATATATTTAACCCTGATCAACCTACTTTAAAACAAATTTTAGTTTCTGAAACGGTCACACCACTTAACTCTTTTGATTTCTCAACAGTTTCAAACGGCCTTTTCTTGAAAAACTCAAGCTATACTAGCCGGTTCCGTATGACTTATGATTACAAAAACCGACTTACGCAACAAGCAGCAGATAAAGGCTCCGTTACAAGTTTTTTATGGGGTAATAGCTTATCTGTTCCTCTTGCACAAGGTAATAATGTTAAGGCGACTGATATTTTTTACGAAAACTTTGAAGAATATAACGGTCCTGGATTAAGTACTGTTGGAGATAGCAAATCCGGGAAGTATAGTAAAATCGGAGGATATTCAAAGAGCATATCCGGTTTGTCAAATGGTACTTACGTTTTAAGTTACTGGAAAAAAGAAAATACTGGACTTTGGTCTTTTGTGGTTATAGATAATATTTTGGTGGATACATCTGCCTATATCATTGCTATTAATGAGGGTTATCAGCTGGACAATATTCGTTTTCAGCCAAAAAATGCTCAAATGACTACTTTCGAATTTGACCCATTAGTCGGCATGACAAGTAGTACCGATGCCAAAGGCATGACCACTACCTACGAATACGATGCCTTTCAGCGCCTGAAAATCATTAAAGACCAGAACGGCAATATCTTAAAGCAAACTAATTATCATTATAAAAACTAACGCTCTATGAAACAACAGCTAAAATATTTTTGTGCCGCGGCAGCTTTATTGCTGCTTGGTGGCCAGGCTTCTGCCCAGAAAGTGGTATCGGTTTACAACGGCGAAAGCGAGATCAGCGCACCATTGAGCGTAACCCTGATTGATGGTTTCCATACCACTGGTCCTGTGCGGATTTTTACCACGGGTTTAAGCTATGTAAACTGCGTACCTTTTGTATCCG
>NZ_JAPIVP010000014.1 GCF_026239555.1 Pedobacter sp. PF22-3 | reverse complement strand
GCCGTCGCCATTGGTATCTGCGTATGTTCCGGTTTTGGTTAATCTGATTACCGGGGTCTGCGGAAGTGGCGTAACCGTGCAATCCGGACAGGCAGGATCAACAGGAGGTGTACCAGGACCTGAAGGGTTGCCACTCTCAGACTGATCGCTAACGTTGTTTCCTTTAGGATCTTTACCCGTTGCTGTTGCAATGTTGTAAACAGCACCTTTATCAATATCGACCTGTGTTACTGTATAAGAAGCAGTGAATGTATTTAAGTCCGCTGCGCCAGGAAGTAATGTTACCGGTCCACCAGTTACGGTTACTTTAAGGTCGGTAATAACGATGCCGCTCACCGTAACGTTACCCGTGTTTTCAACTTTGAAAGTATAGCTGATCTTATCGCCAAGGTTTACTTTACCATCGCCGTTGGTATCTGCGTATGTTCCGGTTTTGGTTAATTTAATAACCGGGGTCTGCGGAAGTGGAGTAACCGTGCAATCCGGACAGGCAGGATCAACAGGAGGTGTACCAGGACCTGAAGGGTTACCACTTTCAGATTGATCGGTAACGTTGTTTCCTTTAGGATCTTTACCCGTTGCGGTTGCAATGTTGTAAACAGCGCCTTTATCAATATCGGCCTGTGTTACAGTATAAGAAGCTGTGAAGCTCGATAGGTCTGCTGCGCCAGGAAGTAATGTTACCGGTCCACCAACAACAGTAACTTTAGGGTCATTAATAACGATATCACTTACCGTTACGTTTCCAGTGTTTTCAACTTTGAAGGTATAGCTGATCTTGTCGCCAAGGTTTACTTTACCGTCGCCATTGGTATCTGCGTAAGTTCCGGTTTTAGTTAATTTAATAACCGGAGTTTGTGGAAGTGGCGTAACCGTGCAATCCGGACAGCCAGGATCAACAGGAGGTGTACCAGGACCTGAAGGATTACCGCTTTCAGACTGGTCGCTAACGTTGTTTCCTTTAGGATCTTTACCAGTCGCTGTTGCAATGTTGTAAACCGCACCTTTATCAATATCGGCCTGTGTTACAGTATAAGAAGCAGTGAAGCTTGATAGGTCGGCAGCACCAGGAAGTAAAGTTACCGGACCACCGGTTACGGTTACTTTAGGGTCGGTAATAACGATGCCGCTCACCGTTACGTTACCAGTATTTTCAACTTTGAAAGTATAGCTGATCTTGTCGCCAAGGTTCACCTTGCCGTCGCCGTTCGTATCTGCGTAAGTTCCGGTTTTGGTTAATCTGATCACCGGGGTCTGTGGAAGTGGCGTAACCGTGCAATCCGGACAGGCAGGATCAACAGGAGGTGTACCAGGACCTGAAGGGTTACCGCTTTCTGACTGATCGGTAACGTTGTTTCCTTTAGGATCTTTACCAGTGGCTGTTGCAATGTTGTAAACAGCACCTTTATCAATATCGGCCTGTGTTACCGTGTAAGAAGCAGTGAAGCTTGATAAGTTTGCTGCACCAGGAAGTAAAGTTACCGGTCCGCCGGTTACGGTTACTTTAGGGTCGGTAATAACGATGCCGCTCACCGTTACGTTACCCGTGTTTTCAACTTTGAAAGTATAGCTGATCTTATCGCCAAGGTTTACTTTACCGTCGCCGTTCGTATCTGCGTATGTTCCGGTTTTGGTTAATCTGATCACCGGGGTCTGCGGAAGTGGCGTAACCGTGCAATCCGGACAGGCAGGATCAACAGGAGGCGCACCAGGACCTGAAGGGTTACCGCTCTCAGACTGATCGGTAACGTTGTTTCCTTTAGGATCTTTACCAGTCGCTGTTGCGATGTTGTAAACAGCGCCTTTATCAATATCGGCCTGTGTTACCGTGTAAGAAGCAGTGAAGCTTGATAGGTCGGCTGCACCGGGAAGCAAAGTCACCGGTCCACCGGTTACGGTTACTTTAGGGTCGGTAATAACGATGCCGCTCACCGTTACGTTTCCAGTGTTTTCAACTTTGAAAGTATAGCTGATCTTGTCGCCAAGGTTTACTTTACCGTCGCCGTTCGTATCTGCGTATGTTCCGGTTTTGGTTAATCTGATTACCGGGGTCTGCGGAAGTGGCGTAATGGTACAATCCGGACAGGCAGGATCAACAGGAGGTGTACCAGGACCTGAAGGGTTACCACTTTCTGACTGATCGATAACGTTGTTGCCTTTAGGATCTTTACCCGTTGCGGTTGCAATGTTGTACACCGCGCCTTTATCAATATCGGCCTGTGTTACCGTGTAAGAAGCAGTAAATGTAGTTAAGTCTGCAGCGCCAGGAAGTAATGTTACCGGACCACCGGTTACGGTTACTTTAGGGTCGGTAATAACGATACCGCTCACCGTTACGTTACCCGTGTTTTCAACTTTGAAAGTATAGCTGATCTTGTCGCCAAGGTTTACCTTACCGTCGCCATTGGTATCTGCGTAAGTTCCGGTTTTAGTTAATTTAATAACCGGGGTTTGTGTGATGATCGTTTCAGTTGGCGTATCATTTAAAGCAGTAGATCCCGAAATATCACTTACAGGTGTATTGATTGGGTCCTTA
The DNA here is from genome assembly GCF_026239555.1 of Pedobacter sp. PF22-3. Classification (GTDB taxonomy): domain Bacteria; phylum Bacteroidota; class Bacteroidia; order Sphingobacteriales; family Sphingobacteriaceae; genus Pedobacter. The sequence goes on along the minus strand of NZ_JAPIVP010000014.1, from coordinate 145,938 downwards.
GCAGTAACAGTAGCCTGGTTTGTTACCTTACCAGCATCAACATTAGCCTGGGTAACCGTATATGTACCTGAATAAGTCCATACTTCGCTAACACTAAGCAGCTGATCGTTACCAGTATCGCCTGTAGGGCCAGTTAAGGTAACAAAAGGCAGACTTTCAGCTAAAGCGACCGTGTTCAATATTACATCCCCTTCGTTTTTGACTTTAAAGCTGTAATTAATCACATCACCAAGTTTGAAAGTGCCATCAGCACCGCTACCCGTATTCGTTATCGATTTAACTAAAGATATTTTCGGATTGGTACCAATGGTGATCGTTACCGTAATCGGGTCAGAATCTACCAGATCGCCAGTAGTAAGTTTGTAGGTGTATGTATCCGTACCGATATAACCATTTGTTGGCGTATAGGTAATTGTGCCATCACCATTAACCACAACAGAACCGTGCGTTGGATTAGCCACTTTACTAACAGTGGTACCCGATGCACTGACACCATCATTGGATTTTACAACTGTTGTAACCGGCGTGTTCAATGCAGTTAAACTGGCATCATTAACCCCAACCGGTTTAATTCGGACAGTAATTGTACCCTGATTACTTACAATACCTGCATTGTCTTTTACCGTGTATTTAACCGGCGTTGCAATACCGATAAAGGCAGGCTCAGGGTTAAAGGTAACTTTTCCAGTTGCCTGATCGACGGTATAAATACCCTGGTTGGCTACCGTAAGGCTGGTACCATAGGTATTTGTTGTTGGGTTAAATAGTAAAACTGTTGTTTTATTAATTGTTGCGTTACCGTTTGGATCCGTATCGTTCGCAAGAACGTCAATAATCAAATCAGTGTCTATAGTAGTAGATACTTCATCGTTTACAGCAACCGGAACTTGATCAACGGCAAAGTTTACCGCTGTTACATCCATACTTAAACCAGGTATCACTACAGTAACCCGCATATCAGGTACACCAGCTTCAAATCCGGTCTGACTATTGTTAACGCCAAACGAATCACCTACAGCACTCCAGCCAGCGGGAATCGTTGGCGGGATATTCGCTAGCGTATTGGTTCCGTTCACCGGTACATTAATAGTAGAAATAGCCACACTATATGTCCCCTTATTCAGGTTGGCAAATTCATAGCTGCCATTAGCGGCAACAGGCGTTTTAGCAATAATTTTATTCGTGTTATCTAATAAGTAAGCGTATAATAGAGATCCGCTGAGCGTGTTGATTCCGGTTCCGGAGATTTGATTATCACTCAAACCGTTTCCGTCGTTAATCACATTTCCAGAAATTGACGGACCAATAATATCTTTCAACCTGTAATCTTCTGTTTCACCATCGGCAGCGAACGACGTGCTTCGCTCATCTACCGGAGTAGCAGGGTCATCGATCAGATTACTTGTTGTTATTCTGATCCGTGCATAGAGCGGGCCAGTTTTGATGTCATTAATAAAAGACGCATTAGGATAAGTAAGCGTTACTGTATAATTGGAAGCATTGGCCGGAACAGTAACACTGATCATTTCATTGGGAGAAAAAATACCATCCCCATCAAAGTCAATCCATCCGCGTACCACAGCAGGCACGTTTTTAGTATTAGTAACCGGAAAGCTCAGAACATAATCCCCAGCCTGATTTACCTTAATTTCGGCTAAGGCCGAAGCATCAATCGTGTTTTCATCATTATTCTGCGTATTATTATCCGCATTAGCTAAGGGTCCATGAGCACCCAGACCATCCGCATCTACATTGGGCGAACCGATATATACCGTAGCCTCAGGCGTTAACGGTGTAGTAGGGTAATTAACAGTGGCATAGTCGCCATCACCAGGAAAATAATCGGTGATCAAAAATTTATCAATATAATGGCCAACTTTATCACCGTAAGAGATCGGGGCATCTCCAAGATCAAAAGGCAAGACAAAACCGATGGCCATGGCGGTAATACCAGAACCTTTCATCTCTACATCCAGCAGGTTGCTTGCATTATGGGCAAACATAACCGCCTGGATACCAAAATTGCCGGGTTGAAGGTTAGCAGAAAGTTTAAATTTCTTACCTGCATTAGAAAGCAACATTCTATAGTGGTCATCATTAGCATTACCATTGGTACGCTTGTTTAACAACTGCCAGGCAATAGAAGAAGGCGATGTTCCCTGGATATATTCACCACTCGCATCAATAGATTCGGCATCGCCGATCACCATACCCGGGTAAGTAATGTTTGTCCAGACCCCATTAATCAAAATATCAACTTTTACGTCGATATCGAACTTGATTGTTGCGCCGGTTGTGGTGGCAAGCCCCGAATTTACCACACCCCTGGAATTTGGCTTAGTAAGTCCGTTTCCAGAATAAATCAAGTCGAGCCCATCACCGGAATATTGACCAGGCGTATAGGCTACCATATTTCCGCCAGCATTAGTAGTGCGGTTAGAAATGATGGCCGTAATGCGGACTGTTGGGGAGAACATCCAGCGGTACGTACCATTTACCACATTGTTACTGGTAAAAGTAGCTGGCTTTTCAGTCAGGGTAGCATTATCCCAGGTAAGCCAGTATACAGCGTTGGTAAGATCGCCAGCTGTTCCGCCAATGGCATATTGCGCCCTGGCGTTGTTTACGAAAAAAGTTAGGGCAACGAGCAATCCAATTGCGTACCGAAATCGTAAGTTTCGTTTTAAATACAGTAAAAATTTTTCCATGCGATAAGTTTATCTTCCCCTTACACATAGGGGAGCGTTAAGTGGGCGCAAAGATGACTTATGCTGGCATTAGTAACGGATCATCCATATGGGCAGGCGTACTTCCCACATGGATGATCTATGTTGAGGTGACCTCTTGCAGGTACTCTGAAGGCGTGAGGCCGACTATCAATTTGAAGTTTCTATTAAACGAAATCTTTGAATTAAAGCCACTTGCGAGAGCAAGTTGCTCTATAGTTAGCTTGCTCCCTGATTTGTTATCGAGCATATGGCAAGCATATGTTATGCGGTGCTTGTTAACGAAGCTGGTAAAATTGGTCTGCAACTGCAAATTGAATGTTTGCGTAAGGTGGTGGGCTGGAATTTTAAGTTGGAGTGCAAGATTTTCCAGGGAAAGAGCAGGATCAAGATAAGGTTTTTGCGCATCCATGAGATCATTAAGTTTAGAAGTATACTCCTGCAACTGAAAATCCGATAATTTCGACTTAGCATATAAAGGGGTTGCATCTTTATCAAGAGCTTCCTCTAAAGGCCGCTCGCCATCAGCGCGGTGAACCTTAAGGAACATATTTTTTAGATAACCAAGAATCAGGACTGAGATAATCAGCATGAATGTATAAATAGTTGTTCGAAACACATAGCTGCTTTGTGCGGCAGTACCGTGTTTAGCTATGGAGATGCTTACAGCGATAAAGAACATACTGACAAACAGCATCATAATTCCGCCCACTAAGACGATATTACGTTTCCGCTTCATGTGCAGGATTGCATTGCTTCCGTTGCTAAAGATGCCGGTAAAGGTATAACCTAAAAGAGAGCATACCGAGCACAATGCACTTATTCGCATCACTGGCTTGAAAATATGGGGATCCTTATGCCAACCGTAGATTGCCGAATGGATAAAGATAATAAAGAAGATTGCGAATGGGATTAAATGAATCAATACCCTAACCGTAGAAATCGTCTTTCCTTTCATTGCCCGAAGCGCAAAGTAAAGAAAAGGACCGTAGACAAATATGAAAGGCATCATCCTATCCAACCACCGCTGGTGTATGTAGAAATTCTCCAGATAAAAGACATAAAATGCATGGAAAAACACAAATATGGAAAATGCGTTGATGACTTTTCCAAACAAATCTTTTCTGTTGTATTCAAATCCGATATAGATGTTTATCGCACTGATAGTTCCGGTCAATAACAGAAGATAGGGAATCAGTGGGAATATTGTAGGTTCATTCATAGGTGTTAAGGAGTACGCTGAGGATCTAAGTGAGTTCGTTGATATTCTTGTGGTGTTAAATTGGTAATTTGCTTAAAATATTTATTGAAAGACGTTTTTGAGTTGAAACCACATTCATAAGCTAAAGATTCAATGGTAAGCATGCCGTTGCTGGATTTCATTTGTTCAATAGCATAATTGATCCTGTACTGAGCTACGAACTTATAAAATGTGAGCTTCATGTGCACCGTAAATATTTGAGAAAGGATGTGTTTTGGAATGTCCAATGTTTTAGAAAGGAGTTCTAATGACAAATCCGATTTGAGATAGATATTTGTGTTTTCAAAGCAGTCGGTGATCATTTTTTTGTAGCGCTCTGCCATCTCAGTACTCAGTTGCGAATTAGCATACATAGGTGTTACGGCATCTTCCAGCTTCGCCGGAAGCGCTTTTGGTATACTCAACAGGTATCGAAAACCCAGGAAACACATGCTCAACAGAAGAAAATAACTAAAGAAACGGTAGTCAATCCCCATGTCAATTTTAAATACGTTCCAGCATAGATACATCAGGATCATTAGTGTGGCAATGATGATATATATAGCAGCACACATCACCAGCAGGTCGGTAGCAGGTGTATTCTGTGCCGAATACAGTCTATTGAGCGTCAGACAGCTGTATGTTATTAATGATATTGAGATCACCAAATAGGAACTTTGGTAAAATGCAAATGCGCTACCGGCCCATGTATAATGAAAGATTTCGGCAAACCATACATATGCATAGATAACTGTGATAATCGCTGCCGGTACTAGATGTAAGCCATCTTTACCCGTTATTCGGGCACCGGATAGAGATCGTAAAGCAAGATGGAGCAGTGGACCAAATAACATCCATGCGGGGTTCCATAGACGCTCAGTAAGGCTTATTTCATTTATGGTCCATTGAAATTTATAAAAGACAACATAAATTCCCAGGCAGGCTGAGAGCAAAATTAATTTATTAAAGATACTGGTTAGCTTTAAGAGCATTATTTATTAATCATCAAGGATAGTCGAACGTTCGGCAAAGTTACCCTTTTCTAAATATTTTTTTGGTGACTTTGATTGTTCAGTTTTGTTAATGCACCCAGCCTGCGCATTTTGAACGATTTTACGGGGAAAGACTTGATTTTTGTCAACTAAAATGGCTGCAGATTACGCAAATAACAAAAAAAATGCTGGCGTATTTGATACGCCAGCAGAGCGGGACATTGAAAAGCGGTGTGCTTTGAACGTGTCCCTGCTTATCTAACCTGTAAAATATTAAATTGTTTTATAATTATAATCTAAAAGAAAGTCCCAGAAAATAACTTCTCATCGCTTCATGCTGAATGCCATAATTCAGCCCTCCATCTATTTTAATATCTTTAGCCACCTCCAGCTGCAGGGCGGCATTTAGAAAATTGTTCCACTGATGTGCCTGGATATCATAGGTATAATAAGTTTCAGCTACCGCATCGAGTTTTTTAAACAGCGGATGGCTGGCCGTCAATGATTCAAGCAGCTGGGTATAATGACCTTCACCATCCTCATTCTGTAACCTGTCGAATTCTACCTGCATACCCAGCTTCCATTCGCCCCCCAATTTCAAAGACATCGGAACAATTACACCACCTTCATACCTATCATCCTGAAGGGCAGATGCGGTGGGAAATTTTAGGTAGGGCAATAGCGCAACGGCAAAATCCCCTTTATCATTCCCTAACAGGTTTTGCTTTATGCGCAGAGTCAAATCACCAAATCCATTACTCCTCTCTGATGATCCATCAGTGAATTCTTTTTGCGAAACGTAGCTTTGCACTACCAGCTGTATGGCAGTAGATCCACTTATTCCCAGTTTGAGGTTGGCTTGGTTAAAAAGCCTTGTTGTTTTAAGCAGGCCCTCCCCATTCGTTTTTTCCAAACGGAACAGATCAGTCTCTACCTGAAGGTGGCCTGCATCTGTCGTAATCGGAGATTCGGTTATATTGGGCCGGTCAGTTTCCATTTCCCGAAGCTTTTCTTTCGGCACTGGATGGAAGAGATGATAAACTTCTGTCTCCTGTGCCTGCAAAGTGGAAAACAAAGCCGGAAAAATTGCAGATAGTATTAAAAATTTCTTCATATAGCTGGTGTTTAAAAGCAGAACATTATTTTTTGCTGCATTGTTTAACCGATAAGCTGAAATCTATCTTTCGTGAGGAGTTTATCTTTTTCTACCCCCGCGACTCTTTAAAAAAGTTTGCGAAAATCTTATTCATAACCTGAGTTCGATTATTAATATCTGTTTGAAAGGTGTACTGCTAATTTTTTTAACTCAAAGTCGTGACGATAGCTTTAGAGAAAGAAAGTTAAAACTAATCAAAATGCATAAATATCAATCGAACTCAGATTCATAGGTAATTTAAGCTTTAGGATCAGTCTGCAGGGGGTAGCTTAGATCAAAACAGCAGACTTAAAAAGCTATTGGAAAACAACATAGTATTTAACCAATTTCTGCAAACTGGTAAAAAATTGTAATCATAAAATATTGGTTATATTAATTTTTTCTTTCAATTCCTTTAGTATTCCTTAAGTGTTTTGTTCTAAATTAATTGAAATTATTGTAGACCTAACGGAGATGGGTTGGCTAATCCATTTAAAAGGCCTTAAAACAGTCTTAAAAATCACAAAAAAAACCTTCAGGTTATTCAGAACGGCGATTTCGTTAATGGACCCAAATGGGCTTGAACCAGGAACCAAAAGATTATGAGCCATCCAGCATTCTGGGCTCATTACTTTTTGTGGTTTAGGAACAATTATACACTATCAGACTAAAAGCGCTCCTCCATCAATTGCCAATGTTTGTCCGGTAGCATAGCTTTGATTGATCAGGTAAAGAAATCCGCTTGCGACATCTGCACACTCTCCAACCCTTTTCACCAACAGGCTGTCGGCAGTATGCGCATAGAGTGCTTCACGGTCGGCTTCCGGCAAACTATCCCATAGTGGGGTTTTGATGACTCCCGGCATTACGCAGTTAACCCTAATAGGAGAAAGTTCTACTGCCATGGCACGGACAAACCCTTCCATAGCCCCACATATAGCAGATGCAATTGACCAGCCTGAACCAGGCCTTGTACTGGCGGTACCGCTGGTTAGAGATATCGATCCCCCAGGCCTGATTAGCGGGGCGCTGTATTTAACGGCGGCAACAGCCGCCCAAAAACGAATAGTAAAAAAATCACGGGCCTGGGTAATATCTGTTGATTCAATGTTATTTAAAGTTAGATTTTCTCCGGCAGAAAACACCAGATGATCAAGCGAACCGATCTGCTTAAAAAAGTCTCTGATGTTCTGCTCAACAGAAAGATCGACCGCAAAGCCTTCCGCATCAGAAGGGAGTGATTTCAGTGCATTTTCAATTTTTGAGAGTTTACTGGATACAATAACAACCTGTGCGCCTTCAGCTGCCACCATGCGTGCGGTTTCAAGGCCAATTCCCGAACTTGCGCCTAAAAGGACGACTCTTTTTCCTGTTAATGATTTCTTTTGGTCTGACATATTACAATGATTTGAATGGTCAAAATTCCAAAAGTAGATTTCGAAAACACTTACCAAATGGTAAAAAGCGCTAAATCAACGAAGTTTTAAATTTATAGGATAGCTTTCCTTATCCTGCTAAGCGACTGTGGTGTGACATTCAGGTAAGTTGCGATATGATTCAAAGGAACCTGATAAGCAATGTCTGCCTGTAGCTTTAAGAATTGCTTATATCTTTCTGTAGCATTCAGACCTGAATAGGCATTTTTTAACCTGACTTTTTCGAGCAGCCTGTTTTGATTGATCTGGTCAATTATCCTGGTAAAAAATGGCAGTTTTTTACACAAGGTTTTAAAGTTATTCACGTTGATGACCAGTACCTCAGCATTATTGCTAACCTGGATGGCATTATCGGTTATGGTTTCATAAAGGAAACTGTCTAATATGGTACATATCTGGCCCGCTCCTATGAAGAAGTATGTTACTTCATCTCCTTTATGATTCGTGGAGATGATCCTGACAATCCCCGAAACGATGAAAAATAATTCTTTGCAAACCTTGTTGCCTTTGAAAAGAAAGTCACCTTCTTCCAGGCGCTTAGGATAAAAAACCGAGACAATTGCTTTGCTATCTTCCTCAGTCAGCGGGTGAAAGGAAGAAAGGTATGCTATCAAGGCATCCTCTTGAGTCGTTGTTCGCTCCATTGTAATTAACGTTCTGGCTTAAAAAAACTAATTTCAGCAAAATTTAAATTAAGTAATGTGAAAATAAGCAATCGTTACAAGTTTTATATGGCCGGTGCAGAAAGCATCAACAATATAGGAGATTGGACAGTTGCATTTCAACAAAAACATCAGGCATGTTACTTAATTTTAGCGATTAGCTTTAAATTAGAGAAATTCAGGAACACAAGACATCGGATTTATCTTATCTTATATACTAATGTTAACTAATTTCGCTAAAGATCAAGGTTTATTTTTGGATACCCACTTATTTTATAATTGTCCATTGTTATCTGCCAGTTTTTGTAAGCTATTTTATTAAATCTATAATTTTCTTAGATGCAAAGACTGTCTATCACGCTCCAATCGTTAGACCATTACAGAATATAGCCAAAATTTTACATAACTTTAAAAATTATTCAAAAAAATGGCTCTGAAACCTGTAAAAAATGAAGCTAATTTACTCGCATTAGTTGCGAAAGGAAATCAGCGTGCATTTACCGAGCTTTTTGATGCTTATTATAAACAACTTGGAGAGTATATTTATAAACTTACTGACTCAATCGAAGTTACGGAAGAGATCGTTCAGGATGTTTTTATAAAAGTGTGGCTTAAAAGAGAAACGCTTCCCGAATTAGATAATTTCTGTTACTACTTGTTTATTCTTTCCAGAAATCAGGCTTTAAATCATTTACGAAAAGAGGCTAATAACAAAGTTAGGCAATTGGAATGGTCAAAGCAGTGGGATGAGGATGATTTACCTGATGATTCTAGTGTAAGTGAACAATACCGCCAAATTTTAGATGCAGCAGTAGAAAAATTACCTCCCCAGCAAAAGAAAGTTTACAAACTGAGCCGGGAACAAAGATTAAAACACGAAGAGATCGCTAAAATCTTAAACTTATCTCCGGAAACAGTTAAAAAGCATATTAAGTTGGCCTTGCGTTTCATTAAAAGCGAGGTATCTTCTCAAAGCGATATAGTTATTATATCAATATTAGTTACTCCATTATTTTTTTAAAAAAAATAATTTCTGTTACCCCTTTTTTTAAGAGCATGTGTCTTTAGTATTAAAATAGCATTAATTAAAAAATGCTTTACTGAAGATTATGACGCAAAAAAACCGTATCGCTGATTTATTTCAAAAATATTTTGATAGAACGGATACTGCCGAAGAACGGAATGAGCTAATGCTTTTAATCAGTGAAACTGATTCTGATAAAGATTTAAGCGCATTAATAGAAGATCTTTATATAAGTTATAAGCCACAGCAAAGTCCGTTTATTGAAGATCAGCGAGACAAAATTTTGCAGAACATTTTGTCTGGCATCGATGGTGCAGAGCGGAAAAAAGCCGTGAACAAAATCTATTTCAAAACTAGATGGTTTAAATATTCAGTTGCTGCCTCTCTATTGATTTTGATGACCATTAGCGGTTATCTCTTTACACACAGGCACACCGCTGATACACAAAACGTAAAAGCGGATTTTAGGCCAGGTAGCAACAAAGCTACCCTGACCCTTAGCGATGGCTCTACCATAAATCTGGATGATGTGCATAATGGGAAATTAGCCAGTGAAGATAACATGGAAGTGAATAAGCCTAAGGATGGTGAAATCAGCTACCATGCTGCCGTTGGTTCAAATACAGCATCGGGCACAAGGTCAAATATTAATAATATTAAAACGCCAAGGGGCGGTCAATATCATGTTATTTTGTCTGATGGTAGTAAAGTGTGGTTAAATTCAGCTTCTTCTATCAGTTTTCCTGCCACATTCACCGGTAAGGAACGAAAAGTAAAAATTAACGGAGAAGTTTATTTTGAAATAGCTAAAAATAAAGCAAAACCTTTTATAATTCAATCTGGCAACCAACTCGTTGAAGTATTGGGCACCCATTTCAACATCAACAGTTATGATGATGAACCGGACATTAAAACAACATTACTGGAGGGGGCTGTTAAGATCCTTCAACTGAACACCGGATTTACGGCACTTCTTAAACCGGGCCAACTAGCTATCAATAAATCATCCGGGCCAATCCTGGTAAAAAAAGCAGATCTGGAACAGGCTGTAGCCTGGAAAAATGGTCTGTTTCAGGTTAACGACGTCAGTTTAGAAACGATCATGCGCCAGGCATCCAGATGGTATGATGTGGATGTTGTATACCAGGGAAAAATACCAGAAAGGAAATTTTCCGGAAAAATCAAACGTAATGTCAATGCTTCCGAATTTTTACAAATGCTTGCTTTTTTTAATGTGCATTTCAGCATTGAAGGACGAACAATTATTGTAAAAAACTAAGAATAGAACAACAATTAACCAACCAACCTAACTACTCACCTAAACCACACAAAATGAAGAAAGAGCTACACCGCATCTAGCATCTAAGTCGGTTAATATAAAACCGGAAAGTGTTGACGCACTCCCCGGCTCAATCATGATTAAGGTTAACCATCAAAAAAATTAGCAATTGAATATCAACGTTTAACCCAAACCTTACAAAAGTATGTATTTAAATGGTTTATATAAGCCTTTGCAGCAGGTATTGCTGCTAATTAAAAAAACAAGTTTGCTTTGCAATTTCCCCATAACGTCTACTAATAACCTGTTAACTAAAAAGCAGATCTACTATGCGGATTAGTTTAACAGCATTCTTCAGTACTATATTATTCTTATTGGTCAATACCAAAAGTTATAGTCAAATTACCATTCATGAAAAAAATGTAGAAGTTCAAACCATCTTTAAATCAATTGAGTTACAATCTAAATTCACCTTTCTATACGACAGCCAGGATATCAAGAGTATATCCAAAGTAACCGTTGATATAAATAACGGTTCTGTTGAGGAGGCACTCGGCCAGGCTTTTAAAGGTTTACCGCTAACCTACACCATTATAGCCCAGACCATATTGGTGAAACAGAAAAAAACGGAAAATATAGCCTCCAAAGCAGATCCCGGAAAAAAGCCGGCACTACGTCTCAAAGGCATCGTAATGGACGAAAATCAACTGCCTTTAAAAGATGTAATGATCAAAGAGCTCAATCTTGGTTTTAAAACGCTTTCGAATGCCAGGGGTGAGTTTAGGATCCTGGCTGGCGCTTCCGGCACTCTTGTAGTATCAGCTCCCGGTTTTGCCAAACAGAGTATCAGCTATTCTGATACTACATTAATAGAAATTAATTTAAAGAAAGGTGATTTGGAAAGTATTGATTTGTCGGAAGTACAAATCCACCGGCTGAATGAGGCAAAAGCTAATCCTACAAGATTTATTAACATGGAGAACCGGAGTTATATGAACCTTGCACAGGTACTGCAGGGTACTATTCCTGGATTGAGTTTGCAAATTGTAAACACAAGTACTAAAACAGTAACCAGTATTGACGCCTATTCCCATACGGTAGGTGGGCAGGAATCCAGGCGATTCACACGCTATTCTGTCGAAGATTTCCTGGCCGCTTACGGCAAAATAAAAGGACAGCAGATTATTGACCTGCTATTGAAGGGAACGAATGTTCCTGCCGAGATCAGCCTTATTTACCATATCAATACAATCACAACCGTAACGAATACTTTAGTCCCCGAGATCAGAGGGGCAAGCAATTTTGCAAGCAATGCCTCTAATATGCTCGTGGTAATTGATGGTTTTCCGCAAGATGGATTTCCGGCCAATTACCCGATGACTAACGTAGAGTCTATTGAAGTCATTAAGGATCCCAAAGAATTAATTAAATGGGGCTCAAGAGCTGCCGGGGGGGCTATCCTGATCAAGTCAAAAATGGCAAGGGCCGGACAATTGCAGATCAATTATTCAACTAATTTATATTACTCGCCGGCACCCAAATATAACAGGCAAAAATTAAACCTGGCCAATACAGCTACTTATTTAGAATACCTTAAAGATCCGGCTTTACTTTTAAATAATGATGGTACGCCATTTGGATTATCTCCTGCAAGGCAGCTGCTTAGTAAAAGAAAATTAAAACAGATTACCGAGACGCAGTTTCAATCGCGATGGGATTCTTTGGGGAGGCTTGATAACGAAGACCAGGTTAACATGCTTCAGCAAAGTTCCTTTAATCAAAACCATACCCTAACCGTTAGCGGGGGTACAAAAGCATATAAGTTTACGGCTATAGGTAATTACATCACCGGACATGACAATGGCCTGGGAAGTAAGAAAAACGAGTATACTTTCAACCTGAACAATAATTTTAGTCTTTTAAAAGATAAACTTCATATCCGGTGGCTTGTTAATTTTTCAGATGCAAAAAATACTGCCGGGAATTCTTTTTCTCCAGCAAACCTGGGATTAGACCCTTATCAGATGCTTTTGGATGACCAGGGAAATTATGCTTATGATTATACGTTACTTTCTGAAGATGCAAACAATAAGATTGTAGGACTTGGTTATAAGAATTATGGCGTAAATTTGCTTCAAGACGCCAGAGTCAATAAAAATTTGTCTAAGGAAACGATCAAACGTTCCAACTTAAATATGAATTGGCAGTTGCTACCTGGCCTGTCATGGGTTACCTCTTTTTTGTATACCGGTAGAAATACAAATAACCAGACGCTTTACGGTGCAGAATCAAGCTATTCAAGACAACTGGTAGATAAATATGGACAGTTAAGCAGTAAGGGTGTTAACTTTTATCTTCCATACGGTGACATACTGCAGGAGAGCAACCGCGTTTCTGAAGAACTAAACTTAAGATCCGCCCTCACCTACTCGCGGGTAATTGGTAAACATAACATTAGCGCTACCTTAGGTGTGGGTGCTGCAAGTACCCTTAGCAGTAGTCCCGCCAATGCTGCATTATATGGTTATAATTCATCAACAAAAACCAGTACACCTGTTTATTTACCAACATTTCCTTCAACTGATGCCGCTATAACGAACTTTTATTCTTTGTTTGCAGGTGCCACCTCTAGTGCTTACCCGGGTATTTTGACACATCGCCTGTCAGGCGACACCACCAGAAACCGTAACCTCAATGGGAATGCATCCCTTATATATGGATTTTCGGATAGAATAAAAGCGGTGGGAACCTATATCAACGTATTAAACCCACTTTACGGACAGGCAGCGACGTACTCCACGCAAACTTCTTATAGTGGCGATGTGACAGGACGAGTGATTAAAAACTGGAACAGCATTTTGAAGGATGTTTTATTATCTGTTGGAACCACCAACATTAAAATGCCGGATTTGCCTACCCAATATAGTAATAGCAGGTATTTGCAGCCCTATTTTAAAAACTATACCATTTGGGTAGATGGAGCCACACCCACCCAGCAGCAAGGCCAAAGCTCTAAGTTGCTCTATCAAAAACTATCGCTTGCTTTTGCCGATAGTACTGTTGTTGTAAACGGGGCTTACAATACGCAAACCAACACCGGAAACCTGGAAACAAACAACACGTACAATGCGAAAAGCAATGCGACTAAAGAATTAAATTTCCTGAGTGGTGGAATAGATATGTTTCTGAGAAAGAAGCTGCTTAATCTTCACTTTAACTATGGAAAATCACCAGAAGGAAAAGCACAATACAATGGTAGCTTTTACTATAACATGGTTAGGGAAAGTTACTTTAAATCTAACACGATAACCGATCTTGAAGTTAACGCAATCCTACAGGACATCAGCCCGTATCAGGGATTTTCGCTGATGACATCAACCAATATTGCAACAGGCGGATCTTTTAGCCAGGCCACAAACAGCAACTTTGGCCTTTTACCTGCGGCCAATAAGATGTTTGAAGTTCATGGCAAAATTGGGTTGATTGACAGTAGATACAATGTGGATGTACGGTATTATAATCAAAATTCCGGCGGTGTAAATAATAACCTGTTTGTATTAACAGATCCAAGTACAGGACTTTCTTCCCAGGTTAGCTACAGCAGCATTACCAATAAGGGAATAGAGCTTTTCATGAGTGCAAATCTGATCAAATCCAATAATTTTAATTACACCATTACCTTAAATGGTGCACACAACAAGAACATCGCGAAAAATGTACCTGTAACACGCTTTACCGCAACAAATAGCTACACAACAGTAGCAAGGGAAGGTTATGATATCAGTAATATATGGGCGCCAAAATGGGCAGGACTTAATTCATCCGGAGATCCTCAGATGTATGATAAGAATGGAAATGTCACCGCTAAGCTGGACAGTACTACGGTTGCTTCGGCCTTAATCAACCAGGGTGTAACCAAGGCACCTTTTACCGGTGGATTTATCCAGGAGATCAGGGTAAAACAATTTTTTGCGCGTGTAGCACTTACCTTTAATTTAGGGTATGTAATGCGTTATTACAGGCCGTATCCTGGATACGATCGGGAAAACAGCAGTCTGATTGCCGACAGATGGCGGGTTCCAGGCGATGAGAACTGGACTGATGTACCAAAAATCGCTGATGTTAGCCCGTACAGAGACTTTGTTACCCGCTATTCAAGCAACAGCATATTGCCCGCAGATAATATTCGATTGCAAGAGGTAATGGTAGGCTTTAGCTTACCAAACAGCTATCTGAAAAAATATGGGTTAAGTTATTTTGTAATGACCTTTCAGGTACAAAACCTTGCCTATTGGGCAAAGAATAAATATAATATAGATCCCGCAACGGTGAGCCAGGACGGGAGAATTGGAAGTCCACTGGCAAAAATCTATTCATGTAACATAAGTGTAAATTTTTAAAATATGATGTATAAACGCGCACTATTTTTTGTCTTTGCTGCCTATAGTTTATGGTCATTTCAAGGCTGTAAAAAATTTCTTGATATTTCACCCTCTTCCACTAATGTGAACCCAACTACGGTGAAGGATTTTCAGGAGATGCTCAACAACGATTCACTAAGCAAATGCCATTTTTTTCTATTGGATGTGATGAGTGATGACCTTCAGTATTCGGATGTACAAATTACAGCGGCCTCCAATTATTATCTGCGGGCCTATTTATGGCAGAACACCGTTTGGAACCCTTCTGATCAAGACGAGATGTACAATTCTACGTATTCGAGAATATTGCAAATGAATATCATTCTGGACCGGATTAATGCTGCGCCTGCAGACGGGTATAATACACCAGAAAATAAAAGCGTTGTCATTTCACAAGCCCTTATAAACAGGGCATTTTACTACCTGCAGCTGGTAAATGCTTATGGTGGCGCTTACGATCCAACAACAGCTTTCAGCGATCCTGGTGTACCACTTGTGCTCACCGCAAAGGGCAATGCCTTGCCACCTAGGGCAAGCGTTGGACAGGTATATGACCTGGTGATTTCTGACCTGAAAGCGGCGGTAAACAATTCGCATCTAAGCAGTAAAGGAACAGATGTGATTCATCCCGGAAAATCGTCGGCTTATGCTTTGTTGGCAAGGGCTTATTTATATAAAGGAGATTATGTTTTGGCCTCAAACTATGCAGATTCTACATTAGCGAAGGAACGTACTTTGTTAAATTATAATTCAATCGACTATAAAAGCCTGTCCCAGTTACCAGACATGGTAGGCAATCCGGAAATATTGCTGGGACGGATCACTACGGATCTTGCATTTTATTCTTTTAATAACGCTACGGTTTTGCCCAGCACAACGCTTACGAACACCTTAACAACTTCTGATTTAAGGTATTCTAAAAAATTCGTTTCACCGAGCAGATTTCAACCTGCATATTACAACTCTGCGAATGGTAACACCATGGTATTTGACAATAGCATCGGTGTACCAGAAGTGATGTTGATTAAAGCAGAATGTTTAGCCCGTAACGGGTCATTTTCCGAAGCAGGCGCACTGATCAGTAAACTTAGAGAAGCCAGATTATCGCCTGCGACATTTTCGGCAGAAAAGCGCACCTATACGGCAACAAATATTTTAGGTTATGTATTGGATGAGCGGAGACGTGAATTGTTCTACCACGGCGGGCTTCGTTTATTTGATCTGAAGAGGTTAAATAAGGAAACAAGTTTAAAGAGAGACCTTAGTCGTCTTAATTATGCCGGCAACACCACGCTCGCAACCTTACCCGCAGGCTCAGGGCGTTACCTGGTACCTTTTAGCACTACAGTATTAGCCGCTAATCCAAACATCAGTCAAAACCCAAGATAACGTGGGTGAATTTTATTATCTAATCAATAAGATCATGTCGTACAAAACATATTATAATATACCCGGCTCAATGTTAAGTTTTAAAGGAGCATTGCTGTTTATCCTGCTGTTTTTAGGGATCGCCGCCTGCAAAAAAAACACGAGCGATGCCGATGGGCTACAATCCCGATTTGACAGGGGAATGGTTTCTTATGTACAAGGCAGCAATGTAGTTAGGTTAAATGGCAACGAATATAATTTTACGCCATATTATGTTGGCGTGCCCGTGCGACTGAAAGAGGCGGTGAATTCTGTGGATACGATAACCGCAGTTGTCGATCCGTTGATGGTTGCACAGTACAATCAACTGTATCAGGAAAAAAATCCAGCAATATCCGGGGGTGCTTTCGAGGTTTCTCATAAAGGAAAATTCTCATTCGCTCCAGGTGATGTAGAGGCGAAAGATTCGTTGTATGTGTTATTGAAGGACGGCAGTCAGTTAAAAGACAGCACCATTTACCTTGTACCTGTTACCTTATCTTCAAAACAAGGCGCCAATTTAAAATACTCACTCTTCTTCTTCAAAGTATTGGTCACTAAAGGCGATTTGCAAGCGAAAATATATGGTGCCACCGTAGGCACCGGAGTGAGTCTCACCAGGTTATCAAGTGGTGCTTTACAAGTAAACAATACTGGTGTTCTTCGTGATTCGATGAAGTTAAGAATAACGCTGAATAAGGTATTTCCTGCCAACGATGTTAGTGTGCAGGCTACTATCCTCACACAAAGTGAGATCACTGCAGCAATCGCTAAAGAGAAATTTGTTACCACAACAAATGTTCCCGATGCCAATACGGTACTTAAAAAAGGTATCGTTACCATACCCGCCAGGGCCCTATTAAGCAAAGACAGTATTAGCGTAGGCTTTATTAATAGGGCGACATTGAAATCCGGATGGTACTTGACCGGAATAAAAATCATCACGTATACCAATTCAATATACGGGGTTCCGCCCGTAGCCAATGACTCCTGCAGGGCCTATATCCGATTTTTTAAAAATAATTAATGATTTCTATTTCACAACCTAATTCAAGATTATGGTAAAAATGACAAGCTTTTGGGCCGTGGCAACGATGATCACTTTGCTCAGTAAAATGATACCAGCCCAACCAGTTTTATCAGATAAATATAGCTATTTCAATGTCGTTACGGATACCATAAGGCTTAAAGTAGGCGATAAATGCCCGGATATTATATTCCAGGATACAACCGGAGATCAAGGGAATAATGTAAAGCTTAGTGAGCTGAAAGGTAAATATGTACTCATCGATGTATGGGCATCGTGGTGTGCACCATGCCGCTCCGAATATCCGCATTTCTCTTTACTTGCAAAAAAAATGAAAGACAAGGAAATCACTTTTTTAAGCATCTCTTTAGATACTCAGGTTTGGCGATGGAAAGGCCCGGTACTTAACCAGATGGGTGGCCTCCAATGGAAGGTAAGGGATGAAACATTCGAAAAGGCCTTTGGCATCAATACCATTCCCAGATATATATTATTGGATAAAAATGGTATCATATTAAGCCTGAACATGACTAAACCATCAAAGCCGGAACTTGAGCAAGAACTGATAAAGCTTAAGGGAATTTAAAACAGTTATACTATTAAAAATGAAATACATGAAAAAAAGATTGATCACCTTGTTAGCATTAGTACCTTTTGCAGCTTTAGCCCAGCAACAGTACACCATCAATGCAACAATAAGTAAAATTAAACTTCCAGCTACGGCTTATTTGGCATATCAAGAGCAGGGACGTATGAAATATGACTCTGCTGCCGTTCAGCCGGATGGTAAGTTTATGATTAAAGGCACCGTATCTATGCCAATGAAAGCCTTTGTATTGCTGGGGCAGAATGGTGAAAATTTAAAGTCGAGGCCTAACCCGGATCAGATCGCAATTTACCTGGAAAATGGCATTATTGAAATAAATACGCCTGATTCATTAATCAGGGCAAAAATTTCTGGTACACCTTTAAATCAGGACCAGCAGGAGCTTATCTCTTCATTAATGTCAATTAAGCACACAGAAGCCCAAATGAATGCGGACTATAAAAAACTAGCCGACAACAATAAGGAGAAAGCAAAATTACAAGCATTACTTGAGCGCCTGGCAGACAGCAGAATGCAGGTGCAGGAAAGCTATATCAGGAAACACCCCAATTCGTTGGTGAGTTTAAACTTGCTGCGCAGCACTATAGATCCGAACCAATACCCGGAAAAAGCCACTGTCTTATTCAACAGTTTAAACGCTGATTTAAAGGCTTCTGTTGCCGGACAATCCTTTTTAAGTAAAATTGGAAAAGCGAAAGCGCTAACCGTTGGCAACATGGCACCCGATTTTATATTAAAGAACACCAAAGATCAGGATGTAAGTTTATCCTCATTCAAAGGTAAATATGTGTTGGTAGATTTTTGGGCAAGCTGGTGCGGACCTTGCAGAAAGGAGAACCCAAACCTGGTTAAAGCGTATGAAAAGTATAAGTCAAAAAACTTCACGGTCCTTGGCGTATCCTTAGACGGGGGCGAAAATGCTAAAGCGAAATGGATGGATGCCATCGTTAAAGACGGCCTGAACTGGACGCAAGTATCTGATCTTAAAGGATGGGCAAGTTATGCCGCTCAACTCTACCACATCAATGCCGTACCCGCCAATTTTTTGCTGGACCCAACAGGGAAGATCATTGGAAGAGATTTGCGTGGCGATGAGCTTAATAAAAAACTAGCAACTTTACTTTAACCGCGATGGGATTTATGAAACGTTTTTTAACCCTTAGCACAGCCGCACTCTTATGCTTAACCACAAATTTGTTTGCTCAGTTGCGCTTAAGCGGTGACATCAAAGCCATAGGAAATTCGAAACTAATGATCAAATATTATGAAAGATCTACCAAAAAAGATACTTCATTGAAAATTACTGATGGAAAATTTGTCTGGCGCGCACCAGTAACCGAATCGCAAAAAATCACCCTGATCTTTCCAGGCAGGGCAATTTCTATTTTCGTTGATCCGGGAGAAATGACTATAAAGGGAAGCAGGGATTCAGTAGATAACCTTCAGGTAAGTGGTTCGAAAACAAATGACGAAGCTGTTGCCTATGCGCAAATGTCGAGTTCTCTAACAGATGAGGCTAACATGGTTGCTTCACAATATGGAAAGGTAAGTGAGATTGAGGAGTTGGAACGCCAGAAAAGGTATTCAGACATTGCGAAAAAGAAAATGGAAATGGCCATTCAGTATATCAGTACCCATAGTGGAAGTGCGTACAGTTTAAACCTGGCTACAGAACATTGCAGAATAGGCACTTACGAAAGCGTGCTAAAGATGTACGACTTGCTAAATAAAAAAATGCAGTCAACCTCAGAAGGAAAGCGCATCGCTGAGCGCCTGGTGATACTTAAGCGTAGTGCGATCGGTGAAAAGGTGAAGGATTTTACCCTGAGTGATCATGAGGGTAAGCCAATTGATATCACGACGTATAAAGGTAAGTATGTGCTGATTGATTTTTGGGCAAGCTGGTGTTCTCCTTGCCGCAAAGAAATCCCCAATCTGATTAAAAACTATAGTGCTTTTAAAGATCAAAATTTTACCATTTTAAGCATTTCCCTTGACGACAGTCGTGATGAATGGCTGCATGCATTAGCCGCGCTAAAAATGCCCTGGACGCAGCTTGTTGACCTGAAAGCCTGGAATGGAGAACTTGCTACATATTACGGAATACTGGCAATTCCAAGTTCTTTATTGATTGATCCCAAGGGAAACATCGTTGCGAAAGATTTAAGAGGTATAGAGTTAACTAAAAAGCTTACTGAATTAATAAGTGATCACAACCAGGTGAACCACGGCTTAGATATACATTAAATATGCGCTCAGTATAAAGAGGCTGGATCATTAATTTTTGAAACGGCCTCTAATACTAAAAACGTATCACATTGAAAAAATCAGTGATCACAAATTTATTACCTGAACTTGCCAGGTCTTGAAAGATGAGTTTACCCAGGTGTTTCCGTGCGCTTGCACGAATAGTCCGCTTTCAGAAAGCCCATGATCTTCTGCAAGCTCACCGATCTCTGATATTGCCCTCTCATCATCGCTGGTACAAAACACAACTCTTCTACTCATAAGAATATAGCATGGCCGCATTAACCTCTGTTATAGTAAACATTACGTTTTTTTGAGTTCGCTTCTTCAGACCCCAGGGAATCATGAGAGATTATTCAATAGACTATTGATAATGCCACGTGACGCAATTGCTCAACGGGTACCTAAATTTTAATAAAAAGATCTGCCAATTTTTCCAGCGTCTTTTCACCAAACTGTGCATTACCCAGATTAGTGGTTACAGCAATCACCATACCCTGATCAGAGTAAATCAATAAAAAGGCCCGCCCACCATACGCTACACCGCCATGATGAACGATCTTTCTTCCCTTACTGTCAGTACCGCTCCTAAAACCTAATCCGTACCCGGTATCCTTGCCATTTGATAATTTCTGACTCGTCATTAGTAGTGCGGCCGTGGAAGGCTTGATGAATTTCCCGGTAATTAACGCCGATCCCATCAGAACCATATCAGTTGGTGTAGAAAGGAAGCCGCCGCCAGCCCATTTATAGCTTACATCTTCAAATGGTGAGCGTATGACTTGCTGGTTCTTTTTGCTCCACTGGTAATAACTTGTTCTTCCACTGATTATGCTATCCTGATAGTCTGGTACGGTTTTAGTCATTTTCAGTGGGTTAAATAGTTCCTGCTGCATCAATTCGACAAAACTTTTGCCAGATGCCTTTTCCATTGCAGCACTTAAAAGCACAAAACCGTAGGAAGAATAGTTATAACGGGTGCCTGGCTCAAACAGCAGGCTGTCATTCTTAAAAACCATCAGACTTGAAGTAACATCGGTATAATGCTCCTTATGTATATAATCAGTAGAATCATTCTCTTTATAATGACGGATACCGCCCAGGTGCCCTGCCAGCTGTTTTAAGGTAATGGTATATTTTTTTTGTGGGAACAAAGGCAAATAGTGTTGGACGGTCTGGTCTAAATCGATCTTGCCCTCATCCTTCATCCTGGCAAGGGCAACTGAGGTAATGGATTTGGACACGCTTCCTACACGGAAACGCGAATCGATGGTCACTTTTACTTTATTGTCAAGATCTGCATAGCCGAACGCTTCTTTCCAGATGATATCACCTTTGATGGCTACGGCTACTGATAGACCAGGTATGTGCTGGTCCGTCATCAGACTGTCCACGAATTTGCGGGCTTGTACAATGGCTTTCGCAAACTTTTTTGTTTGCGCGTGAGCCGAAAGACTAAAACTTAAAAAAATAACGACGGAAATACCTCTGAAAAAATTTTGGTTGAACATAAGTTTTTAATCAAAATTAACAACCTGAACCCGGCTTGTATAGAATGGATTTAGCGTATTTAAATTTCCTGGTAAAAGGTAGGTAGCACACCTGTGCACTCTTTAAATGCACGAATAAAATGGCTTTGGTCGGCAAATCCACAGGTAAAGGCAACTTCGGCAAGTGTATGCTTTTCGGATTTGATAAGAGGTAGTGAGTGTTCTATTTTTAGCTTCCTGATATACTGACCAAGTGTACATCCCCAGTATTTTTTGAAATACTTAGATATCGTAACCGGATGTGCACCTGCTGCTAATGCTAACGCAGATAGCGTGATTTTTGTGCTCACATTGTCCCGTAAATACTCCCCGGTCCTTTTTACCCATACCGGTAAATCATTTCTATTGATATTACCTGCCGTTCCACAGACCAGTTGTAGAAAAGCGGATTGAATGGACAAGCCAGTGCAATCATCGTTTACCTGCATTTCACGATGTAGCTGCAAAAGCAGGAAACCTGTATCCGGGCTGTTTTGAATAGCCAGGTTAATGTTTTGTTCCCTGAGGTCGAAATGATCGAAAATCATGGGTTCTATCTCCAAATTAATGTGCCTCGAAAAACGGGAAACATTCAATACCTGATGGGCTTCTCCAGCATGGTAAAAGGTGACGTGGCCGGGTTGACGATAATACGCTTCTCTTTTCTTTTCAGTGCAGTTACCTGACAGCACCAAACTTAGGTGAGCATTCTCATGAAAGTGCCGGACACCATTAAAACGCTGTTCAGGATAAGATGTACGGCAACAAATTAGGCCATCACCTATATATTGATCAATAACGTTACCAGAATAACAGCCTTTATTAAGTTCCTGCATAAACACGCTTTTTCGCTTTAAATAAGATGTTGTTTTGGACAAAATGTTACAACTGAATGTTCAAAACTGATCATCAGTATGTCGCTGTCTCAATCTCCAGCATTTTTAATTGGTTTCATTGCCTTGCCCCACATAATTAAAAAGGTAACTCTTTTTGTATATAACCAGGGGCAATGCATTTAATTTACAACCTGGAAAACCATATCTGCAACACAACATTTAGCGTTTACTGACAGTTAAAAAATCAAAGGACCACAATATCCAATATAACACATAATTTACGCTAAATGACTTGCTATAAATAAACGTTATAGATACATTTAATAATTATTCTAACCAAAATGAAAAAATTATTTTACTTGTTTATCCTGATCAGTTTATCAGCTGCTGTTCATGCGCAAAGTGGCCGGTCGGTTTTGGATTTTGATCAAAACTGGACGTTTAACCTGGGCGACGTACCTAACGGTCAAAATGTTGATTTTAATAATGCCAGCTGGCGAAAATTAAATTTACCTCATGACTGGAGCATAGAGGGCGAATTTAAAAAGGAAAACCCGGCCACTGTGGAAGGAGGCGCTTTACCAGGCGGTATTGGCTGGTACCGTAAAACCTTTACCGTCCCGCAAACTGATAAAGACAAATTGATCTACATTGCTTTTGACGGTGTTTATCAAAAAAGCGATGTGTGGATAAACGGCCATCATTTAGGTTATAGACCAAATGGTTATATCAGTTTCAGATATGAACTTACGCCATATTTAAATTATGGCGGTAAAAATGTGATCGCTGTAAAGGCTGATAATTCTTTACAGCCAAATTCACGCTGGTACTCCGGTTCAGGCATTTACCGCAATGTTTGGCTGATCAGTACCAACAAAATTGCCGTTAACCACTGGGGTACTTTTGTAACCACACCAAAGGTAAGCGCCAGCCATGCCGATGTTAACCTGAGCGTTAGCATAAAAAACGCGGAAGGCAATACTAAAACTGCTACTGTTATCAGCAGCATTTATGCCAATGGTAAAGTAGTAGCAAGCAAAACCCTTAAAGGCGTTAGCTTAAAGGATACGGTTACTACTGTAAGCCAAAATTTCGGTGTTAATAACCCGGTATTATGGTCGGTTAACAAACCGTTCCTGTATAAAGTACAAACTAAAATATTGGTGAATAATGTGGTGGTTGATCAGTATGAAACGCCGTTGGGTATCCGTTATTTCAATTTTGATGTGGATAAGGGCTTTAGCCTGAATGGTGTTTACATGAAAATAAACGGCGTTTGCCAACACCATGACCTGGGCGCATTGGGCACCGCATTTAATGTGCACGCGCTGGAAAGGCAGTTTAAAATATTAAAGGAAATGGGCGTAAATGCGATACGCACCTCGCACAACCCACCTGCACCAGCGTTTTTAGACCTTGCAGACCGCATGGGCCTGATTATTATGGACGAAGCATTTGATGTATGGCAGATTCATAAGAGGCCTCAGTTCGATTCTCATCTTTTCTTTAATGAATGGCACAAACGCGACCTGACCGATCAGATACTGCGCGACAGGAACCACCCTTCGGTGATGATATGGAGTATTGGTAATGAAATACCCGAGCAAAGAGATACCAGCGCGACACGTATAGCCCGCGAGCTTGCCGGTATTATCCACGAACTGGATACCACAAGGCCAATCACTACCGGAAATAACGAACCCGGCCCTGGCAATAAAATTGTTGAATCGGGCGCTGTTGACCTGTTAGGCTACAATTACCATAACGATAAACTGGCCAATTTCCAGAAGGATTACCCCGGTAAAAAATTCATTGGTACCGAAACTGCTTCGGCGCTGGAAAGCCGTGGTGTTTACAATACTTCGCCCGATACCATTAAACGATGGCCGGGAGGCGGGGTTGTTAATGGCAAAAAGGTAAGATGGGCCATGAATGCTGATCATACCGTTAACGCTTATGATAATATTTCGGCACCCTGGGGTCATACCCACGAGGAAACCTGGAAAATATATAAAAAATATGCTTTTCTGTCCGGCCAGTTCATCTGGACTGGGTTCGATTATATAGGCGAACCATGGCCTTACCAATGGCCATCCCGCAGTTCATACTTCGGGATAGTAGATCTGGCGGGCTTCCCTAAGGATGTTTATTATATGTACCAAGGCGAATGGACTAATAAAACAGTGCTCCACTTATTACCACACTGGAACTGGGAAGCTGGTAAAATAGTTGATGTTTGGGCCTATTATAGTAATGCCGATGAGGTTGAACTGTTTTTGAACGGCAAATCATTAGGTACAAAATCAAAACAGGGCGACGATCTGCACATTGCCTGGAAAGTAAACTATGCGCCGGGTACCTTAAAGGCCATATCGCGTAAAAATGGCAAGGTGGTTTTAACTACCGAAGTTAAAACTGCAGGTCCACCTGCCAGGATAGAATTAAGTGCAGACAGGAGCATCATACGTTCAAACGATCATGACCTTTCTTTTATCACGGTTAAAATTGTAGATAAGAATGGCATAATGGTGCCGAATGCAGATAATGATGTCAAATTCAAATTATCAGGAGCCGATAGCTTCCTGGCAGGTGTTGATAATGGAAGTCAAACCAGCCATGAATCGTTCAAAGCCGATCATCGTAAAGCATTCAATGGCTTGGCCCTGGCAATTATTGGCGCTAAAAATAAACCGGGTACAGTAACCATAACAGCAACCGCCGATGGCTTAACTTCTGCATCGTTGCCAATTACCATTAAATAAACCAATTGGTAATCAGCATCAGAAAAACAAAAAACCGTCGCCGAATTTCTTCGTTTGACGGTTTTTTTTTTAGTGGGCCCACCTGGGCGCTTCTCGAACCACTTGTTGTCTGATTCAGCTTTAATCACTGATTTAGCTAAAAAAAATTGCTTGAGATTTTACGGACAATCTAAGGGTCTTTACTAAGTTTGCTTAGGTAAATTTTATCTCATTGGAGTGATTTAAATTATAAATTATGTATTTAAAAAACACCTTGTGCTCTTAGAGTATTCATGTAAAACATAAAACAATGCTTGCCAACCGAAATTTAACCCTCACTAGCGCAAGTCTTAGTGGGTAGGGGAATGTGGGCTGTCTGACTTGTGCCGCATAATACTTAGAGCTATTAATTTAACGAAAGCACAAGTCAGTCCTTTGCTTAGGCCGGGGCTCTAAGACTTGCGCTAGATGGGGATTTAATTTCATTTGGATAAAATATTTAAAAAAGCCATAGTGTATGAAATTGACACCCATCGTAAATGTTTGCGGTTCACTAATTCTCATCCGATTAATGGTGTCAATTCCTTTACAACTATTATTTTAACCGTCAATTCAGAACCTTTGAGTGAGAAACTATTGTCAAAAAATGTTTCGGATTGGAGAAACAATTTTACGAGAAACAAAAAAAAGTTTCTCCTGATTTTGTTTCTCTGAGAAATCATTGGCATCAGACTGATAATGGCCAGCATCGCAAATTTCGCACATTAAAAAACTCCTGTATGAATGTGATAACGCTCGCCCCACGCGGGTGCTTAGTCGTAAAACAGAAAAAAAGAAACGAATATACCTTAAGCCTTAACTGGGTGGCGTGAGCTAATAATCCCAAAAACACAAGCTAATATTAAAAAACACCCTGCCAAAATGGATAAAACAACAGGTAATTGTGGGTTATGCAATACAGCTTTCGTTAACGCTAGACCAGCTATAAGAAAGTGGGTTAAATTTCCGATTGCAATTGGCTTGTTATAAATACCACCTATTAATGCGCCTTTCGCCATCCAGTTCAACAATGCAAAAGCGCAGTATGCAGCACCTAATAATTGCAGGATAAGCGTTATAATTGCTGAACTACTTATACCTAATGAACTCATCACTAGGTCAGGTGCAAAACTTAGGAATATCCCTATAATTGCTAACAGAATAGCTGTTAATGTCATTATCAATTTTGTATTCATATGTAGTTTAATTTATTACCATCTATGCCTTGTCCAGACTGTCCTTAATATTTTCCAGGCCTGATATAAGTAAATTTAGCTCCTCTAATTGATTTTTCTGCTTCTTCACTTTGTTCCAAAGTGTTATTCCAAATAAATATATCGTCGTTATACCAAAAGCTGTAAATCTAAAAGTTGCGCTTGCAGTTTCGGTGATCTCCCATATGTACATAATCAATGCCATCCATAGTAGCACAACATAAATGAATGTATATCTTTCGAGTATATTCTTTTGCCAGCTTAGCCTTTTAATCTGTTGCTGTATATATTCTTGACTGCTATCGTCCAGGCCTACTTTTCTAAAATTATAACTTCTCCAGCTGACTACTGAAAACAATAGCATCAGCATATACATACAAGCTATACTCACTTTGAAAGGCATTCCGTATTGTTCATGGAAGGTAAAATATACCCATCCTATTGCCACCATCGCAGTAATAAAGCCCAGGCTCATCCTGATATTACTTTTTAAAAGCTTTTGTTGATTCCTTGCCCATCTGTTCTTTTGAACCTCAAATAATTTAGGATTAGGCTGAACCCCGACGCGCTGTGCCTGCCAGCTTTTTTGAATATCTTCGAATTCCATTATCTTCTGATTTGCATGAGTTTAAGTAAACGTGCTTTAATACGATTAATTTTTACGCCTACCTGGTTGACGTTGGTTCCCGTTATTTCTGCAATTTCTTTATAGCTTTTGTTTTCCAGGACCAAGGAGATGATGAGCTTGTTTTCAGATTCAAGTTGGCTAATACAATATCGCAGATGGTCCAACTGAATTTCCTGTTCAATTTTTTGGGGCATAGTATCCTCATAAGGAAATTGAACTTCCTCAGGCAGGGAAGGATGGTCGTGCTTTTTATTCTTTAAATTATAACTTATAGCCGTATTCACTGCCACCCGATAGATCCAGGTACTTACTTTCGCCTTGCCCGAAAAATTGTGCATGCTTATCCAGATCTGATATAGTATTTCCTGGTAAAGATCATTTGCGTGAGAAATATCATAGAGATAAGCCCTGCAAATCCTATAGATACTGGCATGGTTATCCTTTACTAACTGATTAAAATCTTTTTCCTGTTTATCCGGCATTTTAAATTTTAACCTGTTTTAATGAAACGATCATCTGATTAAAAAACCACCTAGTCACACCGTGCATACATTGCCAAAATGATGAATAATTCATTGTCATAACTTTAGTGTTTTCTATTTAGTAAGCATAAAGGGAAATTACTTACAGTATAAGTTCAATTATTTTTTGAGAAAATATTAAGATCCGCTTTGAATCCTACCTTTTCCAAATGTTTTAAATCCAACTCCGAAAGGCTAGGAACGGTAAGAATAAGAAAATACTTTGGTCGGGATTAGCTTTTATGTTTGTAATAAAACAAACCCAAATTTGCTTATAGTTTGTAACAAAACAAAGCCGCATAGAATGCCTTATTGGTTTTTCTAAAGAATTAATATAAAAATTGTGTACTTGGAACTAGAAACAGATACAAAAAAAGCCGTTTTTCTTATCGAAAAACGGCTTTCTAAGCAGTGGGCCCACCTGGGCTCGAACCAGGGACCAAAAGATTATGAGTCTTTTGACAATGTAATTAAATGCTATCAAATAAGACCAATGTACTCATTAACAGCATTTTAAATTCAAATAAATTTGCAAAAAACCATTTAAAACCGGATATTGTCGTACCTATTTCGTACCAATATGTCTGTAATCAAAGTCGTTCTAAGAAACAAGCCAAAAGCAGATGGCACACGCCCTCTCGCAATTCGAATTTATAAAGATGGGAAAGAGTCTTATATCTATTTAGGATATTATCTTGATCCCGAGCATTGGGATGCTAAAGCCCAGAGAGTAAAAAAACCTCACAGTAATATCACTAGATTTAATAATCTCATTGCTCAAAGAGTTGCCGAGGCAATGGAAAAAGTCCTTGAAGTAGACGCCTCTGTTGAGAATGCATCTGCCAGTTTAATGAAGCAAAAAGTAAAGCCGACAGGCGGGCAAAAATTCTATGCACAAGCCGATCTGTATTTAGAAACGCTAAAAGAAGCAGGTAAATTTAATCGATACACAGCGGATAAATCAAAATCTCAACACTTCAAAGATTTTGTTGGCCATGATTTACCTTTCTCAGAGGTTACCGTTGCTCTGCTTGAGCGCTTTAAGCATTATTTAATGACTAAATTAGAGGTAAGTGAGAGAACTGCGATCAATCATTGGGTCTTTGTTCGATCTATCTTTAGCCAAGCAATAAAAAACGGCGTTGCAGATGCTAAACATTACCCTTTTGGAAGAGGTAAAATTGTTATCAAGTTTCCTGAAACAAAAAAGGTTGGTTTATCAATTGAGGACATTCAAAAGCTTGAACAGCTCGAATTAAAATATCCGGTACAGAACCATGTACGTAACCTTTGGTTGTTTTCCTTTTATATGGGCGGAATGCGTGGCTCCGATATACTCCGTTTAAGATGGTCAGATTTCGAAAATGGCCGTCTATATTATACAATGGGTAAAAACTCAAAAACGGTTAATTTTAAAGTTCCCGAAAAAGCAATGATCATCCTTGAAAATTATAAATCGAACCGAACAAATTTTGACGATTTGATATTTCCAGAATTAAAAGATTTAAAAAATTTGGATGATACGTTTGAAGTTCAACGCAAAATAATGAACGCTATTTGTCGCCTAGATAAAATACTGACAAAGAAGGTTGCAGCTAAGGCAAAGATAACGGCTAAAATAACAATGCATATCGCTCGTCATAGTTTTGGAAGAATAGCGGGCGACACTATTGCACTAACAACAGCACAAAAGTTGTTTCGTCATTCAGATATCACGACGACAATGGGCTATATGAATAACTTCATCCACAAAGATGAAGATGAAGCGTTGGACGCTGTAGTCAATTTCAAAAATTCTGCAAATGATAACGGTAGAGTAAAACAGGCCAAAAGATTACGCGCTATGTAGCGTAGGTAAGATTGAAAATATAATTTAAAGGAACCTGATACTATTTATCTGGTTCCTTTAATAATAACAACCAGCAATCCTTATTATTATTATTCCTTGCCTAATTTCTCAACTTCATCCTGTAATTCCTGATCCCAAATAAACTCCATGTCGAATTTACCTGTCGAGAATAAAGTGAACACAGCCCGGTTCCATTTGTTATTGCCTCCCTCTGTTGTAATTTCGTGGAGTTCGATTAAATCAAATGTTAATTGAAAATCGAATTCATCAACATCAATTTGTTTCTCGTTATTTTGGTCATTAATATATGTTCCGGTATTGCTCGTCATTCCTCCCAATACCTCTATATTCAATATCGCTTTTTGCCAATCTTCTTTGATAACTGTGTTGATATTGCTGCCAATGGCTTCATATATTTTATCAACCGTCATATAGAATCTCTGCTTTGTCTGCTGTAGGAATTGGAAGTTATTTTGTTGAAATGATATTATTCAACCAATCTGGTATTAAACCTTTCTCGCGAGGGAACGTATTTAAGTCATCAATAAACTTATCTGGGCTAGGCTCGTATTTAAATTCAGGTTTCTCATCATAATCAAAATTTATGTTAAATTTTCCGTCACCATTAACAGATATGATACTACTATACCATGCCCCTTTATCAGGCGATAACTTGTACATTTCTTCTCTTAACTTTTTAACTTTAAGAGTAATGTCTTCTCCGTTCGCTTCAGGATCAAATGAAACTATTTGTCCATTTTCCTCATAAAACGCTTTAATGGATATCATTTTATTTATGGCAAAAATATTTATAGTGAAACTATCCCAATTATCGGATGAGATATTGGAATTTGAAATTTGTATTATCTGATTTATAAGATTATTTGTAGTATCCATGGACTTTAAATGTTAATTAAAAATAGTTAATTTTTCTGTAATTCCGTCTATTGTTTCTGTTATTTTGAACGCTGAAGGTCGTATTGTATTATCTGAATATATCGGCTCGATTTTAACTTTGACAGACTTTCCGTTCTTTAATTGTTCAGCCCAGTTTTTCTCCATTTGGCCCCATTCTCCCTTATGATAATTATTTACCGCCCCATCCATTGGCACTAAATTTTCTTTTCCACCAGCGCCTCCAAACTGATCACCTATTAAGTGACCGCCTTGATCTTCCGTCAATCTACCATCTGCCTTACCAACAGTTCTTTGTGCGTAGGGATTTCTACCGCCTTTTTCTAATTTTAATTCTCCTTCAACTTCATTTATTCGACCACTTTTGTCTGTTTTATATTTATACCCATTAACTTCATAATCCTGATTTGGTTTTAATCGCTTAACTTTTGAACCGTCTTCTAAAATAACGGTTTCAAATTGTGCCTTCTTTGTAGCAGAAACCACCTCACCAAGTGTCCGGGCACTCTTTGCTTTTTCTGCCGCGCTGGCTGCTTCAGCTGCTTTTGCAGCAGCATTGGCTTCTTCGGCCATTTTTGCTAATCTTGCCGCTTCAGCTGTTTTGGATAATACATTAGCCGCTTCACCTGTCTTAGAAAGTACGTTTGCCGCTTCTGCCCCACTTACCACGGCTTTCGCTTCACCAACGCCCGTAAACATCAGTGCAGCTTCAAAGCCACCGCGTCCGGTGTATCTACCCCAATCACGCGGACTTTGTTTTACTGCCCAATCTTTGGCATCTTTCAGCGCTTCGCCAGTTTTATTCAGGGCAGTACCAGCTGCCTTTTGCACATTTCCGGGTGTGGTTACCCAATTATAGGCATTTACGTGTGCTTGCCCAAAATCTTTTACTACTTTTTCGACATTCCCGTCAGTGGTAACCCAGTCTGCCGCACTGCTTACAGCGTTTTTGGTCGCAACGGCAGCATCTTTTATTTTGCCTGCGGTTTCGGTTGGATGGGTTACAGCATGTAACGCGGCTCCTCTGGCTTTGTCACCCATTTCGCCCAGGAATAAAAGTCCTTCACCAATGCCTTTTACTCCACCATAAATACCTTCGTTAATACCGAGTTTAAAATTTTCGTATTTACCGTAAATACCACCAATTTTATTGTTGGCTTTTTCCTGTGCATCAAAACCTTTCTGGAACCAGTCATCAACCTTTGCGCCAAGGCTTTTAACCTGTCTGCTTTTCATTGCCGATACATTTGCATCAATAGCCGCCAAGGCCGCCGCTACAGTAAAATGAATTCCAATTTTACCACCCAATGCACACGGTAGCTTGGAATCTTCAAGCAGCTTGCGATATGGACCGATGGTGATACTCTCCTGCACCCCTTGCCACAATAATGGTATGGGTTGGCATTTCGTTTTGGTGATGGAACAAATGCCAAGGCAGGGAATGTTCACCATCGGTATCTTATCCCCTTCCGTGGCTGATTGCTTGCCATAGAGGCTTACATTTTTATGGTTGGTTACCTTCAGGTTTCCGTAGCCCAACCCTTTATCGCATACTAAATATGCACCGTTTGGAACGTATTTTTTTGCCATGACTAATTGTTTAATGGTGTAAGAATACAACTGCTCCGGTACATCAGCACGCCTTCAATTGCGTATTGCGTTAACTGGGAAGATTGTACAGGTAAACTATTTCTATCGAACTCATAACTTTCTAAATGAAAGCCTTCTACATGTCCGTTGAGGTTATAGATATCCAGTAATTGGCTGAACAATTCGGTCACGCCGTCCTGATCAAAATTTTCCCTGTCTATTTCTCCATCTATTTTTATGACGCAACTGTTCTGTTCTTCATCGTATTCAGTCAACGTAACCGCTGTTTTAAAAGGTAATGCTATTGGGCCAAAGGCATTAGGTATTTCACGCTGGCCGCTAAAGGAATAATTTTCACTCTTACTAAAATTTTGTCCTAATAGCCCCGGTAACAAAGCATGGTAAAGATAAGATGACCGTATCGCGCCACTTAATCCATCATCCATATAGAGCAGTAAAACGGCATTATTCACCAATTCTTTATTCTGCTCATTATCTGCATATTTTTTAGCCAGCTCCGGCCTTATTTTAAGCCATTCATCTTTAATCTGAGGCAGGTTGGTTACTTGTAATATTTTGCCCTGAATATCAGTCTCCACAACAATGTTTTTTCTCAATCTGGCCATGCTTAGATCAACTGCATCCGTTCCATCATTTTTAAGCTGCCATTGCTTTAATATTTGAACAGAAAACAGGTTGCTTACTCCTGTCTTTTTTTCAACCAAAAGCCGCACATCGGTTTTTATTACATTATGATAATGATAATCATCAACTGTATAGCTAATCTGTTGCTCTATTCTGTAATTCGCCGAAGTACCTTCTTTTAATCCAACATTTACTGGATAGGTTTCTTTATACAGCATGGCTAACTTTTATTGATTTCTACCTTTCCACCATTTAAAGAAGCAGTAGCAGCAGCGCCTATAGTCAGGTTCTTTTGTCCGTCAATCGTAAAATCGTTTTCTGACGCGGCAAGGTTCATCGCCTTGGCCTCGGCATCTATCAGATCCTTTGCCTCAATGGTAATGGTTTCTCCCTTTATATCGATGGTTTTTGTTGCAGCAGCCGCCTGTTCAGGTGTGGCACCTCCAGCCGGAGCAAGATTGCCCATCGTTATTTTTGGCGACTGGATATCGATGCTTTCGGAAAAATCAACACTTAGTGATTTACCTGTAATAGAAACATGTCCGTCTTTATCCATTGTTATCGTACTTAGACCTGTATGGATAACAATTTTGCTTCCTGCCTGTGCCGTAAGCAAAGCCTGTCCGTTTTTAATATTGATGAAGTTCGCCGCATTGGTGCCCATATTAAGGGCGTGGTTTAAATCATCGAAAGTTAAAGCACTGCCTTTCCTTGAAGTGAGGCCTTTGGTATTGCTGTTTTTAAAGCCGCTACTATCGCCACTTTTGCCGTGGTAGACACTCCCCATTACGACAGGACGGGCAACATTGCCTTCTTCAAAAGCGATGACCACCTGATCGCCTTTTTCAGGGATTACGTGAAAACCTCGGTTTTTGCCTGTGTCGCCACTTCCTGCATTGGGGCTAACAACCCTCAGCCATTCAGTAAGATCATTTGTTAAACATTCCCATTTGAATTTTACTTTGATACGGCCTTGTCCTTGTGGATCGTCATTATCAATTACGTCGGCCAGTTGCATGTCTGGTTGTGGCTTCTTATAATTTTTTACTAAAATACGCTCGGTAGTAGCCTCCAATCCTTCAAAAGTATTGGTATACTTACCAGCAACATCGATATGGTGGTTAATGCCAGTGATCAGGAATTTGCCCAGGCTTTCAGTCATAAAAGCAATTTCCTGTCTGACGCTCATGGTGATTTCGGCAATGCTGCCGAGGGCAAGCTCTGCATTATCACCTTTGGCACTGATCTTTAACAGTTCAGAGATATTGGCTTTTTCTTCGTTTTCAACATGGCTTTTAATATCATTGCTGTTGTCAACCCTGATCATCGAGGGCTGGTTAAATGTTTTGCTATACATGGAATTGGAAGCCTGTATCGCATGTGCAAGATCGGGGCTTCCACTTGTGGCTCCGCTGCTTTCATTTTCCAGCATTTCGTCCTGCTTTGGATTATAGGCAAAACGTTTATGCTTTATGGGTGCAACGCCTATGGAATATTCCAGGCTCTGTACATCGCGCCCGTAGAATAGTGCCACGTCTTTCTGTTTATCGGGCTTGCCGAAGTTAAGTTGTGTGCCATCGTAATAAAACCATTCGTGATATTCACCGGAGAGGCGGTTCAAAAACTCAAAATCACTTTCTTTATACTGGATCAGATAATCTATCGGTTCTTTACGGCTGGCATTGCTCACTATTTTTAAATCGTTTGCAGGAGTGTCCTTTGTAGCCAATTTGACAATTTCATTCAGGTCTTTAGCCAGATATGAACCCAAATCTGGGCCACGATCTATCAAAATGGTAGGGCTGTAGCCACTCACAACAATTACTCCATGATAGCCATGTTCCTGCGCTAGTTCCACTTTGGTTACCAGGCCTGCAAATTCTTGCATTCTATCAGCTTGGTGTCCAAATGATGCGGTAAGTGTTTTACCGACAAAATTCCTGCTGTCGTCAAGACGTATCAGACCAGGGAGTGCGAGTTGATCATGCTTAAACCGAAGTTCAAAATAATGATGGTTGTTAAATTGCTGTTTGAGATCGAAGGAATCAAAGTGTGTGATGGATTTACCTTCGATATTAATTTCGGCGATTAGTCCGTGTTCCATAAGAGGTTTCTTTAGTAAAAGCCGTTATTAAATAACTATGCAAGCTTTCGTCTTTTAATACTGGGGTAATGGTGGAAAGACTTTAATTAAGCAGACAGGGAGCTATTAGCAGCCTGTCTGCTCTTGTAGTTGTAAGATATTAGGGGGAGATATTTTAAGCTTTAGGCCAGTCGTTTTCGTGTTCTGCATTGCCTAATTTCAGCTTACGTGCAGATACCACAAAGCTTAAAGTCATCGGGGTGTTATCATTTACCGCAATGCCTTCATTGTACTGGATAATATAACCATCCTCAAAAGACAATTCTTTCATCTTCGCATCTTCTTCGCCTTTTTTAAAGGTAATGGTGCCGGATTGTGGTTTATATTGATTGTTGACCATTGATTCGATTACCGATGTGTCTTCGGTCGATTCAATTTCGATGTTGATCGTTCCACCATAAACGCCAGAGGAAGGACGGCCTTTTGCGTCAACATCTCTGTTTAATGAAAAGCTGCATTGTAATACATCAAATTCTTTTGATCCTAAATTTAAACGGGTTTTAAATGCCATGATAATTCTTTTTAAGTTGAAAGATGAATAATTCTGGTATGCCTTAAACTGTAAATTACAGATTAAGCTTTTGGCCAGTCGTTAAGGTGCTCCGCATTTCCTAATTTCAGCTTGCGTGCAGAAATCTGGAACTTCAGTGTCATCGGATGATCACCCACAATGTTGATCCCCTCGGAATACTTAACAATGTAGCCGTCCTGAAACTCTACTTCTTTCATTTTGGCATCCTCTTCTGTTTTCTTGATCAGAAGTGTTCCTGTAATAGGTTTGTACTGGTTGTTTACCATCGCTTCGATAATTGAGGTATCTTCGGTTGACTCGATCTCAATATCGATGGTACCGCCGTAAACTCCGGAAGAAGGTCTCCCTTTTGCATCTACATCACGGTTTAATGCATAGGCACAGTGAAGCACATCGTACTCCTTGCCTGAAAAATTTAATCTAGCTTTGAAAGCCATAAGTTTAAAATTTAAAAGGTGTAAAAATTAATTATTTTATTTAGTAGCATCCGCTTCTAACAAATAATACAAAAACCAAACCAATTATTTTGTAAATAGCTAATTACCAGAGTTAAATAAAATTGTATCTTATTTCTCATGTAAGAGGTAAATGCTTTTACGTAGTAGAAAATCGCTATTTTTTATACGATAATCAGCAGAAATCAAAAGATGAAGAAAAGATATTTTTTTATCAACTATATTAATTTGATTAAACGATTAGTTCTAAGAGGTCGTAATTCTATAAAATGTGTATTTTACTCCACACGCGATTGGGGAAAATTTCCGCACATTGGGGTGTGTCAGAGAAAGATATCTTGATACCAGATATCCTGTTTTTTGGAAAAATTATATAGTCGTTGTTTATGGATTATACTTTCATAATTCCAAGGAACAACAATTGGGTAATGAAAATCACACAAAAGCACCAGGGGCACGAGCCGGAAATTTAAATCTCGTGGGTTATTGTTGCGTGCGATAATAATCTTTTGGGCGTGCCCCTAAAGGGTCGGGCTTTTGCTGCAATCTTTTATTCGTGCCTCATAAAAGGATTTCCACGACAATCCCTCACGCGCAGGGTGCAGAGAATAGCAAAGCCCCGAAAATAATATCAGGGCTTGTGCTTATATTTTTCTATAAACGCTTATAGGAACTGTTGGAAATCTTATCCAAAATGGTTTTAATCGGGATAGGCTGACCGTTCAGCTTTTTGCCACCGCCAACAAAAAAACCGTTCGTACTTCCTGGGCTTATATTATAAAGGTAAATCAGGTCAATAATCTGTTTGCCGTCTTTGTCTTTTTGCGCCGGATCTATTACCTGAAACACCGCTTTGGTAGAATCCAAATCGGATTCCTTGTATTCCCTTGGCACTACGTTTTCTATTTCTATGAAGTATGAATATGGATCAAGGTCAATCAGCTGATAGATTGGCTTTGCAACTTCAAATCTTTTGGGGATGATCTTTACCGTGTTGCCTTTTGTGGAATATTTGACTGAATTATCAAACATAAAATCAACACCTAACTGTATTATTTTATCGTTGTTGGCATCCAAATCCACACCAGCCGCCCAAGCAATCTTGTTCCTGAATACGTAGCCTTTGTTTGTGCTGCCTGTTCCGCCTGTATTACCTCCGGTATTTCCATTATCAGGTGGCGGCGGTGTTACAGTAGATAGAGGATTAGGCACCGGATCATTACCTTTACCGCAGGAGGATAGTTCAGTTACCGACATTACAATAAGGATTGATGCTATCAATCTGTACAAACCCTGTTTGTACAAAATTGGTTTACTGGATAATTTCATTGTTTTGAGGTTATTTTGAAAAACTGGCTTTTTTAAATTCTACAGCATCCGCTCTGGTCTGGGGTATCATCAGAATATTACCGCCTTTTTCAAGATATCTGATAATGGCAAATGAGCCATCAATCTTACCGATCAGCGTATGATCACTGTTAGAGTATTCGAAATTAACTGCCTTGGCGGATTTATTGCTGCTGATCTGGTAGCCGCCTTTCTCGTATGAGATAAACAGCATAAAGTTTTTTGGTAAAATCCTGTTATCAACGGGTTGCCAAATCCCGAGGAACTTTTTTCCAGTTTGCGCAAAACAGTTTGTAATGGAAATAAACAATACAATTATTAAAAGATATTTTTTCACGACGTTTGATTGATTGGTTACAAAATGAATTTGGAGGGCTCTTTAAGCGGTAATGTTTTCTGTATGCTTATCTGAATTAAGTTTTTTAAGCAAAATAATATCCGTTATTAGCCAAACGATAAGGGCAAACAGCATCCATTTATCAATAGTCAGTAGATAATATTTCGCCCCTATCGGCATCTTGAAAGTAGGATTGTAAAAAATAACCCCAATGATGCAAAGAGCGGCAAAGATTTTTTTCTTGGCTTTCCAGTAGAAGTAACACAGAACAATAAACGAGATACCGCTTGCAAAGTGCACCGTTTGATATGGGATAAAGGAAACATTTAAAATTCCTGAAAATAACATCAAGGCAATCAGTATTTTGAAAACCATGATCTTTTTAAGTGATTTATGATCCATTTTTGTACGTTTAAAGAGGTTTAGAAATTTTCTAGAATTATCTGACTGTAAATGGGAAAGCTTCGAATATCTGCCCGGTAGCTGAACGCCCAGTAAAGAAATATTCTCCGGTTTCTAGTTCTGTTGCGACTTCCAGTTTATATACACTGGAATTGAGTGCCACAGGATTTATGGCGATTGAATATTTCGAAACATTGTTTTTGTTAAAAATCTTTGCAGATGATAATTTGCCAAGTCGTTTGCCTTTTTTTACTTCCGCTTTGTACAGATTTAAGATTGGTGTTTGTCCTTCGCCAACATACGCTACAAAGGATATTGGAGAACCTTTTGTGAAAACGGTATTCGAAGTTTCGCCCTCCAGTTCCAGATTGGTTTCACTTCCCCCGTAACCTAGTGCTTTTAGTTTTGTTTTCAGTTCTGCGCTACCTTTTTCCAATGGTTTGTAGCTTTTAGAACTGCTTTCGAAGTAATACGGGTGCATAAGCGATTTAACAGCTGCAAGATTGCCATCCGGTTTATTGGCAGGCGCAGGATTGGCTGTAGTTTTTCCAGCCATCTTTGAAATGACACCATTTGTTACGCCCTGCTTCTTTAGGGCCAGAATAGCACTTGTTGAAGTATCAAATTTTGTATCGGAATTTTCAATCGTCCTGATGATGATCGATTCAGATAAACCAGCCTTTGTCAGTGCAACAACATTGGCATTCGTAATTACTTCGGTTTTCGTCTGGGCAAAACCGTTTGCGCATGCCAATACGATCAGCAGCACGGGTGTTAAAAGAAATTTTTTCATTAAAATGAGCTAAATAGTGTCTTTAGCCCCTTTCAGACGGTTATAAATAACAAGCGCGGGGCATCATTAGCTTCCACGCCCTAGGAAAGCGTACGCACGAATGAAAACTACCCCACGCTATGACGTGACGATACCCCTAACTCGTGCGTTTTTTTGCTTGGTGAATTTCCTAGGTTCGGAAGCTTAAAACGAGTTCGCTTATAGTAAAAATACAATCTAAGGTACGAACAAAACTGATACCCGCCTAAAACTGAATGAAAATATTTCCCAGGTCTCCTAAGAAGGATAGAATGGAACCATGAGCGGATAAACGCAGCTATTCAAACTACATCAGTTTTAAAGCA
This sequence comes from Pedobacter sp. PF22-3, assembly GCF_026239555.1. Lineage (GTDB taxonomy): Bacteria > Bacteroidota > Bacteroidia > Sphingobacteriales > Sphingobacteriaceae > Pedobacter. The sequence continues at coordinate 106,875 of NZ_JAPIVP010000014.1, read as the reverse complement.
TAATTTCCATTTTAGAAAACGGCCATGAAAAGAAAAAGGAATAGCAATTTCTTACTATCCCTTATCTAAATTAACGCTCTCAAAAGCTAAGATAACATTTATTGCAGAGTTTTATAACCTGAAACAATATTTTATCATTTAATGTAATAAATGTTATCTTTGAGTATATACAATTGATTGTCAGTTAAATGATTTAAATATCTGCTTCAGAGGCGCCGCAAAGCAAACAGCCCTAGGATTTATCTAGGGCTGTTTTGTTTTTAAAATCCTAAATTGAAATTACCATTTTTGATTTATTCTTAGTAAAAACTCTTAACAATAACATAACACTAATTTATAGTAATATTTCATTTTCTTTTTTGTAAATTTCAATACAAAAACTAAAGATTATGTCAGTGTATTCAGACTGGGCCAATACCTCAAATGAGATGGCCAAAGAAATTTGTAAAGATGAAAAAGTAGAGAAATTTGTTAGTGGTGTAGCACCAGCAATAGTTCGGAAAGGGGTCACTCTAGCAACCGGATACCCGGCAATAGGAGACGCTGCAGGTGCAGTTACAAGTGGGCTTTCACGATCACATAGCAAGCCAGTTGCAGAAGTCGTGACAAGTGTTGGACTTGATATCGCTATTTGTGCAGCATCTGTTGTTGCTGCTCCTGTGATAGCAGGAGTCCTAATTTGGGAAGCATTTTTTGGTGATTAGGTTTTTCTAAATTTAGTAAAAGAACTAGTGGAAGTTTCGTGATTATTTCAATTAAATATTGGATATCAATATTGATAAATATTCAAGTCCGATAGTCTATACGTCATTGCTGGAACACTCACTTCAAACACTCGAGCCAGTATAAAATAAAGCGGAATCAGTCAGGCGACCCTTTTTTATTAAACTTAATTTATATATAAAATGTGTTAAAAACTATATTTTTAAATTACTAAAAATATTAGCAATTTTGTTATTGAAAATACGTTGGTATAGGACTATAATCATAATATAGTTCTACGTATAGGACTATTTTCATTGAATGTTGATTGGTGCCGTTGTAGCTGTTTCCTAACTTATAACTATTAGTATATCCCGCTGTTTCTTTGGTTTCCATCCACATTCTATCCCTAATGAGATTGTAACAATGGAAACAAAACAGGATATCATCAACCGTTTGAGAAAAGAAATCCTCGCCAAGCAAGGTTTTAAACCAGATCTGGCAAGCACTTCGCATATCAAAGGTTTATCAGAGATAGAGGCTGCGTTTCCAAATGGTGTATTTCCAACCGGAATGATCCATGAAATGCTTTTTCATGAAGGAGAAGAAGCAGCAGCTTGCAGCGGATTTCTTGGTGCATTGCTTTCATCGCTTACTGTTCCCGAAAGTATCATTTTATGGATAAGCGTAGGCCGTAATCTTTTTCCACCATCAATAAAAATCTTTGGGATAGAACCCCATCAAATTGTTTTTGTTGATGCTACACAGGAAAAGCAGGTTTTGTGGGCTTTGGAAGAGGGCTTAAAATGCCAGGGCATAACCGCCGTCGTCGCCGAACTACGTGAACTTTCGTTTAGTCAGTCCAAAAGGCTGCAACTGGCAATTGAAGAAAGCCATGTGACAGGCTTTGTATTGCGCACGGATGCCACCAAACTAAGTACAACGACCTGTGTGTCCAGATGGCAGATTTCAGCACTTCCAAGTGAGACAAATGACGGAATGCCCGGCGTTGGATTTCCAAAGTGGAATGTTGAACTTCTTAGGGTGCGTAACGGGCAACCGGGTAAATGGGAAGTTGGATGGCATGGCAATCAGTTCCAGATCGCCCAAGAAGAAGCGAAAAAGGCAATCAATTATGAAAAACTAGGGAGGTTACGTGCATAAACGGTATATGTCCCTCTGGTTTCCAATGCTTAAAACGGATTGGAAAACAATTCGTCAGCCTGAACTGGCGAAAGTTCCTTTTGTATTCTCAACTTCCGAGAAAAACCGATTGATTATTTCTGCGTGTAACAGTGTTGCCCGTTCCAGTGGGTTGCATATAGGTATGCGCTTGGCTGATGCAAAAGCAATCCTGCCAGATTTATGTGTACAGCAGGATAGCGAAGACAGGGAATTAAAACTACTGAAGGCTATTGGCGAATGGTGTATTCGTTATACACCGCTCGTTTCGCTAGACCTGCCAGATGGGCTAATCTTCGATTGTACGGGCTGCACCCATCTTTGGGGGGGCGAAGAAAACTATATCAGGGAAATCAAAACCCGTTTTAAAAGTAAAGGCTATACAGTCAGGGCGGCCATTGCCGATACGATTGGTACAGCATGGGCAATGGCAAGATTTTCTAAAAACACTGTTATTGAAGCCAATTCCCAAAAGTTGGCAATGTCGAATTTACCACCATCTGCGCTAAGGTTGGATGATGTGACGTTAGAGAAATTGCGGAAGCTGGGATTTAGGACAATCCATTCATTTTCGGCAATCCCTAATTCAAACCTGCGGCGCCGTTTCGGTGATTTATTATTGCTGCGGCTGATGCAAGCTTATGGCGAGATTGAGGAAAATTTTAGACCCCTGGATGTTCCTGAACCATATCAGGAGAGGCTTGCTGCGCTTGAGCCAATCCGTACAAGGGTCGGCATAGAAATAGCGATCAGGGAGCTTTTAAATATGATGTGCAACCGTCTTGTAGGGGAAGGAAAAGGCATAAGGAATGCCCTATTAAAAACGTTTCGTATTGATGGCAAACAACAAGCTGTTGATATTGGAACCAATCAGGCAACATGCAACGTTGACCACCTGTTTAAATTGTTTGAGCAGAAAATCGAAACAATAAGGCCAGCGTTAGGCATAGAATTATTTGTTCTGGAAGTAACACTAATTGGAGAGGCTGATACCAGCCAGAAATCTTTATGGACAGGCAAAACAGGATTGGCAGATAATGGTGTATTGGAACTGTTGGACAAACTGGCTGGCAAAATAGGCAGCAAGGCTATCAAGCGGTACTTGCCACAGGAACGCTATTGGCCTGAAAGGTCAATCAAGCAGACGAATGATTTAAAAGAAATCCCACAAACGTACTGGTCTACAGATGCGCTACGCCCGACACAGCTGCTTAGCAAGCCGGAAGTAATTTTAGTGACAGCCCCCATACCGGATTATCCGCCAATGAATTTCCGTTATAAGGATGACCTGCATATCGTAAAGCGGGCAGACGGCCCAGAACGGATAGAGCGCGAGTGGTGGTTGGATAAAGGGGAACACCGCGACTATTACATTGTTGAAGATCAGCACGGCAAACGATACTGGCTTTATCGATCCGGCCACTATGGCGCAGATCAGACGCAATGGTTTTTACATGGATTTTTCGCTTAATTGGTATGGCTTACATAGAATTACAAACAACAACTAATTTTAGCTTCCTGCGCGGCGGTTCACATCCGGACGAGCTGGTTAACTATGCTGCTGAATTAGGCTATACAAAAATTGCAATTACCGACCGGAATACATTTGCAGGAATTGTACGCGGTCATGACGCGGCAAAGAAAAAGGGAATACAGATTATACCGGCTTGCCGCTTAGATTTGATAGACGGGCCAAGCTTGTTGGCATATCCTACCGATAAGCCTGCTTACGCAAGATTATCGGGTTTGCTTACAATGGGAAATCTACGAGCAGAAAAAGGGGAATGCCACCTGTATAGAAAAGATGTGTTCGATTGTACCGAAGGCATAATTTATATCATTATCCCACCGGAAAAACTTGACCAGCTATTTAATTTTGAAGCCTCATTTGAAAAAGATGTTGAAGAATATAGCAGGGCGATCAAGCATCTTTATATTGCGGCAAACAGGAATTATAAGGCTAACGATAACAAGCGGCTGTTTCGCATCCAGAAACTGGCAGAACTTTACCGCGTTCCGATGGTTGCAACAAATGATGTTCATTATCATTGCGCAATGCGCCGCGAATTACAGGATGTTTTAACCTGTGTACGCGAAAAATGTACGATTGATCAGGCAGGTTTTCTACTCCACAGCAACGCAGAACGTTTTTTGAAAGAAGGCAAAGAGATGGAAAGGCTTTTTCGTCTTTATCCTGATGCAATTGCAAATACGACTGCTATAGCCGATGCCTGTAATTTTTCATTGGACGAACTGGTTCATGATTATCCCGAAGAAATAAACCAGAGCGGACGCAAACCGTTTGAAGAATTAACCTACCTGACATGGGAAGGGGTTAAAGAACGGTTTGGTGAAAACCCGCCCGAAAAGGTTGTTAAAAACATCAAGCATGAGCTAACCTTTATCGAAAAGATGGAGTACTCTAACTACTTTCTGTTTGTGTATGATATCGTAAAGGAAGCGCGAAAACGCCAAATCCTTTGCCAAGGCAGGGGTTCTGCTGCTAACTCGTCTGTGTGCTATGTGTTGGGTATTACTTCGGTAAACCCTGATGAATTTGATTTATTATTCGAGCGTTTTATCTCCAGTGCGCGGAACGAACCGCCCGACATTGATGTTGATTTCGAGCATGAACGCCGCGAAGAAATCATCCAGTATATCTACGATAAATACGGGCGCGACAGGGCGGCGATTGTTGCCACAGTTACCCAGCAGCGGCAAAAGGGGGCTATTCGCGATGTCGGTAAAGTAATGGGATTGTCGCAAGATACGATTGATAGGTTATCAGCGGCGATCTGGGAATTTACGGATGAATGGTTTGAACCACAGCGTTTAATTGAACAAGGATTAAATCCCCATGACCCCCACCTACTTAAGGTTTTAAAGCTTACCGGAGAAATGATGGGTTTTCCTCGGCAGCTTGGACAGCATACGGGCGGCTTTGTCGTTACAAATGGTAAGCTACGTGACCTTTGCCCAATTATGAATGCAAGGATGGAAGCCCGCACCAATATCGAATGGAACAAGGATGATATTGACGCACTCGGATTTTTGAAAGTGGATGTACTGGCTTTGGGAATGCTTACCTGCATACGTAAAGGGTTTGATTTGTGCAAACAGCATCACGGTAGAGAGTGGACACTTGCGAATATTCCGCAAAATGACCCAAGAGTTTTTGAAATGGCCAGCCGTGCTGATACTATTGGCGTATTCCAGATTGAAAGCCGTGCGCAGCAGTCCATGTTACCAAGACTGCGGCCTAAGTGTTTTTACGATCTGGTGATTGAGGTAGCTATCGTGAGACCAGGTCCGATACAAGGGGACATGGTTCACCCCTACCTAAGGCGCAGGAACGGCGAAGAACCCGTAACCTACCCTTCAAAAGAACTTGAAGAAATTTTGGGCAGGACTTTAGGGGTGCCGTTGTTTCAGGAACAGGCGATGAAAATTGCAATGGTTGCGGCTGGCTTTTCTCCCTCTGATGCAGATGGATTAAGGCGAAGTATGGCAACATTCAAGTTTAAGGGTTTAGTTAATGAATATGAGGAAAAGCTGATTAAAGGAATGACTGCCAAAGGTTATACTTTGGAGTTTGCCCAAAGAATCTTCAAACAACTGGAAGGCTTCGGCAGTTATGGTTTTCCTGAAAGCCACGCTGCAAGTTTCGCGTTATTGGTCTATATCTCATTGTGGATGAAATGCTATTACCCTGATGTGTTTGCAGCCGCTTTGCTCAATAGCCAGCCGATGGGGTTCTATGCCCCTGCACAGATTGTAACCGATGCGAAGAACCACCATGTCGAAGTCAGGCCAGTCGATGTAAATTATTCCGAATGGGATAGTATTCTTGAAAGCCGTACAAAGCGGTTATTTCCTTTACGGCTAGGTTTCAGAATGATCAAAGGCATTCGTGAAGAAGACGTTTTGATACTTGTTGCAAAACGTGAACGCCCCTATAAAACCATTAGTGAAATCTATACAGCTGGCGTATCGCAAGCGGCACTTGAACGCTTGGCAGATGCAGACGCGTTCCAATCTTTAGGCTTAGACCGCAGACAAGCCCTTTGGCAAGTGGCAGCGTTAGCAGATACCCCCATAGGCTTGTTTAAAGGCCATGCATCACCTTCTGAAAAAGAACAGCAGATTGAATTGCCATTTATGAGTGCCGCCGAACATGTGATACAGGATTATGCCTCAACGTCATTATCACTTAAAGCACATCCTTTAAGTTTTGCCCGCACTGAACTGAACCGCTTGCGCGTTTGTTCTTCAAAGCAGGTTTTCGGCGTAGTTGCTGGTAGTAAAGTCCGCGTGGCTGGACTTGTCCTGTCAAGACAAAGACCTGGCACTGCGGGCGGGGTTTGTTTCATCACAATTGAAGATGAAACGGGTACAGTCAATCTGGTTGTATTTGAAAAGCTTTTTGAAACCTACCGCAAGGAAATTCTGGGTGCTAAATTATTGATGGTGGAAGGTTGGGTACAACGGGAAGGGCAAGTATTGCACGTCATCGTGAAAAGCTGCCATGACTTAACGAGGCTTATAAACGAAAGTGTAAGTATGCAAAGAAACGAAATGCCGTTTCAATCGCAGAATAAGAAAACACAGGTAAGGGAGAACGCTAATACAGATGTTATTCCGAAAGCGAGGAACTTCAGATAGGATTAATTAAACATCGGTGGCGGCGACTGCCTGCCTTTGCCGGAAACTGGCTTGCGCGAGTTTTCAGTAATTCGATAACAATCTTCAGAGCATGGTTTTAGCAAGCTAAGCAATTGCTCTTTGTTTGCATTCGGGTTCATCCATAACCTTCTCTCTGCCTGATTCATAATAATCGGCATCCTGTCGTGAATTTTTGCAAAAGGATGATTGGATGGATCACAGGTGATCATCGTGAAACTTTCGGTGATCTCACCACTTACGCGATCTTGCCAAGTTGTCCATAGACCAGCTTTATAGAAAAACTCGTCTTCGCTAGGCGTAATTTTCCATTCAACTTTCTCATTACCCTGCGTTTCTCTTTCATAAAAGCCTGCATCTAGTATGAGGCATCTCGAATTCATGATTAAATTTTTAAAAGAGACTTTTTCATCTAGGGTTTCCGCCCGCGCATTAAACATTGGCTGCACAGACTTGATGTCCATGGCAGTTGAAGGGATAAGGCCCCAGCGCATAAATTGAATTTCTCGTGGCCTAGCGTGAGTGATCACTGGTGTAAGATCAGTTGGTAAAACATCATCTGCACCTTTATAGGTTTTCGACCCCTTTGGTGCAGTCATTGGCACGTTAAGCTTTTCAGACAACGCCCTAATATTCACGGATATTGCTTTTGTACACATATCCAAAGATATCATGATTTTACTAAAATAGTTAGTAATATTCGCTCTAGGAGTAGGTTAATTATGTGATATTATGTATGTGAATTAACAATGGTAAACCTAGGTTATATTTTATAGAACTAATTGAAGGCAAATATTAAGTCCAACTTTTTAACTATAGATTTCTTTTTATTTAAATTAGCTAACTATATAAACTGGACGTGGTCACTACCATCAAACGGGAATAAAAAAAGTTCATTGTACATTCTAACTCTTTTAAGTACATTTCGTAATGGTTAAAATATTTATTGACACTTGCGTTTGGTTGGATATTGCGAAAACTTCAAAAGGTGAGCAAACTTTAAACTTGCTCTTAAGTTTTATTGATGAAGAAGAAGTTAGCCTTATATTACCAGAAATTTTTTTTTCTGAATTTGAGCGAAATAAAGATCGGGTAATAGCGGATGCAGGAAAAAGCTTATCCAGTCAATTCAAAAAAGTCAAAGAAATGGTGTCTAGGCATGGTAGCGACAGCATAAAAACTGACCTCTTATCGCATTTAGATGATATTGATAAAAAAATACCAACGATGAGCGGAGCTGCTTTCAACACGATAGCTCGAATTGAGCAATTGGCTAGGCATGCCGAAGTGATTACTGTAACTGACGAAATAAAACTTAGAGCTACACAACGTGCTATTGAGAAAAAAGCTCCGTTTCACCTTTCAAAAAATAGTATTGGAGATGCTATAATAATTGAATGCTATAATGATTATAAAGCCAGAAATTCACCACAAGAATTCGGTTTAATTTTTGTCACCCATAATGTTAGCGATTTTAGCCTCAAAAATGGAAATCAAAAACAACCCCATGAAGATTTAATTGATATATTTGATAGTCCGAACTCGCAATATTTTATCAGTTTGCCTGAAGCTCTAAATTCGATCAATCCAAATTTGGTTGAAGAAATACAGTATGAGAATGATTGGGATTTTGGATTTCGAAATCTATCGGAGGTGCTGTATGCTCAAAATGAACTTGAACAGAAAGTCTGGTACAATAGGCATAAGAACCGAGAGTATTTAATCAAAAAAGGCAAAATTAAATTGATAAATCGCGAAGATTTCAAAATAGCTAGCAGTCAGCTGACAATAATTAAAGATATTTGGGAAGGAGCACTTGCATCCGCAAAGAAAGTGGAAGAGCAGTATGGTGTAGAAAACCTAACGCTTACTGACTTCGAATGGGGTATGATAAATGGAAAACTTTCAGCGCTGCGTTGGGTACTCGGTGACGAGTGGGATAATCTCGATACCTAACTTCGATTTCTGATTTGCAAATTATTTAGACGAAAGTTGCATTCGTTGCAATAATAAGAATAACTAATACTTTATAATAATGAATGATGAAAATTTGGAAAGATTGTATGCGAGGATACTCGTAATGTTCGAAAATGGTAGCGAAATTTGTTATGCCTATAATAGACAATCCTTGGAATTATTAGGGTTGAATAAGTTTAGTGATGGATCTTTACTTATAGAGGTCGGCCAAACGATCACGTATAATAACGAACAATTCGAAATCAAGAAAGTAAACTTTAAATTATATAAAGAGCTTTACGAGATGGATAGTAGATACGGTATAAACATTTATGGTATCACTGATCCGACAGATTATAACTGTCAAATCGGTGTTTTTGTAGTGCGTAAATAGAGATCGACAAGCAAATGAATTTTGATAACTTAAATTTTGAAGAACTCGACAACTTAGCTGTACAATACCTAGTTTTCGACACGAAGGAATTAGCCTATATATTAAAGGGGCATCTTTATGTTGAGCGTATCTTGGAAGCGTTAATTCGTAAAAAGATTTCGAAATTTGATAATCTTGCAAAACATCAGCTATCATTTAATTTCAAAGTCGATCTCGCAGTTTGTTTAGATGTTTTACCCGAAAAACTTATGGGTCCAATAAAAGCCTTAAATAAAATTCGAAATAAGTATGCACATGATAGCAGTTATCAAGTCAACATAGGTGAATTGAACGCCTTGAAATTCGAGTGGGAACCAATTCAATATAAGGCGTTTAACGAGGCCTCGAACAAGGGCGTAGAAGATGCAGTAATGATTGCAACACTGTTTCTTTGTTGGAAATGCATTCACCTAATTACTAGTTACGAGAATAAATCATATGGCGCTAATTAGACCCCGTTTGAATGATTATCATAGTCTACCTTTCACACAAGCTGAAGTAGATTTTGCCATACCCTTTTTGGATGAGGATATACCATTATATCTAGACCCTTTCTTGCTCTGGAAAATTACCTCTCAGCAAGATAATGCATTACATACCTCTTTGGTTAATTCATTTAATCAGTTAGGTCGCATGTTTGTATCAGGTAAGGAAGTTGAAGCAAAAAACATATTAATTGAATTATCTGAATGCGAAGAAGTAGGTTTTGGAAGCTCAAAAACTCGACAAGGAAAAAAGATAGGGAAAAATTTAGCGGACGATATACTGTCGCTTTATAAAAATATACCTCAAATAAATAAACAGGGGTTTCAGCACTTTGAAGAAATACAATTGCTAGTTGACAATATATCAAAGGATCGCATTAGCGACATTGCTTGTTGTCTCGTTAAATCTTTTTTGATTGATTTTACTTTAGATCAATGTGATAAGCATAAAATACCATATCATAAAGTAAATATCCCTCTATATAACTATAAAAAGAGTAAGGTTGATAATGAAGATACCTTTTTGCCAATAAATCCATTAAATTCAAAACCTATATTGTTAGTTCCTAAAAGATGGTTGAGATTTTCTCCATGGATTAACTATGATGATTATTTCAGCGATTATTACATTAAGGATATTGAGAAAGAATATGACGGTAAGTTAAAACGAGTAGGAATTTTAAATTTTAATCGTAACAATTATAATTTAGTTGAGAGTTATATAAATCAAAAAGAGGCATTTTCTAATGATTGTACAAATGATCCACTATTTTCGCAGATACCCGTATTATCATCAAATAGGAAATTAAAAACTGTTTTAGAACTTCCAACAGGAAAGACAAACAATGCGGATATAAAATATGAGGATAATATGGTGCAATTATTATCGTCAATGTTATATCCACATTTAGATTTCGCTAAAGAACAAAGTCGCACCGTATCAGGTTCCCAAATACGTGATATCATATTTTATAACAATCGCTCTTACGATTTCTTGGCAGACATTTACGATAATTATCAGTCAAGACAGTTGGTGATTGAGCTTAAAAATGTAGCAAGTATAGAAAGGGAACACATTAATCAACTTAATAGATATCTAAGTGAAGAATTTGGTAAATTTGGTATCTTGTTTACTAGAAATAAACCCAGTAAAGCACTTTATCAAAATACTATTGATTTATGGGCCGGCCAGCGCCGTTGTATTTTGATATTAGATGATGAAGATTTGAAACTGATGTGTGGAGTATATGATAGTAAACAACGCCACCCAATTGAAATTATAAAGAAAAAATATATAGAATTTACAAGAAGCTGCCCAGCTTAAGGAGGAACCATGACACGCGAAGAAATTGATACATTTGAAAAAACAAGAGCGCAGTTAGAAAGTCTGCATGTAGAAATAGGAGCTTTATCAAAAAAGGCACAAAACGAAGCGATTAATAAATTTAAATTAAAGTTTATCAATCAGACGATAGCAACAGCCAATACTATATTAGAGGATAAGTACAAGCCGTTTGGAGACTTTGATCAATTCGAAGAAGACGATGTTCCCAGTAATAGCGACGTTACTATGCTATTAGGGCAATATTTAAACTGCCTAGAAAAATTAAGAGATGATAGCATTGTGCAAAATCATGGTTATTGGTATTGGCGTATTGACGGAGAAATTTCTACTGTAAGAACTAAAGCGCCAAATAGGTTAAGCAAATGATGAAAAACAATAAGAAACAAATATCTGAAGCCGATATCGAAGAGTTCGATATGTTGCAGCCGATGCTCAAATCGGTTTACGTTGAAATTAGCGAGCTTTCAAAAAAAAAGCAGGACGGCTCGTTAAATTCTGCCAAAGTAAAAATTATAAATAGGCTATTGGTTAAAGTTCAAAATGTTTTGAGAAATGAGCCGATGATAGAGTTATTAGATTTATTAGACGATGATGCTCTTCCAAGTAATAGTGATGCAACACTTATCATTGCGCAATACACGACTGCCATGAAACATTTTAAGGATAAGTATTATGATACTGAAGACGAGGTTTGGGACTTTGATTAGGTTTAAAACTTTATCTCTAAAGTGATTAGATTATATTCCTAAATGATTTCCGTACCAATGCTAATTGATTGTTTCCCTATCTGGCTGGCTCTTCATTGTTTTGAGTTGGATTTGACATTGCAAAAATCAACTCTTCAATTGAATTTTCTTCATCCACTCATATTTCTTTTCTAAAGTTGCACCAGTTCCATATTTTGTACGATCTTTAAACGCATGACCCATCAAATCAGTCTGAATACGGTCGTTACAATCAAGGTTTGTCAATCTATCCTGAAAACTATGACGAAGCGAGTAGGCGCTATGTTCAGGTGTTTCCAGTAGATTATTTTGGCGAAGATATTTCGCAATTGCTGAATTTGTAGAATCAATATCACTCACCAACTGTGAAAAGCCTTGTGGAAATTCTTGAAATGCTTCTAATGCATATCCTGTTAACGGCATTAATCTTTCACGGTGTTTGGTTTTCAATTTATCTCTATCATGCGATTTGATTAAAAAATACGGTATTTTCCCGTCGAGAAAAATTTCGTTTGGACGAACGCCAACTATTTCATCAACACAAGCACCAGTCTCGGCAAAAATTTTCAATAGTGCCTGGTTTATATGCGACATTCCTGCAAGTTTAATCGGGTTCAATAAAACATTGATAATATGGTTTGTTGAAAACGGCGGACGTTGTTTCTTGTCATCAACGTTAAAAAGAAACTTGTTAAAAACATGGCTTACATCAAATTTTATTTTGCGGTCTTCACAAACTGTCGAAATCATCGTTTTGGTATAAACCAGAAGTTTATCGGCAGTTCCAAAGCTTATCTCCTTTGCTTTAATTCTACCCAGATACCAATCTTTAATTTTATTAGCATCATCCTTTGTAAAGCTATTTATCGTTTTATTGCCAAGTGCCAAGATTACGTTTCTCATGGCTAAATCACGAGGATTTTTCCATTTGATATATTGCTTATCTGATTTCTCCACTTCCACGCTTTTTGTCAAACCTAGAAAGATTGGGAAAATCTCGCTAAGTGCTATTTCTGGCGGCGTTTCAGTACCGAAAACAGCCTCAACCCTTTTTTCTGATAAATCATTTTCCACGAATTTCAGACGATTGAATAAATCAAGGAAGTCACCAATCGCGATTTGGTTTACATGTTGGTATTTAAAGCCGAATAAACTGGCGCGTTCCACGAGGCTTTTATATCGGTGGTGGCAATGTTTTGCTCCTGTTTCGATAAGGCTTGACCAATACTGTTCGAGTTTTTGGTTCTCCTTGCTTGCAAGCCGTTTGGCTATTTTTTTGCTGTCTGTTTTGAGGGAATAGCGAATAAGCTTACGCGGGTCATATTCCTTAACTTCGACAGGAACGCGACGATTGAAGTACCAGGTATTTTCGCGACAAATGATATTATGCAATGGACTGACTCCCAAAATGTGTAACAGTTTTGTGTTACAGTTTTGGGGGGACTATGACCGTAAGTCGGGCTGAATGATAAAAAATCTCATCTTTGCAAAGGTTTGCAACAGAGAATGGGTTCAAAATCAGGCCAAAAATGGCGGAGAGGAAGTCTTTTATCCCAAAACTGGAAAAACTGTTAGTGGTTGTTTTAACAAGAAAATATCTGTTCCAATCTACAGAAATCCAAAAAAATGTGTTACAGCTTGGATGACATTTCCACTAAACAGATTGTAGCACATTCACAACGCGATACAAGTATAATTAATGGCTAGCAAGTTGTATCGCGATTGATTTAAGGCTGTCAGTTTCCTGTGCATGTCTTAGCTCTTTATAGGTTCGCTCAAAAATTGGCAAATATTTATCTCCAAATTTCTCAACCAGTTTTGCGGCTGTTCTGCACGCGCGCTCGTGATCTTCTATTTTAAGCATGTGCGCTTCCTTTCAAAATAATGCAGGAAGCTTGTATATTGAGGAAGCATGAAAGTTTGTAAAAATTTTCGGTTTCACAAATCTTTGTATGATTGGCGACTCGCCTTGCAGAAAAAGCCGATGAAAAAGAAAAACTTTACAAAATACAAATGTATTCGCGAAACAATAAATACACCCTTAATGAGTATTTATGCTTTAATTATATTCCAAAGTCTGGATTAGCACAGATATTACAAACCTTTGTACAAAATAGTTTTCTTGCTCTCATGTAATGACATCGGGTATCAATTCGCCGTCATCAAAAGCAAGGAGAACTAATGCCAATCAAGCACAGATATAATCGGGCGGAGGCCGCTCAATACCTCGATAAAACAATCTCTGCATTAAATACAATGGCTACCCGCCAAAAAGACCTGCTGCCTTTCAGCAAGGAAGGCCGCAATACCTATTACAAAAAAAATGACCTAGACAATTATAACAACGCTAAAAATTGTGATCCTGCATAACCAGGCAGGATCACAATTTTTTACACTCTCTTAAAATCTATTCTTACTGTGAGGCTCAATGAACATTGAAGAAGCCAAAGCTATTCCTATGGCTGAATTTCTCGAAAAACTAGGTTACATCCCAGAAAAAAACTATCCAAACAAAGCACTATACAAGTCACCTTTCAGAATTGAAAAAACTGCCAGCTTCTGGCTCTGCAGAGTTAAAAATGCTTGGTATGACCACGGCATAGAGAAAGGCGGTGGCATTCTACAATTCGCGATAGGTTATCTGAAATCACAAAATGTAGATCATTCCGCTGGTGATGCGTTACGCTTTATAAATCTCATCTGGAAGAACGCTACAATTACGCCATTTGTCGCTGAAATACAGCCGGACGAACAGGAAAAGTACAAATTAAAAATAGAGATAGTTTCTACGCTGAAACATTCGGCGCTATTGAACTATCTTCTTGATCGTTGCATTCCAAAGGAATTTGCTAAAAAATATTTTAAAGAAGTTCAGGTTCGAAATACCAACACAGGTAAGTTTTTTAAGGCAATAGGCTTAAAGAATGAAGCTGGTGGATATGAAATTAGAAACAAGCTTTTGAAAGCGAGTGTTGGGGAAAAAGATATTTCATTCATCCGGGGAAGTGATGAGAACAGAACTAAAATACATGTCTTTGAGGGCATGATGGATTTTATTTCTATACTTGTTTTCAGTGATACAACACAATTTGAAGATGATGTTATTATCCTAAATTCTTTATCTCGCCTCAAAAAAGCTATTCCCTATATCACCAACTACACTTACCAAGAAGTACACTCCTGGTTTGATAATGACAACTCAGGGGCGAGGCACCGTGAAATACTTAATGACTTCATCGCAGATAACAGGCCGTTAAAGCATATTTCGCACCATAAAGAATATGAGGGTCACAAAGACCCGAACGATAAGCTTGTCAGCGAAAAGAAGACTGCAATTAAAAAACCAGGAGCAGAGTAATGCAAAACTTCAGAAATGCGAAAATCCAAGAAATCAGCTTAAAATACAAACGAACTCGACCAGATAGAGATATTCAAGTGATCACGGCAGATGATGCTTATGATGTTTTAAAATCAGTTTGGGATGAAAACAGGATTGATTTACTGGAGGAGTTCAAAATCATCCTGCTTGACGTTAAAAGTTGTGTACTTGGCGTTTCCAGTATTTCAACAGGAGGCATCTCAACCTGTATCGTTGACCCTAAAATTGTGTTTGCGACAGCATTAAAAGCAAATTCCAGCAGTATAATTCTGGCCCACAACCATCCTTCAGGAGATCTCAATCCAAGTGAGGATGATATTAAAACTACTAAAAAACTTGTGGAAGGAGGTAAAATGCTAACCATGCCAGTATTTGACCACATAATATTGACCTCATCCGGATTTTTCTCAATGGCCGAAAACCTGCTAATACCTCGATGATGAAGGCGGAAGGAATATAGGGCAATATTACTGGTTAGATAATCCTTTTCTTTTGATTGTTAAAGGAGTCTCAGCGTCCTGAAAGAATTAATGTTTATTCCAGTCATTAACTTGTTCACTCTCATCTCCAAATATTATTTCCCCCGCCAAAAATGGCTTCCTCGCGAAGCAAAATAACAGTTGGTTCGTTCACTAGAACGAAGTTTTTGCCATTCCTGTAACATTAACTCAATCAGAAAGGTACAAAATGAAACTCTTTACCAAACCACAATTGAAAAAGCTTCTTGAAAACAGTCAGGATATAAATCCAGATAAGGATCACCCACCAGTCGTAAAACTATTCATGACCGGAACAAACTGTACATGGTTGCTATCCGAACTTGATCCCGAAACACAAGATATCGCATTCGGATTATGTGACCTAGGCATGGGATTTCCAGAGCTTGGCTATGTCAGCCTATCAGAAATAAAAGCTGCTGAAGGTGCATTTCGTTTTCTAGAGCGCGATCAACACTTTGATGCAGATTTTCCGATGAGTGCTTATGCAAGAGCTGCGCGTTACTGCGAGCATATCGTAACCGAAGCAGGGATTGTGAAAAAATTCCTTCCACAATAATTTATTAAGTAGCCCTGGCTTATAGCTAGGGCTACTTAATTTTGTTTCTTCCTGTAATATATAATCTTAATCGATTGATTTTGATAATATTAAATTTATAATATCTTTACATTTGATTTTAATGTTAAATAACACTCTCATATTTTGTTGACCGAAGAAGAAAAAATCAAAAGTGCAGAAAAATATTTAGACCTGTTTGATCTGGGTGACAACCAATATATTATTGGAATTTATCAAAAAGGGGTGACTATCCATGACCAACAAATTAGGGCATTAAATATTTTCTATTGTTTACACTTACTAGGAAAAATTAAAAAAGGCACAAGAATCGGAATCATCGGCGGAGGTTTTGCAGGTCTGACATTTGCCGCTGCTGCTCTGAATAGTAAAGTATATGTTTCTCTTTTCGAAAAACATGGTGTACTTCTTCCACTTCAATCTGGTTGCAATCGGGTAATACATCCAAATATTTATAATTTCCCAAGTAAAGGTTCTACTGATCCTAAAACTGATCTCCCAGTCCTTAACTGGAAGTGGGGCAAAGCTGAAGATGTTTCTACGAAGGTTAAGAAACAGTTTTCAGATATTTCAAAGCTTTTTAGCGATAGGAAAGAAAAGATTGGAAAATACTATCGAGAAATTCTAAACGCAGGAAAAATCACTAGTATAACCTTCGATGATATAAACGGATATATTATTTCTGACGATAAGAGTAATGTCGTAAATTGTGATATGATCATTTATGCTATTGGTTTTGGTGTAGAAAAATCTACAGAATATGAGAAAACCGATAGTTACTGGTTGTGTACAAAATTGACTCAAGAAAATATTGGAGATGAAGAATTTCTGATCTCTGGATTAGGAGATGGTGCTTTCATGGATGTTATCACATCCCAAGTTCGGGATTTTGACTATGACAAACTTATAGATATAATAAATTCTGATGCCAAATCCGAAACTTTGATAACCCTACTTAACGATATCCGCCAGGAATATTTCAAAGAGTTGTTAGAACATTCCAATTCAGGTACAGCAATAGATCCTTCATATATTTATAACGAATTTGAGAAAATTAACAAAAGATATTACCAACACATTTTAGACAAGCTTGAGTTTAAAAATTTTAAGGTAGTTTTGCACGGTAAAGTTGCCTTTGAGCAAATTTTCAAGGTTGGGAAAGTCTCTTTATTGAACTCATTTCTTTTATACATTCTTGTTAAAAAAAGAACTGGTAGTAAGCAAGCGATTGGATATAAGCACGGAAAGTTCAAATATGATAAGGATAAACGCACTTTTAAAATAATTGGAGATAAAGAAAATCATTCAAGTCATACAAAATATTTCCGCTACGGAACCAATAAAGAGGAACTTTTGACTTTGGTAGATGGCCTGGATGAAAGAGTGAAAAAAGCTGGGATAAAAGAGAAACAAGAAAAAAGTATTCACGATGGCAACGTCCAAAAACTCTGGGAAAATGATGGAGAAGACTACGAGGTTATTTTTAAAAGTGCCTGGTACGATGATATTCCCAAGATTTCAGGGAATGCATTGCAGTGCTTAGAAACCTATACACGTCTTCTTGCAACTACTTTAAAGCAAACAGTCCCAGAGAAGACGAATTTTCGATTGACCATGCATAAGATATACGAAGATGCTGGCATACTATATTATCAGCAAATAACTCCTTACTACGGCTCCGAACTCGCAAGACGACACGGTGGTTATGGACGTATATTCGGATGGGATGTCGGAAGTGTTGGCTATTCAATTCTTAAATCTGAGCCTTTGTTGATTCTAAGAAAGAACAACGATGAAAAGTATGAAGAAATTTTGGCAGATTTAAATTTGGATGCCAGAACCGAGGATTTGCTTAAAAGCAAAAAGAAATCATTTTTTACATTTCCTATACTGGGGCGTGTTGAAAAAGATACTAAAGGTAATAAGACGACAACACAAAAGCATACAAACTTTGTTTTATATCTAGATTCGGAGGATGAAGATTTTTTTTCTCATGAAAAGGTTTTTGAGGTAATTTTAGGTGCAACTATCTCTTTTGTCGAAGCCTTTGAAAGTTTGATAAAGAAACGTCAGATTACAGTGGATAAAACGCTAAATCCGTATACAGTTCTTAATTCTGAAGATAAGAAATCATTCAAGAATATTGGGGAGGGCAATCTCTTTGGAGATAATTTTAAGCCTTATGAAACGTTTAAAACAATGTTGAAAGAAAAGGATAAGATGTTAGTTTTCAATGAATACTATTCACTATCTTATGACAAAAATTGACAATCTATATAATTATATTTGCAACGCTTTAAAAAGGTAATACAATGGCTATGTTCATAGATGATCGAACTTCAGGAGAATTTTCAATGGCTACAAAAAAACGCCTATCTCAAGAGGAAAGACGTTTACGCAATCGTTATAAAATACAACAGGTCGAACATCCGAAAGAAATCGACTCACTTTCAGACGTATTTGTAACTTTCAAGCAGAATTGGTCTCATCCTATTATGGATTGGGTACAAGGATATAAAACGACAGTTCTAGATAGCGATAATAAGCCAATTTGTAATATCTATTTTGAGCCTAATGCCCCTCTTAGAGACGAGCATATAAAAATGCTATTCACTATCATTCTTGAAAACTTCTCTGATGCAAAATCGGTCATGATAGCCAGAAATCATGCAGGTAAAGCTATGGAGCCAGATCAGACAGAAAAAGAGACCGCATCAAAGTTTAAAAATTACGGGCAAAGTATAGGACTTCCAGTAGCAGATCAATTTGTTGTTTCTCCTCTAGGTATGTACAAGTTCAAGGAGCAGGATTATGCTACTTTAACAAACGCTGGAAAACAAAATGACAAGTTTGTAGCATTCTAGCCCATCCTTTTGATATTTACATGCAAAGTGGATAGCACTATTTACTTACTTATACTGCTTAATAAAGCAAGGTGATCTGTTGGTTGTTCATTTGATGACTTTTTTCTGATATGATTTCAAAGAATAAACTTAATGCTAGTTTATTATAGTTTGTTAATTTTGTTCACAATAAAATGCGATGATTTATTTACCTCATTATATCTTTCATCCGTAACGATAATTTCTAATGGCAACTGAAAAAAGAAATCATTATAAAGAGATTTTAAATCCACACCTGCAAACACAATGTTTTCATTTCCGATAACTACCGTTATAGATCCATCAGCGCTACTATACTCAATCCTGCCTACCGTATAGTAGGGAATGGTTGTACTGCTGCCATCCGGCCAAGTAAGCATGAAATTTCTGATCTGCCCGTTATCAGGATATATTTTGTAAGAGGGATCATCCTGTTGCCGAACATCTCTGGCAGGGTTATTTTGGCGCAATTCATCTGATTTAAGTCTAAAGCTCTGGCTCATAATTCAACTGCTTTTCTTTTTTTAATGTTTTTGTAGCTTTTGGGGTATTATCTTTTTGAATACCCAAAGCATAATTTTTCTGCTGATTATTTCGCGTTAATTCGATTGCAGATTGCTTATTTTTCGTCAGCTCTACAGCCTTAAATAGCTCTGTTTTATCATCCGTATAGATATGCACAGCATCACGCCCACGACTGGTGGAAACATAAAATTGTTTACTATCAGAAGCGATAAGGGTACTTGCAGGCATTGATACAAAGACTTCATCAACAGTATGCCCCTGCGATGAATGCGATGTTGTGCAATAGTTATAGTCTAAATGACCAAAATCTTTATCAAGCTTATATTCCACATCGCTTTTTTCGCTCCCATAAACTGCATTTCCGGATTTGCTTATTCTTTTCAGTTGCAATGATTGACCGTTATTCAGTCGTTTGCCTTGATTATCGTAGCCATTTTGTGTAACACGCATCTTATCACCCTTCGCCAGAGCTATTTCAATTGGCTGGTAAAGATTGAACCGATCTGCATTTTCCAAGGGCAGGTCAAGCTTTTGACCCTGTTTATCTTCGATGATAATTTTTCCGTTCTTTATGTCTTGAATAGAATATCGGTTTCCCCTTTTAATCTTTTGCGTATTCTGGTTGAATTGTACAACTTGCCCTTTTTGATAGTTGCGCCAGTCCAATTTTTCAGCTTGTGTAAGGTTCAGGTTTTTTAGTTTTGTAAATGCTATTTCCTGTTCTCCGATAACTTTCATTTTTTGTAGTTCGATGCGAACCTGTTCGGTGACTTTCCTAATTTGTTCGTGGGTTGGTGAGACAATTAGTGCAGACTTTCCTTTTTTAATTGCTGTCGTATAATCATTAACCAGTTGTTCGTTTGGTCTTAGCGGATCGGTTTCCTTAATTGCATCTATACGCTCTAATTTAGAAAGAGCATGTTTGACGTTCCCTTTGGCTAAATCTTCAATGGCTTGCTTATAAACCAAATTACGTTGACGATAAATTTTGTTGACCTCTGCCGCTTTAATTCCACCAACCTTGTTCAGTACCAAAAGTGCCTGACCCCTTGTAACTGCCGAATGCTGCCTGGTATCACCGCCTAACACTAATTTCGCATTATAACGTTTTGCCAATTCGAGGCAGGCCGTCATCTGTTTATTATCTGCCAGACCTGCTTCATCCATCCACAAAACACCATCATGTAAATTGCGTTGCATATTTTCATCAATTAGCAATTTTGAAACTGTTTGTGCGTCTTTGAAATCTTCACCCAAAACAATGCGCGATGCCTGGGCAGTAGGTGCCACGATAGTTACTATTGTTCCAGTTGCCTCAATATGGTTAACTACCTCTTTCATCAACGTAGATTTGCCGCTTCCGGCTGCACCTAAATAGATGCTGACCATATCCGAAGTTGTTAGAATATGTTCAGCAACCTGTAATTGTTGACCCTCCAATTTTGTTTTGGGCATTTTTTTATATAGTGGTTTCATTTTGTTTATACCTTGTCTTGCAAGGTTAACCATGCGTTGTTCTTCTTTAAGAACCTCTACAGTGGTGCAGACAAGTTGATCGTTATCTGTTACATTGATTATCCGTTTATCGTTTTCAAAAGCCTGATCAATTTCCTGAATACCTGTTGATCTATTGCCAACACCGTGCATGTATGCTTGCGCAAGCATACGTCTTTTTGGCATCACCGATGCCCGTTCAAAGCTATGGCTGATAGTTGTTTCAAGGCAATCCTTCACTGATGTTTTAGCTGGCTCTATAAAAGGCGCATAACGAACAGTGGCCTCATTGAGGGCGCTTTCATTTCCGGTATGCTCTTTAATTTGCCTTCGCCATTCTGTTTTAAGCTGTTTAAGGCTTAATCCCTTCTGCTTTGCCGTTCTAGTCCTTGCGCCTAGTTCGGATTTTTCTTTTTCGCCTGTAATACCGTGATCTAAGGCAAAATCTTCAACTTGCTGTGTCCGTTTCGACATTAAGGGGATGACACTGGGTGGCACGCCTTTAATCTCAAAGGATTTACCGTGTTTCTGTACTGCATAACCGAGATCAATCAATTCATCGCTTAATTTTTTGTAAAATATTGCCTGATAAAATGGCGCATCACGCTTTGAAAATTGCCATTGAGCAGCTTTTATTCTGCCTTCAACATCATCGTAAGTGGCATTAAAGGCAAATGCATGACAATGCAAAAATGGATCAGGTGCAGTTTTTTCATTAATCGAACGGGCGGTGAGGTGGGTAAATTCAGCCCAGATTAAGCCATTACCTTTTCTGTTTTCATCTTTGCCGCCAACCCGAACACGGGTCATGATATCAGCTTCAATAAGCTTCATCGTTTCATTAACGGATTTTTGAAATGCATCCTGTATACCTGAATTGGTATGCAGGGCATTAACAATCGAAACGCTCTTTGGCACAGAAAAGGTGATGTCATAAGCAACTGTTCGATCCGCTCTCGTGCGTTGTGTGAGCATTTCCCCTGTTACGGGCGATTTATTCTCACACAATGCAAAAAATGCTTCTTTTGTTGCAATGCCACTAATGCCTAACTTCCTGGCCAACTCACCGTGAAATTGGCCAGGAAGTTCGACATCATTTATAAAATAGTCTGAAGTTTGTAACGCCTGGCTAAAATAATTTTTAGCCTGCTCCGAGGATTTGCTTTGGGTAAATCTCAACATGTAAGTGGTTATAAGAAGGACTAATCCATCATTGTAATGTTTCTGCTTTTTACAAAACTTTGCGCGCCTAATCTTTTTCCAAATCCATGCTTTCTTTGTTGCAATCGAGATCGGCAAACTTTTCAGGATGTTTCTCACGTTGCGCACTTTTTTGTTTGGCTTTTGTACTGGCAAGCGATTGTTCGAAACTGGATTTAGTCATGCCCGATTTATCCAGAGATGAGGGCTTACCTGCTATATCCTCAAACTGCTTTTGATGCTGGATTGCCATGGCTTTATAGCGTATGCCCTCTGGAATAGCCCAGTCTTTTGAAAAATCTTTAAGCTCTTTATCAATCTGCCTTGAATAGCTTTCTGGTAAATTTTCTTTAGTCCTGAAAGCTGATATAACTTGATCATGTCTTTGCTTAATATCTGACCAAATCTTATCCCTCAAATCATTGTATGTTTGCTTATCTTGATCTTGTTTCTTGTAAAGCTGGGCTAAGTCCATAAGGCATTTCGAACTATGTAATATAATCTTGTTTTCTTTCAGGCATCTTCCCTATCCATGCTTGAAGCTGTTAGGCAACGTACGTGCGCAGTTCCTCATCATCCTGTAAAAACATTTCCTCTACCACTTTTCTGCGGTTTTCCATGCTCTTTGGACGACGGCTGGGAATGTTCAAGCCCCGTGAATTATCTTCGGATATCTCGTTCATAAACGCGTCTTCATAATCCTCTTTAATGATTATTGAATCGATGATGTCCAAAACCTTTTCATCGCCTAAATGATAATCCATGAAACGGCTTGCAGAATAACCTATACTTGCAAATAATAGCAGGAAGCCAACGCTTAGATGCAGAAAGAAAAGTATAAGGCCAATACAAAAAAAGAATGCAGGCTCTATGATTGTTTCAATGGTACGGATATCAAGCTTTTTTCCGTCAAACTTAAATTCCAAAAGCCTTTTATCCAGTTTTCCGCCGTAATAGCTATGTTTTCCGAAATCAAAGGTTGAGGGATTGTGTCTTTGGTCAAGCCAGTGCATAACCGATTTGTAAACGAATGCGGCAACGAACAAATACCAGATAAAATTATCGAACTCTGCTGCTCCTGTCTGAAAAATCTGGGCAGGGGAGAGACCATAGATAGGTATTAAAATGAGTAGAATACTATAAAGTATCGGCCATCCAATATTCCAGTGCCTTATACCGAAATCCTTACGGGTAAAAGTTTCACAAATTGTTACAGGCATTCCTACGCCTATATTAAACATCGACAGAAAGATAGCCTTAATTGGATTAGTTCTTTTAATTGATGTTTTGAAAAAAAGTTGCTTTCTCATTTTTTTGAATTTTTATTGTTAATAATTGTGTGAATTTTAAGATTATGATTTTGGGGGCAGTGGACTTTGAAGAAATACTGCCTTGAAATGATTATCCCTTCCGAATAATGGTTTGCCTTGGATATGGATGTACGCTTCCACTTCAAAATCATTTTCAGCAGAACCATTCTTTAATTTCGAAAAATCGGATGGCAACACTATTTTCCGCAATTTGTATGATGACCCGCTCGTCTGCGATACATTCTCGGCAAGGGTGTTGCTGTAGGTTTGCTCCAAAAAATAATCTTCTCCGATTATATTTGCCGCCCATTCGTTTGTCTCTTGGCACGTATTTAGGTGCCATATCTTACAACCAATGTTTGCCTGCCACGCTTTGACAATATGTTCAGGGCTACGCCCCTCAACAAAACTGTAAAAGTTGATTAGCGATTGTGAGCTATACAAACAGGCAATGCGGCCACCCCTCGCTGTTAGTTGGAACGAAAGGTCTTTTGGTATAATGAAGCTTTGCGCCTCATCACAAGCTATAAATAATGGCCTATTATTAATCATAAGATCACGCTTTTCTGCATATCGTTGAAAGATCAGCTTAAAAAGAAGCTGTACATCCCTGCCAACTTTTTCGTATTTTTTAACTGGTAGATCAATTATAATGATCGCACCATCTGCACACATGTCAGGTGTTAATGTACTCCCATCACAAAAAAGCGAGTAGATAGGCTCGCGGAGCAATCTGTACAGGAAACCGGATATCTTCATATCTACTATGCTTCTGGTTTTTTCCGCCAGGTTGCCAAGCGTTATAATCGTGAACTGATCAATCGCTTTAAAAGTCCGTGCCTCGGGAATTGCTTTAAATAAATTATTTTCATACATTCCGAGGGTTTGTAGCATTTCCAGTTCCGCCACTTCAAACGACTGTTCCCAATGTTCTACCTTGGCCATAATGCGTTCTTTAACCAGATCATAGGCAAGTTCAAACGCATTCTTTTCTTCGGGCATTCCTTCATTTCCCTTGCTTCTTGGTAAACTCTGGATGACATCATTAATCAATTGAATGCTTAACTTGCCGTAGGCGAGCCGTATCAGGTCAATTGTATTTGATAGCATCACTAACATGGTCTCAGACCAAAAAGGATCATTTTGTGAGCCTGTATCTTTTCCTTGCCCAGCCTCAATTACTGTTTTCAGTAAGTCCACAATGTTATCGGTTGTACCTTCGGAATTGTCGCCCTGGCCAAATTCGTATTCGAGGAAATCAAACTTTTCGTTCCCGCCGACGCTAATAATTCGAACATCATTGCCACGCTCTGCTTCTTCACAAATTGCTCTGTAATCCGATGTGTCTGTTATCTTTGTAGTAAGCAAGATTCCGCCATATCCAGCCTTTAAATAACTAGTCAGGTACTTGCAAAAGCTCGTTGAACTTTTGCCACTACCAGTAGAACCCATTATACTTACTGACGTAAAAGCGTGTTTCTGGGTGAAATAAGTGCTATTCTCACCTGTTATAAATTCTACCAGTGGTAGATTATCGTCATCCCAATTCATAATAGATTTGATTTAAGTTTGAAAATCCTCCCTGCAAAAAGCAAGGAGGATGATTTTTAATTAGCGAGATTTCCTTCTCGCTTCCTTCAGCCGCAGGTCTTGCACGGTCAGCCGCTTCTTCGGTACGTTTGGCCACTTTGCGAGCCTCTCAGGCTTCTCTAATCGCTCTCCTTCGAGCGTCATCAGCGTAACTCATTGTAGCAGGTATTAAAGTAAATCCACAATTCGGCGGGTGGACATCCGCTTTTATCTTCGCGTTAAAGTCGTTTGCGTGCTTTTTTTTCGAGGTAAGCATCAACCGAGCTTTTCAGGTACAGGAAATTTTTCCTCGTAATCTCTGAAACCACAAAAGCATCCTGATCTCTTAGCTTTTGCAACGTGGTAGGGCTTTTAATGTCGAGTTGAGCCATCACCTCCTTATTTGTCAGCCAGACCTTTTCCGGCTTATGACTGGCTTTAAGCCTGACGAACAGTGCCTCTATCAGTTCGTAAAACTCCTGCTCCCCGAAGCAGATTAGTTTGGTATTTAGTTTATTTTCCATTCCCATCGTTATTTGTCTTTTCAAGTCTTTTTTTCATTTTTATGCTACTTCACAGTGGGTTAACCTCTGTCTTTTTTAATCTTTTTAGATTATGGTTTGGTCTTAACATTTTCCGTTTCAAAGGTCCCCTTACAGGTCCGCAACTCGTTAACGATTGATCTGACACCCTTGTCGATATTGATTTTTGGTCTCATATTCTTGGTTCTTATTTATTTTCTATTGACTTTGAACTGTCTTATTCATAATATCATTTCATTTTATGGAGACAGATGGTGGAATTTTTCGACGGTTATATTGAGTTCAAACGGGAGATGACAGTTGGAGAGCAAGGTCGTTTGATTCAGGAAGATGATTTTAAGAAGTTCACAGATAAGTTTGGCAATGAGCGAACACTCGGCTACTTGGAAGCAATGAAAGATTTCAACGCCCATTTGGAGGTTATCCTCGGGGGTGGCTATTGTCGAAATGGCGTAGCGGAAACTGGCCATATGGTCAGGAAGTATCTCTGCGAATTTGTTGATCATAACACAAAATTTTTAAGTAAGATGAAACAAAATCAAAGCTCCACCTTAAAGCCCTGAGTAGTGTATCACGCTTCAAAATTGATCTTTGGCTTTTGTCACATTTTAATTATTTTTATTTGTGAGAATTTGATAATCTAAAAATCAACTCACTTTAAAATGTGGATTCACAAGAGCGTATATACAAAGTTGTACTTTTTGCTAGTTGAAAAGGTTATGTCCAAATTGAAGGGCAAAGAAGGGCAGAACAGAAGAGGCAAATTTTATAAAAGAAAATCTCAAAATATTTGGAACGTAGTTAGGGTAAATGAAAAAACAGGGGAAAAATTTTACATCGTTTCTCTCGTTACAAAAAATCCTTTGACCTCATACTGGATTTACTATCGATTTTTAACCAATTATGACTCTCCTGACCACAGGGATGTTTTAGAGAAATTTCAGGACATCGACGAATTTTACATTTTATCAGCACTAGAATATTTAGACTTCGATATCCCACAATATATCAAACACAGCGTCGATAAAGGTTGCAAGTTATTGGATTCCGAAACAGTTCTGAAGATAAGGGCTGAAATTCTTCTTGATGTGTTTGTAAAAGCTAAATTCTATAAAATCCCATTTGAGAAAATTTTAAAACCTAAGAAAACCTGCTTCAATAATCGCATTTTTGACGAAATAACAATTCAAACATTCTATGAGATAGAAAAGCGAAAATCAGGTTTTCAAAAAGTTTTGCCTCGCAGAAGAGCATTTTGCCAAGAAAATGTATGCAGTGCAATAGAATCATATTTTTCCGAAATTAATCTCTCCAATTTTAGTGAGGCGTTTAATTCCTGGTCTAAAATGGGAAGAAAGATATTCTGGTCAAATGATATAAATATTTTTTCGGAATTCTACCGTTTTCATTTGTTTACTAATAAGATAATACCAGAGGAAGTAAAAATAAAACCAGCACGAAAAAAATCAACAGCTTATATTGTCGTCACAGTAGAGCAAACTGAAATCTTGATAAAAACTCCCCAAATGTTTAGAAGGTTACTTTGGCCAATCGATAAAGATACCAAGGTCACTTGGCCTCCTGACGAAAAACGCATTATGGAGGTACTTACATTAGACGATCTAAAAAAATGGTTCGAAGATAGTGAAAAGTATGACTTTCATACTATGTATGAATTCATCCAAGAAGGGCGTGAATTTATGTTTTGGCTCAATGAGGTCGGTTACGAGCGTGAACGGATAAAATCATTTAGGTTCTGGAATAGAAGACAAGTTGTCCGAAAGCAATTTAAATTTGACCTCGAACAAGAAGCTGACCAGCCATGGCAGATTTCGGGAATGCATAACATTGAAATAAGGAATTAAATATTGATTCGCAATTTTAGAGGTTACCTAATACTACAAACATAAATAGAGTAATTCTTTTCGCACCTATTTCGTACCAAAACCAAAAAAGCACCTAGATTTTCATCTAAGTGCTTGATTGTCAGTGGGCCCACCTGGGCTCGAACCAGGGACCAAAAGATTATGAGTCTTCTACTCTAACCAGCTGAGCTATAGGCCCTGAAAAAAAGTATTCCTTTTTTGCGAGTGCAATGTTACAAATTTGAATTGAAATTAGGAAAATGTTTTCGGCATTTTTTCATAAAAAGAACGGATATAAACTCATTTTCAATCGCTTAAATTTAATTTTCATCTTACAAGGGCTTCTCTATAATAAAAAAATGTGGATAAAACGCCTGTTCACCTACCCTTAAATCAATTTCGAATAGGTTAATTTTGTAATTGATATGAATACGCCCGACCCGGACAACCAACTCCTTCTGGATTTTTTAGCCACTACCAATCAGCCTGTTTTTTTAACCGGTAAAGCCGGAACGGGCAAAACTACCCTGCTTCGAAAAATCAGGGATACCACAAAAAAGAATTTCGCTATTGTTGCACCTACCGCAGTTGCAGCCATAAATGCTGGTGGTGTAACGCTCCACTCCTTTTTTCAGATTCCTTTCGGCCCTTTGGTTCCGGTTGTTGATGAAAATGCTGAAACTAATTTTAAATATTCAGACGAAAAAACCAGACTCTTACGCTGCCTTGATTTATTGATCATTGATGAAATCAGTATGGTTAGGGTTGATCTGATCGATTTTATAGACCGTACTTTAAAACGTGTTAAAGGCTCTAACCGTCCTTTTGGTGGCGTTCAGGTGTTGATGATTGGCGATCTTTACCAGCTCTCTCCTATTTTTCATGATGCCTGGCATATTCTGGGCAGTTATTACTCTAGCCCCTACTTTTTCGATAGCCTGATTTTCAGGTCTACACCAATGCTTACGTTTACTTTAGATAAAGTTTACCGTCAATCAGACCCAGTATTTCTTGATATTTTGAACGGGATGCGGGAAAACAGTCTTGATGCCAGCCTTCTTGCCAAACTGAATGAACGCTACGATCCATCTTTAGATCAGGAATGGAAAGATGATTACATCACGCTCACTACACACAACCAACTGGTTAATGAAATTAACCAGGGGTGTTTAGAAAAATTGCCCAGAGAAATTTTCGAATTCAATGCAGATGTAAGTGGCGATTTTCCTAAAGATGCCTACCCTACCGACGAAAAACTTCAGTTAAAGCTGGGGGCGCAGGTCATCTTCATTAAAAACGATTCTTCGGGTAAAAA
This sequence comes from Pedobacter sp. PF22-3, assembly GCF_026239555.1. GTDB lineage: Bacteria > Bacteroidota > Bacteroidia > Sphingobacteriales > Sphingobacteriaceae > Pedobacter. Next base: position 78,212 of record NZ_JAPIVP010000014.1, on the reverse strand, counting down.
ACAATTCTACAACGGAAAAGCAGCAAAAATTACCGCAATCGGTCAAGATTCGATCAAAGTAACATTCACCAATGGTGGCAGGGAAATCGAAGTTGAAAAAGAAATTTGGCAAAATGTTAAATATAGCCTGAGCAACGAAGAAAATAAAATAGACGAAACCAGTACCGGATCTTTCTCACAATATCCTTTTAAATTGGCCTGGGCCATTACCGTACACAAAAGCCAGGGATTAACTTTTGATCAGGCAATAGTAGATGTGAGTACTGCATTTACCCACGGACAGGCCTACGTGGCACTGAGCCGATGCAGAAGCCTGGAAGGGCTTATCCTGAAATCGCCTGTGGTTAACGAAAATATCATTACCGATGCCAAAGTAATCAGTTTCACAAAAGCAGCTCACCAGGATAAACCTACCACTGATCTGCTGGCACGTTATACGCAACAATATACCTGGGGCTTGATTCATGAACTGTTGGATTTCTCGCTGATGGCCAAAGATTGGGAAAAACTCGGGCGCTCCAAACTGATCGATAAAGACGAGAAGAATGCTTTTTTATCTATTTACGAACAGGGAAACCAGATCTTTCAACATGAGATCTTTAAAGTAGCCAGAAATTTCATCACAAAGGAATTCTCAAAAATAAGCACCAATGAAAATCCTGCCAATGAGAGTGCTTTTATGGAACGTTTGCAGAAAGCATCAGCTTATTTTATTCCAAAACTGGAACAGCTCATTACCTTAATGGCAAAAATTATAGCCATTAACTTTTATAACGATACCCACTCTGACAAACTCCTTACAGTTTTAAACGACTGTAAAGATGCACTCCAGATCAAGCTGGCTTTATTCAAGATTTCATGGAACCCCTTTTCGATCAAAGATTATATCAATACCTTGCACGCCGCCGGCAATAAACAACCAGAAAAAAAACCGGTTAAATCGAGCATTAAACCAAAAGAGATTTCCAATCCCCAGGTTTATAAAAACCTGGTCGAATGGCGTAAAACAATTGCGCAGCAACGCGGTACGCAGGATTATGCTGTACTGTCTGATTTAGCATTACTTTCTATTGCCGAAAAAATGCCCAGAACTACCGATCAGTTGGCTGCACTCAAAAGCGTAGGCATTGGTAATGCAAAAGAACTCGGCCAACAGATTACACGTATTGTTAATGCCCATTTGGGCACCAGCGAGTTATTTTAAAAAAATTTAGTTCTTAAACACTTTTTTTAATACTTTCGCAACCCCATTTTAGCCCGCCAACCACAGCATAGCAAGCCATGAGTAAGTTTTTATACGGAATCGATTTTGGAACAACCAATTCGGCACTTTCTATTTATGATGAAGACAAGAAGGAAATTATAGACACCATTTCTATCCCTTCATTAATTTATTTTACAGAAGTAAAAAGTCTTGTTGATGGCGAAAGTCATATCGTTGGCGAAAAAGCAATAGATGCTTATTTAAGCGATGGCATGAAAGGCCGTTTTATCAAATCCATCAAACAGATCCTCTCCAGAACTACTTTTACAGAAACACGGATCCATAATAAAAGATATACCGCTTCTGATCTGGTTACTTTAATTCTTAAAAATTTAAAAGCGAAGGCGGATGAGATTATTGGTGAAAACTGCCACAAGGCCATTATAGGTCGACCGGTGTTTTTTGATGATGATAATACCATGAAAGATACCCTGGCGCAAACCAGGTTAAAAAAGGCAGCAGAAAGTACAGGTTTTACCGATGTACGTTTTCAGTTTGAACCGATTGGCGCTGCTTTTGCATACGAAAAAACCATTACCAAAAAAGAACGTGTTTTGGTAGCCGATCTGGGTGGCGGAACAACAGATTTCACCTACCTTATTCTCGATCCCGATAAGGTTGGCAGCAAGGACCGCAAAAACGACATGATTGCTTCTGGTGGCATCTATATTGGTGGAGATAGTCTGGATTCGGCATTTATGTGGGATAGAGGCACACCATATTTTGGAAAAAACACGCTTTACGAGGCCACACCAGGTAAGGTTTTAAATGTGCCCAAATCGCTTTTTGCAAATATCTGCACCTGGGATAAAATGAATTTCTTTAACGGTTTAAAAATCCAGAAAGAGATTGAAGAATATTATTATTACTCTGGAAACGATCCCAAGTTCAAAAACCTGATTACCTTGATCGAAAATAACCTGGGTTATTCGCTATTCAGATCGATAGAGAAAACCAAGATTGAACTTTCCGATCAACTTAATTCTACCTTCGCCTATAATAATATGGAAATCGAAATCGATGAAAACATTTCGCTGGAACAGTATAATTCCATCATCGAAAAAGATATTAATAAAATAGATGCTTATCTGGATCAGTTTATGGAAACATACAAAATCAATCCGGCAGACATAGACTGTTTGTTTTTAACCGGAGGAACATCAATGGTATCGGCCGTACAAAATTTATTTAAATCGAAATTTCCGCACATTCCGTTAAATTCTGGCGATAATTTTAAAAGTGTAGCCAAAGGACTGGCTTACAGCGGTTATCTGTTTGAAAATTAATTACAGGCTAAAGCAAACTCTTATGAATAATCTTAATGCAAGCGCTTTAAGATTAGCTTCGCTGAGCACTTCGTGGTTCCCGCATGTGCGAGATCTGATAACTATCGGATGACGCCCAACCTGGTGGAGTCTGTCAATGGTAGCGGAGTCGGAGGGTATTTACTTGCAATTTATCAAGCCAGGAAGTCTTCGAGTACGCTCAGACTGACAACTGTGACGCTTAACTTTATAACATTTGGGTAACGCTTCAACATGGGCCAATTTGCCAAAGCAGCATTTAGGCTAAAACAAATTTTATTTTGTAGTTAAAATAGAATTTTCATTTCGGCCTATCACGGTACTTCGTGTTATAACTTCTCAGAATATTTCTACGGGTCCAAACTGAATAGCCGTTTTTTAACAGACTGCAGTTAACTAAATCCATATTTTTAGCCTTGTAAAATAGCAGCATCCTCAATTGTAAATACTAAAATACAAATATGTAATATATTTAGGAATATTCTTTTTCTTTAGATGAAGATTTCATAATTTAGCAGCCATAAAATTGGTGCGGCTGATAAAATAGAAACAGTGAGCAAAGCTTTACGCGTTAGGCGAGAAACAATTAATGTGGTGAGGTCTGGAATAGCTGTTTTCTAGAAGGGATGAAATCAACTTGGTGAACATTTCTTTGGCAGACGCACCAATTTTTTTCGTTGAATTTTAGCTTAGACGGCTAAATTGCAATACCGACACGCCTTTATGCCTTTTAAAACTGGTGCTAAAATTTGTAGTCTGTTCAAAACCCAATAATTCTGCTATTTCATCAATCGTATAATCACTATGAAGCAATAATTCTTCCGCTTCGCGCATAATACGATCTTTAATGAGCACGGTTAAGCTTTTACCAAGCGCCCGGCCTAAAAATTTATTCAATCTGCCCGGACTGATACCCATACCCTCAGCATAGAACTGAATGGATCTTTCCCGCTTATAAAATTGTTCTAAAATTGCCCGAAATCTCAATACCTGCTGTAAATCATCCAAAGTTAATGCTGCAAGATAGCCATCTAAACCAGCCGTAAAACCCAAAAAGAGTGATAAATATTGTGACAAAAAAGACATATCTTTTTTATGATCAATTTCTTTTTTTAGCTGATCGAGTAAACTATAAGTTTTTATTGATTTTTGCGGATCAAGATCCCTGAAAGATAAATTTAAAAAAAGATTTTTAGCTTGGGGATCCAAATGTTGCAATAAAAATTCTGCATATAACAAACTACTAAAACTCAGCCAATAGCCTGAAGTTATTTCGCCATCTAGCCTAACCAAACCTTCTTCAGGAATAAAAAAAATCCGACCTTTTAGCAGCGCATAATCGCCAGAATTCATACATAAAAAGCCCTTTCCCTCACCCAAAATAAGCATTCGCATGGGATATATTGCCTGTAACGCACGCTCTCTGCGAAAAAAACCTTTAATTGATTCTAGCTGTATCATAAAAATTTAAGGATAAACAACCGTGAGACCAAATTTATCCGATTTGGTTACAAGTTGCTAAAATAAATTATTATTGTGAGCTAACAATCTTGAGTTGTGACGGTTAAACTACATCCAATTATTAAGTGGTTTAGTCAGGTCAAAACTTATTCACCAAGATCGCCTTTTATTTCCTAAGCCACTTCCTTAGTCATCCTATTTTATGAGACTTTAAAGCCGCTTATTATTAGATAATATACCTTACAAATAAAATAGAAAAAATATTCCTCAATTGCTATTTAGGCAGATAACACAATTACCTTGGTGGCTTCAATGCCATGTGATGTAAATTCAAGATCAAACTGAACAATGTTGCTGGTTTTTATGGGGTCAACCACACCATGCGCAAAAACGCTCACTTCTCTCCCTCCATTTGAAGGTATGATACTCCCAATCCCTTCTTCCTGATTATAAAACTTTACTGTACCTAATCTCATCGAATTACTGAATCTTTTTAACATTAACAGCATTAGGACCTTTTTTGCCTTGCGCTACCTCAAATTCTACCCGATCATTCTGGCCTATTTTACCAACTAAGCCAGTAACGTGAACAAAAATTTCCTCTCCGTTTTCTGTTATGATGAAACCAAATCCTTTAGATTCATTATAAAATTTTACTGTTCCTTGCATTTTTATTTAGAATTTAATCCATAAACATACAAAAAGCAAAAAAGGTTTAGCCATTAAATAGATTTTCATACCAGATCAATAGATCAAGCAATAAATGATGATGATTTAGCGATAAGACTTTACCAAGCTAGCGCCAATAATTGGTATATAAAAGAGTGTTGGTATTCATTTCGACATTATTCAGTAATCCTACATATATAGAATACTGCATGGCCAGAAAATGAATCCAATTTTATTGCGTACCGAATTAACGACTTATTAAAGGAGAAGGATATTTTTCAAAATTGACTAACTCTTTTTCCCGCTAAAAATCACAAAGAAAACACTAAAACCACCTAAGAGGAAAACTATTCCAAGAATCAAATTTACTTTATCGTTCATACCGTAATTTACAGATTAAAATCACAATGACAATAGGCTGACATAAAACAAACTAAAAAAACAACTATTAGTTGTACGATTTTAAAATGTAATTAGTTCTTTTTGAAGAATAAAAGAAGAATTACAAAACACAACAAGTTGACTGTTAATTTATTATAAATTAAAATAAATACACCTAAATGTATCCTTCCATAATTCATCAAAATTTAATCTATTAAGCTTCGCATAAATTTTGATACAATACCCCAATCTATAAAAGTATAGCCTATATTTATTGGAAATCATTCAACCAAATAGATGAAAACAACATTTACCCTATTGTTATCTGCCATTGCGCTTATATTTATATCGGCAACTACACTAAACAAAAAAGTTTATGAAAGCAAAGCTTTCAATTTTTTTCCAAAACATAAAATAGATACGCCAGACCAAGACCGCTTTGTTAAAGTTACCCTAGCGCAGGGAGAATTTACAGAGCCTACCGAAATGACAATACTCCCAAACCTGGATATTTTGGTTGCCCAACGCAGAGGCGAAGTGTTGATCTATAAAAACCAGACTAAAAAAATTAAAGAAGCTGGTAAACTTGATGTTTATTTTAAAACCAATACCCCAAATGTAAATGCAGAAGAAGGCTTATTGGGTATGGCCGCAGACCCAAAATTTGCTGTAAATAAATACATTTATCTTTTTTATAGTCCATTTGACAAATCTGTTAACCGACTTTCGAGATTTAAGCTGGTTAACGATCAGATTGTTAAAGAATCAGAAAAAATTGTGCTCGAATTCTATTCTCAGCGCGAAATATGCTGCCATACCGGCGGATCCATTGCTTTCGGATCAGATAACCTGCTCTATGTATCAACAGGCGATAACTCTACCCCGTTTGATGCGCCGAAACAGCAATATGTAAACAAAGGTTATGCCCCGCTTGATAACAGGAAAGGATTTGAACAATATGACTCCAGAAGATCGGCTGGCAACACCAACGATTTAAGGGGAAAGATACTGAGGATTAAGGTGAATGAAGATGGTACCTACAGCATACCTGAAGGTAACCTTTTCTCTAAAGACAATCCGAAAACCAGACCTGAAATTTATGTAATGGGCAATAGAAATCCTTATCGCATTTCGGTTGATCAGAAAACCAACTTTTTATACTGGGGTGAAGTTGGCCCCGATGCCCCCAACGATGATCCGCTAAGGGGCCCTAGGGGTTATGATGAAGTAAATCAAGCCCGTAAAGCAGGTAATTTTGGCTGGCCACTATTTATAGGCAATAACTACCCTTACAAGGCCTATGATTATACCAATGGTGCAAACGGGAATGCGTTCGATCCTGAATCGCCAATAAACAACTCGCCAAACAATACCGGTTTAGAAAAACTTCCACCCGCACAGCCAGCCTATATCTGGTATCCTTACGGTGAATCAAAAGAATTTCCACAGGTTGGTGCAGGTGGCCGAACAGCAATGGCCGGTCCCGTGTATTATGCCACAGCAAACTCACCATACCCAGCTTATTATAACGGAAAGCTCATCATTTATGAATGGGTACGGGGATGGGTTAAAGCGGTAACCATGAATGCCCAGGGAGATTACGTAAGTATGGAGCCGCTTATGGCTAAAGTTTCTTTAGCCGCACCTATTGATATGGAATTAGGACCTGATGGAAAACTATACATCCTCGAATATGGCAAAGGCTGGTTTACCAAAAACCCTGATGCTGCAATTACCAGAATTGATTACCTGAAAGGCAACCGTCCACCAGCTATTGAACGCCTTATTATTGAAAAACCCAGTGGTTTATTACCTTATAAAATGACGGCAACCGTTGCAGCTAAAGATCCAGATGGCGACCCACTAAAATATGTATGGAATTTAGGGAAAGGGATTACAAAAACTACCAATACACCAACATTAACTTATACTTTTACTAAAAAAGGCGAATATCTGGTAAGCGTTACCGTGATCGATAACAGCAAAGCTTCGGCAAAAAGCCAGGTGATACCTGTTTATGCAGGCAATGAATACCCAACTGTAGCCATAAACTTAGCTGGTAACAAGAGCTTTTATTTCCCAAATAAAGCAATTGATTATAAAGTTTTAGTGAGTGATAAAGGCGCGAAAGTGAACACTAACCGAATTTATATTTCAAATACTTATACAGAAGGAACTGATTTAGCCGGCGCACAATTAGGGCACCAACAGGCAGCACAAACGCTAGTTGGCAAATCGCTCATGCTGAAATCTGATTGCAGCACCTGCCACAAAGAATCAGCCGTTTCCATTGGACCGGCTTTTGAAAAAATTGCAGCAAAATATAAAAATGACAGTAAAGCAGTTGATTACCTGGCCTCAAAAGTAATTGGTGGTAGCCATGGTGTTTGGGGAGAAGTACCAATGCCGGCGCATCCTGCGATGAAAGAAGCTGAAGTGAAAAAAATTACAGAATGGATTATGACTTTAGGTAACAAAGAGGCAGTTAAAGCTTCTTTGCCAACCTCAGGAAAAATCGTTCCTGCAGCAACTGCAGATAAAAAGAAAACGGTATTTACTTTAAAAGCAACATATACCGATGCAGGAGCTGCAGGTTTAAAACCTTTAACCACTACAAACGTAATCAACCTGAAAAGCAATATCATTGATGCTGAAGACATTAAAGACTTTGACGGTTTTGAACGTAAAGATATTTATGGTGGCGAAAAACTCATACTCACCAAAGACAACGGTTGGATCGCTCTAAAACATGTTGATTTAACTGGCATCTCGGGTTTTAGCTATTCGTTCCTGAATCTTGATCCTGAATCGGATGGAGAAATCGAAATCAGATTGGACGATAGTAAAGGGATCATGATTGGAAAGTCAGGGTTCAGGAAAAGTGTACCAATACAAATGATTTCTGACGGGAAGACCCACGATATTTATTTTGTGTTTAAAACCCTAAAAACGGGCGATAAAAAGAAACGGACCATCATCCAATCAATTACGGTGGAGCCTAAATAGGCCTGGAGATAAAATTTGGCGTCATTCCCAACTTGATCCGAGATGGGAATCTTAATGCACAATGAGGTTATTTGTATGTGTTTTAAGATTCCGGTCTGCACCTATCGTGTGGACACATCTTTTTTAAGAATGTTTTGGGTAGCATGCTAGCTGACCTTAATAAACCACAGTCTTTACCGAAGGACGCCGTCAATCCCAAGTGGCGGGAGAATCAAAAAAACAGGTGCACAATGGCCCAAATAGCATTGCCAAACCTGAAACGCAGTGGTTTTGTGTTCATTAGCGTTGAATTCAAAATTTAATATAAATTGAACACAAAACGAAGTGCCACTGTTTTTTTGATGAGCGTGGGCGGTGAGAAGCCACATTGCTGGATTGACAAAGCGCTTGGGGTACTTTTGCGCTCCAAAGTACCATGCCCCGCGGCAAAGAGCGGAAAAAATTAACATTTGTCCCCAAAACTATGCTTCTTAAGGAATGAGGACCAGTTAATGGCGGGAAAGATGCTGAAATAAATTCAGCATGACGATCGCCTTAGGGATATGTGCTATAAAAAACAAATGCAGCTAATAGAAATGTGTCCACACGATAGGGTCTGCACGGGAATGACGCATCTTCAAAACATTACTCAACAATTAAACTATTGTAATTCGATTATTTCAAAAAAAATATCGTTTAATACCTCCTGTTAAATCAGCAATAATATCTTTGCACCAAATTCAGAAGATACCATGCAAAATATTAAAAACATTATTTTTGATTACGGAAACGTAATATTTGATATCGATTTCAGAATTGCCCAGGCTTCTTTTCAAAAATTGGGCATTACAGATATCGAAAATTTCTTTGCACACAAAGCGCACAACCAGTTATTTGATGATTTTGAAACGGGTGCCATTTCGCCATCCGAATTTAGGGAAGGAATTAGAAATGCTGCAGGCAAGCCAGAATTAACTGACGAACAGATTGATGAGGCATGGAATAGCCTGCTAATTGGAACCATACAGGAAAACCACGATTTACTACTGGAGGTAAAAGAAAAGTACCGTACTTTTCTTTTAAGTAACAACAATGAAATCCACTACGATTGGATTATCAATTACCTGAAAACAACCTTTCAGATTAATAATTATGATGCTTATTTTGAGAAAGCTTATTTCTCACAACACATGAAATTGCGTAAGCCCAATACCAATATTTTTGAACAGGTATTAAAAGAAAATAACCTCGATCCTGCCGAAACCCTATTTATTGACGATAGTCCACAACATATTGAAGGCGCTAAAAAAGTGGGATTAAACGCATTATTAATGACCGAAAAACCGGCACAGTTAGGTGCCTTCCTAAAAGCGAACGGAATTTTGTAAATTAACAGATGTCAGAAAAAAAGTATAAGTCGCTAAAAGCGTTCTACCCATTTTATTTATCAGAACATCTTAATACCACATCGCGTATTTTACATTTTATCGGCACCGGATTGGTTTGCCTCGCGTTCTTTACCGGATTTCTTTTTCACAATTGGCATTTCTTTTTGGCCATGCCTGTGCTGGGTTATGGATTTGCATGGATTGGACATTTCTTTTTTGAGAAAAATAAACCTGCTACTTTTCAATACCCGCTTTATAGTTTAGCCAGCGATTTTATCCTTTTTTATGATTTGCTAACGGGCAAACAATCTTTTGTAGTAAGGAAGTAATTTGGTTCTGGAAAGCCTTTCAACTTAAACTCGATTGAAGCGGCATCCTTTTTGGCTGTCACCCTGAGCGAAGTCGAAGGGCAGCCAAAAAGATACAGCGCAAAGCGAGGCTGCATGTTACGAAGGACTACTGCACGCTCATTTCCAAAAACAATGAAAAAACTATAAGAAATGAAATGAAAGATGCTGAACTAAAAGAAAATCGTCATCTCGACTGAAGCACCGCGGAATGGAGAGATCTATCTCGAGATAGATTTAGCTTCGCTGAGCCTTCGGGTTCTCGACTGCGTTGCACTCCGCTCGAAATGACGATCTTGCTTAACTGAAAACTGCGAATTGCCAACTGAAAACCGAACTACAGTTTTCTTCTTTTCAATTCTCTTTCAATCAAACCTAACTCACGCCCTGTTTGCCCTGCCACCGACGTATTTTCCTGGGCTCTTCTGAACAGATAAGGCATTACCGCTTTAATTGGTCCATAAGGAACATATTTTGCTACATTATAATTCGAATCGGCAAGATTAAAACTTAAGTTATCACTCATGCCCAATAACTGGGCGAAATATACATGAGGATGATTGTGCGTGATATTTTTTTCGTCTAAAAGGTAAGTCAATAAACGACTGCTGTCTTCATTATGTGTTCCAGCAACAATGGCAATATCGTTAATGTGATCTACACAATAGCGTAAAGACTCATTGTAATCACGGTCTGAAGCTGCTTTATCAGGCTGAATAGGCGAAGGATAGCCCATTTCAGCGGCACGTTTACGTTCCTTTTCCATATAAGCGCCACGAACCATTTTTACGCCCAAAATAAAGCCATCTGCTTTAGCTATTAAATGGTCAGCTTTCATATCAGCTAGTTTATCATGACGGTACATCTGGTAAGTATTGTATACAATAATCCGCTCACGGTTAAATTTACGCATCATATCCAGCGCCAACTCATCAATGGTATCCTGAATCCAGGTTTCTTCTGCATCAATCATGATGGGCACACCTTTATCATAAGCTGTTTTGCAGATCATTTCGCAACGCAGTTTCACTTTTTCATATTCTGCCTGTTCTGCTGCAGTTAAAGTTTCTTTTGCATCCAGCTTCTGTAATAATGCAAAGCGGCCTATACCCGTTATTTTGAAAACTGTAATCGGAATTTTAGCATCGCCATCTGCCCTTACGATGGTGCGGATAATTTCGGCACAGGTTTCGTCAAACACCAGCTCTTCTTCTTCTCCCTCTACAGAATAATCTAAAATGGTACCTACCCCACCTTTATCTAATTGCTCAATAGCTTTATTACATTCTGCAATGGTTTCGCCGCCACAAAACTGCTGAAAGATGGTTGCTTTGATAGCGCCCTGAATAGGCAAACCGATATTTAAAAAGAAATTTGTAATAGCCGGACCGACTTTGGTCAGGAAATTATTTCCGATCATTTTAAAAAGCCAGTACGCCTTTTTCAGCTCATGATTAGATTTTTGACGGAAAGCAATTTCCGTGTTATCGAAATTTGGCTGTTTCTTAGTGGATAAATCCATTTTTTACGATATAATAAGTCAGATTGGTGCAAAATTATAAAAAGCATTGGTTGTTAAAACTAAAAACCTCTAAATAATCGTATTTTTGCATAAAATGATACAATTCAAATTAGAGGGCGAATTTATTCCATTGATCCAACTGCTAAAAGCAAGCGGATTGGTTGGCAGTGGCGGTGATGCCCAAACCGTTGTTGAAGATGGTTTAGTAAAAGCCAACGGCGAGGTCGAATTTCGCAAACGCTACAAGGTTAGAGTTGGTGATATTATTACTTTTGGGGAAAATAAAATAGAAATTATTTAATGGAACCACTTACCAGCGCAGGCCACACCCTTTATTTCGAAAGCAATTTAGCCGCTTTAAAAGCACTTTTAGCCAGCAACAAATACAGCAAAGTTTTTGTATTGGCTGATGAACATACAAGTGAAATATGCTTACCGCTTTTTCAATCCATCTTAGATTTTTCTGAATTTGACCTGATTGAAACTTCAGCAGGCGAAGAAAATAAAAACATCGATTTCTGTATCGGCATCTGGAAAACCTTACTGGATTTTGAAGCCGACCGTAAAAGCCTGATGATCAATTTGGGCGGAGGTGTAATTACCGATATGGGTGGTTTTATTGCTTCTACCTATAAACGTGGAATCGATTTTATTAATATTCCTACTAGCCTCCTTTCGCAGGTTGATGCCTCTGTAGGCGGTAAAACAGGAATTGATATCGACAATGTAAAAAACATGGTAGGCACCTTTACCCTCCCACAAATGGTTTTTATTGAAACTGCATTTTTAAAAACGCTGCCAGAGCGCGAACTTTTGTCGGGTTTTGCCGAAATGATTAAACATGGTTTAATTTACGACAAACCATATTATGAAAAATTAAAGGTGAGCAACTATTTAACGCCAGCGGCAGAAGATATTTACCGCTCGGTAGAAATTAAAAATGAGGTGGTCACCATCGATCCACAAGAGAAAAACCTGCGTAAGATTTTAAACTTCGGGCATACCATTGGTCATGCCATTGAAGGTTATTCTTTGGCAAATGACGAAAATCCGTTAACACACGGTGAAGCTATTGCCATTGGTTTTGTATGCGAAGCAGCACTTTCAATCAACAACAGTACGCTGAGCACAGAGGAGCTGGAAGATATCAGCAGATATATCTTATTGTTATATCCTAAATATCAAATCAAAAAAGAAAGCTACAATACCCTTTTGGATTTAATGAAAAGTGATAAAAAGAACGAAGATGGAAACATCCTTTTCTCACTTTTGGAAAGCATAGGTAAATGCACGTTTAACTGCCGTGTAAGTACAACAGATATTTTAAGCAGTTTAGATTATTATAACAGTTTATAAAATGAAATATACCGGAAGTGATATTTCTGTTATCGGGCTATTTAGCTTCGTAATCGTTTTAACCCTGGTTGAAATGTATTTTAGCTATCAGCATGACAGAAAATTATACACAAAACGTGATACCTGGACGAACATCTACCTGATGACTGCAGCCGTGGTGATTAATTTAGGCACCAAAACATTTACTTTCTTCTTATTAGCCTATTGTTATCAGTTCCGCTTGTTCCAGATTTCAAATGTTTGGATCTATTGGATAGTGCTTATTTTAGCGCAGGATTTTTTATACTGGTTTTTGCACACCGTGGGGCATTACGTACGCTTTTTCTGGGCCATGCATGTTACACATCACTCCTCTGAACACTTTAACTTAACCACGGGTTTCCGTTCAACTGTTTTCGAGCCGTTGTACCGTGTTTTCTTTTACCTGCCCCTGGCCTTTATGGGCTTTACAGCAGTTGATATTCTTTTTGCCTATCTGGTTACTCAAATTTATGGCAATCTGGTTCATACCCAATACAACATTAAATTCCCGAAATGGTATGAGTATATTTTTGTAACGCCATCTCATCACCGGGTACACCATGCCAGCAATGTGCGCTACCTTGATAAAAATATGGGTATGGTATTAATTCTTTGGGATAGGTGGTTCGGAACCTTCCAAGCCGAATTACCAGAAGATGAAGTTAAATATGGATTAACCACCCAACCTACCGATACCGGACCTGTAAACATTGTTTTCCACGAATTTATTGCGCTAACAGCAGACGTTAAAAAGGCCCCGACATTTATGGATAAAGTAAAATACATTTTCAATCCGCCGGGATGGAGCCATGATGGAAGCACTAAGATTGCAAAAATTATGCAGCAGGAGTTACGTGACGAGGAAAAAAGAAAATACGAAGAACTGCAATACCAAAAAGTAAAAGGTCTTAACGATCGGGGAGAGTTAAGTTCTACAGGGTAAGAAAATAATTATTCACTAAAGATCTGTGCTTCCTCAGACCTTTTTTACTATACAACTTAGCTATCTTTTTAGTCACAGATGCTCACAGATGATGTTTTCGCATTCGAAAAGACGGATATTCGGTGGATCAATGATTTCATAGAAATAATTCAAATAAGAAGTTTACTTACTAGCTACCGTCATCTCGATCCGATAGCTATCGGATCGAGATGACGACGACTTTATTGAACGCTTTCGATAGTAACCGGCCTCCAACCAAATAAAAATCCGCTTTTAAGCCATTTTAAAGCACAAAAAGACCAATAAACAAACCAGCCCATTTTTAACAAAATTAAATTTTATTAAAAATATTTTCAATTTCCTATTGACAAATTAAATTTTGTTATTACATTTGGCTCAACAAAAAAAGAAATGCAAAATACAAACACATATTACTTTGGTTACTTTTACTATTTTAGTGAGAGCCGGGGCTAATATGCAAAAAGATATATAACAATATTAAAATGTATAAAAAAGTCCCGGCAAACAGCCGGGACTTTTTTGTTTTAACGCAAAAATGGAAACGACAAAACGAGTAGCAATTCAGGGTATTAAAGCATCTTTCCACGAAGAAGCTGCATACAAATTCTTTGGTAAAGACATTGAAACTGTGGAGTGTAATTCTTTTAAAGAGACTTGCGATAAGCTAGAGAAAAACGAAGCCGATTTCGTAGTAATGGCTATAGAAAACTCTATTGCCGGCAGTTTGTTGCCAAACTATACACTGATCAGGGATTTTGGTTTTTCTGTTGTGGGCGAGGTCTATTTAGCTATCCAATTGCACTTAATGGCGCTACCAGGCGTAAAGTTTGAAGATATTAAAGTAGTTACTTCACACCCTATTGCCATTCGTCAATGCATCGATTTCTTTTACGATTATCCACACATTAAAATTGTAGAAAGCAACGATACTGCTGCATGTGCAAAACGCATCCAGCAAGAGCAACTAACAGACACCATGGCTATCGCAAATAACTTAGCTGCAGAACTTTACGGCTTAAATATTTTAGAACGCCGTGTAGAATCAAACAAAAAAAATTACACGCGTTTTTTGATTCTTAAAAAAGACAAAACAGACGAAGGAAAGAAAATAAATAAAGCCTCCATTTGCTTTCAGGTTGGACACAAAGCCGGCTCATTGGCAACTGTGTTAAATATTTTTGCTGAACAAGAGGTAAGCTTAACAAAAATACAATCTATGCCTGTTCTAGGTAAAAGAAACGAATATTACTTTTACGTTGATTTAGAATGGCCAAGTACCGAAAAGTATGATAAAGCCATTAGAAAGGCACTAAAATATACATCGAACTTTAACATATTAGGCGAGTATCAAAAGAACGATAAAGTGTAACAGCCAGCAGTAAACAATTTTCAGTTGGCAATTCAATCCAACAACATCACAAATAAACAATATAAAATATAAACCGGACTTCCGCCAAGGGACTCTGGACTTTAAATAAACCCGTCATCATGAAACTTAATTTAAACATTCAGCCTTTAAACACCTGGTTAAACGTAAACAACGAACCATTAATCATTTCTGGTCCTTGCAGTGCAGAAACTGAAGAACAATTATTAACTACAGCGCATTTATTAGCCGCTACCGGTAAAGTATCTGTATTGAGAGCAGGTATCTGGAAACCACGTACCCGTCCGGGAGAATTTGAAGGAATCGGAAGTATTGGTTTAGAATGGTTAAAGCGCGCTAAAGCAGAAACAGGTTTGCCAACGGCTGTTGAGGTTGCCAATGCAAAACATGTTGAAGAGGCTTTAGCAGCTGGTGTTGATATCCTTTGGATCGGCGCACGTTCTACGGTAAATCCTTTCACTGTTCAGGAAATTGCTGATGCTTTAAAAGGCCATGATGTTCCGGTATTGATCAAAAACCCGGTAAACCCGGATTTACAGTTATGGATCGGTGCAATTGAGCGGATCAATGGTGCGGGCATTACTAAAATCGGTGCTATCCACCGCGGTTTCTCCTCGTTCGAAAAAAGTTCTTTCCGTAACGAACCGATGTGGGAAATGGCTATCCAGTTAAAAACTTTATGCCCTGAACTTCCAATCATCAACGATCCAAGCCATATCTGCGGTAACCGTGAGTTGATCCCTTATGTTTCTCAAAAAGCACTAGATTTAGATATGCAAGGTTTAATGATCGAATCTCACGTAGATCCTTCAGTTGCCTGGACAGATGCTAAACAACAAGTTACACCAGCTGCTTTAGCAGAATTGGTAGAGCGTTTAACTGTGCGTGAACCAGAAGCACCAAACGAAGCATCTGCCGATAAATTAGCTGAACTACGTAAATCAATCGATAAAATTGATGATATCTTATTACAAAAATTGGGTGAGCGTATGGCTATTGTAGAGAAAATCGGTGAATTTAAGCGTGATAACCAGGTAACGATTTTACAGGTTAACCGTTGGGATGCCATCATCAAAAAAGGTCATGCTTTTGCAAAAGCTTTAAAATTAGATTTAAACTTTACAGAGAAATTCTTAGAATTAATGCACGGTGAATCTATCCGTAAGCAAACTGAAATTATGAATGCTGGCAAAGCTGAAAAAGGCATTGCTGCTGAACAACATACTGAAGTTAGTAAATAAGGTAAAGGGTTGAGGGGTTTAAGGTGGAGGGTAAAAACAAAATCCTAAAAAAGAAATCCTCTACATATAACATTATTGATGTGGTGTCAGATGTTTCCATCTGACACTTACATTTAAGCATAAAACAGAATAAAATGTCTAAAAATGCCTTAGTTTCTTTTAAAGGAACCAAGAATATTAATACGGAAATCCAATTAACAGGCTCGAAAAGCGAATGCAACAGAGCACTTATTATTAGCGCTTTAAGCAAGAAATTGGTTAAAGTTGAAAATCTCTCCAATGCAGCTGATACAATAACATTAAATGGTATCCTAAACAAGTTGGGAATTGAAACCAGTGAGTTGGGAGCAGACTCCAAACTGAAAACTGAAAACTCCGAACTGGTTGACGTTGGTCCTGCAGGAACCGCTATGCGCTTCTTATCTGCTTATCTTTCGGCCAAAAACGGGAATTTCTTACTTACCGGAACCGAGCGTATGAAACAACGCCCTATCGGTATTCTGGCTGAAGCATTAAAAACCATAGGCGCTGACATTTCCTATGCGGAGGCTGAAGGTTTTCCACCACTAAACATTAATGGCCCGTTGGACCAGAAAACGAACCAGGTAAAAATTAAAGGTGATATCAGTAGTCAATATATTTCAGCCTTGCTGATGATTGCCCCTATCCTACCTCAAGGTTTAACTTTAGAAATTGAGGGGGAGCTTACCTCTAAGCCATATGTAGATATGACCCTGGATATGCTTGCAGAAGTTGGTATCGAACATCACTGGGATGGAAATTCAATTTCCATTAAACCGCAGGCTTTTAAACCAGGTACCTTAGTTGTTGAGCCCGATTGGAGTGCAGCTTCCTATTGGTATAGCATTGCAGCTTTAGCTGATGAGGCAGAAATTAGTTTGCCTGCCTTAAAAGAAAAAAGTTTACAGGGTGATAGCCAGATCAAAAATATCATGAAGATTTTTGGTATAGCCACCAGCAAAACCGATAATGGAATAGCGGTTAGCAACTTAGGCCTTTCTTTAGATACAAAGCAAGTTTTAGACTTAAAAACCTGTCCGGATTTAGCACAAACAATTATCGTTATTGCTGCAGCCTTAGGTAAAAATATGGCTTTTACAGGTTTAGAAACCTTAAAAATTAAAGAAACAGACCGTATTGCAGCCCTTCAGAACGAATTGGCCAAAATTGGCGTTACTTTAACTGAAAATAATCTCGTTTATACTTTAAATACAGATAACCTTCATTTTCCTGATAAAGTTACTTTTGCAACCTACGAGGACCACCGTATGGCAATGGCTTTTGCTCCTCTTGCACTATTGATTAACGAAGTTGAAATTGAAGAAATGCAGGTAGTAGAAAAATCTTATCCTTATTATTGGGAAGATTTGAAAAAAGCAGGGTTTGAGGTCAGTGAGATTTGATACACTAGATTTGAGACAGCTGAAATTCTCAAATCACATAGCTCAATGCTAACCTCTTAACGTAAAATAATTAAAATTAAAATCTGAAGTTTAGATAGAATGGGTACTGCTCAAATCTCATATCTGGCTTCTCACATCTAAAATCAAATATGGCAGGCAACTCATTCGGACAACTTTTTCGCATCACTACTTTTGGCGAATCTCATGGCGTAGCCATTGGGGTAATTATTGATGGCTGTCCGGCGCAATTGGATATTGATCTGGATTTTATCCAATCAGAACTAGACAAACGTAAACCAGGCCAATCCAAGATCACCACGCAAAGAAAAGAAAGCGATACCGTTCAAATTTTATCGGGTGTATTTGAAGGAAAAAGTACCGGTACACCGATTGCGCTTTTAATCCCTAATGAAGATCAGCGTTCAAAAGATTATGGACATAATGTTGATGTTTACCGTCCGAGCCATGCTGATTATGTTTACGATGCAAAGTATGGGATCCGTGATCACCGAGGTGGAGGGCGTTCTTCAGCACGCGAAACTGCAGCCCGTGTAGCAGCCGGAGCAATTGCAAAATTGTTTTTAAAACAACAAGGTATCGAAATTTTTGCCCATGTAACTTCAGTAGGAACAATTGAAGCGCCTAATTTAGAAAGCAATGATTTATCTGCCTTATTGCAAATCAGAGAAGAGAATATTGTGCGCTGTGCAGACCCCGCAACCGCTCATGAAATGATCGAATTTATTGATGCAGTTAGAAAAGATGGCGATACCGTTGGCGGAAAAATTGGCTGCATCGTAAAAGGCTGTCCTGCAGGCTTAGGCGAACCTGTTTTTGATAAACTGCATGCAGATTTAGGCAAGGCCATGCTCAGCATTAATGCCGTTCATGGTTTCGAATATGGCTCGGGTTTTGCCGGAAGCGAATTACGCGGATCGCAGCACAATGATATCCCTCAACCCAAAGCTGCAGATTCTAAAGTATTTAAAACCACCACCAATTATGCAGGTGGTATTTTAGGAGGCATTTCTAATGGAATGGATATTACCTTTAAAGTAGCGTTTAAACCAGTAGCAACCATTATGCATAACCAACAAACCATCAATGCAGCTGGCGAAGCTTCGGAGATTAAAGGCAAAGGCCGACATGATCCTTGTGTGGTACCAAGAGCAGTAGTCATTGTTGAGGCTATGGCTGCCCTGGTTTTAGCCGATCAGTTTTTAAGGAACAAAGCCTGTGTTATTTAATATTCCGCCAATGAAAACCATCACCTTCTTATTACTATTGTTCAGCATGAATAGCTTTGCCCAAAGTTACGCTAAACAGATTGCTAAACACCGTGAAGCTTATAAACAGGATTTCATTAAAGATAATCGGTCGCCGCTTAAGAATAGCGACCTGCAAAATCTACACTTTTATGATGCAGACAGTACTTATAAAATTTTGGCTGCTGTAGAATTATTAAAAAACGAAAAAGTTTTCAAAATGCCTACATTTAATGGCACTAGCAGCGATTACTATAAATATGCTCATGTAAACTTCGTTCTCCATAACGAGAAAATCCAGATGACTTTGTATAAAAGTGTTTCTTTATCTACTAATCCTATTTATAAAGACCACCTCTTTTTGCCCTTTACAGACGAAACCAACAACAAGGAAACTTACGGCGGTGGCAGGTACATTGATCTGGATACGAAAGAAATTGTGGATAATCATATCGAAATCGATTTTAATAAAGCCTATAACCCTTACTGCGCTTATAGTGACGGCTACCGCTGCCCTGTACCACCAGAAGAAAACGACTTACAATTGCCTGTAAAAGCTGGGGAGAAATTATATACGGGAGAAAAAAAACACCAAAATTAAAGTTAACTTTACGTTTTCAATAGAGCACTAGCCAAATTATATTATAATCCATATTTTAATGTAACTTTAACTGGAAATACTGTTCTGTAAATAAATTACATATCCTAATATCTAAATGACATACAGCTGCTTAATTGTTGATGATAATGAAATTGAAAGAGATGCCGTAGAAATGCATCTAAAAAAAATTCCATCATTAAATATTGTTGCTGTTTGTAGTAATGGCATAGAGGCCTCACAAATTTTATCAACCACTGCCATAGATATTGTTTATTCTGATATTGATATGCCAGAACTTTCTGGTATGGATTTATTAAAGAGCTTAAAAAAACAACCTTTATTTATCTTTATTACTTCATTTAGCGAGTACGCAGCAGAAAGCTTTAACCTGGATGCCCTGGATTTTATTGTTAAGCCCGCGACTTTTGAACGTATATTAAAGGCCACCAACAAAGCAATAGAATATATTGTGTTAAGGAAACAGGTCAATAAACTTCCTGTAGAAAACTTAAACATTGACGATAAAACAGATGACGATTATTTCTTTTTTAGAGAGACTAAAGGTATAACGAAGCTGAAATATAATGATGTGATTTATATCGAAAGCATGGGCGATTTCTCAAAACTGTTTACCCGTATAGATAAACATATTATTTTAGTAAGCTTAAAAAATTTAGAAAAACAATTACCTTCTAAAATTTTCTCCAGGGTACATAAACAGTACATCATTAATGTAAACCATATTGTAACTTTAACTAATCACGAAGTTCATTTAGAAAATAACTTTTTGGTTCCCATAAGCGCTTCCAACCGGCAGGAATTATTGGAAAAATCAATCGATAAGAAAATTCTGTCGAGATTTTTAAAATAAGTTATTTCTTCAGGATTATTTTAAAATAACTGCCAGCTGCTGGATTACTGCCTGCACTAATTTCTCCATCCATTAAGCTGGTAAAGGTTCTGGAGAGCAATAAACCTAAGCCAGTTCCTTTTTCTTTATTTGTACCCAAAGTGCTCACTCCAACACCTGAATAACCCTGCTTATTAAAGTGCTCAATCTGTGCAGATGTTAAACCGATGCCCGTATCAGAAATTTTAATTTCAAGCATATTTTCAATTGAAATTGCTCCAGTGGTAATCGTACCACCATCGGGTGTAAATTTAATGGCATTGCTGACGATATTTCGAATAACCAGCATAAACATATTCGAATCTGCCTTGCAAAATGTTTTGGCTGGCACTAAATTTTGAATAGTCAGACTTTTTTCATCGGCGTGATGCTGCAGAGAAAGAATAACTTCATTAATCAGTTCACAAATATCCAAGGATTGTAAATATGGGTTAAAACCCTGCATCTGGCTGGCTGCCCAATTCAGGAGGTTCTCCATCATTGTGGAGGTATAGGTAAGGTTATTTTTTAGCGAAACCGCATACCGCTTTAACTTCTCTTGCTCAATATTACCACCTTCAAGCAATTGCATAAAGGAAATTAACGAATTTACCGGGGTACGCATATCATGACTGACTACGCTAAAAATGCGGTCTTTAACCTTACTTAACTGCTCTAACTCTCGTTTTTGGTTATTGATGATTATATTCAGCCGCTTTGTTTTCCGCTGATTGTAAAATATAACAAGGGCAATAATCAGAATCAGTATGGTAGCAATGGTAAGGAATAATTTAACACGACTATCAAATTTAATCTGTTGTACCTGCTTACTGATTTGCTTATCCTTTACGCCGCTGGCTAGCTGAGCTTCAAACTTGGCTTTTGCAAATTTATTATCCTGAGCCAAGCGCTGGATATCGAGGTCAGCTTTTGCTTTTTGAAAAGTTAACAGATCCAATACTTTTTCCTTATCACTCAAGACTAACTGTTGTCTTTTAAGCTCAAGTTCCTGCTGCTGTCTTTTTAACTCGCCCGCTGTAAGTTTTTGTTTCAATAAATAATCGCGTTCTTTAATGCCAAAATCGAGCTGCATTTGCCTTCTGGTAATTTCCTTTTCCTTTTCCTCATCAAAAATTTTATCTCTAACCGCAATATACTGTCTGTAATAAGCTAACGATTTGTTATAATCTTTTAGTTTTTCATATACAGCACTCAGGCCCAAGGTAGATTGTTTTTCTATATCCAGCAGTTTATTGTCTTCTGCAATTTTCAAACTGGTATTGAGTAATGTAATGGCATTTTCAAAATCATTTTCTTTTTGGTAAAAATTACCCAAAGCATATAAACTTGCAGCATAGGCTTCTCTATCATCTCCAGATTTATTTAACTCGACCGATTTTTGATATGATTTTAACGCGATATCCTTTTGTCCTGTTGAACTGTATAAGTCGGCAAGATCTCTTTTAATCGTAGCGATTAAACCTAAATCTCCAATAGCCTCTGATACCTTTAAAGATTTGTTGTAATAGGTTAATGCCAGTTTTATTTTTTGGCTGGGCAGTACATTCATCTCCATCAATTCACGATCCGAAGCCTCAAAGTAATTGCTTCCGATTAAGCCATAAACAACTGCTGCCCCTCTTGTATTTTCGCCATCTTTGGTAAATATTTTTAGCGCCATGTGCATGTAAACCAATGCCTGACTTTGATTGCCCAAACGCTGATAAATAGTAGAAATATTGGTATAGCAACTTGCCAGATCAACTTCATTACCCATTTTTTCATAAATAGCTATCGCTTTCTGATTTACTTCCAGCGATTTAACATAATCAGGAATGCTGCTATATAAAGCACCTAGATTAAGGTAAGTACCAGCCACCATATCCAAATTCCCTACCGAAGCATACTCAGTTACTGCATATTGATAATTTTCTTCCGCTTTTTGATATTCAGACCTTCCATGGTACATTAAGCCTCTACGGTAATAAGCAAATGCAGAAAATTTTTTGAGATTTTTTTCATGAGAAAGCTGAATGGTTTTGTCCACGTACTCATTCGCCTTTTCAACGTTTTTCATTCTCATGTATTGGCGGTAAACCTCCGTCAATATTTTGATTTTAGTGGAATCTGATTTTAGATTCTTTTGATTTAAATTTAATAGGCTATCAAGTTTTTTCTGTGGTGCGCTTACCTGGCTAAAGCCAAATGTGCTTAGAAATAAAAAAAAAAGAAACAGCACGCCTTTTTTAAAAGAACATACTTTACTAACTAACTGTATATTTACAAGATATCGCATTATTTCAGATCAACTAATTATTTGCTTTATCTTAAAATACCACGAAAGATCTTGAAAATTACAGTGTTTTAGAACGGGAATTAAACAAAACATACTGAAATAACAAAATAGAGTTTGGTCTTTAAAAGTAAATAAAAAAATGATCAATAGTAACCATTTTTTTACATCTCATCAAAACCTCAAATAAGAAACTGATGATAAACCTTTTATACTATTCCAATCGTTAAATTTTATGCCTCTGCTACCATTTAATTAAAAAATTGATGGGTATTTAGTTGGATTTGCATCGTGCATCATTTGGTAAATAGTTTCGATCACATCATCAACAGATGGTTTACTGAAATAATCACCGTCTGATCCGAATGGTGGCCGATGCGCTTTAGCCGTCAAAGTTTTCGGCTGACCATCTAAATGGAAATAACCTTTTTGTTCTTCCAATACCTTTTGAAGGATATATGCAGATGCTCCCCCCGGAACATCCTCATCTACCACCAATAGTTTACTGGTTTTAGCAAGCGAGTTTACACAAACCTGTGTGGTATCGAAAGGCAAGAGCGTTTGTGGATCAATAATTTCTACAGAAATACCCATTAAGCTCAGTTCTTCGGCTGCCTCCTGAACAATTCTTAAAGAAGAACCGTAAGATATAACTGTAATATCTGTTCCTTCTTCTAAAACCTCTGCTCTGCCCAACGGCACTGTAAAATCTCCAGCGTTATTTGGTAGTTTTTCTTTAAGCCTGTAACCATTTAAACACTCAATTACTATTGCCGGTTCATCAGCCCTAAAAAGGGTATTATACATACCGGCAGCTTGGGTCATATTTCTCGGCACACATAAATGCATTCCTCTTAAAGCGCCCAAAATCATGCTGATTGGTGAACCCGAATGCCAGATTCCTTCCAACCGATGACCGCGAGTGCGCACAATAACCGGTGCCTTCTGGATCCCTTTGGTACGATAAGAAAGCGATGCTAAATCGTCGCTAAGTACATTTAATGCAAAAATTAAATAATCAAGATATTGTATTTCGGCAATCGGTTTTAAACCCCTCATGGCCAATCCAATACCCTGGCCCATGATGGTCATTTCTCTGATTCCGGTATCGGTAATTCTTAATTCGCCATATTTGGCCTGCAAACCCGCAAAACCTTGGTTTACGTCTCCAATATTTCCTAGATCTTCTCCAAAAGCAACCAAACGCGGATCGCGCGCGAAGTTTTCATTAAAGCAGGCATTAAGCACTTCTCTACCGTCAACCATTTTCGACTGCTCATCATACACGGCATCAACTACTGCAATCATATCCGGACTTTCCATGCCGTTGGTATGCAGTTTAGAATTATAACGGTCATAATTAAACTTAGCTTGCTGCTTATACCAGGCTAACAGTTCATCGCGTTCTGGAGAATTAAAACCGGCAGATAAACGTATGGATTTGCGTGCAGCAGCAAAAACCTCTCTACGTTGTGCATCGGCAGTTGAAGCCAGATTAGCAGCAATTTTAGCCAGTTCGGGTTGGTGTTTAGCTATGCCTCCGATTAAATCAACCACTTGTTTTTGTTCTGGTTTAATGCTATCCAAAAACTCATTCCAGGCTTCTTTTTGTGCGTTGCGCACAAAAACCTTTGCATTTTTCTCCACCTCTGCAATTTCCTCTTCAGTTGCTACTGCAGAATCCAGCATCCAGGAGCGCATTTTCAGGATACAATCGTGCTCAGTTTCCCAAGATAAGCGGTCTTTTGATTTGTATCGTTCGTGCGAACCAGAGGTAGAATGACCCTGAGGTTGAGTAAGTTCGGTTACATGAATTAAAACAGGTACATGTTCGTCTCTACAAACATTTATTGCTTTTTCATATACCTCACATAAAGCCGGATAATCCCAACCTTTTACCTTGTATATTTCGTAACCCAATTGATCGGCATTACGCTGAAAGCCTTTTAAAACCTCAGAAATATCTTCTTTAGTAGTTTGATACTTTGCGGGAACTGAAATGCCATAATTATCATCCCAAATAGAAATGGCCATTGGTATCTGTAAAACACCAGCGGCGTTAATAGCTTCAAAAAATACCCCTTCAGAGGTTGACGCATTGCCAATGGTACCAAAAGCAACCTCATTTCCGTTTACAGAAAAGTGCTTTAAGTAATCGAGTTCTTTATTTTGCCTGAATAATTTAGAGGCGTAAGCTAGACCTACCAAACGTGCCATCTGGCCACCTGTTGGCGAAATATCTGATGAGCAGTTTTTAATCTGCGTTAAATCGTTCCAGCTACCATCTTCATTTACAGATTTTGTTGCAAAATGACAGTTCATCTGTCTTCCCCCCGAAAATGGATCAGCCCCTTCGGTAGGATTGGCATAGAGCTGTGCAAAAAATTCTTTAATAGTAGAAATCCCTGTAGCAAAGGCAAACGTCTGATCGCGGTAATAACCAGAGCGCCAATCGCCATTTTTAAAGGCTTTCGCCATGGCCAACTGCGGAACCTCTTTACCATCGCCGAAAATGCCAAATTTAGCCTTCCCTGTTAATACTTCCCTACGGCCTAAAACACTGGCCTGCCTACTTTCGAAGGCGATTTTATAGTCGTTTATAACAATAGATTTAAAATCGTTAAAACTGAGTTCGGAAGCATCAATAGTTTTGGTCATCAATTTTTCATTCGGCATAGTAATCAAAGATTGGTTGCGGCAAATATATGCAAAATTAAAAGCTTGCCTTTATCCTCCATTGTAAAATTATATATCGATTTGCAAAATATAATTGGAATAGTTTTTGTTTTACTCAGAAAACATTAAATTTGTTTTAGTAATTTTAAAAAAATAAAATATACCCACATAACATGAAAAAGATCTTAGTATTATTCGCTTTTGTTTTAGGTTTAGGGCTTGCAGTAAACGCACAAACTAAACCTGCGGAGTTTAAATTTGAATCCGAAACGCACGATTTTGGTAAAATTGTTTTAAATAAACCAGTAACTTACGACTTTAAATACACTAACATTGGTGAGGCGCCTTTAATTATCTCCAAAGCTGAGGCTAGCTGTGGATGTACGGTACCTAAATATACTTCTACTCCACTAAAAAAAGGTGAAACCGGTGTAATTTCTGTAACTTTTAACGCTGCTGCTGGTCCATCAACTTTTTCTAAAGCCGTAACCATTACTTCAAATGCTAAAACACCAATTAAAGTGCTTTACATTAAAGGTGAAACAGTTGCCGCATCTTCAAAATAATTTTTTAGACGATAATATTTAAAAAGTCCAGATTTTCATCTGGACTTTTTTATTTTTGTGCCATGCCAAAAATTTCACAAAAAGGTGTGCAGATGCCTGCATCACCAATCAGAAAGTTAACTCCATTTGCAGATCAAGCTAAAAAAGATGGTAAGAAAGTTTTCCATTTAAATATTGGTCAACCAGATATAGAAACACCAGAAGGAATGTTAAACGCCATCAAAAACATTGATTTTAATGTTTGGGCCTATACACCATCTGAAGGGACGCTTGCCTACCGTTTAAAACTGACCGAATACTACAATAAACTGGGTTACAATATTACACCAGAAAATATCCTGGTAACCGTTGGTGGCTCTGAGGCCATTACCATTGCCATGCAAACCTGTGTAAACGAAGGTGATGAAATTATTATCCCAGAACCTTTTTATGCTAACTACAATGGCTTTGCCTGCATGAGCAATGTAGTGGTAAAACCAATCCTTTCTTATATTGAAAATGGCTTTGCATTACCTCCGATCGCCGAATTCGAAAAGTTGATTACGGAAAAAACCAAAGCGATTATTATCTGTAACCCTAATAACCCTACGGGTTATTTATATTCTAAAGAAGAACTAGAGGCCTTAAAAACACTTTGTGTTAAATACGATCTATTTTTATTCTCTGATGAAGCTTATCGCGAATTCTGTTATGATGGAAGGGAATTCATTTCGCCTATGCATCTAGATGGCTTAGATGAAAATGTGGTGGTTATGGATACGGTTTCTAAACGTTATAGTGCCTGTGGTGCGCGCTTAGGCTGTTTAATTACCAAAAACAAGGACGTTATTGCATCAGGGTTAAAATTTGCGCAGGCAAGGTTAAGCCCTGGTATGGTAGAACAAATTGCTGGTGCAGCGGCTGTAGATACGCCAGATAGTTATTTTGAAAAAGTAAATACCGAATATACTTTACGTAGAGATACTTTGGTCAATCGGTTAAATAATATTGAAGGTGTTTTCTGTCCTAATCCGGGTGGTGCTTTTTATGTAGTGGCCAAATTCCCAATTGATGACGCCGATAAATTCTGTCAGTGGATTTTAGAGGACTTTAACCATAATAATCAAACGGTAATGATGGCGCCTGCTACCGGCTTCTACTCTACCCCTGGTTCTGGTAAAAATGAGGTCCGTATGGCATACGTACTAAATACCGACGATTTAAATGCAGCTATGAACTGTTTGGAAATAGCATTGAAGCAATATCCGGGAAGAGTGGACTAAAATATAATCGTTTAAACCGATTAGTTGTTGAGCAGCGCTTCAATTTCAAACAATTAATCGGTTTAAACATTTTAGTAAATGCTGGTTTACGACGGTTAACAAAACAATAAGCGAAATGCAATGGTTCTGAAATCATGACTGCATTTAATATTGAAATTAACCATAATGATCAGGCAATAATACTGACCATTATTCCTAAAGATGATTATTTTCAGATTGTTTATTTAGAAGATACTTTAGGCGTAATCAAAAAACAGGAATCTGACTGGATTTTATTGAAAGCAGAAGAAATCGATACTGAGGGCTTGGCCGCTGATCATAAACTGGCTGGAAATGGTCATCACCTTTCTTTAGGTGTGGCCGAGATCAATCAGATCTCTGGCGCAATAGAAAACCACCTACAATAACAGATGTATCACATCAAGGTTAATGCCCGCTAAATAGTGTGATAATACCATCTATTCCTCCCTTCCAATGGTTATTTAAATATACCTAGCTTTTAATATCAACGCAATACTGCTTATAACAGCCAACAATTGTTAAAATTTAGTTTCACCAAGTTAACGCTTCGTTTTACCACGTTAATTCGAGAAATTAAAATAAAAAACTTAGAATTAGGCAATCGGCTATTAAGCAAATGATATACGAACTTATCAGTTTCAGGGAGTTAATTTTGGATGTGATTAAGGCAGGTGCAACTCTTCAGTGCCCTTGCAAAGAACTACATGGCGAAATTTTAGAGGAAAGTAAACGGATAATCAGTTCCATCCTACATCATGTTATCCAAGTTGAGCCTGATAGGGCTAAGGCTTACATCAGGCAACATCAAAGAGGATTGCTGCAGTTAATGGATGAGCTAGAAGCTATGATGAATGAGGATGCGCCAAACATCAATCGAAAAAACGGAATTGGTAACATAGCAAACCTGCTCAACCAGATGGTTTTGGATCTCCAGCAGCTGTTCCCCTATTATTTTGACTATGACTGCCCCATTTCGGCGGTTAGCCAGAAAAAGCTCTTATTAAATATTACAGAAAGTTCCAGCCGGATCCTAAAACACATCGAAGAGCTACATGCAGATAATGAGACCATGACCTTATTTAAGCATATCTTCGAACATATGAATAGCAGCCCACGTCGTTTTACTTTCGAACAGGCTAGGTATCTGCATGATTTTTTAGCGTCACTTAAAATCACATTAAATAAATCATTGCTACCTTTAGATCTATCCGAAATGATACTGCTGCTCGTCTCTTTAAATTTTAATCATCCCTCTTTTTATCATTTCTGCTGTAGCCACCTCAATCACGAACTTCAGAAATGCGAAAACATTAGCGAGCAATATAGATTAATCCATTTCTTTAAAAAGCTCATTGGACAGGTTTTTAAAACTATCAGCGTACCGTACAATAGAAATTTGTCCAACATTGATGAATCTATATTAAGGTATATTGAAAGTGAAATCAGCTACCTCAGATCAATAGATACCATAGCCGAAGACCTCAGTCGTGGTGGTATTTTAGAAAGCAATTTTAAAGTATCCTTTACGGTTAGACAGCTTGCCATATTTATTAACTTACAAGTTGAAGCAGGCATTATCATAACAAACAGCCCCAAGGCGCTACACCAATACGTTACAAAACATTATAGTACCGCAGAAAAAGCAATCATATCAGAAAAAAGCTTTAAAAATGCGTACTACGGAAATGTGGAGAAAGATGTTCAAAAAGTGATTGACAAAATCGTCACCATGTTGGCTATCGCCGAGGAAAAATGCTAACCAAGAAGATTTAATAAATCTTTTCTGCGTAAAAAATCTACAAATTCAAAATACCAATGTTCTGAATAATCATCCAGCATATGTAATTGTTTTTGCTGGGTTCCAACAATATCCTGGAGGGTAAAAAAACCCATTAATTTACTTCTGAGCTTAAAATTCTCGGATAGCGGAAGTTCTGCAATAGGCAAGTTGAGGAGAAAATAATTTGGCTGGGAAGAAGTGTCCATAAAAAAGCGTGGGTTAACCCGATATCCGCTTTAGAGGCACCGCAAAATGCCCAGACACAAGATAAACAGGCACCCACGCGTAGCGTAGGCAACCATCTATTTTTTCCTGTGTCTTTTGAAGTTTTGCGGTTTTCTAAAACAGTAAAATAGCTATTGCTACAATATCAATATGTAATTATTTTTTATTTCATGGCTCAAATATAACAGATCTAAGCCTTTTATTTCCTTAAAACAAAAAAATAAAAGGGTTGCCATGGGTTGCTCCATAAGCAACTTGACAAACCTGAAAATGTTTATTTCTTTACCTGAAAAACTGGTTATGGAAAAAGAACAATACCTCTCCAAATTATCGTCCTATCAAAAACTTTCGGTCGGTTTCAAAGCCTACCTCAATTATTCGATATGGCAAACTGATTTCAGCAGAATGGAAAAAATTTCGTTCAATAGTATTGAACTTGGCCGTTTTTGTTACCTGGCCAAAGGCTTTGGAAGAATCTTTATTTATGATACTGAGAACGAGAAAGAAATTACCATCATGTTCTTTCAGTCGCAAGATATATTACCAGACCTTAAATCGATCTCTAAATATGTACAAGGGCAGCTTTTTATACAATTCTCAGAAAACACTACGCTCCTTAGCATACCAATTAAACACATCGATAATATGCACAAGCTCTTCCGCGAATCTGCCACTTTGTGTGCTGAAATAAATGCGGAAATATTGGCTAAAATAATCAATATACTAACTGGACTAAAAATCCAAAATGCTGAGCAAAGGCTAAATAAACTACTTGATTTTTTTCCGACAGTTTTTAGCCAAACCGCAGTAAAAGATGTGGCATCATACCTGGGCATTCATAGCAGTACGTTGAGTGCAATGCGAAATGGAAATAAAAAGCATACACGATAATTAAAGTTACCAGTTGATAAATTACGCCCTGATAGTCCATGCAGCTGTCATCCCTTCTCTCCAAGATTCATGTTTTTCCCATGTATATGTGACTTGATTTAGCAGGCAAAGCGCCAATTTCGAAATAGCAAAGAAAAATCAGATATGAAGAAAACGATAGCACAAGTTATTTCGGCAGCATTTATTTTGCTCTGGGTATATACAGCTGGAAGTAAGCTGACTGATTTCCAGTCTTACAAACAGGAAATGAGTCTGCAGGTTTTCAGTCCGGATTTTGCAGCTGTACTAGTATACGCAATACCATTTTTTGAAATATTATGCGCGATACTGTTATTGATCAAAAAAACCAATAAGCTGGGCTTAGCCTTATCGCTCTTACTCATGCTGGTTTTTACGGGATATATTCTACTCATTATTTTAGGTTATTTTCCAAAAACACCATGCAGTTGTGGTGGTATAATTAAGGCAATGGGCTGGAAAGCACACCTCATTTTCAATATTTTTTTTATTAGCGCCTCAATTCTCTCACTATTTATTACACTAAAGCAGGAGGTACGTGACAAAGATTAAGGTTATACGATGGACCTGGCCAAACCAAAAATAAAAAAACCACAAGCTGTATTGATGGCCAAGAAAAACAAACAGCCAGGCTAGCTGCTTAAGCCCTATTTGATAAGCAGGATATCAAACTAAAAAAAACATGTTAAAAAAAATCAATTTAGGCTTCGCAGCCCTCGTATTGGGGTTCGGCCTTATCGCAACACAAAGTGCTTTTACTACCAGATCAACTACCTTCTGGGCTTACCAGCCAAATGCAGAAAATAACTTAAGAGATTACACAAAGTACATGCATACCTCAGCGCCTTCGGCACAGTGCACTGAAGATAATGAGCCGTTACCATGTGTTATCCAGGTTCCGGAAACAGTTGTTACCCAATCAGATCTTCAAGATTTTTTTGCAGGAAAAACCGACAACGAGATTCTTGCGTTATCTGCTCAACGTACACCAGAACAATAGTCAAAAAATTAGTGGGGAAATTCTTCCCCACTAATTTTATCTTGGATTCTGCTCAATACCACTTATTGCAATCACATCTTGCGGAATTTCCAGGGCATACCTTTTATCATTGGGTTTAAGTTCATAGTTGATTCCGTTGGCTGTTCTTCTCAAGGTGATATTTGCACCCTCCAGATTAAACCGCTTTAAATCAGTCCAACGCATGCCCCTCATCACAAGTTCCTTTCTCCGCTCTTTTAAAATCACGCCTAAAATATCCAACGAATTTACTGCATAAGGAATGTAAGTACCACTTTTGAAACGTTTGATCAATAGCGTATTCAGATCATCTACCGCAGCTTGGAGATTTCCTAAACGGGCATTACATTCCGCCCGGATGAGGTATTGCTCATCAACAGTAATACCTGGAAATACACCCTGTCCTGCCCGGTAACTCCCTCTCCAGCCAAAGGTTCCGTTATTGTTATTTTTAAAATAAAGCACTTTCCTCAGGTCGTTATCGGTATATTGGGTAATAAGTTCAGGAACAATCTTTGCCCTTGAATTATTCAGAATCTGCGGGATAGAAGCAGCACATTCGTAAATAACCTCAGCATTAAACCTGGCAAAAGGAAATGTAGGCGTAGTACTGATCTGGTTATAATCCAATAACACAGCTTTAATCTTAAGACATGAATCTGCATATAAAGCTGCATTTCTATATTCTCTCATGCTTAGATATACACGGGCAAGCAAGCCAAAAGATGCCTGCCTGCCAGGGCGGAGCGGATGTACCGATAAATTTGGCAGCAAGCGCTTGGCCTCAAGAAGATCAGAAAGAACGTAATTGTAGCCCTTGGCCACCGATGATCTGACCGAAGTTTTATTAAAATCGGTAGATTCCCTTATCACAGGCCCTAAATCGCTATCTGCCGTACTGCTATTATAACCCACAGACCAAAGTTGTAACACATTGTAATACGCACGGGCGCGATTAAAATATGCCTGCCCTTTTATATTATCGTATTGGGCAGCGTTCGATAAAGTCCGCTCAATTTTCTCCAGA
Organism: Pedobacter sp. PF22-3; assembly: GCF_026239555.1. Lineage (GTDB taxonomy): Bacteria > Bacteroidota > Bacteroidia > Sphingobacteriales > Sphingobacteriaceae > Pedobacter. The sequence goes on along the minus strand of NZ_JAPIVP010000014.1, from coordinate 45,966 downwards.
TTCTCCAAAACCGTATTGGCGGTATAAATTAAAGTGTACAGGTATTCCCAGTCGTTGGGAAAGCTCACACTCGTAAATAAATTATCCTTTTCCCATGTGTAAAGTCTTCTATTTTGCTCATTTGATAAACTGTTCAAGTCTGCATCCGTAACAAAATAGTCGTCAGCACCAACTTCAGCGGCACCCGGATCTACAGCATTATTTAAATTTTCGTTGTTGAGCAACGCCTGCAGATCGTCCAGTCGCTCTGGTACCGCCAACTTCATATCAGATTTTTCATCCAAAAACTTTTTACAGCTAAGCAATGACATGGTCAGCACAATAGCTACTAGATATAATATTTTCATATGATTTATTTAAGATTAAAAGCTTGTCCTCAGGCCAATTGAAATTGTTTTAGGCGGAATTAGGCCATTCAAACCAATTTCATAATCAGGATCCAGGCCCTGTTTATTTGCCGCCCATATCAGGCATAAATTTGAAACGGTAGCATAAATCGTAAAACTTCTGAATACCTTTGACTGAATTTTTGGGCTATAACCCAAATTGATATACTGCAAGCGAATATGGTCGCCTTTTGTGATTAATACCTCTGACCCCCTGTAAAAATTATCTCTGGCACTAACTGTTGGGTATATTTGGGAAGGCACGTCCGTGTTGAGTTCATCTCCTGGTTGCTTCCAACGCAATCCATAATCAGTATGGCCCAAACCGGTAGTATTCAGGTTAGCATACTGGATGGAATTTCTTCTAAAAAAATAATCGAGCTTAAAGCTAAACTGAACATTAAGTTCGAGGTTGCCGTATTTAAAACCGTTGCCTAAGCCACCGAATATCCTGGGCACAGCAGAACCATAATAAACCAGATCTGAAAGCTGAGTACCTTGCCCTGTAATCAAATTATAATCCTTACTGGTATTGCCATTAACATACCCGATGGGATCGCCGTTAGCAGGATCCAAGCCGCCCCACCGATAACCAAATATCGAGTAAACCGGACTTCCAATTATTCCCGAAACTGAAGGTCCCCCTGCAATGCCCAAAAAATTGCTCCCCTGGTAATTTGACAATAAATATTTATCGATTTTATCCCTATAACCGCTTATATTAAAACTGCTTGTCCAGGTCAACCTGCCTTCGGTATTGATGGAATTAAGCTGAATCTCCCAACCGTTCCCGCTCATCTCAGCCACGTTTTTGACAATTGATTGTCCTACACCACCCGAATAATCCAAACTTGCGACACCAAACAGATCTTTTCCTTTTTTATGAAAATACTCCAGAGAACCCGACAAGCGGTCTTTTAGCGTAGAGAAATCGACGCCGAGATTTGTCATTGCGGATGTTTCCCATTTCAAAGAAGGATTTGAATAGGTATTGAATCTGGAATATGGCAGTCCGGTATTGGAAGAATTTCCTACGTAAACGATAGTTGAAATGGAGGTCATAGCGGGATCAATGTTGCCGGTAAGCCCATAAGTTGCCCTGATCTTTAGCGAACTAAACAGGTCTTTATCAAAAAAATGCTCATTTGATAGGTTCCATAATAGCCCTGCCGACCAAAGTAAGTTCCATTTATCATTTGTATTGACGCCAAAAAGATTTGAGGCATCCCTTCTACCGCTCAGCGTAATGGTATATCTGGATTTATAGGAATAAGATAGATTGGAAAAAACGGAAACGAATCTCGTGTTGGTAGCTATTATTCCGTTTCTATCTGGTATAAATGAATTGTTTCCGGTGATTAGCGAGGGATATGCGGTCGTATAGTCAACCGTCCCGGCAGAAATAATATCATCCCTGAAACCATACAACCTGGAAGATAGTCCATTAACCGACGACTCCCTTGTTTCTGCACCAATAAACCCTGCTATAACATGGGCCGGTGTATTTAAGCCATAGTTAAGCTGCCCCCGCAGATTATATACCTGTAAAGAATTGAACGAATTATCCAGAATTCCTCCCTTCGGAATTTTGTAGGTTAAAATGTTGTTTGCATACTGCGCAAAATCATTAACCAGATTACGGGCAAAATAACTTTGCTCATCACTAAGCACCGTATTTTTCCGCTCCTGATTTTCATATTGGTATTTTAACGTCACAGAAAACCCGAGTGGCAATTTTTGTATTAAAGAGGCATCAAGAATCAGGTCTCCGATCTTAGTCCGGTTGCTAACATGCTGGTAATCCGTCAATGGATAGTACTTCCAATCTCCTAAAAGGCCACCCGCCAATCCACTCAGATAAGATGCGCGCCTATCCTTTGGAATAGCAAGGGCATTGCCATCAGCATCCGCGAATTCTGCATAAGGATAAAGATTCCCTGATATGGAACTGATGCTGCCATAATCTGGTTTCCCTGTGCGCGCAGTACTATTGGTATAATAAAATCCGGTGCTAACCTCGAGACTTTTATAGGGCTTGTAAGTCATGCTCATTTTTGAATTCAATTTCCTAAAAACAGCATCTGTTACTGATCTGTTGTCATCAATGGCAACCGAAGAGTACCATTTAAATAATTCCCTCCCACCGGAGATATTTACAGAAGCCTGGTTGTTCAATCCTGCTGAATAAAAATATTGTTGGTATTGATCCCTTACATCCAGCGATTTTAACCGGTCAATCTCTGCCTGCGCGCCACTATTCGATACTGTTCCTTTTTCCTTTTTCAACAAAAGTTCCACAATCGGGCTTAAGGCCGGCTGTTGAGCATTATTGATTTGAGACTGATAAAAACCTTTTGAATAAAGAAAGATTTCATTGTCAATATAATCTGCAGAGGTGATCTGCTTTAACCTCGAAAGGTCAGGGCTTTGAACAAAACTGGTATTGATATTGGCATCGATTTTTACTTTCGAATTAAACCGTCCATTTTTCGATGTAATAACTACCACTCCGTTTCCAGCACGCGCGCCCCAGATACTTGAAGCAGCAGCATCTTTCAAAATCGTGATATTTTCCACATCGTTAGGGTTTATATTGTTGATGTCGCCCTCATAAGGAAAATTATCCAGGATAATCAATGGCGTTTTTGGCCCCTGTATAGAGCTTAATCCCCTTATCATAAGCCTTCCACCGCTATTAGTAGATCGATCAACGATCAGACCAGATGAAACCGCCTCTAATCTTGAGATAATGTTAGGCCCCACTTGTTGTGCCAATAGTTTGTTGTCTAAAGTGGTAAACGAGCCTGTAGAGCGTTCTTTTGGCAAAGTCTGGTAACCTGTATACACCTGCACATCATCCAGAAGCCTTACCGCAGGCTGTAAGTAAATAATCAGATCAGCTTTAAGGGGCAAACTTAGCTTAACTAAAGTTTTTTCATATCCCATAAGGCTTACTTCAATTAAATAGTCTCCAGTATATTTCGGGATTAAAACCTTTCCCGTGCTATCACTAAATAATGTTTTGTTAATTGTTGTAAATTTTAGGATTGCTCCTTCCAACGGTGTTTTTGTTTCTGTATTAAAAACACGTACCCCAGCTAACTTCTCTTGGGCAACTGTGTTTAATGAAAAGAGGAAAGCTGTTAAAAATAGAATGTATCTCATATTAGTTTGTTTTATCGGTTTTATTAATGACAAGCATTTCCAGCTCCTGATGATCGGCCACGAGGAATAAGCCATAGGGATTGAGAATTATATTCAATCCTGCCATATCCTTTACCGCTGAAAGCTCCAGATCAATTAAAAAATCGAGATTAGTACCATTCAAAACCGGATATTTGACAAAGCCACAATCTTGAATATCATTGATCAGGTTGGCTATGGGTTGGTTGATAAATTTTGATCCTTTATGAAAACCCAAATTAGCGGGTTGTCCACCCTTTGTTTTCAGCTGACGGGTAGCCTTTGATGGTAAATACTTTAACTTATACACTGCGGTATTGATTACTTTTACCGCAGCCGAGTATCCTGAATTTTCGTTCAGGTACTTCATCGTCAGTTTTTTTAATAAAGCAGATTTTTCCTTTGGTACCCATAAGTCTACAGTCCAAAGATCTTCTGGCTTTAAAGACGGATTATTAAATCCATCTATCTCATCAAAATCAAGTTTAAACCGCTGATCAGAAAACCACGGATATTCGCCCATTGCCAGCACAGTGTAAATCCACCGTAGCGGATGGTTAAAAATGATCATTCCAGTATTTGCCCCGTTTGAGCGAAACGTGGAGCTCGAAACACCTGGTATTCTACCTTTAATTAACAGGTTAAACGATTGCATTCCCTCGGGATTCCGGTTCATCATCAAAACCGTATTTGGGTAAATGTAATTTAAGGGGGATAAACTTAAATTTCCAGATAAGGCTGCCTTAATATTCGCTTCAGATAGTGCATCACCGTCTGTCGTATTTTTCACTATTCCCTGGTTATCGATCCAAACCAGATGTGGAATCTTGTTGTGTAGAAAGAAAGAATTTAACTCTTTATCATCTACAATTGAAGTAAAATCCCGGCCGATGGGATTTCTTTCTGAGGAATAAAAAGTGGAAACCAGTTTCTCGTTATCCGTTGTTACGCTTACAATATTTAGTTTTCCACGGAACAACTTGGAAAGCCTTTCCTGTTCCGGCATCCCTTTAATACATGGAATACAGAAGGTAGCCCAAAAATCAATAATCAATGGCTTACCCCTAAATTGCTGCATATCCTTCCGCACTACCTTACCATCTACGATAAAATTTCTGGGACTGGTCCAGAAAGCATCTGACACCCGATCACCCACTTGCAAAGCCTTTACAGGCCCCTGGGCGTATAAAAAAACAGAAAAAACAAGCATCATGCCTGTTGCAATAAATACTTTCATAAAGTTGAGTTAATTAGCCTGAATCGGATTTTAAAAAAAAGCTTTAGGCAGTTCTAAAACTGCACTAAAGCTTGCCGTACCTGCTTTGCGGATCAGGCGTACCGGCATCAGATAATGTGTTAATCCGCTTAACATTTTAAGGATAAGGATGCTACACCGAAATCATTGCTAATGGTTTTGTATTGGTTAGTTGAGCTATTAATAAGAAGAACCTGCCGGCAGGTTCTGTTATGAATGAGCCATGTTTTGCACAAACAATAAAAGCAGGTCCAACAATTTTATTTTGGTTTAGATGCTACAGCACGTAGCAGCCGAGCGTAAACCAATCAATTTGTGCTATGCACTCCGCATTGATCAGGTTTATAAAAAACAAATGGAATGTTGCTATCGTAAAAAGCACAGCCTTTATTATAATGCCCCGTTGTAAACCTGGATGATGTATAAATACCTGGAAAACAATAAACATCTCCTACCTTATCACTGTTAAGATTTTGAATAACTTTCGTATTAATAGTGCTCAGATTTTCATTTCGTTCAAAAGCGTACCACATCGCCAATGGACTGTACAACAAAGCCCAGCAAAAGAAAAATAGCGGCAAATAAGCATTGTTGAATTTCATTGTTTTGATTGATATGATTGGTTAATTGAACCGTAAAAATTAGGCTTATTGAAAGTTGATTTAAAGGATAAAAGCAGGTATGAGGCGAAAATTCAGAAATAACAATCCCATTGCAGCATAAGCCACTCATTTTTTATAAAATATTCCGTTAAAACATAAGTTTTATCAGCATATCAAATAATCTCTGCAAAGAGGAATAAGGCAGACCAGCATCATTAAAAAACCTAAATCATCATTAACCTTAAAGGCTAGCCTGCCTTATCAAAAAATTATTCTGGATTTTTGGGTTTTAGGGCATAAAGCCGATCGAATGGACAACTTAACAGAGACTGGTGTAGAAATATTTGGAAATGGCAAACAATTAAAACAGCATATTGGCGCATACTTACTTCGGTAAGTACCAACCAATTCATCCAATTTATTTTTTGCTTGCCCATAACCATATGTTATGAGTCTTGCCGGAGAGAAGAAAAGTGGGCTTCCCAAACCATAACCTCATAATGTTTCTCACGCCTTACGTTGAAATGGAATTACAGCAGAAGCCCACTCTTATTTAGGAAAGCTAAAGATAGCAATTCCGCTATAAGAAATGGGATAAAATCTGCTGTCTTGCTCCAACGGCGTGAGATTTGAGGTTGCAAGACTCTTAAATTTTATCTTTTTATTAGTCTATTTTTTTTGTTACGTAAATGTAAATAAAAAAAAGACAAATGTCAAGTAATTGCATGACGATTTTAAATAAAATATAAAAGACATTGGCAATTGTATTTTATTAGCAATGAAATGATAAGTGAGAAAGAAAAAACAATTCTGAAAAACTTTGGTGAGCATTTAAAATCCTTAAAAGAAAAACAGGAACTTTCTTATCGTGAATTTTATAAAAGAAGCGGTGTTAATACAGGCGATATCATTAAATATGAAAATGGAGAAACCAGTCCGAATTTTATTACCATAATGAGATTGGCCATCGGTTTAAAAATCCATCCAACAGTACTTCTTGATTTTAATTATGGAATAGACTTTAGTGCTGGACTGGAATAGTAAATGACTCATTTACAAATTGCACGCTATTAAAAATGAGCTGCAGCTATTGATAAACTGACCAATATATCCTCATTTTGAGGAAGAATTAAAATTGTACATCAGAACGCTCCAAACATGGAGCAGAAATTTTTGAGAGTTTTGGCGGCGACCCAAAGGCTAGTGCTACACAGAATCAATACTATCTAATCGCCCATCAAAAAGTCTTCTTAGCTGCATAGACCCTTTATAAGCAACAAGAACGACTGCTTCACTAACAAATACAAAGCAGTTAAAAAACATTTTTACGTGTAAAATAAATTCGATAGCGATCGTGCTTCTATAACTTTTAAAAGCCAATTATTCAAAAAAATAAAATTAAACGGAGGTATCTGGTAGCGTTTTTGGGTTCAGCAACGTATAAGCTGTAAATTAAAGCTTTATGAAACAAATATTACTTCTTTTAGCAATTGTAACCATAATTGTATCCTGCAAAAAATCAGATAACAATAATGACAGACCTGGTGAAGTTTATGGAAAATGGAAACTGACCGAAACCTTATATGATATTGGTAATGGACAGGGTAAGTACACAAAAGTTACCGGCGAAGCCAAATATCTTAAGGTAGAAAAATCAGGAAATCAGGCTGGGAAATTCAAAGGGGATGCTATGCCAAATTTAATTTCATTTAAGATTTTGGACAGTATAAGGATGGAGGTTTACAGTAGCAACTATCAAATGCCAACAATTTTTAGATATCAAGTTTCTGCAAATTCGCTAGAGCTTAATCCACCTTGTATCGAAGGTTGCGGGTATAGGTTTTCAAGAGATTAATAATCCCTTTATTGCAGCGTTTTTAGAAAGTAATTTCATTAAGCCTGAAATTAAAAAAATCTTTCTCTAATGCAATCACTTGGCAATTAAATTATAGTATACACGGTCAGTCTGAGCTTATCGAAGATCTTTTAATAGTTGAAAACAAAAAAATATTTGTCCTTCGATAGGCTAGAATTGACAGATACCTAAGGAATGTTTTCATTGCGAGAAGGCTTTTTCAGCCGATAGCCTGCCCCGATCTTAGGGCAAGCAATCTTTACAACAAGAAATATTTGATTAAAAGATTGCTTCGTCGTTCCTTCTCGCAATGACGATTTTTTACATATTTTTTTCTCCTCAATTTAATAACGTTAAATACGTTAATCCTGCCTTTACGTTTGTCATCAGATCAGCAGAACATCATATTTAAACAGTTAAACTATCCCAAATCACCTGATAAACATCTGGCGCCTGCAATGTTTTATCTATTGCTTTTGAAGTAACCAGAACAGGTTTATATTGATCAGCGATATTTATACCACCATGCGATCCTTTAACTAATGTAGCATCAAGTGGAATCACATCCATCACATAACGAAATCCTGCCTTTTTTCTTAAAAGTTTATACCCAGCCCTCAATTTTGAGGTCATAAACATTTCTACCGGATCATAACCAGGTTTTTTATGGATATCAACTACCCTGGCATAATCAGGCGCTTTAGCATCATCCAACCAAAAATAATAGGTAAACCAGCTATTTTCTTTTGCAACAAGTACCAGATCACCAGAACGTTTATGGTTAATGTGGTGTTGCTCCTGTTCTGCCTTATCGAGTATCAAATCAATTCCCTGAACAATCTTTAATAATGCTTTTACCTGTTCAGTTACACTTTTATCATTAATATATACATGTGCAACCTGGTGATCGGCCACTACAAATGCTTTAGAAGCACCCGGATCAAGCAATTCTAATCCTCTTTCTTCACGGATCTGGATCAGGCCATTTTCCCTGAACAAACGGTTAAGGTGGATGGGGTTATTTACCGGGGCAATGCCATACTCAGAAAGCAAAATGATGCGCGCCCCCCTACTTTCGTAAAAGCGTACCAATTCTTCTACCACCTGATCAATTTCTTTTAGTTCCGTACTGATTTTATCCAGCGCAGGACCAAACTTCTGTAAACAATAATCTAAATGGGGCAAATAAATTAAAGTAAGTGTTGGATTATGAAGCTTCTCGGTTTCCATTGAGGCATCTGCAATCCATCTTGTTGATTTAATATTTGCACCAGGTCCCCAGAACTGAAATAAGGGGAACTGTCCCAGCTTAGCCTGTAAATGGTCGCGCAGTTCAGCCGGCTGCGAATAACAGTCAGGTAATTTACGGCCATCAGCAAGGTAATTTGGACGTGGCGTTACCGAGAAATCGGCGGTAGAATACATATTATACCACCAGAACATATTGGCACAGGTAAAATCAGGATCTTCCTTTTTAGCCTGATCCCATATTTTTTCAGCATTTACCAGTTTGTTAGACTGCTTCCAGAATTTAATTTCAGCATCATCATGGTCATACCAGCCATTTCCCACAATACCGTTCTCTGAAGGATATTTACCCGTCAGATAACTCGATTGTACAGCCGTTGTAACTGCGGGTAACAAAGGTTCTATGCTTGTGAGATGATTCTCACTAATATATTTTTGAAGAAATGGTGTATGCACTCCAATTACGGAAGCAGATAGGGCTACGATATCAATAACAACGGTTTTGTGCATATTCTTTTATAATAAATTTTTAACCCAGGCCAGTTCTCTGATAATGGAATCGTTTAACGGTGCTTTTAAAGCAGTTGGCAAAACCTCCCAGGTATAGGTTTCTACTTCTAAATGAGCAGTGAAAGGATTATTTTTTTGCAGTTTTAACACTTCCATAATATCCGATTGAGTAGACTGGATCAAACCCATATCTTCTACAAAAATAGGGACATGGAAATGTGCTCTCCACTCCTCTACCGCTATATTATCGCTTTCTGCCAGTGCTTCTTTAAGATCAGGATAACGGATTAAACTACCATCATTTTTCCTGGCGATTACCTGATGAAGATAAGTTGGTTCATCAAAGCGGCCCAGCTGATCCAATACTACATTTCTTTCAGAAATGGATACTGGCAATTTTGCTTTTAATGCAGCGCTGATCTGGATTTTTCCAATTTGGATGCCTTTCTGCTGCAATTCGTTAATGATGGCTGTATGTGGTTCATAACCGATTGCGAAATGACAAACATCATAACACAAACGGACATGTTTTTTAATCATATCTTCATCATTTCCAGCAGGTAAAAGTACATTTTGGTACCAATCGATAAATTCCGGACCGGATTCAAGAAAACCATCTGGTTCAGGTTCAATATCCAAATGGATCATCTTGCCGCTTTGGCTGTGTATATGATGCAAACCCTCGGCCACCTTTATAATATTTGCTGTTGCATTAGCTGTGGCATCTTTTCTGGCTTCAGCAGCTGTAAACCAGGGCTTATAACTCAAAGGCGAGGTTGAAATGCCACCATCCACATTATCAGGCAATAATTGTGAAATGATTTTGGCCAAACGCAATGTATATTCAACGCGTTCTTCTGTTGTCCAATCGGGTGCATGTACCTGATCTTTCACCCTGGTATGGTGAAAACCGCCATATGGAAATCCATTCATGGTAAAAACATAGCCACCTTCCTGCTTAAGCCATTGTTTAAATACTTCGAGATGATTTTCTTCCAACAATTCGATACTTGCAAGATTGGAAAGGCGCAAACCGATACCCATCGGGGCATCTGGCGATAATTGTGCTTTTAATACTGGAAAACTATCTTTCAATACAGCAAAATGTGCCATCCAATTTTCGCCCGGATAAATATTGGTACAGAAGGTTAAATGTCCTGAAGTTAATTTCATCGCTTAATGTTGAATAATAGCCGCCTGTCTATTTAAAATTTCCGCAGCTTGCTTTAAGATGTCGGCATCAATTTCATGAACTTCCTCTCCACTTCCCAAACCGGTAAGCAAGGTAATGGTAAGCTGGCCACCAAGATGCTCGCGGAATTCTTCCAGTCCATCCAAAATTGGACTATTGCCTTCGGTAACCTGCAACAGCGGGTGCGTGAGTTCGAAACCAAGTTGCTGGATCAGGGTGATTACCCTTTGTGCATCTTCGGCACTTATCCTGCCCGATAAATTGGAATATACAGTATCTAAAGCAATGCCCATGGCAACCGCCTCACCATGCCTCACTTCGAAATTCGTCAGGTACTCTAATTTATGCGCGCTCCAATGGCCAAAATCCAATGGTCGGGCAGAACCATTCTCAAAAGGATCAGCACTGCGAATATGCTCCATATGGAGTTTTGCACATTTCCAGATCTGGTAATTCATGGCTATGGTATCGCGATTTGTAAGTGCTATAGCATTCGATTCCAGCCACTCAAAAAATTCAGCATCTTTAATCAGCGCTACTTTAATCGCTTCGGCAATACCTGAACGCCAATCGCGATCTGACAATGTGCTTAAAAATATTTCATCATTAAAAACAGCAACAGGTGGCGAAAAAGTGCCCAAAAAGTTCTTTTTATTAAAATAATTGATCCCGTTTTTTACGCCAACTCCCGAATCGTTCTGCGAAAGCACGGTACTTGGAATCCTGATGTGCTTAATACCGCGGTGTGCAACCGTAGCCGCATAACCCACCATATCAAGCACTGCGCCACCGCCAATCGCAGCCACAAACGAATGCCTGTCTATACCATAAGTATTAATGGCTTCTAATACCTGATCAAAGTGTTTCTTATCATTTTTTACCTGTTCACCGCCGGGGATAACGAGAATATCCTGAACCAGCTGCGTTTTATTGTGCTTTGAAAAATAGGCTTTAATTTGAGTAATAAGCGCTTGATGTGCATCGGCTACGCCTTCATCAATTACAAATAAAATTTTCTTTACTGCAACAGCCGGATTTAACCTAACTAAGAAACTGTTCAACAATTCGTTTTCAGGCAAAAAAAGCGATGAAGTAAAAAAAACATTATAATTATATTGTACAGTAAAGGATTGATGTAAATGTTCCATAACAATTGCTAAGGTGTTTGAGGGTTAAGTAACTGCAAATAATTTAGAGAGCCAAAGGGATAGTGGCAGTAAAGCTGATATTATAAAAGCCAGAAACAAGGCATCGAAAGTTACGGCCCAGGCGGCATCCATTAAAATAAGTGAAATTACGCCGGATTTCACCGCCCCACCAATATTTTTACCAATAGGCTCTTTTATAGCTTTTAAAAGTGGCCTGAAAATCATGATGACAAAAGGGATCAGGAACAGCAGCGACAGCAGCAACCTTTCATTTACAAATGCAAAATAAGCAATAGCACAGATCACCGTAGCATACAGTAAGGCAGCCACATATAAGTTTTTAGTACGGCCTCCATGAACTTCACCACGGCTGGTCATGGTGATGGAGAAAATATAAATGACCGGAATAATAGCCAGATAGTGATTGGATAGCATTTCAGGCACAATACTCAAACCCAACAACAGGTTAAACCCACGGCATAGGCCCATATTCAACGGACCGAAAAAAGAATGATGTTTGCCAATTTTATTATAAAGTAAAGCAAACACAGCTACCAAAAGGGCCAATAATCCGGAAGTTAAACTATTCACCGTAGCCAGAGCAACTCCGGCAAAAAGTAATGTACTTCCTAATATGGCGGCATGCTTTAAACTGATTATCCCACTGGGGATAACCCGTTCCGGACGTTCTATTTTATCCAGATCGGCATCAAAAACATCGTTAAAAATGATTCCTCCACCATATAAACAGGCTGTTGATATAATCAATAAGATTATAGACAACCATGGAATGGAAGCGCCATTGCTTAAAACCCCTGAAATGGCAATACCTGCTAAAATATCTGCTACTGAAGTAACAATATTAGCTGGGCGCATCATGCGCAGATAGATTATTATTCTTTTCAATACTTTAACTAATGATAATAGATGATTTATCTGTTCTTGGTTGTTGTCCGCCACGTAGAATGGTATTTCCTTCAAATTTCTTGGTAAGGTCTATCTGAGCGTTAAAATCGGCTTCATCCAGTTGTCCGCTCTGCGCAAAGGCTGTAATTGCATTGCTATAAGTAACCAATTCAATATCCTGAGTGCTTAAACCACGCATTTTCATTAAGGCAGCAGTTTTAGGCACTGCCAATGGATCGCTAATACCCCAATCGGCAGCAGAATTTACCATAATACGCGCTGCGCCATATTGTTTTACAATTTCTACCATACGCTCGTTACCCATTTTGGTAAATGGATAAATCGTAAAAGCAGCCCAAAAGCCCCTATCTAATACTTCTTTTACCGTTTCCTCATTATTGTGATCAATGATGATACTGTAAGGATCAAGGCCATGCTCCAAAGCAATATCCATACTGCGCTGGGTACCCTTTTTCTTATCGCGGTGTGGTGTATGCACCTGTACGGGCAAACCTGCTTCTTTAGCCAGTTCTAGCTGTAACCGGTAATATTTTTCTTCAGCAGCGGTCTGGTCGTCGAAACCGATCTCGCCAACGCCAACCACCCCTTCTTTATAAATAAACGAAGGTAGGATTTCCATTACCTGTTCGGCCAGGCTCTCGTTATTGGCTTCTCTTGAGTTAAGACCAATGGTACAATAATGTTTAATGCCAAATTGAGATGAACGAAAGCGTTCCCAACCAATAAGGCTGCTGTAATAATCATTAAAACTATCCAATCCGGTGCGTGGCTGACCCAGCCAAAATGCGGGTTCTATCAAAGCAACAACACCGGCATCGGCCATTGCCTGGTAATCGTCCGTTGTTCTCGAGGTCATGTGCACATGTGGGTCGAAGAACTTCATTCCCTTTACCACATTGATATCAAAAGCCTCAGGCGCTCCCATCATTGCTTTATCTCTTTCTATTGAACTGCTACAACACATATCTTTATCTAAATTTTATATTTGGTTAAAATGAATTCCAGTTTAAACTCCCATCAGCCAGGGCCAATTTCAGTTCCGGAAAAGTATTGATATAATCTTTTGCTGGCTGGTAACCGGATTGTGAAATGGCCAGCGCGATGGACCGTTGTTCCATCTGGTTATAATGCTGCAAACCGGTTTTAAGGGTTTCAAAAATTTCGGCATTAATAAATTTACCTACCATGCGCCATAGCTGTGGATGCACTTCTCTGCCCGCAGCCCAGCGTTCTTTGGCATAATCTACCAGCGTTAAAGCAAGCGGCAGGTTAGCGCGTTGATCTAAACCTACAATCAGGTTGATATTTTTCTCTGTAAAAAAAGCTTTTAGTACCAGTTGGTTCCAGGCGGCTTCGTTCAGATTTGCTGCCGGATAAGGGTTGTTTTCCATAATGGTTTCAAGTACAGAACCAATATTGCTCCTGATCCCTTCGGCGCAGCGCTTTACCCAAATTTCGGGATGAGGCAAAAATGGAAGAGCCGAATATAAAGCTACAGCTTCATTCACCTCTGCCGACAGAAATAATCTGTTAATGGCTGAAAATAACAGCTCTTTATCTTTCAGATCCAAACCTGCCAATAACCATACGCGACTTAACCTATCTATTGTCCAGTTACGAATATAGCCGAAGCCGGCTGCATGAAGTGCTTCTTGCTGATCTTCGTTAATTGCAACCGGCAATTTGCCAGTTTTACGCGGCAGCATAACAAATACTTTGGCTAACTGCGCCGATTGGTCTGTAGATCGGTTAAAATTTTCCAGCCATTTTTCGGCCTCCAAGCTGATATTGTTTTTAACAACAGATGCAATAATTTCTTTTACCACCTTTAAATGATCATCTCTCATAAATAAAAAATATTGAAAGGTATCTATGCAGTAATACCTGCAGAAACGAAATAATTGATCAATAGTGCGCCTGCAATAATTAACAGACCAAAGAATTCTCGCGTTTGCTCAATGTAAGGTTTAGTAGCCTGCATACTCTGCACCAGGCTCTCGCGCCTGTATTTGGTAATCCAATCGCGAACACCATCTTTTGCAAAGAAGAGGATCACAGCATAAATCAAATAAAAAGCAGTTAAAAACAGATAAGCAAATGGATAAAACCTACCAGATGCAGCTAATCCGCAGCATATTGCGGCGCTTAAATAAATAGATACCCAGAGAAAAGCATCGTTATCATTTAAATTTACATAAGCAAAGCCTAAAAACGAGATACAGAAAATAATGTTGAGAATAAGTAAAAGCATTTTAGTTATTTGGTTTAAGAAGCAACTAAATCGATTTTTTCGATTTTTTTTTGAAGAAAAACAAAGTTATTTAAACTTAATGCTTTTTTTGCTTAAAGAATGTAAATTATATACTGCAATAAAATATTTTTTTGATTAACTTTTATTCCTCAAATAAAAGTTTTAAAATATTTGCCAGCACAGGATTGTGATCGTCTGCCCGCCAATTAATCAATAAATCAGTTTTAAAAGGCAGCGGAATAAAGCGCAAACCAGGGCTTTGATGGTGCATATAGGAGTCTGGCAAAATGGCTATCCCCAAACCTTTCCTCACCAATGCTATAATTGTAGAACCAAATTCGGAGTGCAGAAACACATCAGGAGCAAAATCATAAGATTTGAATAATGCCTGGATAATTTCGCTATAACTACTCCCCTCATCTTTTGTGGGCAGGATAAATTTCTGCTGCTTTAGGTTTTCGGTCGATAGATCTTCAAATACCTGAAAAGGATGTGTTAAAGGAACCACCAGGGCGAGATGATCAGCATATATTTTTTTTGCCCTGATCCCCGGTTCGCTGTTGATATCTCTTGTAATTACCAGGTCAATCTTATAATTTTTTAAAAAATCCAGTTGATTTTCATATAAAACCTGCACCAGCTTAATCTGAAGCTGAGGAAATGCCTGCGTGATTTTAGCTAGCATATCGGGCATGATGGAAGCCGATATAGAATCGGGATGCGCAATGGTTATGGTTCCACGCTCACCTAAATGAATCTGTTTAGCAAACTGATGGATATATTCGAGTTCATTTAATTCGACTTCCCACTTTTCTTTTAAGAATTTACCTGCCGGTGTGAGTTTCACATTGCGCTTATTTCGTTCAAAAAGCTGTACACCCAGTTCGTTTTCCAGCGATTGGATCTGGCGGCTAAGTGCCGATTGTGTGATGCTCACCTTTTCTGCAGTTTTCCAATAGTGAAGCTGCTCTGATAATGCCAAAAAATATTTGATTCGCTGAAGATCCATTAATGCAAAATATGCATTAATAAATGATTTAATAACATTTTTAATCATTTAATTACTTGTTACATTCGTGCCATGAATCAGACCACCATTGAAAGGGCAACCACAAACGACATCCAAAAATTACAGGAAATAGGAAGAAGCACATTTTTTGAAACTTTCGCTCATGTAAACACAGCCGAAAACATGAGCGATTATTTGGAAAACAGCTTTTCTGATGAGCAATTGAAAACAGAATTGAATAATCAATGTTCACAATTTTATTTTGCACGGGTAGATGGAAACGTAGTGGCCTACTTAAAAATCAATTTTGGCCAAGCACAAAACGAAAAAATAGATGATGCCCTAGAAATTGAACGCATTTACGTTTTAAAGGCATTCCATGGTAAAAATGTAGCGCAAACACTCTATCAAAAAGCCATTGATATTGCTTACGAAATAAAGGTAAAATGTGTATGGCTTGGCGTTTGGGAAGAAAACTACAGGGCTTTAAGGTTTTATGAGAAAAACGGCTTTAAGGCCTTTGGTAAACATTCTTTCTGGCTTGGCAACGATGAGCAAACAGATCTATTGATGAAAAAAGAATTGGCCAATACCAACGAATTAAAAGCATAGTAATGGAAAAAAGAACTCTTTTTCTAATCTTGCTGATTATTGGTACTGCTTTCTGGGGCATTTCTTTTTCGGTTACCAAACTTGCCATTGGCCAGGGTCAGCCACTTTTATTTTTATGCTATCGCTTCCTTTTAGCCACCATGGTTTTATCGGTAATTTTCTGGAAACATGTAAACAAGCTTAATGCAGCCACTATAAAAACCGGTGCCAGCCTGGCAGTGTCACTTGTACTTGGCATTTATCTGCAAACACTGGGCATTACACATACTTCAGCATCGCAATGCTCATTTGTAGCTGGAATAACCGTGGTGATGATTCCCGTAATTAAACTTATGATTTACCGAAAAGCAGCAGCCCTAAAAATATGGATTGCCGCAGGCACAGCCCTAACTGGTCTTTTTGTAATATCGGTTACTAATAAATTGAGTATTGGCATCGGTGATTTATATACCATAATTGGTGCCTTTTGCTTCGCCATATATTTAATTCAGGTTGAAAAGGCATCAAAAGCGGGCGATATTGTGCCTACCATTGTGCCTATGTTTGCCAGCTGCGCCCTATTCACTTTTTTACTGGCCTTATTTCAAAATGATACCGTCTGGCTCCCTCAAACGCAAACTTTTTGGTTAGGCATTATTTTTTGTGCGTTATTTTCGACCGCATACATGTATACCATATCAAACGTCGCTCAAAAATACATTAGTGCCGAAAGGGTATCGATCATTTATCTTTTCGAGCCAATTTTCGGCGCCTTTGCAGCACATTTTATGTTGGGTGAAGCCATTACATCACGGCTTTTAATGGGTGGCGGACTGATTTTTATCGCCACGCTGATTTCGGAGCTTAAATGGAGAATACCTAACAAAATGGCAATGCCAAGCCTATCAAAACAAAAAAAGGCTTAAGTACAATTTTTGACACCCGATAAATGATCGATATATTAGTATAATGGAAGCTATTGTACTCAACAGATCGCAGGCACGAAAAATCATTTTACATGCGGCAGGACTTTCAAAAAAAGAACAGTTTGGAACTGGAATTGAGGCAGTTTATAAGGTAATTGATCATTTAGGCTATATACAGTTAGATACCAACTACGTTGTAGAACGTGCCCACCATCACGCTATATTTACAAGGGTTCCAGATTATCAAACAGAATGGCTTTCAACACTTGGTGAGCATGGTGATGTTTTCGAATATTTTACTTCTGATGCAGGTTTTTTGCCTATGCCCGATTTCCGCTTTTCGCTGCCGGTAAAAAAGGCATTTGCAACGAAAGGTAGTAGCTTAACAAAAAGAGAATCGGATTTAATGAAGCAGATTTTAAATCAGGTTGAACGGGATGGCGCAGTGATGGTTGGCGATTTTGAAAACGACCGCGTAGAAGCCAGCTCGGGCTGGTGGGATTGGCGACCTGCCAAGGTTGCATTAGAAAGACTTTACTTTCAAGGTAAATTAATGATCAGCCGGAATAGTGCTTTCCAAAAAGTTTACCACCTTCCATTGGACGTTGTGCCACCAGATACCGACCAAACCATGCCTACAGATGAAGAGTATGCCCGTTATGTGATCCAACGTACCCTCGGCGCATTGGGAATTTCTGCTGTAAAAGAAATGGCCTGGCGTTCCCGCCGTGTAAAAGGGAACCTGGTAAAAAAAGAACTGGATAAGATGCTTCAGGCGGGAGAAGTTAAAACAGTGATTGTTGATGGCGTTAAAGGACCATTATATATGCTTTCGGACACTGATGTTAACCTTAATATAGAAGACGAAGTTTTTATTCTGTCTCCTTTTGATATTTTGAATGTCTTCCGCTCCCGTTTAAAAGATTTTTTTGACTTCGATTATCAAATTGAATGTTTTGTACCCGCTCCTAAACGAAAATTTGGCTATTTCTCTTTACCGATCATATCTGGAGAAAGATTTATTGCCAGAATGGATGCTAAAGCCGACCGGAAAAAGAAAACACTAATTATCCATAATCTCCATTTTGAGTCTATTGATATTGACATGCAAACCATTGATAAACTGATAGACAATTTAAAGGAATTTATCCTGTTCAATAAATGTCGCGATGTGATTTTTATAAAATCAAACCGTAACGACTTGCTTAAATTGATCAGTGAGGCATTTTTTTGATGGGTATTAATTCTGACAGACATTGAACAACATGCACAATCAATTAGCCTAGCAGAAAAGCAAAAGTTAATACAAGTAAATAGATCGCAGTGCCGATCAAGACACCAAGCAAAAAGATAGTTGCAAGCAGTATGGCCAGTAATCTTTCAAATGAACCTAAACTTTCCATGAAAATAAACGAAGTATTAAATAATGGTTTATAAAAATCAGATGGAAAATTAAGACAGCTTAGCCAAGGTCATCCCAAGAATCGCACTGATGAATAAACAAATGAAAAATACATGTAAAATGATTGAAAGTAGCTTCTTAAAAGTTTCCATGTCGAAGAAACGAAATCATAAGCATTTGGTTTTTGAAAATTTAAAAAAAACATAAGCTTTAATTCCTTTTATCTGAATCGCTCAAAAGTTAAAAGTGTCGTAAAAAAACAAAAGGCTGTATCAGAAATGATTTTGGAGATTTTTGGAAGAATAATGTTTTGAAATGTCGTCATTCCCGTGAAAACGGGAATCTTAATAAGATAGAAAGGCAGATAAGTAAGCCCCTACCAAATCATTAAGATGCCCAGTCAAGCTGAGCATGACGACACTGCCAAATTGAATTCTTTTGCCAGCTCTGAATCTGTTATTTTGACAAAGCCTCAATTTAACCATCGGCAGGCGTATTTTGAACATTTAAATTGCAAGATTTGGAGCGGAAACCATTAATCACCCTCCAAAACTTTACTCACTAAGACTGAATAAATGCTAAAATATCTTTATTAATGGTTGCTGCCTCCGTTGTAGGCATACCATGCGGGAAACCAGGATAAGTAATCAGTTTTCCGTTTTTCAACAATTTGGCAGATTTTACACCTGCATTTTGGTAAGGAACAATCTGGTCATCTTCACCATGAAGCACCAGTACCGGGATATCAACAGCTTTTAAATCTTCATTAAAATCCGTTTCAGAAAAAGCTTTAATGCCCTCGTAGTGTGCAACAATTCCACCCATCATCCCCTGTCTCCACCAGTTTCTTTGTATTCCTTCTTTTATATCTGCACCTGCTCTATTATATCCATAAAAAGGAATGGTTAAATCGATATAAAACTGTTGCCTGTTGTTTAAAGTCTGGTCTCTGATATTATCAAAAACAGACATGGGCACACCATCCGGATTGCTGTCACTTTGAACCATTATCGGCGGAACAGCACTAATCAACACTGCTTTTTTTGCCCTACCATTGGCATATTTGTTCACATAACGAATCACCTCGCCACCACCTGTAGAATGCCCGATATGAACCACATCTTTCAAATCCAAAAATGCAACCAGTTCTGCAGCATCAGCAGCATAAGTTTCGATATTGTGCCCGTAAATATCCTGGCTGGAGCGACCATGACCTCTCCTGTCATGCGTTACCACACGGTAACCTTTCTGTAAGAAGAAAATAACCTGTGCGTCCCAATCATCTGAGGATAAAGGCCATCCGTGGTGAAACATTAAAGTTGGCCCTTCACCCTGGTCTTTGTAAAAAATCTCTGTTCCGTCTTTTAATTTTAGTAAGCTCATCGTTTTAAGTTTTTTTTGTTTATGGTCGATTATTTTATTTAAAAACGTTTTTTGTTCTTAATATATATCAAATGTAGTATCGTGAAAGTAAATCAATCTTGACCTATGGTAAAATCTTTTGCTTTTATCTGGCAAATCATCAATGCTCATTTCTATTTGATCAGATTATTTTCTTCGCTAATCAGTCGAAATAGATCCTCCACTTCGATATCGAATTTTTTCCCATCACAAAGATCGAAGGTGTGCCGTTCGTAAATAATCTCCACCACCTTTATCAGAAAGAACCAGGATCATGGATATCTTGAATAAATCAGAACAACTAAAAGCAACGATTTTAAACAAAAAGCCGGACATTGAAAATCAAAGCCCGGCTGTACCGATCAGTTCGAATACCTTGAACATCTAATCGCTTTTTTAGTCCATCATTTAGGATTCAGGACAAAAAAGATTGATATAACAGGAATAAAATTTCCTGTCATATTAAAAGGATATGAACATTTAAACCGTCTTATTTAAATTTAAGATTTAGTGATACAATATTGGAAACCAAACTTGTAGACCGCGAATAGTGCCCATATCTTAATTCCAACATATTGAGTCTTTGCCAGCCAAAAACACCTTTGGGTGGAGCAAAACGAATACCTGCACCATAAAAATCACTCGTCAGTGTAGATAAGTCATAGTCACTGGTAAAATATTGTGCTGAAGGCGCATGCTGTCCATATGGTGCAAAATATTTAGTACCAACCTGGTTGTTATAGCGATAAAAAGGACTGATCGAAAAGAAAGAATTGATCTTAACCGGAATTTCAAGTTCGGCTGTGTGGGCCCTGATACCCCAGTTATCCATATAATAGCGGTAAAAAGTGCGAATTACAAAATGATCATCCAGGAAATAGTTCATCCTTAAGCCGATGGGAAGCTTGTAACGTTTATCGGGTAAGGTTTCTGACCGCAAATCGACTGAAAGCATACTATAGCCTCTACCGAATGCGCTGATGATGCAGCTATTCGCTTGCAGCCAATTTCCTGTGCTGCTTACAAAACTGGATATAACAGGTTAAAAATTATAAGTGATTTTGAACCGGAAGGGTGAAGAAAAAAGTGGATCCCTCATTTAGCACGCTTTCCACCCAAATTTCTCCGCCATGATCAGAAATTATTTTTGAAGAAATATAAAGCCCCATACCAAGTCCCGGATGAGAAGCAGCAACAGCCTTAAGGCGGTAAAATTTATCAAAAATATGTGCGATTCCTTCCTCAGACATACCAAGGCCGTTGTCGATAACCTTCACTACGATATGATCTTGATCTTTAGAAAGATCAGTTTCAATCTGTATGGGTGAATTTCGGGCAGAATATTTTACCGCATTGCCCAATAAATTTGTCAATACCTGTTCCAGGCGCATAGGGTCGGCCATTACACGGCATTTCGTTCCCAGCTGTATCGTGATGGTATTACCTGGATAAACATTGGATAAGATCATCACAGTTTCCTGGATAAAATCGTTAAGATCGACTTCGACAAGATCGTACTGCAGGCTTCCGTTTTCCATTTTGGAAACATCCATCAGCTGGTGGGTCAATAAAGAGAGCTTAGTGGTCTGTAAATCCAATTTTTCAAGAACCTGTGCAACCTTTTCAGAATACTGATCTTTCAATGCCCTAAGCATCTGAGTATATGCTTTGATCACGGTAAGCGGTGTTTTAAGTTCATGGCTGGCGACAGAGATAAACTCACTCTTTTTTTCATCCAGTTCACGCCGCATCCTGATTTCCTCTTCCTGCTCACCGGTCAGCCTGCTGAGATGGCTGTTTTGCTTTTTGATTTTCTCATATGCATTCAGCGGGTCAACTTCTTTAAAGAAATCCTTTAACATACTAATCCTGGATTCGTCCAGCTTAAGCGAACGGGGCAAACTTAGCCCCATTTCAATTTCATAGGCATTGCCGGAACTATTAAAAGTAAAATCAGGCAACAGTTTTTTAGCATAGAAAAAACCTTCATCACTGGCCCGGAAAACTTGATCAGCTTTGAAATCAATGCGTGCATAAAGCGAGTAACGTGGAAAGTTTCCGGAAATAATCAGGTGCAGTTTCCCGTTATCGGTATACTCGATTGCGGTCCGGGCAACCTCTGAAACCGCAGTGGCAAAAGTAGTGCGGGTAGCAACGGTCAAGCCAATCTGCTCTCCCACCTGCATGGAGCGGCGATGGGCAAGCACAAGATCCATCTCGTTTTCCAGTGAAATATTTAAAATTTCTTTCATATCAACGCGCTTTAATCACCACTATAGACATGTCATCGGTTCTGCGGGCATGGTCTTTATAAATGCAAGCCGCAAGTACTGCAGGATCATATTTTAAAATATTGGGATATTTTGCAACTTCCCAGCGCGTTTTGATTCCATCTGAACAAAGCACCAGCTGACTATAGTCAGAGACACTATACACCTGATCGTTCATGGTGTTGGGAATATTATGCCCCACGATACCATTATAGGACATGTGGTTTTTTGAAGTTGTCGGACCAATCAGTTTGACGGCAATATTGCCAATACCGCTTAGCGACCACTCTCCTCTTTCGGCGTTGAAATGTGTGACATTTGCAACCATCCCACGTGTTTTCCTGGTTGCACTGTGGATAAAACGAAGGGTTTCTACCGGACTGTTATCCGGAAACACCTTAAAGACTTTAGCGGCTTCATTGACGGCCAAATTTGCCTCCGGACCATGTCCGAGGCCATCTCCCAGCATAAACTTAAAATCGGAACCATTGGTACGGAATACAAAACCGTCTCCGCTCACTTTTTCACCTGGTTTGCTCACTACCATTGGCCTGATGACCAAACCCTTTTTCTGAGGAGGCA
The DNA here is from genome assembly GCF_026239555.1 of Pedobacter sp. PF22-3. Lineage (GTDB taxonomy): Bacteria > Bacteroidota > Bacteroidia > Sphingobacteriales > Sphingobacteriaceae > Pedobacter. The sequence goes on along the minus strand of NZ_JAPIVP010000014.1, from coordinate 23,228 downwards.
AAGCACCGATATAGATTCTGCTGAGCAATACCGTACCCCAACCTGGCTGGGAATACAGATCAAAAACATCAGAAAGCCTTTTAATACTGCCGAGGCCTGCACCGAGGGTATTGCTTGTTGACATACCGTCAATGAGCATTCGTTTCGTGTTCTGCATGCCGGGCCCGCTGTCGATACTGATTAACTCGATATAAGGAACGCCGTTTTCGACAAACGAACCGAAGAGGATTTCGCCATTGTCGGCGTATTTAAACAGGTTGCTGGTCATTTCAGCAACAATAATGTCTACTTCAGCAATCCTGTTATTTTCCATTCCAGCGGCAATGAGCCTTTGGTGAATTTCTTTTTTTAACAGCGAAAAGTAACTCCTGTCGTTTGCCTGTAAGCTTATATGTGTTGCATCAACCATTTGCCCATTTTAATATCATCACCACTGTGCCTTCTCCTGGCTTGCTTTTTAAATCAAATTCATTACAGAGCCGCTTTGCTCCGGGTAGTCCGAGGCCAAGGCTTTTTCCGGTAGAAAAACCGTCACGCATGGCGGCCGCAATATCGGGAATGCCCGGGCCATTATCAGAGAAGGTAAGGCGCACGCCGTTGTCGCGGCCCCTGGTCACCACCTCAATCAGGCAGCTTCCACCCCCGCCGTAACGCAGCATGTTCCTCAAGAGTTCACTTGCTGCAGTAATGAGTTTGGTTTGATTAACCAGGCCCATTTTAATCTTTACGGCAACTTCACGTACACGGTTCCGCAACAAGACTACGTCCTGTTCCCTCATTACCTGAATGGTATCCTTACTCAGCGAAAGTATCATCATCATCGGTTTCGTCATCGTCCCCGTGATCATCTCCTATCATCGACTTTAGTAAATTCATTCCTTTTTCCACATCTAGTGCGGTATGAACCCCTTTTAGAGGAAGTCCAAGTTCGATTAAAGTAATGGCCACTGCGGGCTGCATACCCACAACCACCGTTTCAGCATCCAGAATCTTAGACATGCTGGCAATATTTCCGATTATCCGGCCCATAAAAGAGTCGACGATCGAAACTGCCGAAATATCAATCAGTACGCCTTTCGAACTGGTTTTGTTCACCATCTGTACCAGATCTGCTTCCAGATCAAGGGCAAGCCGGTCGTAAAGATCAACCTGAATGGTTACCAGCAGAAAGCTTCCCATCCTGAGAATAGGAATTTTATCCATCTTTTATAAATTGTTTGCTTTATTGACTAAACTACTTTTGCGCACCTCCAGCCTAAGCACTTTAAAGGCATAGGCAAGCGCACTGGCCAGAGAGGCCTTGGTAATGATGTTCGAAAGATCGATACCAAGATGTACCACGGTCTGTGCAATTTCAGGGCGGATACCACTGATGATACACTCTGCGCCCATTAAACGCGTTGCGCTTACGGTCTTGATCAGGTGCTGTGCAACAAGGGAATCGACCGCAGGAACGCCTGAAATATCTAAAATAGCAATGCTTGACCCGGTTTCAACAATTTCCTGAAGCAGGTTCTCCATGACGATCTGTGTACGCGAACTATCCAATGTACCGATAATCGGAAGGGCCAGTATGCCATCCCAAACCCTGATCACAGGCGTAGATATTTCTGCAATCTCATCGGTTTGACGAAGGATGACTTCCTCACGTCCCTTAATAAAGGTTTCAAAAGTCACAATACTCAGATTGTCCATCACCTTAATGATCTTCATGCTTTCATCAAACAGCTGTTTAGTATCCTGGATTTCACGCTGCAAAACCTCCAGCAGCGCCTCTTTGAGACTATGGACAAATCTGCCGGTTTCTCTTGGAGAGAATCCCTGACGGGCACGGGTTATGGCGATCCCGCCCAGAATTTCGATCACCGGATCCCAGCTATCTGAATTAAAATCCTCCAGATTTTCTTTCGAAAGATTGGTTACCAGGGCAGAAATCAACTCTTCAGACTGACCACGAAGGTCTTCGTTGCTGATAAGATCTTCCCTGAGCCCATCGTCAGAGAGTTGGTTTTTCATCCAGATTTCCAGGATGTTTTGTTGTTGTTTCTGTAGCAATTTCAGCGTATTAAATGACATTTTTAGATGAATGGTTAAGGTTTTACACTCGACATCCGGCACTGGACTTATATTTCTTGAAAGGTAATCATTGCCTTTGGCATTAGGAAATATATTTATCTCGGTTAATCCGTAGTCTTTTCGCGCAATCCAAAGGCTCACGACTACGGACAGACGGGAAATAGGCGGTTTTCAAAAATCTCGGTTTTTATTGCGTATCGAGCCGATGATAGCGGATTTGAGCAGAAAAAAATCATTCAATCAGGCATCGAAAACCAAGGTAATTTTTGATTTAAACACCTTGATCAGATTATGATGGAAAAAAATTGGCAGCGTAACAATGAACAGCTAAACCCTGACCTCCTTGCAATCAAAAATTTAAGCGAACTACTTATTTGATTTCAATGTGATTTCCATACCCACTAAATCTGCTGAACTTACCTTAAGTTTAATATTGCCGGCTTTATTTGTTGTTCTAATCACAACTAAGGCCCGACCTTTCCAGGCCTTGCGGGAATTGCCTGTATACGGATCTGTATCTTTTAGGTTTCCATTATCTACCCCCACAATCGTTCCGGGGCCTTCTACTACAAAGTGCAACCTATTCTCCGCATTGGGTTGAAACACCCCGTTGCTATCGGTAACTTCGACCGTTACAAAGGCAAGGTCCTGTCCATTGGCAGTAATCCTGTTCCGATCTGAAAATACTTTTACAGTACTGGCTTTTTCAGCCGTTTTTAAAATTTTATGCGCTACTTCTTTACCATCCTGTACACCAGCAACGCTTAATTCTCCGGGGGCATAAGGCAGCGTAAAAATGGCTTTAAACTCCTGTTTTTCTGTTGTTTCTTTCTCACCAATCAGTTTTTTATTGAGATATAACCTCACTTTAGGATATTTCGAGTACAGCTCAACCTGTATATTCTTCCCTTCATAACCTGGCCAGGTCCAGCTTTCCCATGTTGGCCATACAGACCAATCCGTTTCTTTAATTTCCAGAGGCGCCAGATTTGGCTCTTTAACCGCTACATAAAGCTTTTCGGTATTGTTGTATAACATACTTCGGTAATGGGAAATCGGTTTGCGGTGCCCAAGCAAATCAATATCACCACAATAAGCACCATGCCAGGGAAATAGCGCTGCAGACGAATGAAAATTTGCCGCTTCGCCAGCATAATACCACCTGCCAATACCAGATTCGCCTAAGTAATCCATTGCCGTCCAAACAAAATCGCCAAGAATATAATTGTTGTAATTAACCAGTTTCCAGTTTGCAAAGGCATCTCTGGGATAAGATTCTGTTTGAACAATAATCCGGGATGGCACCCTTTTATGATCATCTATCGCTCTGTGCAATTGATAATTATAGCCAGCGATGTCATGCTCGGCCATTAACGGATCAAAAATCTCCCAATCTTTATCCCAGGTAGTCATGGCTGAAGTAACCGGACGTGTAGGATCGAGTTGACGTACCTTGCCAGCCAGCATTTTTGCTGTTTGCACGGCCTGCGCTTCTTTTCGCTCAATAATTTCATTGCCGATGCTCCACATGATAATCGACGGATGGTTTCTGTCTCTCAGTACCATCGCCTCGACATCTTTTTCCCACCATTCATCGAAATACATGGCATAATCATACTTGTTTTTGGCTGTTTTCCAGCCATCAAAGGCCTCATCAATCACCAGCATTCCTAAACGGTCGCATGCGGCCAAAAATGCTGCTGATGGTGGATTATGAGCTGTTCTTATCGCGTTAAAACCGGCTGCCTTTAACAATTCTACGCGTCGCTCTTCTGCCCTGTCAAATGCAGCTGCCCCTAAACAACCATTATCATGATGTACGCAACCGCCATTTAATTTTATGGTTTTGCCATTCAGCTGGAAACCATTTGTGGTAGAAAATTTAATATCGCGAATTCCAAAATTTTCAGTATTCGAATCCATGAACTTCTGATCAGAAAATATTTCTGTTTTAACCTGATATAAATTTGGTTGCGCTATCGACCATAATTTAGGTTTAACTACAGCTATTTGCTGAAGGAGTTCCTGTTCACTATGCGGCGCTAATTTTATGGAAACCTGATGAGCAGCGGCTTCTTTGGTATCTGGACCCATAATATGGGTACGAACAACCACTGTCTTCATTACCGAAGCATCGTTCTTTATCTTTGTTTTTACCTGAACCAATGCCTTAGCAGTAGAAACTTGTGGGGTAGTAATGCCAGCACCATAATCTGGAACATGAATGGGATTTGTAATTTTGATCCAAACGTGCCTGTAAATACCCGAACCACTGTACCACCTGCTATTTTTCTGTTTGGCATTATCTACGCGGACAGCAACTACGTTTTCCTGATCAAAGTGAAGATAAGGCGTAAGATCGTATGTAAATGCAGAATATCCGTAAGGATATACACCTAAAGACTTGCCGTTAATGAAAACCTCCGCATTCATATATACCCCTTCAAAATTGATGGAAACCAATTTACCTTTCCAGTTAGCTGGTACAGTAAATGTTTTGCGGTACCAGGCAACTCCCGAAGGGAAAAATCCCCCATCTCCCCCCATAGGATTTTCAGGGCTGATCTTCCCTTCAATACTCCAATCGTGCGGAAGATCTAATGTGCTCCAATCCTGATCATTAAAATCTTTTGCCCTGGCTTCTGGAGCATCACCCAGTTTAAATTTCCAGTCAAAATCAAAAAGCTGCTTACGCTCCTGGGCCTGAATGTTTAAGGAAATGCCAAATAAAAATAAAGTGTAAAGAGATAGCAGTTTGGTTAGCCTGAGCATAGCTGATTGAAGGTTTGGTTTAACCAAAATTAAAAAATAAACGTCATAACGACAAAAAAGCCGCCTCAACAATATGAGACGGCATAATCCTAATTTACATAAAATGTATTATTTAGCGATGTCTTACAACACGGAGCTGTTCGTGAATTTTACCTTGTAAGGCCATTGGTCATCATTGGCTTCGTTTTCATCCCATGGATGTGGGGCATAGGTAGTCGGCGCTCCCGTTACTACATACCATAATTTTACAGTACCAGCCGGCACAGTAAAGCTACTGGTGGCATTATTGGTCCACATGCCGCTATACCTGCGTTCTCCTGTATTTAAAAGTGCAACATATCCATGGCGCCAGCCTGCTCTTGCCGGATTTGCCACCTGATTATACCCAGGCGCATTAACCATACCGGTAAACACGGTTGAAACCACCGTACCTGCGGCAGGAACAGTTAAAGGGATAACATTGTAACCAGTAGTACCCGGGGCACGATTATATGCTACCTGGTAGCTTCCATCAGTCAGCCTTGTGTAATTCCAGGTTTGAGCGCCATGGTAATTGGTACCGTAAGATCGTAGTGAAGGAATATCCCAGGTCACAAATCTTACAGCCTGATCGTAAATTTCTCCATTAAAAGTAGCCACATTAATACCATTAAGCCTCATATATGCCTGGATCGGATCTTCCGGTTGGCGAGACTCGCGCCATAATTTTCCGATAAAATCGCGCCCTCTTTTAAATTCCCAATAGTAGAGTATAAAGTAACTGGCATAACGATACCATTCATGGTGAACATGGCGGTGGTAATTATCCTTGTAGACGGTGAAATCATATGCGCTAAAAACCGTCGACGGATAACTCTGGAATCCCTGAAAATTAGCCGTTTGCTCCCAAAAGCCATTACCGCCATTACCGCCAAACCCATAGCGGAACCCGCCAACACCCTGGTCAGCAAAAACCTGGTATTGAAAACTATGCCCAATCTCATGACCGATTACATGACCAACCGGCTGCATGGTAGCCGGGCTAACCCACAGGGCACCAATGACGTTATCATAGCCAGAACCAGTAGCCAGCCATTCCGTTTGATAATTGATAAAGATCATCATCTTATATCTATTCAGCTTGGATGTAGCTAAATTGGCAAAACCTAATTGAGTTACATTTAATTGAAAAAAGCCTTCTGCTTTGCTCAGCAGGTCGGTAATGTTCACCCGATATGCTGCTGGTACAGCGGTTGAATTTGGGTCGTTAGTGCCATAGGGTTTAGCCCAGAAAACAATAAAGTGATCGGAAGAGCGGGATCTTGACCAACTCCATGTGCTGGCCGAATTATTAAAATCATTCGAGCTGAGTTCCTGCGGAATATATACTTCAGGAGCAGCAGCTGCTGCAACCGCTGCTGTGTTGGCCTGCTTTTGCGGCTTAATTAGCGAAGTGGGCTGAATGGAGTTGAATTCCTCTTTACAGCCTGATAACAATACAATGATCAGGAATAATAAAATTTGTTTTTTCATTTTGGTTTTTTAGTTGATTAGGTTTATAGATTGATTAAATTTTATCACACAGTGTACTCATCTCTATAGGGGTTGATTACCTCAGAAGATCAGCAGGCTGTTCGTGAAAAATATTTTTATGATGGGTTAATACTTAAATAAAAGATTTTACAATACACCTCCGCATTCAGCATAAAGTGGTAAGGCGCGGGCCCACTTCACTCCGGGATTTATTACAGTGTTGTATAAAAAATTTGTAATATTTAAATATACACCACAAAAGGCGGCCATTCTGATCGTATATTAACTAAAAGCGGCAAAATATTGATATATTGTTAGTTAAGCTTCCCCGCTGTTACTGTTGCCAGAGAAAAACACGGCTCCGGGAGGAGTACGGAGGTGATAAGAATGAAATTGGTTCAGACAGCTACCTTGATTGTGATGGCCAATATAGGCATGACAATGACAGAGGCACAAGATGATCGACCGAAAAAAAAAGGAGCTGGGTCTTTGAAAAAGCTAAAAACTAAAATTTAGATCAATCAACAATCCTGGTCGTCCCTTAAAAAGCATACATTTTCCTGTTTAAAGATTAATTATACAATATCGTTCTTACTTTTTGCAAAAATGAATTTATTTTTGCTTCCGAATGATTTTGTAGGATTATTATTGTTTTATCATTGTCTAAATGCCTTTCTATATACGTGGAATACCCTGGCCAACCTCCGGAATGATAGACGATTTTGCCATATTTTTTCGAATTCCCCACAAACCACCCAAATCCATAATTAGTTTCTTTTCCATCGTTGGTTTTTACAGCATTAAATAGGAGTTTTTTATCTTTTGAATCTATCAATTTATCGGTATAAAGTGCTCTGTCCCATCTTAATAGATCCGCTGTTGTAGAATTTACTGTTCCGTCGCCCACGATCCCATCCAGATAATAAGTGTAAAATTCTTTTCCAAAACTATTGGGAAGCACATTGTGTCCTAAGCTATCTGTAACATAACCAAGAGCATAATTATCTATTTTTTTTGGTTCAAATCTACTTCTGTAGATAAACGTACTTTTCATTTTTAATGGTTGAAAGATATTTTCACTCAAAAATTGTCCAAATGTCCTACCTGATATTTTTTCTATGATCAACGCTAGTAAAGTGTAACCTGTATCACTGTACTCGTATTTTTCGCCGGGTTGAAAAATAACTTCTGGTTTGTATTTCGCGAAGACATTTACAATATCCTGATTGGTAGCAATTTTTGTTTTATCCCACTTTTGTTCAAAAAACGCTATATAATCGGGAAGCCCGCCAGTATGATTAAGTAAATTTCTGATGCTGATGTTTCCGTAGAAAGCTAGTTCGGGAATATATTTTGAAATTTTGTCGTCATAGTTCAGTTTTCCTTGTTTTTCCAACAAAACAATTCCCATAGCAGTAAATTGTTTGGAAACAGATGCCAACTCAAATATGGTTTGGCTATTAATTTTTTGCCCGGTTTGCTCATTGGCAAGGCCATAACTTTTTTCAAATATGATTTTTCCTTTGTCTGCAATCAGCACATTCCCATTGAACATTTTCTGTTTATAAAGCGCGCCAAATAAGCTATCAAGTTGCTTATAATGATTAGATTGACCAAAAGCGAGATTAAATAATAACAGTCCAATTGTAATCAGAAAAAATGTTCTTCTCATAGCATGTCTTTAGAATTGCCTGTAATGGGCCAGTTATCTCCAAAGGGCGGGATTTGATACCTTAGTTCAGTAATATACAAATTTCGATAGAAGCACAAAAAAAGGTTAATTTAGCATATCAGCATGTCTTTCGGTTATCCTTTTAAAGGAAGGGAATATTGTTTTTTCGATCAATAGGTCGTCGAACCTAATCAAATCAATCTAAATAAATAATAATTAACTGGGAATTTCGCTAAAAGTGTTTTTTCCCCATTTTTGGTGAAGAGCTGCTATCAGTGTGACATTTTTTTTGCCAAAAAAAAAGTAAATATTGATTTATCTTTATCGTCTCCGTACTGGAAATACATATTTGCATGATACGTTTCAGAAAAGCTACAGATGCTGATTTCGATTTAATCTTTCAAATTAAAAGAAAGTCAATCAAGCCATATATAGAGAAAATATGGGGTTGGGATGATGCAGTGCAGCTAGAATTCCACATTGAAGACTTCAATTCTGAAAAAATTAAAATTATAATGGATGAAAGCGATGATGCTATCGGGCTTATTATTACTACAGAGAACAAAACTCATATTTACCTTCAAAGCCTTCTCTTATGCGACAAGGTTCAAGGCAAAGGTATTGGTACCGAAATTTTACGTGACTTAATTAAGCAAGCAAAATCTAAGTCAAAACAAATCGAATTACAGGTTTTCAAAGTAAACAAGCGAGCTAAAGCTTTGTACGAACGATTGGGATTCAGCACAACCGGCCAGACCGAGTTGCATTATCAAATGTCCACCTCCTATTCTAATTGATTATCATTGAAGCGGTCGTCTCTAATGTTCCAAATGTAGAACAAAGAGATACCGTAAGCGTAGTTCCTGCGTATTCCAAAGCCATTAAACAATTACGTATTTTAAGATTTCCCTTTCCTGCCGCAAGTCTTAGCGGTTTGGGAGCTGCTGTGGCCAGGAATTGACATACAGAAATCACTTGTAACTCCCACCTGTTTTTTGTGTCTTAAAGCTAAAATCATTCATGAAAAAGCTCACATCGGGAATTTTTTTTGGTAATACTGATCAAACCATCAAATTGGATGGGCTCATCATCACCAATACTGAATATACTCACGAATTCGTTGATTGGCACTATCATGACAATGCTTACTTTACTTTCCTAATCGCTGGCAAGGTTTCTGAAATAAATAAAAAAGATCACCATAAATGTGTTCCGGGCACTTTACTTTTCCATAATTGTCAGGAACCGCATTACAATGTAAAGCCAAAGGGCTACACAAGGGGAATGCACCTGGAATTGTCTGCTAAATGGCTTTTGGAATTTGCCGGCAAAAATATGGCCGAAGGCAGCCTTGAAGTAATCAATCCCCTGGTAAAATCGCTCTTCCATCAAATCTTAATTTCTACTAAAAATCCCGATGATACCACGCCACTATCGCTCCATGCGCTAGCTGTTAATGCGATAGACAGGCTTTCCAGCAGTTCGAATTATCGCAGATATAAACAACCTCCGGAATGGGTTGATAAACTCACCCAAATGCTTCATGATAGTCCTGATCAAAGTCATTCTCTCGAATCTATGTCCGGTACCATAGGCATACACCCTGTCCATCTATCCAGATACTTTCCAAAGTATTTTGGATGTAACCTTGGAGCATACATCCGAAGCATCAGACTTTGCCGGGCAGCGGCAGAACTCAATGCCGGAAAAAAAACTGCCATCCAGATTGCTTTTGAATGTGGTTTTTACGACCAGACCCATCTCATCCGGTGTTTCAAAGAAGAGTTTCGGTTTACCCCGCATCAGTATCAGCGTTATTTAAAGTAAAAATGGAATAAGTTGTTGCATGTTAATTCTGTACTATTTTTTAGAGTCAAAAAAAGCTAACCTTGTCAGGTAATATTTTCCTATGAAGCAATTTTTATTTTTAACCGTATTTGTCGCATCTATTGGCCTTTGCTTTACCGCAAGCGCTCAATTAAAAAACCTGGAGTTTCTCGATCATCGGCCTGATCCAACTGATTCTGTATCAAAAGAAACCGCTATTACCAGTTATAATATTGGAAGTAGTCAAGACCTCTACCTGAAGATCAACACCGGAAAATCACTTGCTGAGGAACTCGAAAAGCTGGCACCCGGCCTACCCACCGATTCTGCCTTAAAAATCGGAAATTTTCAGTTTTCCTTTTTGATAGAGGGCAAACCCGTTTATAAGGAAGATTTACATCCCGGCGCCATTCTTTTACAGGATAAAATCGTTAGAAAACCACTCCCGGTAGTCTTGATTAGCGGGAGCAGATCCGGGCTGTGGAGCCTGAATATGTGGGACCGTTTTATGATTAATTCGGGTATAAGTTTATTCGGACAGACACCAAAAAAACTGAGCATCCAAATTAGGGTCTATATCGATGCAGGCCATAGAATCTATTCTCCGATTTTGCTGGCAACAGATATTAACATGACCAGAATCCTCCCCCCTATTGATGCAAAATTAATAAAGCCACAACCGATTAGGCCAGGAAGCGGTTGGCCATTATATGCGGGAAAATATAATCAGGAGCTAATTGAACAGCTCAATACCAAAATACTCGATCAGTCTTACAAAAAGATCAATTCAATTGTTGTGATTAAAAAAGGGTCCTTATTATTGGAAGAGTATTTTAACGGATCTTCCAGAACGAGCCTTCACGATGCACGCTCCGTTGGCAAGTCTTTTACGGGCACTTTACTTGGTTTGTCCATTAGAGACGGGTACCTTAAATCCGAGCAGCAGAAATTAAGTGAGTTTTATAATTTAAAGCAATTCGGACATCCATCTGCGAAAAAGGATAGTGTAAAACTTGTTGATCTGTTAACAATGAGCGCTGCTTTTGATGGAAATGACGATGTGATGGAATCTCCCGGCAATGAAGAGAATATGTATCCTACTGCCGATTACGTTAAATTTGCGCTTGATCTGCCCATGGCAGCAAACAAGCAGAATGGGAAACAATGGTCTTATTTCACCGTTGGCACAATGCTTCTTGGAGATATCATGGATAAGGTGATAACAGGTGGTTTGGAACCTTATGCGAAAAAGAAATTATTTGATCCACTGGGGATCGACTCGCTCGAATGGGCACGTACCCCAATGGGTAAACCATTCACCGGTGGAGGATTACGCCTAAAAGCATTAGATTTTGCGAAATTCGGGCAACTTTACTGCAATGCCGGTGTTTGGAATGGCAAACAAATTGTTCCCAAATCGTGGATAAATAAGTCGTTCCGCCATTTGCAAACCCTCCCTGCGGATAGGCCCGGCTTTTATGGGTTTCTTTTCTGGAACAAGACCATTAAAATCGACGGCAAAAATCTGGAAGTCTGGTACAGCTCCGGAAATGGTGGAAATAAAATTTACATCTTTAAGCAAATTGACCTGGTGGTAGTGGTTAATGCATCGGCGTATGGAACTTCTTTTGCCCATCAACAGGCAGATCAGATTTTGGAAAAATATATTCTTCCGGCAGTATTGCTCCCAACTATAACAAATTAAATTTAAAGATGAATGCTAACCAACAGGCCAGAACTGATGAAAACCGTTTGTTAAACAAAAATCCAAAATAAATGACTCTAAAACCCCTCTTATTTACCATTACACTTATTTTCATCAGTAACGCTATCTTTTCGCAAACCAGGCAAGACAGTATAGAAATAAGGCAAACAGCCCTCGATTATATCGAATCGCAGCACAAACCAAACCCGGCACAAATGGAAGGTGCCTTGCATCCAAGAATGGTAAAGAGAACATTTTGGAAAGATAAGCCAACAGGAAAAGACTATATCAGGGAGACAAGCACAGAATCTATGGTTTTACTGGCCGAAAGCTATAATAAAAACAATGATAAGTTTCCGTCCTCCCCAAAGAAAGAAGTAAAATTGCTGGATGTTTCAGAACGGACCGCATCTGTAAAATTAATTGCTGATCAATGGATAGACTACCTGCACATCGTCAAACTAAATGGAAGCTGGAAAATCATCAATGTGTTATGGCAATTTAAAGACACCAGACAGCATTAAATGATTAACAGCCCTAACCCAAAGGTTAATTGTTATCCGTAATTAGTATTAATTCCAATTTTACAGGCTTCGCATAGTTTAACGATAAGCTTCAGTTACAACAACAACTAAGTTGTTCTAAACTAATCTCCTATTTCAACTTTACCAGACTAACCATGAGCAGGAATAATTGAACATTTAAATCGCTTTTTATTCTGAAAATCATCAAAGGCATCTTTGGAGCATAACAAATGTACTTCAATATCAAATCCTGCAATTGATGCGTGTCTTCTTCTTTCGTATTCTTTATTTCTGCTATAATTTGCTTGAGGATCTTTATCGTGATAACCTGTGTTTATTAATATTACTTTGAGCTTATTTTATTGCATCGTTTACCGGCTGGCTATCTACAAACTGCTCGAAACTGATTATTTTTCCCTCCTTCAGTTTACAAACATGGGCCACTCTTGCCATGAATGGCTTTCCTGTAATTTTATAGGTTCCAGTATAAGTTCCATAAGCTACTATTTTGTCTTCGCTGCCTACATAATCTTCGGGCATGAATTTATAATCGATCCATTTGCTTGCTAATCTGCTAAAAACGTTCTTGGTAACTTCTGCCAATCCGATGTAATTACCTGCAAAAATTTGGCAATATAAACTAGTATTTTAACTATTAAAAAGGTTAAGTTTTATCTTTTCCCGTTCTATTTCGGCAATCAATTCTTCCTCTGTAGGTAGATAAGGCATGTATTTAGTAGCAAAGAGTCTGGGATTATCGTTGATCACAGAATACTTAACTACCGTTTCACTTTTCTCTGTACAAAGAATAATACCTATTGTTGGATTATCGCCTTCTGGTTTCTTTAAATCATCAAACATCCGTCTATACATATCCATTTGCCCCACATGCTGGTGGGTAAGTTTGCCAGCTTTTAAATCAATTAACACGAAACATTTAAGTAGATAGTTATAAAATACCAAATCAATATAGAAATGATCTATCTCGGTGCTGATTCTAAATTGCCTGCCCACAAAAGAAAATCCTTTTCCTAACTCAAGCAAAAATTGCTGTAAGTTCTCTATTAATGCTGTTTCAATCTCAGACTCATTTGCAGTTGAAGGTTGCTCAATATTTAGAAACTCAAAAATGTAGGGATCCTTAATGAAATCTTCAGGTCTCTGTTTCTCCAATACTTTACTATCTTCTTGATTTATAGCTTTATCATTTGAAGATAGAAGCCTGTGATAATAGAAAGTGTTAATATTACGCTCCAGAGTTCGAACACTCCAATTCTGTTCAGCAGCTTCGTTTAAATAAAATCCTCTTGCAGCCTCATTTTCAACCCTCATAATTAACCGGTTATGGCTCCATGTCAATTTGCTACACAGTGTGTAGCAAATCTCATTATCACGGTAGGTGAGATAAAATTGACGAAAATTACGCAAATTAGAGTAAGAAAAACCTTTCCCAAATTCAGCTGTCAAAGCTTTGGAAAGTTCTTTCAAGATAGCTTCTCCATAAATGGCTCTTTCTTCACCATGCTGTTCTTGCTCAACAATACGTTTTCCGATCAGCCAATATGCCTCAACCATTGCCGCGTTCACAGCAGTATAGGCGTTTTGTCTGGCTGCAGCTAATATACCTCTGATTTCTTCGATATAATTGGTCATACTTCAAATTTAAACAAAACAATCGATGAGTCGTTAATATTGAAAAAGAATCCAAACTGTATAATGAAACTTAAGCCGGCGAGATAATTGATTTGGGTATTGACCCACATGAAGAAATTACAGCAACAAAAGAGGATAACCGAAGCTACTTTAAACGCTGATGAGAAACCAAATTTAATAATTAAGGTTTTTCTTTGAGATTTGAGATTTTGTTTCTAAATTGCCTATGCGAAGTACAAATAATATATTTTTTCATTTAAATCAGGAGACAGAAAATCCAGTAAATTATTTTTAACGATATTCCCGGCCGAGAGGCAGCCCCTCATTTCCTATGTCTCTGAAAAGAGTTATTTGGTACTTCGCAGCGGCCGGGATATTTTAATTTTTAAGGTCATGCGAAGTACCAAAAGTAAAAATCAAAACACACAGCTCCCTGCTCAGGTTGCAGCTGAAACAGCCAACACGAATGTATTACCTGCCATTTGCGCAGTTAAGGCTACCTTACATCATATTGATGGCCATGTTTCTGAAATCATGATGACTTTGCCACGCTACACCGGATGGGCAGAATTTCTAGAGGACGGGCAAAATTCCATTCGGGAATATGTGTATCAGCTCACCCGGCATTGGATACAGATTAGCCATTTCTTTATCGAAACCGGAACCATCAGCCCCAATGGGACAATAGCATCTTGTTTTTTGCCTCGCCGCTTCGATATCCCTTTAGGCAAATTTTATAAACCAATGGCGCCCGGCGCCTGGGTAACCGCCAATCAGCACCCGCATCATCCAAAATATCACCAAAAAGGATCGAGTAAAAATTTATCAACATTGATGGCTATTGCAGGCACTAGAAATGATGTTGTTTATCATCAAATAGAACCGAATACCATGCTTTGCGGCATTCCTTTCGAAAGCAAATCAGCTTACTTTGAAAAAGGTGATATCCCTATCGGGCATTTTCAAAAAAATGGAATCGAATATATCGTGATTTACAGCTATGTTGCTGATGGGAAGGGAAGTTTTGAGTGAGGAATGGGTAAACTAAATTTAAGCTCTTGCGGATTGGTGAGGGCTTAAATACTAAAGATGTTGCTAGTGTGATAAGCAAAAAGGGGGGGATCTGAATCGCTAATATTTTTCTTTAGAAATCCGTTGTCTCCTTATGCCCACTTCCAACCCACAAGACTACGGAAAGATGGGAAGTATAAAAAATGAAAACTTGGAATAATTGAATTGAAAGTCACCACCCAGAGTATCTTTAACGTAAGTTCTCGCATGGACTAAAAACGTAGCTGAAACGCAAAATAAGTTATTTAGCAAAAAACTCCCATCTTATATCCAGTTTAGGGTTGGAAACAAATCTCTCTGCTCGTTGCATCAATAGCGAATCAAAGATATCTTTATCTTGGTTCGAGTAGCCAATAAATTGCAAAAATTCCTGTAAGTCCATAACATGGATAAACATTTTGCACTCAGACATGGTTTCAATTATCAGCTGAACGGTACTGCTCCAATCCCCAAAATGCATCATTTCGGAAATCAGGACAATTCCGTGCGGAAAAAGTCCGCGGTCAAATACGATCTCACTATTATTTGAATCAAAGATTCCTTGGCCTTCTTTTATTGTTTTAGAAGCTCCCACTAATTGCCCTATCGCTTTTTTTATTTGCTTTTGAAGTCCCAAAATCTTTCTGGCCATAGTCCTATCACCAGTAGCCTCATAAACGCCAAGAGCCTTAGCCTCAATAAGAAAAACACCGTAATCTGAAATAGCGAAAATATCTATTAATTCCCGTAAACTGGACTTAGATTTGACCTTCGGAGCATGATAATTGCGATCAGTGAATAGAGACTGCAAAACAACGAAAATTTCTTTTTCAAATTGTTCACCTTCAAGAGCATCTCCAATATTAGTGTGAACAGGCTCCTCACCACCATAAAATGAATGGTTAATATTTTCTAAATGCTCGTAAGATCCTACTATCGATAAATCTCTCATATTAACCTTAATAGGTTCGTCTTCGCGCGGATTAAGAATTGCCTGAAATTTATCCAGTGAACGATTTAAGTGCCCATTAAAATCACCCACATACATCTGCTTTGGGTTACCCAAGAATGCAAGTACCCGATGTCGGTCCCACTCATCAAGTTTTAGATCTCCAAATGTCTGTACCACGCTCAGCTCGTTACAAAACTGAACCTGAACACATTCAAGATACATAATCTTTAAAAGCGCAAAATGATCTCTTAAGAACCGCTGGGTATTCATTACCAACTGAGGATTTTGCTGATCGTCGAAAATACGTAAACCTGTATGTAGCACCTTAGGGGTACAATCCTCATCAATAGCAAATAATAGTTCAAAACGACAGCCTTTAATAATCGCCTTAATCGTAGATGAAGGCAGTTTAACTAAAATCTTTGATCCATAGCTATCACTAATATACCATATACCAGCATGTTCATGCCGAAGCTCTTTGTCAATTCTTTCTGCATTTTCCTGTTGCTTAATATTGAAGAACTGTCCTGACTTATACATTCCTTTTTACTCTCATATTGAATTACTAATCTAAGCTTTTAAAATTTACTAACTTAAAATAGAAGATTCCCTATCTGTCCATAGAGTTAAGCATAGCGACTCTACGGATTATGGTATAGTTTTGAGTTTCTAAACTCAATTTGGTTTTCTCCAATATCCGTAGTCTCCTTACGCTCAACTTAAGGCTTAAGACTACGCGGACAGATGGGAAAAAATAGTTTCCAATCATCTATCTTAGATGTGAAACTATCCTTAAAATTTTTATCCTTATGCGATTGTAATCGCTGTAGCAAATCCAGACAGATACCTGTGTAAATACCGATTTATTTTTTTAGAAAAAAGGATATAAACTGATGCCATAAAGAACAAAAAAGCTTCGGTGCTACCGAAGCTTTTTAAGTACCCTAAATGAAGATTACTTTGAACACTTAAGTGACTTCTTACAGGCATTACAACCAATTTTTGATGACTTAAAAAGCAAAGGATTTATTTATAACATCCTAAAAACCAAAACAATAGCCGCGCTTAATTGAAAAATTAAAACATAAATTTTTGATATGTTATAAAAATATTTTGTAAAGTTTAGTTTCAGTGGACATGCCAATAAATTTGACCCCTCCTCGCCAATTTACAAATGCAGATAATCAAAAACTTACAATGAATCTATTGTAGGGAAACAAAAAAATTTAATAGATAAAAAATTATAGATCAATGAGTACTAGCGTGCGCATCTATCTCATTTTTTATATCTAAAGCTACACTGCGGGCGTTCTCTGGTACGATCACTTCAACAGTTACTTTTGAAGAGGATTTAGATTGTAAAAACTCTTTGATAAAGTTATTTGTTGAAATATCATCCTTTGGAAGTAGTGCCAATAAATACAGATGTGAAGGTTCTTTAGAAGTCTTGAGTTCATCAATCTGCCCTGCCCATCTGAATACCTTGTTTCTTATGGATTCAGTTTTCTGCAGATCAAAATTGACGGTTTCAAAAAAATTCAAATGCCCATTTTTCCATGAATGTTCAAATCTAACCTCTTCAAATTTAGTTTTGATACTGACAGGCTTTAAATATCTGGATATATTTAATTGGTCGAAATATTCTTTATAAATTTTACTCCATATGTCTTTATCACTTTGATATTCCCGGTCAGACTCAGTTAAATTAATATTTACTTGTCTATTATAGAGATAATCAACTAAAGCATTAATACTGACATCCAAGCTCAAAGTGGTTTCAGTAAAAAAAAGCGCAGAATCATCTTTTGGTAAAACTCTTCGAGTAACTTCTTCCAAAGAAACAAAAGATTCAAATTCCAATTCGGAAGATAACTGATTGTCAAGCTTTTTAAGCTGCTCCTCTATAAACCTCACTGTTTTGATTATAAATCGGGAGTTGGTATTGGGAAAAACTTGTGATAATCTGGTTGTTTTGTCAATAAGTCTAACGCCAATTCTCTTCTCATCAGGATCATAAGCAACAACCCCAAGATTAACAAATTCACCAGTAATCCTATCTGGAAGAAATCTTAATAATTGATATTGGAAGCTTTTCATGATAGTATGAGTTTTATATTAGATATAAATTCTTCTCTATTTACGTTAATAAGGTCAACATGATTTTTGACTGATATAAATATCTCTTCATCCATCCACTCTGCCGGTATCAATTCTCTACACCGTACCCAAAATGCATCATTTAAATTAATCATTTTTTTACCAAAATCATCTAGTTGAGAATGTTTATTTTTGAGACGCTTGATCAAACAATGTTGATTTACCCAAACCATATCAACATCTGGAAAGGTCCAAGGTTTTGGATTTCTTAAAAAAGACAGAACTAGATGAAATCCAAAAGCTAATTCATGGTCCAACATTATTAACTGATTTCCGTCGGTAATCATATTAGGTTTTAAACGATTTCGGTCGTTATTCTGAATCAACAAATCAAATGCAAAAACATACTGTGCTGCCTCTTCCTGCTGTCTAGTGAGCGATACATCATTCTCTAAAGTTATGAACTTCGCAATGTATTTTGAGCCAACATTAAATCCTAAACTTTTGCTAGTTTTCAAATAAAAATCCTGACCTAATTGTGCTCTAACGAAATCATCTGTAATATCAACAACTACGGGCTCAACCACATCCAATTCGAGTTCAAGTGCAATGAAAGCAGCTAAAATTTCTCGCAAGCGCCCTTCTTTATGCATTCGCTCAGCGCCATTTAACTTTACAATGTAATCATTTTTCGTGCCACTTTTTTTATCTATACCGGTAATTATTAATGGTTTATTGGCACTATTTGGAAGTTCATGATGAGCCTCAACGGCTAGAACGTCAGGAAGATAATAGGATTGAGAGGTTATTTTCATTTTTAATAATTGGCGAATATAAAGATTTTCCAAATTTATTTATCATCTGAGTAAATAAATTTGAAAAGTCAAAGAGATACATCATAAAGCGCATATTTATTTAGGATGAGATGGGAAATTTATAAACATGATTTACTCACTGACGCGAGTTTAGTGCAGCCAGGTTTAAGCAATGGCTTGACTTGTACCTTAATTAGGTCAACAGATTACTACTCGCCGCTTTTTTTATTAGCCTTATTAAAGCCGCGTAATTGCCACACCATAAAAACAAAAGAGTTTGGCAAAAACCAAACTCTTTGTACCCAGAAGCAGATTCGAACTGCCACGCCGTTGCCAGCGCCACCCCCTCAAGATGGTGCGTCTACCAATTTCGCCACCTGGGTTTATTTTATCATACTGTCACTCCCAATTTGATGGTGCGTCTACCATCCCGATTGCTATCGGGACCGCCACCTGGGTTTGAAGTTTGCAAATATATAAATTAACGCTAGTGCACTGCAACATTCATAAAATATTTTTTGAACTAAAATTTCGGAAAGCAAATCTTAACATAGTAAACCTTTTCCAGTATCGGACAACTTGTAAACTTATTCCAGTATAGCACACTAACATAAAAGTGTAAATGTTATAACGGACTTTCGACGCACTTAAGACGGGGTTTCGTCGGACTTATGACAATTGTACCCGAATAAAAGTCGGCTTAAATCAGAAGAAAATACAACTTATTTGTTTATAAATCAGCTATTTGCTATATTGTATTACATAAATTAATTGAATCATGGGAAAAATAGAAAACGGAATTAACGGAGGTTTCACCGGGACGGTGGGCGCCGTAACCGGTTATTACCTGAACGGGAAATGGGTGATCAGGAGCAAACGCAGAAAATCTATCAAAAACAAAACCGGTAGTGCTGATCAAAAGGCCTGCAGATCGCGTTTTACCATCATGCAGACCTTTTTAAGCCCTATTGTTGCCTTTATCCGGATTGGTTTTAACCTGGAGTCGAAAAAACGCATGATGACCGCCCATAATGTGGCGAAATCCTATAATATGCTGAATGCCCAGAATGCCGCCGGCGAAATCGACTATGCCGCTGTGCGTTTGAGCTTTGGAAACCTCAGCGGTGCGGAGGGGGTTAAGCTGGAACACGACGATGCGGGTGTACATTTCAGCTGGACGGATAATGCTAACGGCAATTACACCAGGAAGCATGACCAGGTGATGCTAATGGTTTATGATGTGGACAACAAAACGGCCATCTATGAAACAAGTGGCGCCAGGCGGTTAAAAGAAAGGGAAAGCCTGGAAATTCCTTCCTTTTATAAAGGAAGTACATTCCACACCTGGATGGCTTTCATTGCAGACGACAGAATGGGGATATCTGCGAGTACGTATTGCGGCAGTTTCGTTTTTTGATCACAAACGAATGAAGCTTTTATATTAAATAACGCTAAGATTCGAAACTAAGCCCGTCGTAAGCCAGCCTGATGTTCGACGGCAAGTCCTTTTCCACATCTGCATGTTTACCCAGATTATGGCTGATGTGCGTCAGGTAAGTGGTTTCTGCCCCTACCCTTTCTGCAAAGGCAATGGCCTCGCCCAAGGTAAAATGTGAAATATGTGGTTCTTTCTGCAAAGCATTAAGCACCAATATTTTTGTTCCCTTTATTTTCTCAAAACTCTGTTCTGATATGGTTTTAGCATCGGTGATGTACGTAAAATCGCCAATCCGGTAGCCGGTAATAGGCAGTAAATGGTGCATGACTTCAAATGGAGTGATGGTTGTTTCGCCAATCTTAAAATCTTCGCCATTGGTTACCTTATGTAAATTAATCTGTGGTAAACCATGGTATTTGGTTTCGGCAAAGATGTAATAAAACTCTCTTTTTAATGCGGTTTGTACCCTTTCGGTAGCATAAACATCGATTACCTTATGGAGCAGGTAATTAAAGGGCCTGATATCATCTAAACCGGCAATGTGATCTTTGTGTTCGTGGGTAAACAACACCGCATCCAGGTCTTTTACCTTTTCGCGCAAAAGCTGGTAACGGAAATCCGGTCCACTATCTACTACAATGGTTTTATCAGCCGTTTCCACCAATATAGAAGTCCTTAAACGGTTATCTCTTTTATCAGTAGATCTACAAACCTCACAAGTACAGGCAATTACAGGAACGCCTTGTGATGTACCGGTACCTAAAAAAGTAACTTTCATCTGCTTAAACTTTCCTTTCTAAATAAGTAATCCCTGCTTTGTATCTTCATTAAAATAATTCGGTTTGTTGTAAAGATTGATAAAACTGGCGTTGCTTCTCGTCCAGCAGGTTTTCCTCCGCATTGGTCTGTTTTACCAATGTAACCAATGCGGCAATTTTTCCTTCCAGATTGGAGAACTTATTGACTACAATAACCTTATTGTGTTCGAGCAGACAGGAACCCGTTTTAAAGTTCCCTTTCTCATAACGTACCTTATAACCCATTGCAAAAAGCAGGGTTTCTAATTTCTCTAAAGTATGGTTTGTTAGTGGCAATGACATTGGAAACAAACTTAGATAAATCTGCGCAGCATTCATAAACACATGATGAAAAATTTATCAACTGCGATGTTTGCTTCTAAAATATTTAGAAAATCAGGGCTATGAATCAATCGGTTGCGAAAGTTCTGCATCTGCTTACTCATCCTGATCAATGTCCTATCGCGTAAGAAATTATTGTTAGTCTGGATTTGTTTTTTAGTACATATTCTAGGTAATCGTCATGCTGAATTTATTTCAGCATCTTTACTGCTAAATAATGCGCTCTTATATCTTAGAAACTATCATGTGGACACAATTAAGTAAAACATTCTTCTACCGCTCTATGCCGCGGGGGCAAGGTACTTTGGAGCGCCAAAGTACCCAAAGCGCTTTGTCAATCCAGCAATGAGCCTTTTACACAATCACACACACATCAAAAAAACAGCGGCACTTCGTTTTGTGTTCAATTCTATTCAAAGCTTTGAATCATTTCTTATGAACACAAAACCACTGCGTTTCAGGCTTGTCAGTGCCAACTTACTTTAACTGCAACTGTTTTTTTGATTTCTCCGGCTCTTGGGATTGACGGCATCCTTCGGTAAAACCTGTTTGTTATTGAAGCAAGCTAGCGTGGTGCCTTAACTATTCTAAGAAAAATGCACTACGAGCAGAACTTTAGGTTGAGACCATAACGAATTGTGGAACTGTTGTAAAGTATGAATAAATGAAAAGCTTTTCTGTTAAACAAGTACATGCCTTTTATAAAATAAATCTGATTCAATAAAACAAAAGGTTCAGCTGTTTCCAACTGAACCTTTTTACGGGGAGAACAATCTTAATTAATCCGGTTAAAAAGTCCTTTTACATTTCCAGAACCACCGCTGCCAGTAGTAGTGATATGGCCGGCGTTTCCATTTCCGTCGTAACCGCTTCCTTTGTTGTTATTGGATTTGCAATTGGTAACGGTATGCGGAACATTTTGTCCGGCACTACCCAGTTTAAAACCATTTCCATCACCATTTGTACCATAACCATTATTAGTGGCAGTACAATTATTGATTACAACAGTATAAGGTTGTCCGTATAAATCCCATCCGTCATCAGAATTGTGGTAGGCATTACAGGAGTTAAACTGATTACCTGCACCGGCAGATAATTTACAGGCATAACCATCTGCATTTTCACCACCGTTGGCCACGTCATAATTATCATAAGAAGTAGAATTATTGATGCTGTTGTGGTGACCGCCGTTATAAATCTGAAGTCCGGAATCCTTATTTCCATGTGTGGTTACCTTATTCACATAATTATAGCCACCTGTCTGGAAAACAATCCCGCAGTCGGGTGCGTTTCTGATGGTCATATTGGTAATATTCCAGTAACTTCCATTTACTTTTACACCCCAGTTGGCACCAGAAATACCTGAACAATCCAATATACCGCCGGTAAAATTAATTTTAGAGCTGGATGTACCGCTTTTAAGTAACTGAAGGGTGCTGGTGAGGTAAATGGTACCACTCACCGTGATCACATCGCCTGGTTGCGCATTTGATATCGCTGCTTTTAAAGCAGCTTCAGTAGTTACAGTAGCACTCACTGCCGCAGCTGCAAGCCCTAGTTTGTTTGGCTGAACGATGGATTTACCATCTGCAACATCAGTCATTGTAGTGTTGTCTTTTTTGCATCCGAACAATGCAATAGCCATCCCGAGTACGAGAATACCTGATTTTTTTTTCATGATTGTAGAATTATATTTGGTTATTAATGAACATGAAATTAGTAATATAACTACAAAAACGTATAATAAATCATATATATCTATGCAATCGTTCCCGTAACTAAAAACGAAATAAAATTACAAATATCAAACTCTTGCTTATATGCATTACTTGTAACCTGAGTTCGATTAATATTTGAATCATAGTTAATGTTTACAGCAGCATTATCTCACGCGATCGTCATGCTGAATTTATTTTATTAGCAGTTTTTATTGTTTTAAAGGCCTAATAGCTACTTCGTGGTCAGCATCTTTCATGCTTTTAAGACCCTGAAATGA
>NZ_JAPIVP010000013.1 GCF_026239555.1 Pedobacter sp. PF22-3 | reverse complement strand
ACCTAATGCCAATATGTAACCTGGGATACCGCCGGGAGGGGATGTCATAACCATTTTTATGCCCAAAATAGAATTTCGATCCCAGATCTGTTCAGAAATGCCATCCAAAATGAAATTGCAGCTATAAATATAGTTATAGGGGGGATAAAATCAGGTGATATTCATTTTGTAAATTGCCAATATTCATAATTATAACAGACATGCGGATATTAGGAGCTATCGGGTCCGCTCGAAATGACGGCTTTTCAATCATGACGATCGTTCTTGATAAAGAGACTATAAAATTCATTCATTCAAAATTCACTCATTCAATAAGTAGACATGGCGCTTCATAATGATTTAGGTAGAGAAGGTGAACGGATTGCGAAGCAATATCTGGAAGGAAAAGGATACGAAGTTTTAGATGAAAACTGGACACATGGTAAGGCTGAGGTAGATTTAATTGTATATAAAAATGGTATTATGGTTTTTGTTGAAGTTAAGTCCCGTAGCTCCATTGCTTTTGGAGAACCAGAGGAATTTGTACACAAAGCGAAACAAATTCAGATGGAATTGGCCGCTAATGCTTATATTGAAATCATGAATCATCAAAATGATATCCGTTTTGATATTATTGCGATTACCTTTACAAAAAATAAAAGTTATAATTTAAACCATATAGAAGATGCGTTTTGGCCTGAAGATTAACCCCATTAAAAAAATTGCATTTATTGGAATTGCACTTGCATTTGTAAGCTCTTGTAAAGAGCGTACAACCACAACTTACCGTAATTTTGTTGCTCCATTAACTGGTGTTAATGTGCCCTCAGGAAATGAATTTGATGTGAAAGTGCAGTTTGGAGCTGAGCAAAAAGTAGACTCTGTAATTTATTTGATCGATACCATCAAAGTTGCTTCGAAAACCGATACTTTGGCGCTTAAACTTAAAACAGAAGGTCTGAAATTGGGTAACCACCTGTTAACCGCCAAAATATTTGGAGAAGGAAAATCAGAAGATTTAACTTCAAATATTAACGTATTGGCAGCGCAGGCGCCTACAGAATATACTTATAAGGTAATTAAGAACCTGCCTCATGATACCGCTTCGTATGTAGAGGGTTTAGAATATCATGATGGCTTCTTTTACGAAAGTGCCGGCGATTATGGCCATTCGAGCTTACGCAAGGTAGACCCGGCAACAGGAAAAATTCTTCAGAAAGCAGATTTAGATAAGCAATATTTTGGCGAAGGCATGACCGTAATTGGAAACAAAATTATTCAGTTAACGTATC
Organism: Pedobacter sp. PF22-3; assembly: GCF_026239555.1. GTDB lineage: Bacteria > Bacteroidota > Bacteroidia > Sphingobacteriales > Sphingobacteriaceae > Pedobacter. The sequence continues at coordinate 148,288 of NZ_JAPIVP010000013.1, read as the reverse complement.
GCGAAAAAGTTGGATTTGTTTACGATAAAGCTACTTTGAAGAAATTGTCTGAGTTTTCTTATACTGCTGGAAGAGAAGGCTGGGGTTTGGCTTTTGATGGGGAGAAGGTGTTGAATACCGATGGTTCAAATACGATCTTTTTTCTGAATAAGGATACTTATCAAAAAATTGGTTCGATTGATGTGTTTGATAATAAGGGGCCGATCCAAAATCTGAATGAACTTGAAGTTATTGACGGTAAAATTTATGCAAACGTATATACAACAAACGAAATCATGATCATCAATCCGGAAACGGGTGCCGTTCAAAGTAAGATCGATTTATCAGGACTGTTGCCAGCAGATTATTTTAAAACTGAAGATGAAAAAGCCAATAATGTGTTAAACGGAATCGCTTACGATAAAGCTGGTAAAAGGCTTTTTGTAGCTGGCAAAAAATGGCCGCACATTTTTCAGATTGAGTTGGTTAAGAAATAGTGCAGTCGTCGTCTCAACCGAAGCAAAGCAAAGCGGAGAGATCTTTGAACCGTGCTAAAAGATTTCTCCAATCCGCTCGAAATCAAGATTTATTAAGCCTGGCTTCTAATATCTAATCTTTTTTCTTTAGCTCTTCTAAATATCCATTAAAAATAATGGGCTGTTTATTGATACTACTCGCCGTTAAAGAAGCATAACCGTTTGTCGAAATATTGATTGTAAACCGATAATTTTCTCTTACCACATCCTTTGTTTCAATTTGGATGGTATACATTCCTTTTTTATTCTTCGATTCTTTATAGGTGAAATTTTTTGAAGTAAATTTAATACCACCTTGTGTCGGATCTATCGGAGCCGAAAAAGACCTTCCAAAATAAGGCAGGTAAGCAATAATACTGTCTTTGGTAACCTTTACATCGTATTGTGATCCGCTTAGGTTTATGGAAGAACCTACCTGGCTGCCTGGCATTGTTGACAATATTCTGTTAATGTCATTGTTAGCCATTGGAGTGGCTGTGTTGGCCACAAAAGCATAATTCTTATCTGTTACGATTTTTATGGTGGTTTGCTTATCCGTTTGGGCAAAAGACTGAAATCCTATCGAAAAAAATGCAAGGCTTAATATTAAATTTAAATGTTTCATAATGTGTGTTTTAAATGTATAATAATTTAAAGATGCACAGATTTGAAAGATTCCATAATAGTGCCAAAAAACGGGAGTAGCATAAATTTAAAGATATTGATACTAAGGATATACCTTTTCCGAATAACTCGATTTGTATAATGGATTAGCTTTTTCTGTTGCAGAGGCTCCCATTGCAGTAAATTTATAAATGCCTACAGGCAGGTTATTCAGCTCTATTTCGCCATTTTCGTTTGTGATTAAGGTGATTAAATTTCCTCCCGGATTTTTACCACCTTTAACAACTATTCCGCCTATTGGTGATCCTGCCACCCGTGATTTGGGATTGGTGGAAGGGACCAAAAGGATAAATTTGTAATTCCCTGCGCTGGCATTGTTAAATTCTATCTCGCCATTTTGGTTGGTTACAAGTGTAACTATATTGCCGTTAGGGTTCTTGTCTGCTTTTACCAAAATCCCGCCAATGGGTTGCCCGGCAACAAAAGTAACCTCTCCGGAAGTTACATCTAATTTACCCTTTATGGATTTCATGATGCAGGGGAAATGCGATTCCGGATAATTCAGCTTACAATAGTCGCAATAATGCCCTTCTGGTGCCTGTTTTCTTAATTGAGTATTTTCGTTGGTAGTTATTGCAGTAGTGGTTGTTTTAATTTGAGCCAGTACGGTTAATGATATAGACAGTAGAAATATGGCCAGAGCAGCTCTTTTTTTCATAAAATTTGATTAGAATGGTAAAATTAATCAAAAAATATGGCTCTTACTAGAATTAGCCTGTTTTGGAGCTTTGCCGGCCTTAACCTGTTTATTTCTTTTTTGATGCTTTGGCAATAGGATTAAAATCCAGGGCAAGTTTAACCCAAAAATCAAGCTCATCATTTCTAACTAAAACATCTTCTGATACTGAAATATAGCCTCGCATAGGCCTATTACCCATGATCATTTGGTGCCATCCATCTTTATGCGATAGGTTTTCTAAACCATTTGGATCCAGTCTTACCATCATACCCTCCTTCGAAACACCAATGCACATTTTGCCATTCACCATGAACACTAACCCGCTAAACATCAGTTTTTCTTCTACATCAGCAATGTGCATTAAACGTTCGGCTACACGGTGGGCAAGGGTTTCGTTGTATACTCTCATAGGTCATACTATTGGCAATTGATAAACAGAAACAATTTAATCTTTAACTTTCATTCGCAAAAAATAAAATAATTAAATTTGCAACATGTTGTTAAACTGCTATCAGGAAGAATTATTGGAGGCTGGTTGTGATGAAGCTGGAAGAGGTTGCCTTGCAGGGCCAGTTTTTGCAGCAGCGGTAATATTGCCCAAAGGTTTTGTACTTGAGGGTTTAAATGATTCCAAACAGCTTTCTCACGAGCAAAGGGCGCTGTTAAGGCCAATTATTGAACAGGAGGCTCTCGCTTGGGCAGTAGCCTCTTGCGATCATGAAGAAATTGATCGCATTAATATTTTAAATGCATCTTTTCTGGCCATGCACAGGGCTATTGAGAAATTGCAAACACAACCACAATACCTGATTATTGATGGGAACCGTTTTAAGACCTATCCGCAGATTCCACATAGTTGTATTGTTAAAGGCGATGGTAAATATCTAAATATCGCCGCCGCTTCTATACTGGCCAAAACGCACCGCGATGAATACATGACCAATCTACACATCGATTTTCCGCATTACAATTGGCAGCAGAATAAAGGATACCCAACAATTGCACACCGTAAGGCTGTAATCGAAATCGGTTTATCGCCATTTCACCGCAAAACATTTAATGTAAGCGATCCCCAGTTAGAACTGTTTTCAAAAAACGCCTAAAAATTCGTATTTTCACCACATTGTGAAAATTCTGTTGATTACTAAGCGGGTTCCCTTTCCGCCAAATAGTGGTTACCCTATTGTGGTTTATAATACCATAAAAGGTTTGCTGCAACTTGGTGCAGATATTACCTTGTTTAGCCTTAACCCAACAAAGGGCCGTATCGATATTGAAGATATTTATGACCCCATTTTTGAACAGATTAAATACCATACCTACGATTTAGATACCGATGTAAATGTGTGGTCGGCTTTTTTTAATATTTTCACCAACGAATCATACAATGTTTCCCGGTATTACAGCGAAGATGCTGCGCGGCAGCTGGAAAATCTCTTAAGGGAAAACGTATTCGATGTCATCCAGTTCGAGGGGCTCTTCGTGGTGCCCTATTTGGATGTGGTTAAAGCAAATAGTAATGCAAAGCTGATTTACCGCGCACATAATATCGAATTTACGTTGTGGGAACGTCTTTCGCTTTCAGAAAAGTTTCTCATTCGGCGTAAGTACTTAGCTTTTTTGGCACAACGGCTTAAAGCTTACGAAACGGATCAGATTAACCGCTTTCACCACATTTTTGCCATTTCCGAACCCGATCGTCAAAGTATATTAAGGTTTGGTTGCGAAATTCCGATGTCGGTTTTTCCGGTTGCCATCGATCTGGAAAAATATAAGGTAGACAAAACCAAAACCAGTTTTCCTACGCTTTTTCATTTGGGGGCGATGGATTGGCGGCCAAATCAGGAAGGTTTAGAATGGTTTTTAGATGATATCTGGCCAGACATTGAAAAGTTAAATAAAGACCTCCGTTTTTATATTGCCGGGAAAAATATGCAGAAACATTTTTTTGAATATGATTCAGAGAACCTGATCGTAGAAGGAGAGGTGTTTGATGCCGTAGAGTTTATGAATTCTAAGGCAATTATGATTGTGCCCTTAATTTCTGGTACCGGAATGCGGGTGAAGATTATTGAAGGCATGGCGATGAAAAAATGCATCATTGCTACAACTACTGCAGCTGAAGGAATTAATTACAAGCATGGACATGATATTTTAATTGCTGATTCTGCAGATGAATTTTACCGTTCAATCTTACAATGTGTCATCAATCCTAAACGTTGGGCTGAAATAGGAGAGAACGCCAGGAAAACAGTCGAAAATGATCATGCGGTTCATTTAATCTCCAGTAAAATGTTGAAGATTTATGGGGAATTGGTAAGTGCGTAACTGTATAAGAGTTAACATCTTTTCTATACGCTTAGAGAGAAATTTGTCAACTCCGGGCATCTTTTTAATAGATGCTGAAGCAAGTTTAGCATGACGGAAGAACAGAAAAACCATCTAAAAATGCTCTTTAAATTAACCTCAAAATTTTGTCTTTTTCTTAGTAGTTTTGCCCCACGAAGAATACGAATGAAATCGCCATAATCTGGGGGTGAAATTGTTATCGCTTCATTATTCATAAAAAAATAAAATTTACGGATGAAAAATACCGCATTAACAGAAAAACACATCGCTTTAGGCGCTAAAATGGTTCCATTTGCAGGTTATAATATGCCTGTTACTTACGAAGGTATTAATGCTGAACATGCAACTGTTCGTAATGGAGTAGGTGTTTTTGATGTGAGCCACATGGGTGAATTTATTCTTAAAGGCGAAAATGCATTAGACTTAATTCAACGGGTTACCAGTAATGATGCTGCTAAGTTGTATGATGGAAAAGTTCAGTACTCTTGTTTGCCAAATAAAGATGGCGGTATTGTTGATGATCTTCTGGTTTACAAAATAGATGATACAACCTATATGTTGGTGGTAAATGCATCAAATATTGAAAAAGATTGGGACTGGATACAACAGTTTAATACAAAAGGAGTAGAAATGCACAATATTTCTGATCAGACTTCTCTTTTAGCCATTCAAGGACCAAAGGCAGCTGATGCTTTACAAAGCCTAACCGAGGTTGATCTGGCTTCGATGGAGTATTATACTTTTGTAAAGGGCACTTTTGCTGGTGTTGATAATGTGGTGATTTCTGCAACAGGATATACCGGTGCAGGTGGTTTCGAGATTTATTTCGAAAACCAATATGCTGATCAGATCTGGGATGCCATTTTTGAAGCTGGTGCGCCTTATAACATTAAGCCGATTGGTTTAGGTGCACGTGATACTTTACGTTTAGAAATGGGTTTCTGTTTATACGGAAATGATATTGATGATACGACTTCGCCAATTGAGGCCGGTTTAGGTTGGATTACTAAATTTTCTAAATCTTTTACCAACTCAGAAGCTTTGTTAGCACAAAAAGAAGCAGGTATTCAAAAGAAATTAGTGGGTTTTGAAATGATCGATCGCGGTATTCCACGCCATGATTATGAAATTGCTGATGCTGACGGAAATATTATTGGTAAAGTAACTTCTGGTACGCAAGCACCTTCTTTGCAAAAAGCAATCGGGATGGGTTACGTTGCAAAAGATTTCGCTAAAGAAGGAACTGAAGTTTTTATTTTAATTCGCAATACGCCAATTAAAGCTAAAGTGGTTAAGTTTCCTTTTTATAAGTAAGATTTGAGAAGTTAGATGTGAGATTTGAGACGGTTTGATCCTCTGAAATCTCATATCTCATATCTCAATACTCATATCTCCTCGCATGTCAAAAAAAATAGAAGTTTGTTTAACGCCAGCCTTGATCGATTTATATGATATCGAACAAAGTATTGTAGTGGTTATCGATATTTTGAGAGCGACCTCCTCTATTACTTATGGGATAGATAATGGTGCTGAGGCGATTATTCCTGTAGCCCAGGTTGAAGATTGTTTGAACTATCGCGATAGCGGATTTTTATTGGCAGCAGAACGAAACGGAGAGGTAGTTGCAGGCTATGATTTCGGCAACTCGCCATTCTCTTATACACACGAAAAGGTAAATGGGAAAATGGTTGTTCTAACAACTACAAACGGAACCAAGGCCTTACATTTGGCACAGAAAAGAGCCTATCAAGTTGTGATAGGGTCATTCCTTAACTTAGATTCACTTTGTAATTATTTGAAAATTCAGGATAAAAATGTGCTTTTACTTTGTGCAGGCTGGAAAGATCAGTTCAATTTAGAAGATACCCTTTTTGCAGGTGCCGTAGTAAGCAATCTTCGCCAGAATTTTAAACATTTTGATGATTCCAGTGTGGCAGCTGAAGACCTTTATTCCTTGGCTAAAGAAGATTTGAGAAAATACCTTCACAAATCATCACATAGCCATCGCTTGGCTCAGTTGAATATAGAAGAAGATGTGGTTTTTTGTTTGCAGCTAAATCTGTGCAAAACCATTCCGGTTTTAGAGGGCGAACGTTTGGTAGCCTTAAAAACGAATTAATATAGTCCTCGTTTTTAACGAGGATTGTGGAAAACCACATTTGTAATGTGCTTGCATCAGTCACAAGAATTGTTCTTCTCTGCGATAAAATCGCCATTCTATATTATCCTCGTTGGAAACAAGGACAATGAGATAGTCTTAAAATTAAAAGCTGAAATTTATCCCTAATAATACTGCGTTTTTTCTAAAATTTGCACCGTTAAATTGAGTTTCCTCTGTTGGTCTGGTATTATAATAGGCTTTATCTACACCAGTGTAAGTATTGATGTTATTGATTATATAGTCAACCTCTACCTGTAGACTTTTATTCAATGGTACTGCCAGATCGATATCTCCGGCTAATGAAAAGGAATTTGCCCGGTGTGTAAAGCTTACTGGTTTTGCAAAATCGGGAATTAAATTCCAATTGGCTTTGGCTGAATAAGTATAAAAACCACCTAAAACTGTAGCCCCGATACTAAATTTTTGTGTTTTAAGTACAAATTCTGCTCCTAAATCGAAGCCTTTATATCTTATTCCATAAATAGAGTTGAGGCCTTTGCTATCGGGGTTATTGGCGCTTTCTAACAGGTGAAATTTTTGCTGATGATATGATAGGCCAACAATTGGATTAATGTTAAATTCTCCAAACTTTACGAGCTGATAGCTGAATTGTAAACTACCATCATATAGGTAGCCTTTATTTGCGTCAAGCAGGTCAAAATAGAAAGCACCTTGTCGGTTATCCTCAGCATAATCGGTATCTTCTACTTCGCCTTTAGTTATGCTGTAGTATTGGTTGGTGGCTTTAACGCTGAACCTATTGGTGATTTTGTAGCTAACATCTAGCCCAAAAACTGGCCCTTTAAGATTTTTCCAGATCAATTCTGATAATATATTCGGACCTGTCCCGGCTGCATTACCTGCAATAGACCAATCAGATTTAGATTGCTGGAGACCAATATAAGGTTTTAGGCTCCACCTTTGGTGAAGATCTTGAGCTGATGCAACTTTGCAGAATAGCATTAGGATTGAGCAGGCTAAAAACTGTTTCATCAAAGAAATCCGCAAAGCAATCAGCATATTTATTATATATTTTACAGCAGTAAAATACACATAGTGGCCAATTATACCACTATGTGTAATTATTTATTTTTAAAACGGATATACTGAGGCGATAAATGATTTATCAGTAGGAGACAATACCGTATTCCATCCCACCTCGAAATCACCAATAGTTAATTCATTTGGAACCGAATAGTGCATGATCGAATATTTATCGTAAGCGCTGTAGTTGGTTTGCGTGGTGCTGTATTTTGCAAATAAGTTATTGTCAACATCTGCCTGGCTCCAATAATTTGGTGCTGCAGCATAATAAGCGTAAACCGCTGGTTTATCCCAAGGAATAGCCACTAATGGGTGTTGGTGCTCATGGATCAATCCTAAGGCATGACCGAATTCGTGAATTACCACGCGGCTATATTCCGAATCTGCTGTACTTGCGGTTAACCAACCGTAGTTCATGGTCGCGCCAGTGCTGGGAGTTGATTTTCCAATGTAAGACCAGGATCCATCTCCGCTTACAAAACTTACCCTGATTTTGGCTGTATTATCATTTGTTACAAAGTTGAATTTAATGTTGGCATATTGTTCCCACGCTTTAGCATATTGGATTACTTTAGCTCTGATGGCTGCCGTGCTTCCATTTAAACTTACTTTTATTGTCGTTCCTGGTGTCCATTTGGTCGACTTTAGTACAGCGCCTCTTGGGGTAGTGCCATCTAAAGATCTTTCTGTACAGATTTGGATATTACCAAGCGGATTAACAGCAGCTATTTCTGGTTTTTCTAAATCTGCCGTTTCTGTAGGCCTTTCTTTTTTACAGGCGTATAATACTGTAGATAGCGCAAGGGCGGTTAATAAGGTTTTATTTAATTTTAAAAATTTCATGTTTAGGTTTTTTAGGTAAAATAATGATCTGATTTTTGGCGGAGAAATCATTTAGAAAATTGTGAAGACAGGAATTCTTCTTCTTTGGAAAAGAATAATTTGGTTGAAAAACATAGATAGAAATTTAGGTTTGTTTGCCGCATATTTGCGATGTACGTCCTAAAGTAAAATTTAAATATGTTATTACCAATAGATTTGTAATATTTTTATTTCACTAGCGTATTATATATGCATGATATAAATGAATTTTTAAATTATAATCATGTATAATTAATATTACTTTTTAGAAAAAAAATATATGAAAATTAGTTCCTTATTTTGTAATTAATTCAGAAATGGTCGGGCTGTTTTTAATGGTAATTAAGGCTTCTTCGTGTGCCAGCCAATAAATGTCTTCCGCACGTTTCATGTCGAATGTACTAATGGCCCCTAAACCTTTAGGTTCGATCAGTACATTGCAAAATTTAGCTTTTCTTTCCATATCATGGTTAATAGACATGATACCTGCACGGCCCATTAGATTGGTGATTCCTGTGATTTTATCAACTGGCTTAAGGTGGTTACAGGATGAGCCTATAATGAAATCGCAGTCGTCCATTAAAGGTTCAACCGGAAAATTATTTAAAATACCGCCATCCACATACATCTGACCATCGATCATAATGGGTTTAAAAATACCGGGTATACAACTAGAGGCATGAATGGCCCTGATTAGTGGTCCTTTTGTAAAGTAAACCAACCGGCCTTCACTAAAATTTACAGCAGCTATGGTTAAAGGTATTTTTAGTTTATCGATTGAATCTTCAGGGAAATATTCTTTTAAAATTAAAGCGGTATTTTCAATATTAATTAAGCCTAGCGAACCCACTGCCGGACGTACAAAGCGCCAAAGTTTTGTTTTAAGGAAAATACTTAACCCTTCTTCCGGATCTATGCCTGCAGCAAAAAAAGCTCCGGCAATGGCTCCTGCACTTGTTCCGCTAATGTGGCTAAAGGTAATGCCCAAATTGCTAAAGGCCTTTAAAACGCCTAAATGTGCTATTCCCCTAATGCCTCCGCCTGATAATACAATGCCAACTTTCATTTTTTATGGGTTAATTGTTTGAACTGATACTGCTAACTGAAAACTACTTCTGTTGTTTTGGTTTATACTTCGATTCCTTTAAAATTTTCTGCGCATCATTATCTGCCATTAACTGTTGCACAGTAATGTCAGGATGCGTTTTCATATATTTTTTAACTATTTGCCATCCCATCCATACACCCAATTTTGGTGCCGAATCTCTATTTTCGCCTAAACCTGGCGTAAAAGGCCCTTCAGATAAAAATACCTGGATTTTTTGATAGTCTGTTTCATACAGATAATTGTTCTCTAAAAAATATGCCCAAATATCTCCTTCAAAATTTTGTACCCAATCCATTTGCTGTTGGGTATATCCGATTTTAGTAGAATCGTCTACATCTTCGGGCAAAACCTGGTCGAGAAAGTATAAAATTTTTCCCTGAAAAATCATTTTAGCCAATAAGGTTCTATTATCATCAGGCTCTGCAAAAAGTTCTTCATGTGCATAGGTTTCGGCTACGCGGGGCACAATATATTCAGGTGTAAACCTCCTGGAAAGATATAGCGGTACACTTTGCACTATAGCCCTGTAAAATTTGCTGTCTTTGCCCAGAAACATATCTAAGCCAATGCCCAGATAGTTATCACCAACCGGCATCTGGTAAGCAAAACCTGAAGCAAAGGAAATGAATTTTGGAATCTTCGCCTTTGGGTAATAATATTTAATGTATTTAAAAGTCTCGTTTAGTCCCTCTTCCTGTGCCTTTAAATTTGGAAAAACACTATCTACTTCCTTGCTTAAATCTGTATAGGCCCGATCATGGTATAAATTGTTCAACGATTCGGTGTTGGAATATTTACTGTCTAAAATCCGATGGATAAAATCGTCATAAAACACGTCATATTTTGAAGCAAGTTGCTTATCTACATCAATCACATCCTTGTTTTTTCCATTAAACAGCTCTTTATCAAATCTTTCAATTTTAATGCTTACCTGTATATTACTTACATCGGGCCTGTTGTTCTGCCTGCAGGAAATAAATGTGATGGCAAAAAGAAAAATTAGATAAATTTGCCAGTGTTTTACGTTATACATCATGTATCACAAATATATATAAACACCTATAGCATGAAAAGAATATCAACCATTTTAATTTTATCTGTTTTAAGTTTTGGTGCCTGGGCGCAAAATTCGCCTTTAACCAGTTACGGTTTTAGGTTGGGTTTAACTGCAACCCCAACTTTTGGTTGGGTTAAACCCGAGCAGGGAAAAACAGATGGAATAGGTTTGGGCTTTTCTTATGGATTAATTGGTGATTTTAATTTTGCTCCAAATTATAGTTTTTCTACTGCGCTGACAATTACTTCCATTAATGGTAAAAGTACAGAGGCCAATGTTTTACCTTACTATGCGCCCGGTTCGGCACCGAAAGCTTATGATTTAAAATATAAACTGCAATACATAGACTTGCCTTTAACCATAAAATTAAAAACCGTAAAAACTGATGGAAAGCGTTGGTATGGCCAGTTCGGGTTGTCTAATTCAATCAACATTAGTGCAAAACAAGATGCAGTTACAGGTGGAGCAGTTGTTGGCGATAATTTAAATGTGTCTGATCACATCAAGCTTTACCGTGCCGGATTAATTATTGGTGGAGGTGGCGAATTTGATATTTCTGGCAATACCAGTATCGTAGCTGGTTTAACTTTTAATAATGGGTTCACTAATATTGTAACAGATAAAGCCAGAGATGTTAGAAGTCATTATTTAGCGCTTAATTTCGGCGTATTCTTTTAATCTGGATATTTTTGTCTTGATACTTACTCCTTGATACATTAAACATGAAAATAGCACTCGCACAACTTAATTACCACATCGGGAACTTTGAAGCCAATACTAAAAAAATAACCGAAAATATTCAATTAGCGAAAGATAAAGGAGCAGATCTGGTGGTTTTTGCCGAATTGGCTATTTGTGGTTATCCTCCAAGGGATTTTCTGGAGTTTGAAGAGTTTATTGCATTGTGCGAAAGCGCAGCTCAGGAAATAGCCAAACACTGCACCGATATTGCCTGCATTGTTGGCCTGCCTATCAAAAATGAGATATTACAAGGAAAAGACCTGTATAATGCAGCTTATTTTATTGAGGAAGGAAAAATTAAGGCAGTTGTTAAAAAAGCATTATTGCCTACCTATGATGTTTTTGATGAATATCGCTATTTCGAACCTGCCACACAATTTAACTGTATTGATTTTAAGGGTAAAAAAATTGCCTTGACCATTTGTGAAGATCTTTGGAATATTAATGATAATCCATTGTATGTATCAAATCCAATGGATGAGCTGATTAAAGAGCAACCTGATGTAATGATTAATATTGCAGCATCACCTTTCTCTTATACCCATGATGATGAACGCATAAAAGTATTGGCTGACAATGCGAAAAAATATCACCTGCCCGTATTTTATGTAAACCAGGTGGGTGCGCAGACTGAGATTATTTTTGATGGCGGTTCTTTGGTTTTCGACGCTGATGGAGCCATGAAAGCAGAAATGAAATATTTTGAAGAAGACCTTCAGGTATTTGATCTGGAAGAGGTTGAAAATGTGCGCAATAAGTATCCCAAATCGGAAAGATTAACAGATATCGAACAAATTCATGATGCCTTAGTTTTAGGGATAAAAGATTATTTTCAGAAATCTGGGTTTAGTAAAGCGGTTTTAGGCCTGTCTGGCGGAATTGATTCAGCAGTGGTTTGTGCCCTCGCCTGTCGTGCATTAGGCCCCGAGCATGTAATGGCTGTTTTAATGCCATCTAAATTTTCATCCGATCATTCTGTACAAGATGCTTTAGATCTGGTTAATAATATTGGTTGCATGCACGAAATTGTGCCTATTAAAGACGTTGCCGATGCTTTCGATCACACGCTGGCACCAGCTTTCAAAGGCTTGCCTTTTAACCTGACGGAAGAAAATATCCAGGCTCGGATCCGCGGCATTATTAATATGGCGATGAGCAATAAATTTGGTTATATTTTATTAAATACCTCTAACAAAAGTGAATGTGCGGTAGGCTATGGTACGCTGTATGGCGATATGTGCGGTGCAATTGGTGTTATTGGTGATGTATATAAAATGCAGGTTTTTGAGCTGGCGAAGTACATTAATAAAGAAAGGGAAATTATTCCGATCAATACTATTGTTAAACCCCCTTCGGCAGAATTGAGGCCTGATCAGAAAGATTCGGATTCTTTGCCTGAATATGAAATCCTTGATAAAATATTATATCAGCACATCGAAAAGCAACAAGGCTCAAAAGCCATTATTGCTCAGGGTTTTGATGAAGCATTGGTGTTACGCATTTTAAAGATGGTAAATATTGCCGAGTTTAAACGTTACCAAACTCCACCTATCTTAAGGGTATCACCAAAAGCCTTTGGCATGGGAAGAAGAATGCCAATTGTGGGGAAATATATGGCTTAGGCATTTTGATTGTTTAATTCTTGGTTAACTGCGTAAGCGATTAGTAGCTTAAACCTGCGAATCGTAGAGGATTCGTCATCACGACTGGAGCGCAGCGGCTTGCCCGTAAAGGCGGGGAGAGCTCTTTTAAAAGATTTCTCGACTGCGTTGCACTCCGCTCGAAATGACGATCTCTTGAGGATGTGATTAATTTTACGCTAAAGTAGCATCAACTGTAATGGTTGTATTCAATAATTTAGAGATGGGACAGTTTTTTTCTGCATCTGCTACCAGCTCATCAAATTTTTCCTGTGTTAAATCAGGTACAGAAGCTGTTAAAGTTAAATGTGATTCTACAATTTCACCTTTTGATGGGTCAAGGTTAATTTCACATTTAGTTTCCAATTTATCTGCTGTAAATCCTGCTTCAGTTAAGTTAGCAGATAGTTTCATGGTAAAACAACCTGCGTGTGCAGCAGCAATTAATTCTTCTGGATTTGTACCCACACCATCTGCAAAGCGAGTATTGAAAGAATATTGAGTATTATTTAAAGTAGTACTTTGTGTAGTGATGTTACCACTACCTTCTTTGATAGAACCTTGCCATACGGCTGTTGCATTTCTTTTCATGATCGGACTTGATTTTTAGATTGTTTAACACTTAAAGATAAAAATATGTTTGTATAAAGCTGCCAATTCTTTGTTAAGAAATCTTGTTGTAAAAATTATTTCCCAATCTTTCTTAAATAAGCATTTTAAAAAAAGAGAAGCTGTTTCACAGAAACAGCTTCTCTTTCATTACGATCTTTTTAGGTTATTTATCTGATTTTTTAACTATAAAGGATACAATACTGCAGTAGCTTGTTTATCTTTAGTAGATAAAACAGTAGCACCACTTCCGCATTGTCCACCGTTCATTAGCGATTGTGCATCTGTTCCTCCAACGCCAGGAACATTGGTTGTGGTAGATTGATTAGTATGCTTAAATGAGATGGTGTGGCCAAACTCATGTGTAATGGTTCTGGTACGCTGTGCAAAAGAATTGTTTTGGATAAGGGCCTGGTTGATCCAAACGGTATTACCCGCTTTACCATTTGATGTTGACAGATATGCCTGTCCACAGGTAGAACTTCCGATTGTATTATCCACTTTAATCAGGATATCATACACCGTTCCGGTTGTGATTACAAATTTTAGTTTAGAATTTGGTACCGTATTCCATTGGTTAATTGCAGAATTGATTTCGCTGGTCATGCTGGTTATTGAAGGATCAATTTTTACCCGGATATTAGTACTGTTGGTTACGATATAACCATTGTAATATTGTTCTGTTATCGCTTTTCCATAATCAGCCGGAACTTCCATTTTTTTACTAAATACTATATCTCCATCAACTACATAATTATCACCGCTATCTACGATCTGCGCATCCGTAAACCCGAGATTTTTAATGTAAGCAAGCACTTTTTGATTTTGATTAGTTTGAATTTCCGTGTCAGCAGGAACATCATTTTTTTTCGTACACGAAAGAATAACTGTTGATAGCAAGGCAACCAAAGCAGCTTTTTTAAATAAGTTTTTCATCGTTTAGGTTTTTAGTTTAGATCGTAATTAGGTATTACATAGATAAATATAGTCATAAAAACATAATTTTGTATTTTTATGACTATTATTTTGTAGTCTTAATTAGTGTTTTCGATCTAAGCTTTTTTCCCTAATCGGCTTGTAGTTTAACCTGGTTACTTCTGATTGACTGAAAAAGCAATGTGCCTACGCCAATCATAATTGAGATATCGGCAAAATTAAAAACACCTGTTTGGAAGAGGTAAAAATCCATATGCATAAAATCGGTAACCGATCCATGTATAATCCGATCATATAAATTGCCAATACCGCCACCAATCAGAAAGCACAAGGCGATTTGCATCGTCATGGTTAAATTACGTTTGGCGAACAGAAAATATAACCCGTAAACCAAAAATAATAGTGGTAAGCCTGTTAAAATAAGGAGTCTGAATATATAGGGCATGTTATCGCCCAAACTTAAAAATGCACCACTGTTTTCTACCTTTGTTAAGGTGAAACGGTCTTTTATAATGCTGATATGTTCATAATCACTGATTTCGTTACGTACAATTCTTTTAGAAATCTGGTCGCAGCCAAAATTTAAGGTTAATAAAAGGAGCAATACTGACCAGCGGAGGTTTTCTATTTTTTGCATAATTTTTATCTGATAATATCGGCATCAACCGGTACGTAGCCTAAATGCCTGCTTAACGACATGATTTGTCCTTTGTGATGAAACTCGTGGGTAATAACATGGGTAAACAATTGCAATGGATTTACCTTTAAAATTTCTCCATTTCTGTACAATTCCATTTCCTGCAGCTCGTTTCCTTTAAATTTTTTGGTAAATAAGGTAATATATTCATCTACCTGGTTAAAATAAGTCTGGCAGTCTTGTAAGGTCTGGTAGTTTTCGAAAGGTAAAAACTCTTGTTTAATGCCTAAGGCCCTTTCGCCAATCCAAGCGCAATAGGTTTGACAGATATGAACCAATAAATTTCTGATAGATCCTCTGCCGAAAGAACTGTTGTTGGTTAAGAAATCCTGTTCAGAAATAATCCCGATATAAGTTAAAAGGGTATTTCTGGACGATAAAACGAAATCGTATTGTTGTTTAAGCATGTCTTGGTTTCCTGATCCATTTTCTAAAAGGAATAATTAAAGCGAATAGAATGGCTGTAATGCTCAATAATTTTGCAATAATATCTCCACTTTTTACATAAAAGGTAATTTCGTCATTCAGATTGATATTGGCTTTCAGCGCAGTTCTGGTCCACCATTTGGTTTTTTGCATGACGTCGCCACGTTGGTTAATGAAACAGGATATCCCAGTATTGGCCGAGCGCGCTACATCTCGATGGGTTTCAATGGCCCTCAGTTTGGCATACATCATATGCTGGTCTTTTCCTGAAGTATTTCCCCACCAGCCATCATTCGTAATAATGGCAATAAACTGTGCGCCATCCTTAACCTGTTCACCGATCCAATCGCCCCATAAACTTTCATAACACACAACAGGCGCAACCCCAATGCCACTTTGAGCATATAGTACACTTGGCTTATCTTGCCAGCCCCATCCGCCAACAGTTCCGCCTAACTGAGCAAAAACACCGTCTAAAAAAGAAAATACTTTTGGGAAAGGCATTTTTTCTACCCCAGGAACCAATTTGGATTTATGGTAAAACTGAACATTAGCAGAATTTTCTACCTGCATGGCGGTGTTAAAATTATCAAAATAAATACCCTTCTGATTATCAAATTTTGAGGTTACTGTTCTTTTATCCTGATAAATTTTAATGCTTTCTATGCCTGTGATCAACGTTCCGTTTTTGTATTTTGATAAAAAGCTTTGCAGGTTGATGAAATCGTTATTGCTTCTGATCCTATCTTCATCCGCATAATTTGGAATGGCGGTTTCAGGCCAGATAAAATATTCTGTATTGGTTTGTCCGATAGAATCTGATAAGTGTGTCAATATCCTGATCTGTTCGGCTGGTGGAATATTTTCTAATTTTTGATAAGGGTCGATATTGGGTTGAACCACCACAACATTACTTGGCGTACCTTTTTGCGCTGCTGTAAAGTATTTGGTTAATGAAATGCCAATGGGAATAATGACCACCAAAGCCCAGATACCTGCTGTTCTAAACCTTAAATAACCAGTTTGTGATTTGAATTTCTTATACGCTTCGAAAGCCAGAATATTGCTTACTAAAATCCATAGTGAACCACCATAAATACCAGTATAATCATACCATTGTGCCAGCTGGTGCATCCCTGCTAAACCATTACCCAATGTCATCCAAGGGAAAGCTAAATCCCAGGTTTGCTGCAGATATTCTAAAGCGATGTAAAAAGAAATCAAGCCCAGATAAGCAATCGTTTTACTTACATATTTACCTAATCTATAGTATAACCAAAAGGCAAAGGTCATTAATAAGGCACCCAGACCAAAAGGAATTAGGGAAACGGGTAGCGCCACTGCTGCGCCATTATAAGCACTTATTGCATTATACACCCAATAAATGGATGCCGTATTCCAGACTAAAAAAGTTAAACCTGCAGTCAGGAAAATTTTTTTTCCTTGTTTTTTTTCTGCATTACCTGAAATGGAATCGAGGGCAATAAACAAAGGTACTAAACCGATTAACAGCAAAGGAGTGGTAAAAGGCATTGGTGGCCAGGCTAGCCAAAGTAAAAATGCACTTATAAGGGCGAGGAGGTAAGTTTGTTTAGATTTCATTACTAAGGTGTAAAATCGTCATGCTGAATTTATTTCAGCATCTTAAATGCTATTTTCTTTTAAAGATTTCAAGGAGGAGGCATTTATTCAAGTGTTAAGAATAAATCTTTCCAATTAGGATTTAATTCATTTTCCATGCCCTTTTCCAGTTCTTTAACTGTTTTTCTCGTATTATCGCTTCTTCAATAATGTCAAATTGTTCAAAAAACACCAACAGATTACAATTATATCTTGCAGAAAATGAATTAGGATGATATTTATCTTTATGTTCTTTAATTCTGAAATACAATTCTGATGTTACACCAATATAAAGAACCGTATGTTTAAAATTGGTTAGTATATAAACACATCCGCCTCTTTCCATCTTTAACAATCAATTAAGACCCTGAAATAAATTCAGGGTGACGGATTTCGTCTACAAACTTTCTAAAATATTTGCTTTTTTAGCTTCATATTCTTCCTGAGTAATCAGGTGTTTATCGTATAATGTTTTAAGCTTGCGTAATTTTAAAGTGGTTTCATCTTCCGGCTCTTCTACCACTTCAGCAATTTGGATAACAGGTTCTACCGGTTCCGGAGTTGGTTCGTAAGCAGGAATTTCGGCTAAAGGCTGTGCATTTAAATTAATGGGAGAGGCTGTTGCACGGTTTTCTTCCAGTTTTTGCTGGCGCAACATTTCCTTATACGCTTCTAATTGTTGGTTTGCAGCCTGATGTAATTTACGTGCCTGAACTTTCGGAATAAACTCAGTTACGATATTTTCGCCATGTTGTGGAACGCAGATAAATTTAGAGCCAAAAAATTCTTCTTTGAACGAAACCTCTTTAATGCTTTTCCACGAAATATCTTTAAAGTTCATCGTTAAACCCAAATTACCTGGTTCGCAATAAAAAATACGCTTGTTAGAAATTGCGATGCTATCTGGTAATAAGTTTACCGCTGGTTTTTTCTGTACTGCTAAATATAAAAGTTCTTCACCTGTGGTTAAAAGGTCGTTTAATTTTCCAATAACTTTTTCAACCGCTTTTGGGTCTTGCTCGTCACTTAGAAATCTATCTATACTCATCATAATATTTTTAATTTGTGGTGTTGGTTATGTTTTTTGATGCTACTCTTCGGCATCGTCATATTTGTTTTTGCTCTTAACATTGGGTTTCCCCGCTATGCAAATTACAAATTCTCCTTTTAAAGTATTGTTTTCAAAATGTGATTTTATTTCTACCAAAGTTCCGCGAACAGTTTCTTCGAACATCTTCGTGAGCTCTCTACTTACCGATGCCTGCCTATCGGCGCCCAAATACTGCGCAAACTCTTCTAAAGTTTTTAATAAACGGTGCGGACTTTCGTAAAGTATAATGGTGCGCTCCTCTTCGGCCAATTTTTTAAATTTGGTTTGTCTGCCTTTTTTAACCGGCAAAAAACCTTCGAAACAAAATGCATCAGCAGGTAAGCCCGAATTAACCAAAGCAGGTACAAAAGCCGTTGCGCCAGGTAAACACTCTACAGCAATATCATTTTTAATGGCCTCGCGTACAAGGAAAAAACCCGGATCGGAAATGGCAGGTGTTCCGGCATCAGATATCAGGGCAATTTTTTGTCCTTCGTTTAAAAACTTGATAATTTCTGAGGTGGCCTTATGTTCATTGTGCTGGTGGTGCGAGAAAACTCTTTTATCAATCCCAAAATGTTTGAGCATTGGCGCACTGGTACGGGTATCTTCAGCGAGGATCAGATCGCATTCTTTTAATATACGGATTGCCCTAAAGGTCATATCCTCCAAATTGCCTATGGGCGTTGGTACGAGAAAGAGTTTGCCATCCATATTTCAGTTTTCAGTTTAAAGTTAACGGTTTGCAGTTTTTTCCAAACTCCTTACCCCAAACTCCAAACTCTTGTTATCTTTGCTTAAAAAATTAAATAATGCTGCAAGTTAACTATATCCGCGAAAATAGAGAGAAAGTTTTAGAACGTTTAAGTGTCCGTAATTTTAAACAACCAGAACTGGTAGATGAAATCATTAAAATTGATGAAGACCGCCGTTCTACACAAACTTTTCTGGATAATATTTCTGCTGAGGCTAATGCAGCTGCCAAACAGATTGGCGATTTAATGCGTACGGGTAAAAAAGAAGAAGCCGAAGCCATTAAGGCACAGACAGCTTCTCACAAAGAAAATATCAAAAACCTGAGTGATAAATTGAATGAGTTGGAAGCGGCTCAACACAATTTAATTGTTCAATTACCTAATTTGCCTTATCATTTGGTAAAACAGGGATCTACTGCGGAAGAAAATGAGGTTGTGTTAACGTATGGTGAGCCTGCTCAGCTACCAAGTAAAGCTTTACCACATTGGGAGCTTGCTGCGAAATACGATATTATCGATTTCGAGTTGGGCGTAAAAATTACCGGTGCTGGTTTCCCGGTATATAAAGGAAAAGGAGCAAGATTACAGCGTGCATTGATCAATTTCTTTTTAGATCATGCTACTGCTGCAGGTTATAAAGAAATGCAGGTACCTCATTTGGTTAATGCGGCTTCGGGCTTTGGTACCGGCCAGTTACCGGATAAAGAAGGACAGATGTATCATTCAACTGTTGATGATTTGTATTTAATCCCAACAGCTGAAGTTCCGGTAACCAATTTATACCGTGATGTAATTGTTAAGGAAGAAGATCTCCCAATTAAAAATACCGCTTATACCCCATGTTTCCGGAGAGAAGCAGGTTCATATGGTGCCCATGTACGTGGTTTAAACCGCTTACATCAGTTTGATAAGGTTGAGGTTGTTCAGATCACCCATCCGGATAAATCATACGAAACGCTGGAAGATATGAGCCTGTATGTACAGTCTTTATTGAAAGAACTGGGATTACACTATCGCGTGTTGCGTTTATGTGGTGGCGATATGGGTTTTACTTCTGCCATGACTTACGATATGGAAGTTTGGAGTGCTGCCCAGGAGCGTTGGTTGGAAGTTTCTTCTGTTTCAAACTTTGAAACATACCAAAGTAACCGTTTGAAATTACGCTTTAAAGGAAAGGAAGGGAAGGCACAGCTTGCGCACTCTTTAAATGGAAGCGCATTGGCGTTACCGCGTATCGTGGCTTCGATTTTAGAAAACTACCAAACCGAGAATGGAATTAAAATTCCAGAAGCTTTGGTAAAGTATACAGGGTTTAATATCATTGATTAACCTTCGATAAATCGTCATTGCGAGGCACGAAGCAATCTTAATGCTGTAGCAAAACCTCTTGGTGTTTGGCGATTAATTAAAGGAAACGAATTGTCTTTTGTAGTAAGATTGCTTCGTCGGCCGAAAAAGCCTTCTCGCAATGACGATATTTCTAATAAAAAAAGCTTTGCATTAATGCAAAGCTTTTTGTTTTTATAGATAGATGTGTTTTTTGCAATTATAAAATCAGGATCAATAATAAAATGATGATAATGATTGCACCAACTGAAAGGTAAACACCTCCTGAAACTGCACGGGCCTGACCTTTTAATTCTCTTAACTCGCTACGTAAAGCTTTACGTTCTGCTCGCGTTAAGTTAGATTTGTCCATGTCTCTGATTTCTTCAACACGGGTTTTAATTTTTTCCAGTTTAATCGCTTGTTCTGCAGATAATTCTGTTGGGTTTTTCGCAGGTTTATCAGCTGCCTGAACTGAATTAAAACTAATGCCTAAAGAGAAAACCAGCGCTAGCGTGTAAATGAATTTTTTCATAATATCTATTTTTTAGTGTTCAATCTCTATGTAACAAAAAACCTACCAAAATGTTCTGGTAGGTTTGAAAAGCATTAAGTTACTGTTAAGCTCTTATTTGATTTCGAAAATAGCATTTACTGTAAAATTCAGTTTAATTTTTTTAAAATCAATTTCAGGTGCGCTGGAAGCATCAGCCATTTCAGCTTTCATTGCAAAATTTCTGTAAACAGGTTGCATTACATTGTCTCCGCCATCTTGTATTTCGATCACACTCCCTAATTTATCACCTAGAGCCTCTACCATATATACAGCTTTCTCTTTTGCGGATAATAATGCCTTAACTTTCAGCTCTTTTTTTAAGCTTTCGATTTTAGAATAATCGTAACTTTCGATATTTGTATTGGCAATTCCTTTGGCATCTATCGATTCTAGTATGGCGTTGAATTTATTTAGATCGCTAACTTTTAAACGATATTGTTTGCTGGCTAAAAAATCGGGATTTTTCTTTTTTTCAGTTTCGTAATTCCAGCTGCTTAAGTTACTGATGGTTAAGTTTTCTTTTGCAATACCTGCTTTTTGTACAGCGGCATACAATTGGTTTTCCAATGCTGTGATGTCTACTTTTTTCTTTCCGTTCAGGTATTCTTTAAGCGAAATGCCGATGTAAATAATATCGGGGGTAACTTCTGTTTCTGCGGTGCCGCTTACGCTAATTTTTCTGCGTAAATCTACTTGTTGAGCCATCGCTGACGATAAACCTAAAAATGCAACCAGTGCTAGTGCTATTAACTTTTTCATATTCGTAGTGTTTTTAATGGTTATGAAGCTTGCATAAGCTTTTTGTATTTAGCTTTTTGTTGCTTATGCAGGTTTCATAATTGTAATTTTCTTTGTGTGTACTGTAATGATGTAAACCATATGCAAATTCCACACCGAGATTTTAATTTTTTTTATCTCATAAACGATTATCATGAGTTAAAGGCTACAATTTTTCCTTTTAATAGTTCTATGTTATTTATTTACAGTATGATAAATTATTCTGCGGTTGGCGGGGCAAAATTAGATAGCATGCATTTTTGGATAAATAAATGCTGGAATAATTTAGAAATCCTGTTATTGAGAAGCTAAATTCCTTCAAGATTAATCTACACTTCCTCGGGAGAATACCTGATGAAGAAAATTATGCGCAAGGTTTTATGCTTAAATAGACGGAATTATATATGGTTATAAAACCTAGCGCAGCAGAATGCTCTGCAGAATTTTAATCATGTTTTGCAATTGGGAATTGCAAAAAAAAATTGAATGGCGGTTGTTAAACCTTTGATACTTTAACTGCCGTTGGTCCTTTTTGACCCATTTCTACTTCAAACGTAACTTTATCACCTTCTTTAATCTGGGTGATTAAACCGTTTGCGTGAACGAAAATACTGTCTTGTGTTTCAGTATTTTTAATAAAACCGTAACCTTTGCTATCATTGAAAAAAGTAACTGTTCCTTTTTTAACAGGATTTTCATCAATGATGTCTTCTTGTCTTGAAATACCGATCTGAATATCTTCCGTATTAATTACTTTCTTTTTCTTCGGATCTGGTGGAGTAGAAGAGATGTTTCCGTTTTCATCAACGTAAGCCATCATATCTTCAAGTGCTAAACCTTTTTTGGCATTAGCCTGACGCTCTTCTTTTTTCTCTTGTTTGTCTTTTTGTTTTTTTAACCGTTTTTTTTCGTTCTCTTTTTTACTGTATGTTGCCTGAGATTTAGCCATATTTTATTTAATTGTTTTGTTTTGAAAGGTGAGTGGAATGGAGAATTATACAAAGATAACAATACTTAAGGATAAACACGATTTTATTCGGTCACGCTCTTTTCATTATAGTTAATGTTTGCCACGGAAACACAGATGGATGCTTTGACCACACTAACATTGATGGACTCCAACAAGGCAGTTTTCATCCCGGCTGTATCGCAGTCCCGAACGTTTGGGAGAGAGATTTTTCTAGACAGATGAGCTTCGCTGAGCACTTACGTGGTTCGCGACTGCGTTGCACTCCGCTCAAAATGACGGCACCTCGGGACTATTCACACCTCCTTGGTAATTGTTTCTCTATTATTTTACCACAGATGAAAAGGATGAGCACAGATAAGATAAATAATATGTTTAAATCTGTGGTTAAAATTTTAATTCATTTTTTTCCATTTAACCTTATCGATCTGGTATACAAAATTCCATTTTAAGGGTTCACCATAATAGGCAACTTCTAATTCAGCAATTTTAACAGCACCTAATTTTTCAATTGCTTTTTGCGAACGGAAATTAGTAGCACCAATATGTAAAATCACTTTATCTGCAAATTGAAAAGCATGATTAAACATTAAAGTTTTTAAAGCCTTATTATGTCCCTTACCCCAAAACTCACGCGCAATAAAGGTATAGCCAACCGCAACCGAACTATCTTCCTCATCGAGCTCATAATACCTGGAACTCCCTACAATTTTGTTGGTTTCTTTTTCATATACAATAAAAGCACCTTTCGATTCCATTGCGCCTTTAAAGAAATTTTCGAAAACGTTTCTCTTATAACGGTCTTTGTTGGGATGTTGTTCCCATATTAACGGATCGGAAGCTACTGCGAAAAGGGCTTCAAAATCTTCTTCTTTTAATGGAACTACTCTAATTAAATCGTTTTCTAGTTTGGGCTGTAAATCGAAACTCATTTTATCAGGAAATAAAAACGGCCGGCTTTAAGGCCAGCCGTTTGTAATTAAATTATGATGTAGACCCTGAAACAAGTTCAGGGTGACGGATAAACTAGTTTACCAAACCTTCAATTTCCACTACTTCCTGGGCATCTTTTTGATAGTCTACTTTATCAATTTCGAAGCCAAATAAGCTTAAGAAATCAGATCTGTAACCTGGTAAATCACCTATCGCTGGTAAAGTTTCAGTAGTGGCTTCTTTCCAAAGTTCGGCAACTTTAGCCTGGATATCCTCACGCATCTCCCAATCGTCGATTCTGATTCTTCCTTTTTCATCAACAGGAACAGCGTTGCTTGTATATAATCGATCTGCATATAAACGTTGGATCTGCTCGATAGTACCTTCGTGAATGCCTTCAGCTTTCATTACTTTGTATAATAATGAGATGTATAAGGGAATTACCGGAATAGCCGAGCTGGCCTGGGTAACCAATGCTTTATTAACCGATACGTAAGCTTTGCCATCAATATCTTTTAATTTATCGCTGATTGTGAATGCGGTTGCTTCCAAATCATCTTTCGCTCTTCCAATGGTACCTTTGCGGTAAACCGGTTCGGTTAATGCAGGGCCGATATAAGAATATGCTACGGTAGTTGCACCTTTCGCAAGCAGGTTTTCTGCTTTTAAGGCATCAATCCACATGGCCCAGTCTTCGCCACCCATTACAGCAACGGTGTTGGCAATATCTTCTTCTGTAGCGGGTTCGATAGAAATTTCGCTTACATTACCCGTGTGGAAATCAACAGTTTTATTGGTATAAGTACCGCCGATAGGTTTTAAAGTAGAACGGTGCAATACTTCAGTATCAGGATGTTTCCTTACTGGTGAAGCCAAGCTATAGATCACGAGATCAACCTGGCCAAGATCAGCTTTGATCAGTTCGATGGTTTTTTCTTTAATTTCTTTAGAAAATGCATCGCCATTTATACTTTTTGCATATAAACCGGCGGCATGGGCTTCTTTTTCAAAAGCTGCGGTATTGTACCAGCCTGGAGATGCCGTTTTGCCTTCTGAAGGTGCTTTTTCAAAAAATACGCCAATGGTTGAGGCACCAGAGCCATAAGCAGCAGTAATACGCGAAGCTAAACCGAAACCTGTTGATGCACCAATCACCAATACTTTTTTAGGACCGTTTATAGCACCTTTAGATTTTACATATTCAATTTGATTCTTTACGTTTTGTGCGCAACCATCTGGATGTGCAGTTAAACAGATAAAGCCCCTCATTCTAGGTTCGATAATCATTTTTGTTCTTTTTTACGTTTTGTAATGTTAAAAATAAGCGCAATTAAGATGTCTTAATGCCCAAATCTTTAACGAAGATATATTTTTAATCGTTTAACGTTAAATGAATTTTGTTTTTAACTGTAAAGTGGGCAAAGGTTTTCGCAAAGAAGTAGATGAGATTGGTGTCATTTTTAACACCGAGGCAATGGAGAAAAGGCACAGAGCACACAGAGTTATAGTTACTAAGCATTTTTATTTGGCGATTAGACTTCGAGATTATTAAATTAGACTTAGGACTCAAGGCTTCAGACCTCCGATGTTCTAACTATTTAACAACTCTTCCTTATTTTGCCATAATTCTATTAATTTAGCGCCACACAGGTAAAACCGGTTTATCTTTTTATGAAAAAAATATTATTATCTGCCGCGATGGTTTTCATCATGGCTGCTGGAAAGCTATATGCACAAACCCAACATCAAAATTCGGGTTGGTTTATGTTTTTAAATAACACCAAATTTAATGATAAATGGGGGTTGCAATTTGATGTTCAGGTTCGTTCAGCCGATGATTGGAGTTATGTAAGAAATACTTTGGTGCGGCCTGCGTTGCAATATTTTATTAACGACAAACATAATGTAGCTTTAGGTTATTTGTGGCAAACTACTGATATGAATCTGACAGGCGGCAATAACAATCTGTTTCACGAACACCGTATCTTTGAACAGTACATTTACAATCATAAAATCAGCTCGGCATTTGCCAGTCACAGGATTAGGTTAGAACAACGTTTTATCGGTCGTTCGGGTGAAGATGTGTTTTCGCAGCGTTTCCGTTATTTCTTAAGGTTAGTCCAGCCATTGCAAAAAAATCAGCCAACGTTTACAAAAGGTCCATTTTTGGCTTTGCAAAACGAGGTGTTTTTAAATCTTCAGAATAAGGATAAAATCAACAATAGTGTTTTTGATCAAAACAGAGCCTATCTTGCTGTGGGATACCGCTTTTCAAAAAAGTTTGATCTGGAAGCCGGCTATATGAACCAGGCTTCCCATGGACTAAATAATAATACAATTAACAACATTATCCAGCTGGCTGTTTACACGAGGTTTTAATGTTTTAAAGTCATTTTTTGCGTAACAACTCTGGCGAAATGTTAAACCTGTTGTAAATGATTGGTCTTTTTGCTCAATTTGCCGCGTGAAAAAAATTACCATCCTATTTTTAGCACTCTTGTTTGGCAAGCGGATGCATGCACAAGAGGTTCAAAGCTCAACAACAGATCATACGCCGACTTCGAAAAGCTTGTTTAACCCGGAACATAAAAGAAATTTTTCGCGTAAAGGCGATTTTTTTTTCCACTGGGGGTATAATAGTTCCTGGTACGGTAAAAGCGATATCAGGTTTCAGGGGCCGAACTACGATTTTACAATGAAAGATGTAGTTGCACATGATCGGCAATCGAAATTAAGCTGGGACTATTTAAATCCTGGATTGATTACTGTACCACAGTATAATATCCGTGTCGGGTATTTTATCAAAGATAATTATAGTATCTCTATTGGCTGGGACCACATGAAATATGTAATGGATATTCCACAAACTGTAGCCATTACCGGACATATAGGAGCTAATATTACACCTGAAAATGTGGCCACTGGTGCATTGGCAGGCGATTATAATGGACAACTTGTAAATGTTAAAGAAAGCACGCTCACTTATGAGCATACCGATGGTTTTAACTATGCCAATATTGAGGTAGAACGTTATGATGATATCTGGGTAGCACCGGGAGGAAATACTTCGTTAACCTTAGAAACGGGTTTAGGTGGTGGAATTATGGTGCCACGTTCTGATGTACGTTTGTTTGGCCTAGGCAGAAACAACCACTGGAACATTTCTGGCTATGGTGTTTCGGCTAAAATCGGACTTAAGTTTTATGTCTGGAAAAATGTTTATCTGCAGAATACCACAAAATTTGGTGCCACTAATTTAACAAACGTACATACCACAGGCTGGGATGAATATGACCACGCTAGTCAGAAAATTAACTACATTGAAAATATGTGGCTGATCGGGGTTCAGTTTTAAAAGATATTGGAGGAGGCTTAAGCCTCCTTTTTTGTTTTGCATGTCTTCTTTAAATAATAGCCGCGGAAACACAGAAAAGCACGGAGAATTCACCTGGCTAATGTTGATATTGCACCAGAATCCCTCGCGAAATATTTAGCATAGTTAAAAGATTTCTTCCCGAATCTTAGGGATTGCAATGATGATCCACTTGTATCTATCATCACAAATCTTTTGTTTGTTTTCTAAAACGGACCTCTATAATCGACACATTTAAATAGAAAAGTCGTCATTGCGGGGAGGAGCGAAGAAGCAATCTTTTGTGTTGAATAGCAATGCTGTAAAGATTGTTTCATCCAATGAAAAATTGAATTTACAACAATGATCGCTCGAGAAATATCATCTCCTTAAAGGTAATTGGCATATTGGAGCATTTTTGATTTGTATGCTGATTACTTTTTCGTTTACTAACGAGATCAGGTCGAGATATGAAAATTCTTCGATTTCATTGCTTAGCCAGAGCCGCCAATGGCTAACCGATAACGGATTCGTCGTCTTTTAAGATTTTGGTTGTCTGTAAGGTGAAGATTTGTTATACCATTGGATTAAATAAAGCTTAAGTTTATTTCACAACACTAAGATCTGAATTCAGCATCATTAAATCGTTTTTCATACCAGTGCTTTTAAAAAAGCAAATCAACTCTTTTAATCTTTTCTCGTTGCTGAATTTTAAACTTGAGTTTAATTTGCTTTGGCAATTTGAACATAACCTTAAAATACTTTTATCGGTTTCTAACATGCTGTTTGTTCCATTCATTACACACTGTGCATAAATGCAATGTTTTAAGCCAAATATGTGACCGATTTCATGTGAACTTATTTTTAATAATCTGATGAGACTTAATTTAAAATTTTTCTCTGACAATGGCTTGTTTTGCAGCCTGTATATTGAGCTAACGGCTAAACCTTCTTGGTAAGATGCTAGGCCAAAAACATAATTCCATTTTGGATTTGGATATAAATCCATTTCTGTAATACCCATTATCGCAATTGCATTTTTGGGTTTTTCTTTGGCGATTACTGTATCGCGGAGGTAGGTTGCCAACAGTTGTTCATGTTGCTGTGGCCCAATTCTTCTGGAACCTGCAGGAACCACCTCATTGTTAACTTTATTAAGTGTAACGGTTTTTAACTGAAAAAATATTTCTAAATACTGACGGGTAGTTTCTATTTCTTTTAGCTGGAGTTCGGTAAAGTTTCCAATCGGTTTTAAATAAATCAAATTGGCTGTTTCAGTAGGTTTAAGTGGATTTGATTTTTTAAACTGCATGAGTGATTGCCCAATTTCTTTGTGGCTGAACAGCCAATCACCAGATTTTGATTTTGGTAAGTCAATATCATTTTTAGCGATTTTGTTAAAATAGGAATCATGATTGGTAGAGCAAGATCCTAATGCAATTATCTGAAAAATGAAATAAAATTTTACTGTTATGTTCAATAGTTGCTTCATAATGGTTTTACTTTGGATTTTAAAACCAAAGTTCTGATAATAACTTAACTCCTTTCCAACAACAATCTAAGCCAGATCGCTTCACGCCCCACGCTTGACCTTCTATTCCCTATCCAACAGCCTTCTATGGTAATTAATCTGTCCCAGGTGATAAGCTAAATGTGTGGTGAGGTGAACGAGGAAAAATTCGGTAGAGGTTTTTTCTTCAAATACCAGTATCGGATACTCGTTATCCATCTGCTCCTTGCTTACCTGATCTAAAGTTTTGCTAACAACACCTATGGTAGCTTCAATCATGTTGATCAGCTCCTGCTTAGGGATATCTTTTAATGTAAATTCCAGTTCGCGGTTCCGGACATAATCGGTACCACCTAAAATAGCGCCGATGTAGGTATTAAGATTACCGACAAGGTGCAGGCAAAGGTTTCCTGCCGGATTTGCAATGCCATGGTCTATCAGCCAAAGATTCTCCTCTTTCTGGTAAGCTTCAATTTCGGATTTCAGCTTACTGAGATCCCGGTTAAAAAGTTTTTTTAGTGTTTCGGCAAGCATCTTTCAACAATTAAAGATTGATTTTTTTCGCAGGTTGAGATAATATTTCTTTTCCGGCCTTACTGATTACCAATTGGGCAGGTGGAGCATCTTTCTCGCCAATTACAATGATGAAGCAGGTATATAGATAGTCACCGCTTTTGAATTGATAATTATGATTTCCACCACTGCCATCAGGTTTAAATTTCCCATTGGTCAAAATTAATTTGGGCTTATCGCTCATTTTACTTTTTACAGGCCATGCGGCATAGCGGTAATTGTTGTTACCAAGATCATCAATCCTGATCCGGTACTGAGCCGTTTCTAAAACAAGAACAGGTTGTGCAAAATTGCTGATTGAGGGGTGAAGGCCGCTTTTATCAATATTTATCAATCTGGCCTGTTCTTTGGCTTCTAGCCTCGATTGGTGATTAACGGCAATTAATTTTCCATCGGTATCAAGCCATAACTCGCCATTTAACAACATAATGCCACGCCAGCCAACATCTTTCCAATCGGTTGCAACCTTAGCATTAATAATCTTTTTGATCAAATTATCATCAAAAACTTCTTTGTACCGCTTAACAAATTCCTGTTTGTTTTTAATGGGCGGAATCGGGTAGGTCCGGTTTAATGGATATTTGATTTTGCTGCTCAACTTGTCAATATTTCCGCTTTTAACGGCATTAACAAAGTTGGTAACTACCGGGCGGTATTTTTTATCGAGCGTTTCTTCCTGCGAATAGGCAAGGTAGGTTATGCTGAAAAATAAAAAGGCTAAAAATGGTTTTTTCATGGGTGAGATATAGGTAAACGAAGATAATTGTTTCAAAGCAAAAACAGATCAATATGTTTTTTGTGTGCTAAAGAAAACATTTTTTTGGAGCGCAGTGCTTGCACACAACAATAAGTTTCTTCCCGTTTTACGCTTGTACGCTTCACTTCCTCGTACCTCGGTCGTTGCAGGGTACCGCTTCAACCGGGGCTAGGTGGGCAGAGCAGTAATTTATTTTTAGGGTTTGCAGGGTGCAGAAACCATTGTTACTAAACCCGATATGAATGGAAAGCCCGGAAACCCGATCCTTCATCGGGATGAGGACTTGAAATGATAGCGGGACGGACATTAATATTTGCACTGAACCTGCTTTTCAAATCACGCTTGTAAGCTAAAGGGATATAAAAAAAACGCCCCAAATTTCTCCGGGGCGTTCCTTCTACGATGATGAATCTGATCTTATACTTTTCTTACGCCACCTGATCCAATAACCGTTTTATCTACAGTTGGATTGCCTGAATAATTTACATTTCCCGAACCGCTGATGACTGCTTTAATGCTATCGCTTACGGCAATGTTCACCGTTCCTGAACCGCTAATGGTGCTGGTTAGTGTTTTTGTAGAAAAAGATTTACCAGAAAAAGTGCCTGAGCTACTGATCACCACTTTCGCATGATCTGCACCTCCAGTAATATTAATCGATCCTGATCCGCTGATTACACCACTATAATTATCTACATCTGCAGAGGCCTTAATATTTCCTGATCCGCTCACAGTAGTTGTTAGACTACCTGTGCTGATTTTTCCATTTACGGCTAAGCTTCCATCGCCGCTAACCGTTAAACTCGCCAATTCTTTTGCTGATACATAAGCGGTGATTTTTTTTCCTTCGTATTTTCTAGACCAACTGGTGATGCTGGTTTGCGGACGGATAACCAAAATGTTGCCTTTAACTTCCGTAACAATCGAGGCTATTGCTTCCGCGTCACCTTCCAAGCGACAGCTCTCGCTATTCCCGAGCGTTACAATTACATTTATAGGGCCTGCTGCTGCAACGCCATTAAAATTTTTTACGTCTCTGTCGTCGCCGTTATTTTTGGAAGTGGTGATACTGATCTGATCTTTTGCAACCGCATTAATGCTAAAACTTAATGTTAGGCAGGCTAATAATATGGCAAATATTTTTTTCATGCGTATAGATTTTTGTTTTTTAGATGAATAATGAGCCTTTCTTATATGACGGTTGTTTTTAAGAAATGTTGCACAAGTTGAAAATTATCTTTGTTGGCCAACTTACGACGTTAGACGGGCTATAGGCCTAAGGAAACTTCGTAAGTCTGGACGGGGATTAACCCTTTTTAAGGTTAATATAAAATAGCGGATCCTGTTTAAAGTTATCAGCGTTTATGTTTGCATCAATTTTAATGGTTTTCCAATCGTTGGTAGGTTTGATTAAAGTATAAGCATTAACTTTTAAGGTTACGCGTACGGGCATATCAAATCCTTTAACATCAGTTAGCCAACGATAAGATAGGATACCATTGCTGATCTTATATTCCAGAATAGGCGGCTTGGAATAACGGAGATACTGATCAAAAACTTTATCTAATTTCAGTCCGCTTTGTTTGGCTATGTAATTTTCGATTTCGGCGGTGGTTACTGTTTTATGATAGAATGTTTTGCCTAATCCACGCAGAATTTGCCTGAACTTTTCATCGTTATTGATGAGTTGGCGAATGATACTGACCAGATTCGCACCCTTTGGATACATATCGCCAGAACCTTCTTTGTTTACACCATAAGGACCAATTACAGGTACATCGTTACGGATGATTTTCTGTAATCCAATTACATACTCGTTAGCTTCGGCTTTACCTTCAGTACATTCGGTAAAAAGAACCTCTGAATAATTGGTGAAACCTTCGTGGATCCACATATCAGCAATATCTTTTGCGGTAATGCTGTTCCCGAACCATTCGTGGCCACTCTCGTGGATGGTGATAAAATCCCATTTTAAGCCATGACCGGTGCCACTTAAATCTTTACCTAAGTAACCTGGCTTAAACTGATTGCCATAAGCTACCGCACTTTGATGTTCCATACCTAAATGTGGTGCCTGAACCAGTTTATAACCGTCTTTGTACCATGGGTATGGGCCAAACCAATATTCAAAACATTTTAACATGGGTTTAACATCGGCATCCCAATGTGGGCGAGCTTTGGCACTATCGGTTTGTAAAGCCCAATAATCTATACTGAGTTTGCCATTTTCGCCATCGTAACTATCTTGCCAATGGGCATATTTGCCAATGTAAAAAGTAACATCATAGTTGTTGATGGGGTTGGCAACAAACCAATTGTACTGTTTGTAACCATCGGCTTTATCTGCTGTGTTTCTCAGTCTACCATTGGATATTTCCTGTAAAGTTTTAGGAACAGTAATGCTGATGAGCATACTGTCTACTTCATCGCTCTGATGATCTTTATTGGGCCACCATACACTGGCGCCTAAACCCTGGCAGGCTACAGAAACAAAAGGATTGCCTGCAGCATCTTTTTTAAAGATAAAACCACCATCCCAGGGTGGAGTTTTAGCTACAGTGGGATTTCCTGAATAAAAAACCGTGAATTTATCTTTACTTCCTTTTTTAATTGCTTTGGGAAAGGACACAAAAACAGCATTATACTCGCGGGTAAAAGGTAAATCAGTGCCCCTATACACTACTTTTTCTATTTTCAGGTTATCAAAAAGATCAAACTGCAGTTTGGTGAAATCCTGCGTGGCGGTAAACGCAAATTCGTTGCTTCCGGCGATGGATTTCTGATCAATATCAATTTTTACGTCTAAATGGTAATAGTTGATATCGTAGCAGGTACGTAAAGGTGTAAGTGTTCCACGGAGACTATCGGCCCTGGAGTTTACCTGGTTTTTGCCCAGCATCTGCGCCTGCGCAGCAGGAATACTGAAAGCAAGCGCGAAAAGGATAAATAGTTTTTTCATTTGGTTTGTTGGTTGAGCAAAGCCTCGGTTCGTGGAGACATGAACCAGGGCAATGGTGACACGCAATGGGCTTATTTTAATATCGAAACGCTAAGGAAAGAACTGTTGTGTACATCATGATAAATTCTATGTGTTGCTTTTTGAAAATCCTGTGGTTCTGCATGATAGATATCCATAAATTTCTGTGGATTGCGATCGGCCAAAGGAAACCATGAATTTTGAATCTGGATCATAATTTTATGTCCTTTTTTAAAGGTATGTGCTACATCTGGCAGCGGATAATTTACTTTGGTAATGGCACCAGGAACAAACGCTTCAGGTTTTTCAAAACTGTTGCGGTATTTTCCGCGCATAATTTCTCCTCGTACCAACATTTCGTAACCGCCCATGATTAAGTTTTTTGGGTTTGGTACTGGGTTTGGTGCATCTTCAGGGTAAACATCAATCAATTTTACAACATAATCGGCATCTGTTCCGGTGGTAGAAACTACCAGATTGGCCAGCAAGGGTCCGGTTAGGGTAATGTCTGCTGTTAAGGCATCAGTCTGATAAGTTTTAACATCTGGGCGGCGGGCGGCAAAACGCTGATCGTCTATCATGTATTCGCGGGTACGTCTGTCCTGAACACCGTCCTGGTAAGGAACGGGATTGTTGGGGTCACTTACATATTCGTCCCAGCTATCGGTTCTGCCAACTTTATCGAAACTGAGCTTTCCATTGGGTTGTAAATACAGATTTTTACTTTCTACCTCTTGTGGTGGCCAGGAATTGAATTTTTTCCATTCATTACTCCCAGTTACAAAAATATTAGCTTCTGCGGCATTAAAATCTCCTTCGCCTTTTAAATAATGTTTAAAGAAAGGTAGTTCGTACTGCTGTTGATAATCGATACTGGTGGTTTTGCCAAAGTTGATATCCCCAAGAAAAGAACCATTACTGCGTACCCAGCCTCCATGAAACCAAGGCCCTGCAACCAGGATATTGTTGGCGCCGGGATTTTGTTTTTCAATAGCTTTGTAGGTGTCAAAAGTTCCATAGGCATCTTCAGCATCGAAAAAGCCCCCCACAACCATTACGGCAGGCTTTACATTGGTTAAATGAGTGGTAATTAAACGTGCTTTCCAGAAGGTATCTAAGTTTGGGTGTTTAAATAAATCGTTCCAAAATTTAATACTATCCGCAAAATAACGATCTTTTAAATTTTTAACTGATCCGGCTTCTAAATAAAAACGATAATTATCCTGGATAGGAAACGGAAAACCTTTAGGCCCTTTATCTGGTGTAATCGGTTTAGGTCTCGGTACACCAAAACTGCTCATAAAACTGAAGGCGTCCATCAGAAATAATGTACCCCGGTGGTGGAAATCGTCACCCATAAACCAATCGGTAACGGGTGCCTGAGGAGAAACAGCCTTTAGTGCCGGGTGGGCATTTGGCAATGAAGTGGTAGAATAGAAGCCAGGATACGAAATGCCGTAAATACCAGCATTCCCATTGTTTCCTTTTACGTTTTTAACCAACCAATCGATAGTATCGTAAGTATCCGTACTTTCATCAATTGCTGTTTTAGATTTTTTACCAGTTAGTTGTGGGCGGATATCGGTAAAAGTACCTTCACTCATCCAACGGCCACGCACATCCTGATAAACAAAAATAAATCCTTCGCGCATCATGGCCGGGAAATTACCCAGGCTTAGCTTATATTTATCTTCGCCATAAGGGGCAACAGTATATGGCGTACGGTTAATTAAAAATGGATATTTTTTGGATTGATTTTTCGGTATGTAAATGGAAGTGAATAACTTAATCCCATCGCGCATGGGAATCTGCCGTTCTATTTTGGTATAGTTTTCTCTCACATAAGCCGAATCGGTTTGTTGAGCCATTAATTCATTAGAAACAAACAGACAAAATAAGAGGCTGAAAATTCTGCTAAGGTTCATTTAAGCTGGTTTTTAGGAATAAAATTTAAATATAGGTGATTAACAATTGATAAGAAAAATATAGCGCGTAAAAGGTTTGTTAGCATGTAGAATGAGGGATGATGGAAGATGTATGATGGAAAATGGAATAGAGATGATGGTGGCTAATTGAATTGTTAATAGGCAAGGTGTTTTATCGGTTCAGATGCATGTTTTTTGGGCTAATAATCCACTATTCGTCATTGATTTATCAAAATTTAGTTAAATTTTATTAGAGGATAATCTTTTAAGCGTTTTTACCGTCTGATAGATAATTGACTTAAACAAAAAACAATGAACAGGTTAATAAATAAAGCATTGGTTGTTTTCGCTGCAGCAGTGATGATCACAACCTGGAGTATCGAAAGTGCTTCTGCACAGCGGCCAAGTAGGGGCGGTGGTGGTGCCTCTTTCGGCGGTGGCAGATCAGGCTCAATGGGCTCATCAAGAGGTGGTGGGTTTTCTCATCAGCCCACTATGCGCGGGCCAGGCAGAAGTAGTTTTTCTTCTACTAGTATCCGTTCCAGCAGATCAAGTTATAGTTATTACAGGCCGGGTTATCGCGGGGGATATGGCAGGCCATACTATGGTTCCAGATTTGGTTTCGGAAGGCCTTATTACAGACCTTACTATAGTTATTACAGTTTTTACAGACCTTTTTTAGGTGTTAGGATTAGTGTGTTGCCATACGGCTATTATCCATTCTGGTATGGCCCAACCCAATTTTATTATTCCGGCGGATTGTTTTATCA
Organism: Pedobacter sp. PF22-3; assembly: GCF_026239555.1. GTDB lineage: Bacteria > Bacteroidota > Bacteroidia > Sphingobacteriales > Sphingobacteriaceae > Pedobacter. Next base: position 112,914 of record NZ_JAPIVP010000013.1, on the reverse strand, counting down.
ACAAAATAATAATCAATATGAAGTGGTAACACCGCCCGTTGGCGCTGAAGTTCCAAAATTACCCTCTGACGCAAACCGGGTAACCATTAACGGAATTGACTATTACGAATACAAAGGTGTTTATTATACCCAAAAAGAAAATGCCGATGGTAAAACGGTATATATAGTGGCTGGCAAAGACGGCGTTTTAAATACCACAGATGGTTCTGCCGATACGCATAACATTGGTGATATTATTAACCAGTTGCCTGAGGGATGCAGAGAGGTGACCATTAAAAACGAAAAATATTTTGTTTCGCCTGATGATGTTTATTATGAAGAGGTAGTTGATGGAACAAATATTACTTACCGTGTAATTGGTAAGCTGTTTTAAGGTGATTCAACCAAATTAAGTACTTGTTATTTTACATGTGCAGCCAGATGTTACCATCTGGCTGTTGTTCGTTGAAGATTTTTCATTACATTCAGAAAGATGTCCCAAAATGTCATCCCTAGGGATAATATAAAAATAATGGACAATAACGGCAATGGTAGCGCCACAGCGAAGGAACTGGTGAAAGATTTGCCAATAATCCGGCTTCGATACTTAATCAAGCTAAATAAATGTGTAATTGGATGTTACCTCCGATTGTCTTCGTTGCAAAAAAGATTAATTAAAGGAAGCTAAATTAGCATTGACGCCTGTTAAATGGTAAAATCTAACAGCACATAAAAGAACTCTTCCTACTAGGCTCCCTAAAATAATTCAGCATAACTTGAGCCCAAGCCGTCCAAAAAAACTATATTTTTACAGTCTAAATATTTCGATTTGAAACCTATAGGATCATCTTTCATTATTTATGCTCTTTTCGTTGTTGTTTTATCTTCCTGTTCAGTAGCTAAACATGCTGCGGTTAAGCCAGATGAGACAAGTGTTTCAGCTGTCAGGTTTCTGGATGAATACGTTATGCCCTTAAACCCTGTTTTTCAAAATACGGTTGTTGGTGGTTTATCAGGTATTGATTATGATATAAAACAGAACCAGTATTATATGATCAGTGATGATCCTTCGCAATTTAGCCCGGCAAGGATTTACACCGCAAAGATTGATCTCAAAGAAAATAAAATCGATAGCATCCGGATTACAGGAGTTACTTTTCTTTTACAGGAAAACGGAAAAGAATATCCCAAATATGGGACCGATAAAAGTGTGAAGCCAGATGGAGAGTCTGTTCGTTATAATCCAATTACCAATCAACTGATCTGGAGCAGCGAAGGCGAAAGGTTATTTAAAAATGGTGATACGACCATTGTTCAACCCAGTTTAACTTTTATATCTACAATTGGAAAATTTTTAGACACCATTCCGCTGCCAGAAGGTTTTCACTTTACCAAAACAGAGAGCGGTGCACGAAAAAATGCTTTATTTGAGGGATTAACTTATGCGGATGATTACAAAACGTTATATGCCAGCTTGGAGGAGCCACTTTACCAGGATGGTCTGCAAGCTGCTTTTGAATATGATAAAGCTCTAACACGAATTTTAAAGTTTGATGTGGCGACTAAAAAGAATGTTGCACAATATGCTTATAACCTTGGCGCCTTACCTGTTAAACCTACTGTGGATAATGACTGGAATGTGAATGGAATTTCCGAAATACTGGCCATTAACCATCATACGCTTTTGGTAATGGAGCGGGCCTGGGCAAAAGGGCACGATGACCATACTTTTTTAAAACTTTACCTGGTTGATCTCAATGGTGCAGAAAATGAAATCAATAATGCATCTTTTGCGAAAAACCTGCCTAAGCCACTCAGCAAAAAACTACTTTTCGATTTTGATACCTTAAACAGGCACATCGATAATTTTGAAGGTGTAACGTTTGGGCCAAAACTTGCCAACGGACACCATTCTTTGATATTTTGTGTAGATAATAATTTTGGTAAATCTCAGGTGCAACAGTTTTTCCTTTTCGAGATTGTTCCATAAACCAAATCAGTTAAAAATTTATAATGAGTAAAATAAAAGCCCTGCTTTTCGATTTAGATGGTACATTGATTGATTCTGAAAAGTTTCATTTCGATTGTTGGAATACCTTTTTAGCACCCTATAATGTGCATATCGAATTTAAGGATTGGCTAAGTAATTATGCGGGGATTCCGCTACCGAAAAATGCAAAAACCATTTTATACCGCTATAAAATTGATGAAGATTTAGCAAACTTTATTGAGAGAAGAGAAAAGATAACTTTTGAAGGTTTTAGAACAACTGATATAGAACTAATGCCACATGCCTTAGAATTTGTACAGTTTGCTTACGAAAAAGGACTTACGCTTGCAGTGGTCACCGCCAGTCCGAAGATTGATGTTGAAGCTGTTTTCGAGCGCAATGGTCTGGCCAAATATTTCAGTCTGTTTATTACCCGTACAGATGTAAGCAAATCAAAACCCGATCCCGAGAGTTATAACCTTTGTGTAGAACGCCTGGGTTTGGACAAAGAAGAATGCATCGTTTTTGAAGATACCCTAAATGGGGTTAAATCGGCTATGGCTGCTGGTATTACCTGTTATGCTATACAAAGTAATGTGCGGGCACACCAAAAATTAAAAATAGCAGATGAACTGTTCCTCAGTTTTGCCAACGCCAAAACATTTATGTTACAAAAAGAACTGATTTAGTTATTGAAAATTAACTAGCTTAGTATTAACAGGACGCTCAGTATGGTAAAAAAAGGATTATGGATTTTATTTGCAACTTTCGCATTGCTGATTGGACTTTATCCAACGATTTACTTTTTAACCAATAGAAAATTTGGATTATTAAGTTCAAAGTCGGTTGAGTTGTTGAGCAACACTTGCTGGAACATTGGCTTTTACACGCATATTATTTTAGGAGGAATCGCTTTATTTATCGGTTGGACACAATTTAGTCCTAAAATGAGAAATAAACGAATGGCATTACACCGGAAATTGGGTAAAGTTTATATAGTTGCCGTACTGCTCAGTGCATTAGCAGGCATTTATGTTGCTTTTTTTGCTACAGGCGGGTGGATTTCTTCCGCAGGATTTATTTGTTTGGGCACCCTTTGGTTTTACACTACTTTAAAAGCTTATTTATACATTAAACACGGAGAAATTGCAGCACATCAAAAAATGATGGTTTATAGTTATGCCGCCTGTTTTGCTGCGGTAACATTAAGGATTTGGCTGCCCATTTTGACAATAATGTATGGCGATTTTATAAAAGCGTACCTGGTTGTTGCCTGGTTATGCTGGATTCCAAACATAATTGTTGCTTATTTAATCACCAGAAAAATAGCTTATCAATAATTGCTTGATATTCTATCTTCCGAATAATTTAGTTTATAATGTCAGCTCAGGAAATTTTAGCAGGTGTAGGAACATTTTCATCCCATTATTTTACAGGTTTTTCCAGTTAAACTAATCGCTTCGTATCTTAAAATAACTCCAGAAACATTAAGCAGGGTTAGGGCAAACTATTGAATTTCCTGATTTCGATCAGGTGCTGCTTTTGAAAAAATTGCTCATTTTTGAAATAAAAAAAAATATGCTGACAGAGATCAACCCAAAACTTCCAATGCGTGATAAAGAAATCACCAAAGATTTTTATGTAAATAAATTAGGATTTAAAGACATTGGCGCAGAAAACTTCAAGGATTACCTAATGGTTAAAAAAGACCATATTCAGATTCACTTTTTTTTATTTGAAGCACTTGATCCGAAAGAAAACTACGGACAGGTTTACGTCCGTACGGATGATATAGAAGGTTTGTACAATTCTATGCTGGATACCAAACAAAGCATTCACCCAAATGGGCATTTGCAAACAAAACCCTGGGGGCAGAGAGAGTTTTCCATGCTCGATCCGGATAGCAATTTACTGACCTTTGGGCAAGAGGCTTAGGGTTTATTCGTCAATCGTTTATTGGTCAATAGTTCATTAGTCAGTAGTTCAATTCTCAATTCTTTGTGGCTAATCAAATTATTGGTTGATCACCGCAAAACCTCAAAGACTTAGTTTAAGTTATTTATTTGTGTACTGGAACGAATCCTATATTTTATGGTCTTAAAGTAAAATGTTTTTTTGCTCAGCAACTTATAGCCATTGAATTTTTTGGGATCATGCTATTCCGACACCAGTATTAGCGCATTTGTTCTGGCTATGGGTTCATGAACCGTACGGATGGCAGGAATGACAATACTATTGCCTATTCTACTTTTAGCTTTTCGCCTTTTTTACATACATTTGGCTAATTAAATTACTTAAGAAATTATGCAATACGATGTCGTTGTTATCGGTTCAGGGCCGGGCGGTTATGTAGGCGCAATCCGTTGTGCTCAGTTAGGTTTAAAAACTGCTGTAGTAGAAAAATATAAAACTTTTGGAGGTACTTGCTTAAATGTAGGTTGTATTCCATCAAAAGCTTTGTTAGATTCATCAGAGCATTTTCACAACGCTGCTCATACATTTACTACTCACGGTATCGATTTAAAAAGCCTTAAGGTAAATATGCCACAAATGATCGCCCGTAAAGACGATGTTGTTGCACAAAATACAGCCGGTATTACCTATTTATTCAAGAAAAATAAAATCGATTCTTATGAAGGCGTTGGTTCATTTGTAGATAAAAACACAGTTTTAATCACAAAGGCTGATGGTTCTACAGAGACCTTAACCGCTAAAAATGTGATCATTGCTACGGGTTCCAAGCCTACAGCCTTGCCATTTTTGCCAATCGATAAAAAACGCATTATTACCTCAACAGAGGCTTTAAATATTAAAGAAGTTCCAAAGTCGATGGTTGTAATTGGTGGCGGTGTTATCGGTTTGGAGTTAGGTTCTGTTTACGCCCGTTTAGGTACAAAAGTTTCAGTAATTGAGTTTTTACCATCCATCATTGCAACAATGGATGCAAGTTTAGGTAAAGAACTTCAACGCGTATTGAAGAAAAACTTAGGTATGGAATTCTTCATGAATCATAAAGTTACCGGTGCTACAAATAATGGTAAAACAGTAACAGTTACTGCCGAAAATGCGAAGGGTGAAGCCGTAAATTTCGACGCTGATTATTGTATCGTAGCTGTTGGTCGTACGGCTTATACCGAAGGTTTAGGTTTAGATAAAATAGGAATTACAGTAGAAGAAAGAGGTAAAAAAGTTCCTGTAAATGAACATTTAGAAACTTCGGTTGCTGGTGTTTATGCCATTGGAGATGTAATTACTGGTGCAATGTTGGCACACAAAGCAGAAGATGAAGGTACTTACGTTGCCGAAACCATTGCCGGTCAGAAACCACATATTAACTATAACTTAATCCCTGGAGTGGTTTATACCTGGCCAGAAGTGGCTTCTGTAGGTTTAACCGAAGAGCAGTTGAAAGAAAAAGGAACAAAATATAAAGCAGGTTCGTTTCCATTCAAAGCCAGCGGACGTGCTAAAGCAAGTATGGATACCGATGGTTTCATTAAAGTTTTGGCTGATGCTGCAACTGATGAGGTTTTAGGTGTACACATGATTGGTCCGCGTGCTGCAGATATGATTGCTGAAGCCGTTATTGCAATGGAATTCCGCGCATCTGCTGAAGATATTGCCCGTACCTGCCATGCGCATCCAACTTATACCGAAGCGTTAAAAGAAGCAGCTCTTGCTGCAACTGATAACAGAGCAATACATATTTAATAATAGTAGCTGAACTTGTTTCGGCAAAACGAATAAAAAATCCCGGTATTTATATCGGGATTTTTTTGTTTTAGTCCCTCTCCATCATTGCGAGAATGCTTTAATGATAAAAAAAGTTTAACGGGATAACCACCCCAGCGTTACCGTCATCCCGACTGTAACGCAGTGAAATGGAGAGATCTATTTAGGCAGATTTAGCTGTGCAGAGCCTCCGGGTTCTCGACTTCGTTGCACTATACTCGAAATGAAGGCAGCTCTGCGTTCCCCTTTCCGCTCTAGTCTTTTCTTCACAATTCCTTAACCAAATGATAATGTTCGCAGGCTGAAAAATAGCGTTTTGCACTTCTATTTTTGCGGCTCAGATATTAAACAAACCATGAATTGTAAAAAACTATTTGGTGCAATCCTTATTGCGTCGTTGGCATTTGCTGCCTGCAAAAAAGATTCAACCGATGATCCGATTGTAGATCCTCCGGTCGAAGCTATTGTTCCAGAAAAAATCGACAGCTTTAAAGAAACTGCATCTATTGATTTAGGTGGCGAATTCGCTTCTGAAATTTCCGCCTACGATCCCTTAACCAAAAGATTATTTGTAGTGAGTAATGATGGTGGTACCAAAGTTGATGTTGTAGACATGAGCAAATATCCAGCTGTTACAAAATTGCAAACTTTAAGCTTTGCAGCAAATGCTGGTATTAATAGCGTTGCAGTAAATAACGGTTTATTGGCAATTGCTTTAGATGGGGCTGATAAACAAGGTAATGGTGATATTTTGGTACTGAAAACTTCAGATTTATCAGAAGTTAAAAAAATTACGGTGGGTGCTATGCCAGATATGGTAACTTTTAGTCCGGATGGCAACTACATTTTATCTGCTAATGAAGGTGAGCCCAATCTGGCCTATACGGTAGATCCAAAAGGAACCATTTCAATCATCAGTATCAAAGATAATTATTTGGTAAAAACAATAGATTTTTCAGCTTTTGAATCGCAAAAAGCTTCATTGCTGGCTGGTGGTTTCAGGATATATGGTTACAATGCCAGTTTTACCCAGGATATCGAGCCAGAATACATTGCAGTAAGCAGCGATTCTAAGAAAGCTTATGTTACGCTTCAAGAAAACAACGGTGTTGCCGAAGTAGATATTTTAGCAGGAACCATTACCAAGATTTTTCCATTAGGCACGAGAGATATTAGCCTGGCAGAAAACGCTTTCGATGTTAGCGATAAAGATGGTAAAAAAGTTTTGGGTACGTGGCCAATAAAAGCTTATTACCTGCCAGATGCAATTTCCTGTTTTACGGCCAATGGTGCAGCGTATCTGGCGCTGGCCAATGAAGGCGATACCCGCCAGGACTATACACCAAAAGAATCAAAAGAAGAGGTTCGCGTAAAGGATCTTATTTTGGATCCGGTTAAGTTCCCCAATGCTGCAACTTTGCAGTTAGATGCAAACCTTGGAAGACTTACGGTAACCAATACCGCTGGTTTTACCATGGTTGGTACAAACAAAATATACCAGGAATTATTTTCAACCGGAGGAAGAAGTGTGAGTATTTTGAATGCAAACACCGGAACTTTAGTAGCCAACATTGGGAAAGATCTTGAACAACACGTAATTGATGCTGGTAAATATGATGACGATCGCTCAGATAATAAAGGTGTTGAAGTAGAAAGTGTAACGGTTGCCCAGGTAAACGGACAAACCCTGGCGTTTATTGGCCTGGAACGTGCAGATGCGATAGCTATTTATGATGTAAGCACCCCTGCAGCGCCAAAATTTGTTCAGCTATTCTCTACTGGCGATGCACCAGAAGGATTGATGTTTGTTAAACCAAAAGATAGCCCGAATGGCAGAAGTTTATTAATTGTTTCAAATGAAGGAGACGGTACCGTTCGGTTCTATCAACCTGATAAAATATAGTCTCTCAATCCCTATATTAATTATTATGTTTAATCCCGGTATTTATATCGGGATTTTTTGTTTGAGTTGTCAACTTAATAGGCCTTTCGCTATTAAGTTGACAACTCTTCGCATATAATTCATTTCCATAAACGAAGAATTAAAATTAAGCCCTATATTGCAACAATAAAAACTTTAGGGGTGCCTTCAAATAAGTTGGCTGAGAATATACCCTTTTTGTGGTTAAAGGTAGAAGGTAAAAAGGTAGAGGGTAATTCCTTCAGCCTTAAAACCCTCCAGCCATCAACCTCAAATGGACCTGATCCGGATCATGCCGGCGTAGGAAATTAGTTTGTCTGCAATAATTGCATAAAATGCCTTCGGCATTTGAAGACTCCTGAAGTTGTACAACAAAATGAAGTCTTTAGCAATGAATTATATACAAGTATTAACAATAGCTGGCTCAGATAGTGGTGGCGGCGCTGGCATTCAGGCAGATTTGAAGACCTTTTCGGCCCTGGGATGTTTTGGTAGCTCGGTAATTACAGCCGTAACCGCGCAGAATACACTAGGGGTGCGTTCCGTTCATGGTATTCCCGCCACGATAATTAAAGATCAGTTACAAGCAGTATTGGATGATATAGCACCTGTTGCGATTAAAATCGGTATGATTAACCGGGCAGAAGTGGTTGATGTAATTGAAACAGAACTTAAAAATTACGCTGCGGATGTACCTGTAATTTTAGATCCGGTAATGGTTGCTACGAGTGGTCATAAATTAATAGCACCCGATACCGTTGAGCAATTAATTGACAAATTGTTTCCAATAGTAAGCCTGGTTACCCCTAATATTGATGAAGCCGTTATTCTGGGCGGGCAACCCATTCATAACCTTGATGATATGATTGCTGCAGGTAAGAAAATTATTGAAAAAGGGGCAAAAGCTGTTCTGGTTAAAGGAGGACATTTAATAGGCCCGGTAATTTACGATGTTTTTATTTGTGGAAGCGATGTTCCTGTGATACTCGAAAGTACTTTTATTGCTTCTAAAAATTTGCACGGAACAGGTTGTACGCTTTCATCAGCTATAGCTGCCGAAATGGCTAAAGGCAAAACGTTGCTGGATGCTATTAAAAATGCGAAAAACTACATCAGCCGGGCATTACAAGCTGGTAGTGAAATAAAAACAGGTGAAGGCAACGGACCTTTAAACCATTTTTTCGAACCTTTAAAATTAATTATCCAATGAAGTGGAGCGAACGGGCATTACAAAGGGTTAAACCCATCTATAACCAAATTTTAAACATGCCCTTTAATACGGAGCTGAGCAATGGTACCTTGCCAAAAGAAAAATTTATCTTCTATTTAGCACAAGATGCCTATTACCTTTTAGAATTTGGGCGGACGTTAAGCGCCATTAGCGGACGTATGCAAAATGCAGATTGGGTGATGGCTTTCGCCGGGTTTTCTACAGGTGCTATTTTTGCTGAGCGTAATCTGCACGAAAGCTATTTTGTAGAATTTGGTTTAGCAAGCGATGTTCAACCTACTCCATCTACGCTTTTGTATACCAGTTATATCCTTAGTCAGGCTGCCTATGCCAATATAGAAATAGCCGTAGCAGCTGTTTTACCATGCTTTTGGATTTATAAGGCTGTAGGTGATCATATATTTGCTCAGCAAAATGGAAGCAGAAATCCTTACAAAAGGTGGATTGACATGTATGCGGGGGTGGAATTTGCAGCTGCAGTAGAAAAAGCAATTGATATTACAGATGAACTGGCAGCACAGGCGAATGCTGTAACTCAACAAAAAATGCTGGATGCTTTCGAAATGGCTACTCGTTTAGAATGGATGTTCTGGAACAGCGCCTATAAATTGGAAAAATGGAAAATTTAATGTTTTAACTGGGTAAACAGCAAAATATTTTGATAAAATGTTAAAAACCTGTCGGTATTTTCAATAGATTTAAAGAACTTTGTCGTTTTATAATTTTAAAACATCACATTGGAAGAGCGCACGCAAGAACAGGAATTTTTAATTAAACAAGAAGATAAACCTCCATTAGCGCAAAGCTCTCCAAAACAAGTACGTTTAGCCATATCTGCCTTTTACTTTATGCAAGGGGTTTGTTTTGCCAGTTGGGCCAGCAGGATTCCAACTTTTAAAGCCTCAATGGGTTTAAATGATGCAGAATTAGGATCTATACTTTTTGCATTACCGGCAGGGCAGATTATAACCATGTTTTTTTCTGCAAAACTAACCACACATTTTGGCAGTAAGAAAATGCTAAGGGCAACAGCGCCGCTTTATGCCATTGCATTAACTTTTTTAGCATTAGCCACTACAGGTTGGCAATTGGCTGCTTTTTTGGTTTTATTTGGCATTACAGGTAATCTATGTAATATTGCTTTGAATACACAGGGTGTTGCTGGCGAAAACTATTATGGAAAACCTATTATGAGTTCATTTCATGGCGCCTGGAGTATCGGAAATTTAACAGGTGCGTTAATTGCACTTGGTTTGGTTAACTTGAAATTAGGTATGTATACCCATTTTTGGATCATAGCCCTAATATCTTTGACCAATGTGTTATTTAACTCCGAAAAACTACTCAATTACAATAAACCAGATACCGTAGTAGAGAAAACGAATTTTTTTACCATGCCTCAAGGTATTTTAGTGTTATTAGGCGTTATTGCATTTTGCAGTATGGCTACCGAAGGCACCATGTTCGATTGGAGTGCTATTTACTTCGAGGATGTAGTAAAATTGCCGCACAATAAGGCCATTATCGGTTATGCATCATTCATGTTTATGATGGCCAGCGGAAGATTTATGGGGGTGTTTTTAATCGGAAAATTCGGGCGAAAAAATCTCCTGCAAATTAGTGGGGCCATTATATCTATAGGTATGGCACTTGCGGTAATATTCCCGAATCTGTTCATTGCTATTTTTGGTTTTATGCTTATTGGTTTGGGTGTTTCGAGCATTGTGCCCATGGTATATAGCATAGCGGGCAACAATAAGAAAGTACCAGCCGGTAAAGCCATAACCATGGTTTCGAGCATCGGTTATTTTGCTTTTTTATTTGGCCCACCATTAATCGGTTACGTTTCGCAATTGTCCAGCCTGCGCTATTCTTTCGGGATTATTTCTGTGTTTGGTATGCTGATTATTTTTTTGGTTGCGAAAATTAAAGAGATAAACTAAGTTTCATTACATAGCGAAATATATCTGTTATTTGTAGCGCAGTGCCTGTGGGCAAAATAGCGGCTCTTCCCGTTTTTTGCTTGTACGCTTCGCTTCCTCGTACCTCGTTGCTGCAGGGTACCGCTTCAACCGGGGCTAAATGGCCAAAACAGTATTTCATTTTTTGGGTAGCAAGGCGCAGAAATATGTTTAGTGATGACACGAACCATGGCGGGTGCAAAGATCAATGCAAAGTCTCAGTCTGAGCAGAGTTAAAAACCTTTACCCTAATATTTATAAATCAATCTTCATATTTTGGAGCGCAATGCTTGTACAAATCAATAGGTGTGTTCCCGCTTTACACTTATACGCTTCGCTGCCTCCTCGTACCTCGTTGCTGCAGGGTATCGCTTCAACCGGGGCTAGTTGGCCAAAACAGCATTTCATTTTCGGGGTTGCAGGGTGCAGAAACCATTGTTAATAAACCCGATTGCAATGGAAAGCCCGGAGCGCAGCGAGGACTTGAAATGAAAAGCGGGACTGCAAACCACCAAGAACTATTGAACGCTCATTTCCTAAAAAATATCTTGAGCAAAGGGAGCGCAAGGCCTTTACAAAACACTAAGTTTCTTCCCTTTTTCCGCTTGTACGCTTCGCTTCCTCGTACCTCGTTGCTGGAGGGGACCGCTCCAACTGGCTCAGTGGCCAAAACAGTGTTTTATTTTTATTAGGGTGCATCAGGATCCGTTTTGCTAAGACCCTGAAATAAATTCAGGGTGACGATTACTAGCGTTGAGTCTCTAGTAAATCTAGTATGTTATTCTTTCTTTACCAATCCATGCTCCTTTAAGGCTGCAACTGCAAGCTCGATTAATCTGAAGTTTTCTTCCAGATGCCCATGCTGTACTTCTACATTGATGTAAGGAATGTTATTTTGCATGGCGTAAACCGAAAGAGACCCGTCATTAGTGGCAAATTTAGATTGAAGAATGACGTTTACATTGGCCTTTTTTAAACTGCTGAACAATCTTGGCTCTGTTACATAAATCAGATCGTCGCCATCCATTTCAAAGTTGATGTATACCGAATCGGCAGTGCTGGCTAAATCATAACCTGGTAAATAAGAAGAAATACCAAAACCACCATCGGCATTGTTATGAAGGGTTAAAAAATAGCCCGTAGTTTTTGGGTCGTAAAAATCTACAATTTGCTTTCCTGCGTTTAATATGGCTTTTTCCACTTCGTTAGAGCTGAATTGGTTTTTCTTTAACCTGGTATTAACTCCCACTTCGGTGTATATCGCATTTGGATCTATGCGGTATTGGTCGTCCATATAGGTGAAATAATAATCCCTCACCGATCCATATTGGCTGTCGATCAGCTCGCCACCATACCAGCGGATATAATCAAAACCAGCTTTTACGCCGGTATCTTCATTGTCATGTACCACTAAAAACCTTACGCCATTGGGTTTATAACTGTATTTTGCCAATGTAATATCCAGATTGCAGAGTTTAACGAAGCTCGAATCGGTATGCATAGCCGCAAAAATAGGTGGATGTTGAGCTTTTACCAGAAGTGTAGAACAGATTAAGAACAGACTAAGGATAATTTTGAACATAATCACTAATATACAATGTGATTAACAATTTGTTTGGATACAGTAGGGTAGAATTATCTTCCCGTGAAATTTAAGGCGGTTTAATGGTTCGTGGTGACATGAACCATGGCACTTGAGATTTCTTATGTTTTAATTTATCAGTGAACACAAAAAATCATGATCATGGGTTTAAAACTTTACAAAAAAGCCCCGATTTGGGGTCGGGGCTAATTGATTGTTAATTTGGAGAGATTAATGTCCGTGATCTAAATCGTATTCATTTACATCTTTATGGTCATATGGTTCAACCATTAACTCATCTATAGTTTTTCCTTTTTTATTGAAACCAAAGCGTTCTAACATTCTGTCGAACATCAAGTATACCACCGGTACTACAATTAAGGTTAAGAACAATGAACTGGTTAATCCACCTACAATTACCCATGCCAAGCCATTTTTCCACTCTGCACCAGCACCACTTGCCAAGGCAATTGGAAGCATACCAAATACCATGGCAATGGTTGTCATTAAGATTGGTCGTAAACGTGCATGGTTGGCCAATACAAGCGCTTCTTTGGTTTCTTTACCTTCAGCCTTTAAATGGTTCGTAAAATCGACCAGGATAATCGCATTTTTTGCTACCAGACCCATTAACATGATTAAACCTAAAATGGTAAAGATACCAATTGAGTTATTGGTTAAAGCAAGAGCTAACAACGCTCCGATTACTGCTAAAGGAAGTGAAAACATTACTACCAGCGGATAGATAAAACTATCGTAAAGCGCAACCATAATCAGGTATACTAAAATGATCGAGGCCAATAAAGCGATACCTAAAGTACCAAAACCTTCGCTCTGGTTCTCCTGGTCACCCGCCCAGCTATAACTTACGCCGATCGGCGCTTTAAGTTTACCATTTTTTTGCATTTCTTCCAGTTTAGCCTGGAACTCCGCAACTACAGTTCCTGTCGGTCTACCGATTGATTGTGCCTTAACCGATACCGAAGTAGATTTATTTAAACGCTCCAGTTGACTTGGACCTGAACCTTCTGTAATGGTTGCAAACTGTGATAATTTGATCTGTTTGCCATCATTGTTTACAAAAATCAGGTTACGCACGTCGTCAATATTCTGGCGGTTAAAGTTCTGATACTGGATGTTAATATCATACTCGTACTCCCCTTTACGGTATTTACCATCGGTATTACCCGCAAAAGCAGTCTGCATGGTCGAACCTACGGTTTGTAAGGTTAAGCCTACTGCCGACATTTTATCTCGGTCTACCTGAACGTTAATCTCCGGTGTACCTTTCTCTACAGATAATTTAATCTCCGTAGCACCAGGAATAGAAGCAAGCACTTTTTGTGCACCCTCAGCATATTTCAAGGCGCTATCCAAATCAGAACCCATTACCACTAACTGGATCGGTGCATTTTCTGCAATACCCAAAATACTGATTGGAACGGTTTTTACTTTTGCACCAATTAATTCTTTAGCTAGTGCACGGCTCATTTTGGTTGCGAAAATATCTGAAGAAACGCCTTTTCGCTGATCGCGTTCAACAAGCTTAACATTAATTTCCGATTTATAGGCTGTAGCTTGTGTACCACCAAAATCACCGGTCGATTGTCCAACAGTAGTAATTAACTGCGTAATTTCAGGTTGTTTATCTAAGAAAGCTTCCGCTTTTTGAGTGAGGAAGTTGGTTTGCTCTAAAGAGGCATCTTTTGGCAATTCTAACTGCACCAAGAACTCACCTTTATCTGATTTAGGGAAGAATTCTGATCCAATAAAACCGCCGGCCAGTAAACCGCACGAACTTAAGAACATCACCACCACGGCAATTAAAGTTATCGCTTTATGGTTTAAAGACCATGTTAAAATGCTGGTGATCCAAAGGGTAAATTTCTTTAACTGTTTTTCGAACCAGAGAATAAAACGGCCGAATATATTTTTGCCTTCAATGTGTTCTAACTTACCGAAACGCGAGAAGATAAGTGGTACAATAGTAAATGAAGCTAGCAATGAAAGCAATGTTGCAATAATTACCACGATACAGAACTGGCGTAAGATATTAGATACCAATCCGGTACTTACCGCAATCGGGAAGAATACGACCACAATAACGAAAGTAATGGATACAACTGTAAAACCAATCTCTCTTGTTGCATCAGAGGCTGCTCTCACTTTGTTTTTACCCATCTCCATGTGTCGCTGGATATTTTCCAGTACCACAATCGCATCATCTACCAGGATACCTACCACGAGTGATAGTCCGAGCAGCGACATTAGGTTTAAAGTAAAGCCAAATAAGCTGATACCAATAAATGTAGCGATTAATGAAACCGGAATCGATACCATTACAATTAACGCATTACGTAAACTGTGTAGGAAGAAAAGCATCACGAAGGCCACCAAAATAACCGCTAAGATTAAATCGTGGATTACCGCATCAGCAGATTCTAAAGTAAAGATCGAACTATCATTTACAATCCTCATATCAAGCTTATTGGCGGCGTATTCTGTTTTAAGTTTGGCAATAATGGCATGTACACCTTTACTCACCTCTACGGCGTTCGCATCACTTTGTTTGATAATCTGAATGGCAATAGATGCTTTACGATCGATACGGGCTAGTTTTTCCGTTTCTTTTTGCGAATCCTGAACATCGGCCACATCGCCTAAACGGATCTGTGCACCATCTTTACCTGTGGTTAAAACCAGGTTTCTCAATTCTTCAATGCTTCTATATTTACCTGATAAACGGATTAATACGTCCTGGTTCTGCGTTTTTACACTTCCGGTAGGGAAATCCAGGTTCGAAGAAAGAATCATTTGTTGTACCTGAGGAACAGCAAGGCCATAGCCCTGTAATTTATTGGCATCAAGTGAAACCTGAATCTCACGTTCAGAACCACCTACTAAATTTACCTGTGCAATACCACTTACCCTCGAAATTACCGGGGCAATACGTTTGTCTATTAAATCGTAAAAGCTTACGTCGTCCATATTGGCAGAGGCCGTCATGGTAATTACCGGTAAATCATCAAGTGAGAATTTACTCAGTGAGGGCGTTTTAACATCTTCCGGTAATTGAGAAAGAATGGCATTAACCTTTCTTTGTGCATCATTTAACGAGATATCAATGTTCGCGGCATCTGTTAGCGTAATGGTTACTGTTGATAAACTCTCAAACGATACAGAGTTGATTTTTTTGATGTTTTCCATCGATGATACCGCATCCTCGATCTTTTTGGTTACGGTATTTTCAACCTCATTTGGTGAAGCACCAGGGTAGATGGTCGAAATAGATACTACGTTGTTGGAGAATTTTGGAAGTAATTCATAGCCCAACGAAAAGTAACTTAATAACCCAAGCAAAGTAAGTGCGGTAAATACCACAATAACCAGCGAAGGCCTTTTTATAGATATGTCTGTTATCTTCATTTTAATTCGTATTGCGTTTTTGCGATTGGCATATCGCGTTTTTAAAAGCTGAAAATTCTGCGAACTTACTTCACGATACTCACGGGAGTACCTTCAGTTAAGTTAATCTGTCCACTGGTAATTACAGTTTCACCTTCTTTTAAGCCATCAAGAATTTCAACATTATCTCCTAAAATACGACCTGCTACCACATTACGGGTTTTGGCAGTATTGCTGGCTTTATCCAATACAAAAACCTGATTGCTACTTACGCTACCCACAAATGATGTACGTGGAATAAGAATGCTTGGTGCCTGTTTAGGGAACTTGAATACTGCGGTTCCATACATACCGGCTTTTAAAGTATTTTTATGGCTGTTCTCCACTTCAATTTCAATAGGGAAATTCAAGGTTGCATCCGCTTTAGCTGCGATAAAGGTTACTTTTCCCGAGAAATTATCCGTTGGGAAAACCGAAGATTTGATCTCGATCTTATCGCCTATTTTAAGGTTGGCTACCTGCGATTCGTTAACATTTACCTTGAGTTTTAATTTGGAAACATCAACCAATTCGAATAACTGTGTACCCTGAGCAGTTACAAAAGCACCAACTTCGATGTATCTTTTGTTTACAATGCCGTTAATTGGCGATTTAATGTTCGCATCGCTTAATCTTCTTTGCGAAGCCTGTAGACGCAGTTTAGCATTTTTTGTAGCCAATTTAGCCTGATCTAACTGTTGTTGCGTAACGCCGCCAGTTTCGAATGAGCTTTGATATCTGGCTTCATCTCTTTTTGCATTTTCGTAAGTAGCCTGGGCAGTTTCTCTGTCCGTATTGATAATTTCGGCATCAACGCGGGCTAAAACCTGTCCCTTGCTCACCCTGTCGCCTTCATCTACATAAATAGCCTTAACCCGGCCAGCATTTTCCGATAAGAAGTTAAGTTCCTGTTTAGGAATAAAGTTTCCGTTCGCACTGAAATCTAAATCCACAGCTTTTCTTTCCACCTGTGCAACCCGAACGGCAACAGCACCACCACCTTTAGCAATGAAAGCAGTTTTTTCTTCGTTCTTCTTTTTATTGTTGCTTAAAACATAAGCTATTGCACCAAGGGCAACAACAACTACGATGATTATGGTAATTACTCTTTTCATTTCTATTGTACTAGCGATTTAATATTTCCGTTTGATTTGATTAATTGTATTTCGGCAATTTTATAATTTAATAAAGCCTGGGTATAACTGTTTTGTGCCGAAGTAAGTGCGTTTTCAGTATCCAAAAGATCGGTTAGCGATGCTAAACCGTTATTGTAATTATTTTGGGTGCTACTATAAATCTCCTGAGCTAAATCGGCATTTTTGCGTTGTGCCTTAATGGTGTTTAAGTTATTGCGCAACTGTATTTTTGCATTTTCGTAAGCGAGATTTAATGCATTGTTGGTTTCTTTTCTGCTTTCCTGAGCTTTTTTAATCTCTACATCAGCCTGACGGATTTTAGAACGGGTTAAGAAACCGTTAAAAATGGGTACTTTTAAAGTTAAACCAATGGCCGACGCTCCATAGCCGATAGCAGCAGCATTTGATTTAAGAAAATCAAAACTATCACTCTGGCTTGAATAGGTATAGTTGCCTGTTAAGGCTAAACTAGGGTAGTATTCGGCCACATAAGCTTTTCTTTGTAGGGATAAAAGTTTATCCTGGTTATTTAAAAGTTTAACTTCTGTTCTGTTAGCCAGATCGATAGAATCTGTAAACATGGGTAATGTGGTTAC
Organism: Pedobacter sp. PF22-3; assembly: GCF_026239555.1. Taxonomy (GTDB): domain Bacteria; phylum Bacteroidota; class Bacteroidia; order Sphingobacteriales; family Sphingobacteriaceae; genus Pedobacter. The sequence continues at coordinate 95,342 of NZ_JAPIVP010000013.1, read as the reverse complement.
TTCTGTTAGTTCGGTAGAAGGTAGGCTAATTGGGGTAGCAACCGCCATTCCCATCGAATATTTCAACTGGTTTTCCAATTGGGTAATCGCATTGATGACTTGCTCGCGTTGCGTGTTCAGGTTGGTTAAATTTACACTGATCCGGTCTACATCGATTTTTCTAGCGAGACCATTTTTATACTGGGTGCCCACAATTTTTTCAACTATCTTAACATTTTTGATGTTAGTATCGATCACGTTAAGTTGTTGCCTGTTTACCAAAACCTGATAGTAATTGTTAGCTACCAGTTCGATAATTTGTTCCTCAGTTAACTGCGAAGTAAGATTATAATATTCTTCACTCGATCGTGCAGCCTGCAGTCCGGTAAAAACCTGTTGGTTAAATAATTGCTGTGAAAGCTGAACCCCTGCGGTTGAATTCCAGTTCTGGCCAAGTTTAATTGCCTGTGTTTGTCCGCCGAAATTTGCCACCAACTGGCCAATAATAGGGTTGTAAGTTAAACCAACATTTCCGGTAAGTTGTGGTAATGCTTGTGCCCTTACTTCTTGTACCTTGTATCTTCCACCTTCAATGTCTAATTTGGCATTGCGTATTTTAGTGTTGTTTTGGAGCGCAAAGGTGAGCGCTTCTTTTAAGGTAATTTGCTGCTGTGCAATTGCCAGCTGCGGTAAAACCGAGCCGATAATAACAATGAGCATTAATTTTGCCATTTTTATTTTAAGCATAATGTATTGTTTTTTTGTTTTTGGGTTCTTCTCTGTTTATTTCAGCCTGTAAAGTTGAGGCTGTTTATTCATGCCACGTTAAACTTTTAGTCTGTACACCTTAAGCCTCTCACAAATATAGAAGTCAGGTTTTTTTGCTTTAACGTCATTTTATTTAATGATTTTTTATCTGGGAAAAGGTCCTTGCCGGTTTCCATAATACACATGGTGCAAAGGCCCATTAAACTTTCCAGGTATAACTCGGCAACATGCGTGGTGTCTTCATGTTCAATTTCTCCTTTTGCTTTAGCCTGACTAAAAATTTCTGCGAAAAAATCTTTTTCTGATTCTTTTAGTGTATGCAGTTTGCCTTTAATTACTTCATCGTTCAGTAAATCCGGAATGCCCTCGGTAATGCGGAGCATGTAATATTTCTGGAAAAATGTGTTCCGGACATCAATCGTATTAAAAAGAATTTCCTGTACCGGTAAATCAGGGTTGTGTTTCTTTTTGATCAGTTCAAAGAAGTCGTTAAATACTCTTTCTATCACGCCTAAAATCAAATGTTTTTTATCGGGAAAATAATAATAAAGAGATGGTTTAGATACGGATAGATCTTCGGCAATATCATTCATTGTGGTTTTACCAATACCAAAATGAATAAAGCGTTTTATAGCACCATCAATAATTTGCTCTCTCTTTTTATCAGCTACAATCATTTTACTTTTCTACTTTCTGACTTTTTTAATATTTTGGTCAAAAATAGTGCTAAAAAATGATTTGTCATGAAAAGTTAGTTTGAAACAGTGGTAAGCTTACAATTTTATGACATATTTTTGCTTCCGAAGATGTTTATATATCTTTACAAACCAATAATTTAGAAAAGTTGTCTGCATTTATCAATATACTCATTGTACTATTTACCATCATTGCTATGGAGTGTTTATCGTGGTTTATACACAAGTATTTATTCCATGGGCCGCTTTGGTTTATGCATAAAAGCCACCACCAGAAAGCAAAATCGTTTTTCGAATGGAACGATTTGTTTGCGGTATTATTTGCTGCAACATCTTTGTATTTAATGTACATCGATCGGGATAGTTTGGGTTATAGGTTTTTTGTTGGCTTAGGCATTACTTTGTATGGCTTAATTTATTTTGTAGTGCACGACTGGTTTGTTCACCGGCGATTTAAAACCTTTAAAAGCAATAATGTTTATTTAATGGCGGTACGGAAAGCGCATAAAATCCACCATAAAAACAGAGGAAAGGAAAAAGGGAAAGCTTTTGGTTTGTTGTTTGTGCGTAAAGCAGTATTAAAAAGCTAAATCGCGCCGTATGAAAACTTATCGCCTGGCAATTTTGATTGGAATTATTTCTTTAACCTTATATTCATGTAGCAAAAAGACGGATAAAGACCGCGCCATTGCCCTAGTGGAATCTAAATATGAAAACAGCAGTCTGGATCTGAATTTCGATGGGGCGGAATTGGATAGTTTATACAATATTTCTCCGCAGGCTTATGCCGATAGCATTAAAAAAGGAGATGAGTTAGATGTTTCTTTAGCTGAGTTAGAAAGCCAGATTGAGCATTTGAGTCAGGCGGAGTCGGACAGTGTAGGATTGATTAGTGCTAAACTCACTAAAGAAAGATACCGTCTTTTGGATTTAAAGAAAATCAAACCAGAATTTATTGGCTGGAAACTTTCTGGTGTAGCCATAGTGGGTGATAGGCAAGTTTTAAGCTTTAATTTTGATAAGGGAATTACCAAAATCGTTCCTTAACTATTTTTTATTTTACTTTTGCAGCATAATACAAAATCAATATGCTTCAAATCCAGGAAAATATTTCGCTAAAACCATACAACTCCTTTGGTATAGATGTTAGGGCCGGTTACTTTGCTGAAGTGTTTTCTGAAGCAGATCTGAACAGTTTGTTTAAAAATGTGATCGTAAAATCTAAGCAGCTTCTGATAATAGGTGGGGGGAGTAATGTTTTATTTACTGAAGATTATGACGGATTAGTTGTTAAAATCAGCATCAAGGGCATTCAATCTAAAGTAATTGATGATCGTGTTTTAGTAACTGCCGGTGCAGGTGAGGTTTGGAACGATTTTGTAAACTATTGCGTTGAACACCATTTTGCAGGTGTAGAAAATTTGAGCCTGATTCCAGGTACGGTAGGTGCGTCGCCCATACAGAATATCGGAGCATATGGGGTAGAACTTAAAGATGTTTTCGAAAGTTGCACGGCATTTGAAATTAAAACCGGAGAAATTAAAACCTTTAACTATAACGATTGTCATTTTGGCTACCGTGAAAGTATTTTCAAAAGAGCGTTGAAGGGGCAATATATTATTACGTCTGTTACTTTCCGTTTATCATCAGAAGCCAAAATTAATACTTCTTACGGCGCAATCGAAACCGAGCTGCTGAACAGGGGAATCAAAAACCCAAATATTGCAGATGTTTCTGCGGCTGTATCGCATATTCGCGTAAGCAAACTACCAGATCCTTCTACAATAGGAAATGCGGGTAGCTTCTTTAAAAATCCGGTGATCGAAAAACATGAATTTGCAGATATTGTAGCAAAGCACCCCGATGTGGTGCATTATCCTACGGCTGATAATAAAATTAAATTAGCAGCAGGCTGGTTAATTGAGCAATGTGGCTGGAAAGGAAAAGTGGTTGGGCAAACGGGTACCTGGAAAAACCAGGCATTGGTTTTAGTTAACCACGGACACGCAACTGGTACAGAAGTGTATAATTTTTCTGAACAAATAATAGACAGTGTGAAGTCTACTTTTGGGGTCACCTTAGAGAGAGAAGTAAATATTCTGTGACGAAAGCTGACTATGAAGTAGTTACGCGCTTTTAGTATCATGCCAGAAAATTTTGGTATTAAGTTTGTTTGAGTTTAAATGAATGAACAATAATTGATTTGTTTTTAATCTCCTAAAGCTAAATATCATGACAAAATTTGAATTCAATCATCTGGTTAATCATCACTCGGTATCACTTAGATCTTATGCTTTAAATTTTACAAAAGACGCAGAAGACGCAAATGATTTGGTTCAGGATACTATGCTGAAAGCAATCACTTATTATAATAAATTCAAAGAGGGTACAAATTTAAAAGGGTGGTTGTTTACGATCATGAAAAATACCTTTATTAATAATTATCGCCGATTGGTTAAAACAAATACTTTAATTACACAGAGCGAAGATATTTCTTCTGCAAACTTATCATATAGTGCAACCAAAAACCAGGCAGAGAGTAAATTTGTGTTAGGTGATATTGATAAAGCATTATCTCAATTGCCTGAAGAATACTATGTGCCATTCATCCGCTATTTTGAAGGTTATAAATACCATGAGATTGCTGATATGTTAGAAATTCCGATTGGAACAGTAAAAACACGTATCCACGTAGCAAGAGGAATTTTGAAAAAATACCTTAAAACTTACTCAAAAGAGATTGCCATTTCGGAATTGTCTTAAAATACATCTATTATAGAATTAGGGGCTCAGATTTATCTGGGCCTTTTTTTATGTGTTCTGACTTCTTCAAAGAGGTTTGTTACTTATTCGTCATTGCGATGAGGCTTCTTCAGCCGAGGAAGCAATCTTATCCTTATGGATTATAGCGATCATTTTAAGATTGATTCGTCTCTTATAATGACTTCAATGTAAGTTATTAATTATCAGATTATCTTTTTTAGACGTCATCCCCATTTTTTTCAGGGAGAAGTCCTGATGAGTACTCATAATGACGATTCTTTTTATAGAAACACCCTAAAAGCAAAAGGCCCGGAAAATCCAGGCCTTTTTGCTTATCATATATTTGGTTAGTTGATTCTTATGTTTTCTTTCAACAATTCGCCTTTTCTCTTATTTCGAAACAAATGCAAACCTCAAACAATTATGCGTTTTGTAGTATTATTGCAGTGTTTTTGTTTTGTGGTTATAAAGATAAGGGAAATTTTAAATTTGTCAAGCTTTTTTTAACTTTTTTTTTATTTCTTTTGCTGCCACTTGTCCAGAGATGATTGCAGGAGGTACCCCAGGCCCTGGAACGGTTAATTGTCCGGTATATAAAAAATTTGTTACTTTACTTTTCATTTTTGGTTTTAGAAAAGCGGTCTGTTTCAAAGTGTTTGCTAATCCGTACGCATTTCCTTTAAAGGCATGATAATCTTCCACAAAATCTTTCATGGCATAACTTCGTTTAAATAAAATGCTGCTGCTAATGTCGTTTCCCGTCAAGTTTTTAAAGCGTTCTATCAATACATTAAAGTATTCTTCTCTTTTGCTTTCGTTATCTTCCAAATCGGGTGCAAGCGGAATCAAAAAGAAGAGATTTTCACAACCTTCTGGTGCTACGCTTTTATCAGTTACAGAAGGGCAGCAGGCATAAAACAGAGGTTGCGATGGCCATTGTGGGTTACTGTATATTTCTTCGGCATGTTGATCAAAATTTTCATCGAAGAATAAGTTGTGGTGTAATATATTGTCAAGTTTTTTATTTAAGCCGATATAGAATAAAAGACAGGAAGGTGCCATTGTTCTTTTATCCCAATACTTTTTGTCGTAATTACGGTACGGTTGATCAAAAAGATGTTGATCAATGTGGTGATAATCTGCATTGCCAACCACAAAGTCGCTTTTAAAATTTCCCTGATTCGTAATTACGTACTCTGCCAGGTTGTTTTTTACTTCGATTTTAGTTACTTCCGTGTCGAAAATGAATTTTACCCCTTCGCTTTCTGCAATGTTCTGCATAGCAGCCACAATTTGGTGCATGCCGCCCATTGGGTACCAGGTACCTAAAACGAGGTCTGCGTAGTTCATTAGGCTGTATAATGCAGGTGTGTTTTGTGGCGTGGCACCTAAAAACAAAACCGGGAATTCCAAAAGCTTCCGCAAACGCTCGTTTTTGAACAGCTTGTGCACATGTTTTCTCATGTTGCCCAAGAGCTGTAGTTTAATACCGCTAATGGCTAACCTGGGGTCGAAATATTCCATTACACTATGCGAAGGCTTAAAAACATACTCGTTCATGCCTACATCATATTTATACTTGGCCTGATCGAGAAAATACTTTAGGTTACCGCTGCTGCCCGGCTCAAGTTTTTCAAATAATGCATATAAATCTTCCAATGTTGCTGGAACATCAATAGTGTCTTTTTTGCCAAAATAAATGCGGTAAGAGGGGCTTAGTCTTTTTAATGAATAGAAATCGGAAGCAGTTTTGCCAAATAGGTTATAATAGTTTTCGAATACATCCGGCATCCAGTACCAGCTAGGGCCCATATCGAAAAGAAAACCATCTTTTTGCCAGGTTCTGGCCCTGCCGCCGGCCATTTCGTTTTTTTCGATAACCGTAACGTCACAGCCATCTTTGGCCAGTAAAGCTGCTGCAGCCATGCCTGCAAAACCGGCACCGATAATGGTAACCGTGGGTTTTTTCTCCATGGTGTAAATAAAGGAATTTTATTGGGTTTTGTTTTGGTTTTTTCTCATTCCTTATCTGTCATGCTAAAATGCAATAAAGAATCTTTTTTGACAGTTAGCCCGCATTTTTAATGTGTAATATAGAAATAATGCCTTTCTCTGTGGTTAAAGATCCTTCGCTGCGCTCAGGATGACATTTAAAGGATTTGTCATTCTGAATGCAATGAAGAATCTTTCGCTTAGATCGTTTTTTATCAGCTTAATTAATCAGTGTTTTTGGGTTTAATGTTCTATGTTAAAGATCCTTCGCTGCGCTCAGGATGACAGTAAAAACAAGGAAGATGTTGTGTGTTATTCTTCAGCAATTAAATCGTTAAGGAAATCCCAGTTTTCATTTTTTAATTCAATTAATGCATTCTTCTTTTCCCTTGTCCATCCATTTATTTCTTTTTCACGTTCAATAGCATAATCAATGTATTCAAATCTTTCAAAATAAACTAGGTAATAGCAATTGTATTTTTTAGTAAAGGCAAATTTATTTTCTTTGTTTTCTTTGTGTTGCCTCAATCTGACCTCTAAGTCATTTGTGACTCCAGTATAAACTACAGTTTTATTTTTATTGGTTAAGATGTAAACGAAGTAATTGTGGTTCATCATTAAAAATAATATTTTTTATTAAAAAGAAGTTTGTCATTCTGAATGCAATGAAGAATTTTTTGTATTGACCGTTTAACTGCCTTCTTAATGTGTGATTTAGGTACAATGTTTTCTTGGTTAAAGATCCTTCGCTGCGCTCAGGATGACATTGAGGGCGTCTGTCATTCTGAATGCAATGAAGAATCTTTTGCTTAGATCGTTTTTTATCGGCTTAATTGATCAGTAGTTAGCGGTTTAGTACTCTATGTTAAAGATCCTTCGCTACGCTCAGGATGACATTGAGGGGATTTGTCATTCTGAATGCAATGAAGAATCTTTTGCTTAGATCGTTTTTTATCGGCTTAATTGATCAGTAGTTAAAGGTTTAGTACTCTATGTTAAAGATCCTTCGCTGCGCTCAGGATGACATTGATGGGATTCGTCATTCTGAATGCAATGAAGAATCTTTTGTATTACCTGTGTTTTTAATAGACTTAGTTTAACGGCAACGTTATTTTATCGAAATCCCTGACTGCATCCTGAAATACAATACAAATAAATGCGCCCAGCTTTTCTTACATTTGCCAGCAACATATGATTAAACTACGTATTATATTTTTCCTGCTGTTTACGGCAGTCAACGTTACCTATGCACAACTCTCCACCCCAGAAATTGCGGTATTAAAAACCAATTTGGTTAAAGCGGTAGACAATGCTAAACTCACTGATTCATTATTTACCAAACTGAGCAAACTACCCAATAAAACAGCATTGGTTACTGGTTACTTAGGTACTTTGGAAGCACTCAAAGCCAAACACTCATGGAATCCCTATAATAAGATCAAATATGTGGGCCAATCGCTTAAAACGATGCAAAAGGCAATAGATATGGATAAGGAAAATATGGAAATTCGTTTTATGCGTTTTTCTATCGAATTTTATACACCTTCCTTTCTGGGTTTCAGTAAAGATTTAGCGCAGGATAAAAAGGAGATTGTTAAACATTATCAAAATGGAAATTTTGGCCTGGCTGATGCAGAGCTGGTTAAAAACGTAGCTAAATTTATGATCGACAGCAAAAAATGCAGTCCTGCTGAAGTTAAAATTTTAACAAAATATCTTTAGGATGAATTATACCTATCTACTTATTAATATAGCCGTAATTTTTTTTCCACTGGTTTTATCATTCGATAAAAAAGTCCATTTTTTTAGCAAATGGAAGTTTATATTTCCTGCCATATTACTTACCGGTATTATTTTTTTAATCTGGGACATCTTATTTACCAAACTCAATGTATGGTCTTTTAATCCCGATTACCTGGTCGGGATAAATCTTTTTGGTTTGCCTTTGGAAGAGATTTTATTCTTTTTAACGGTCCCTTATGCCTGTGTATTTATTTATGAATGTTTAAATGCCTATTTTCCAAAGAATGATCTGCAAAAATATAGCCTTGCATTAAGCAATCTTTTCCTTGGGCTTAGTGTAGCCATTTTATTTTTCGGCTATAACAGGTGGTATACGTTAATTAATTTTGGCTTTTTGTTTATCGTGTTGGCCTACGTAGAATATGTGAATGTAAAATTTAGGTTTATGTATAAATTTTACAGAGCTTACCTGGTTTCACTTATTCCATTTTATATCGTAAACGGTTTTTTAACTGCTATTCCAGTGGTAATGTATAATAATAAAGAAAATATAGGGTTTAGGGTGGGTACCATCCCTTTCGAAGATCATTTTTATTTAATGGGGCTGTTGCTGATGAATATCTACCTGTACGAGGTTTTTAAAAGTAAGGGTGGTAAAAGCCAGGCGTAAATAAAATTGTTTGTTTTTTTGGAAAACAAATGTGCAGTAGCGCTTGGCGGGTTTCAGTCCCGCTTTTCATTACAAGTCCTCGCTGCGCTCCGGGCTTTCCATTACAATCAGGTTTAGGAACAGGGATTCTGCACCATACAAGTCCCCCGCCGTGGTTCGTGTCATCACGAAACATATTTCTGCACCTTGCCAATCCTAAATATGAAACACTGTCTCCGGCGACCTAGCCCCGGTTGAATCGATACCCTGCAGCAACGAGGTACGAGGCAGCGAAGCGTATAAGCATAAAGCAGGAACACACTTATTGATTTGTACAAGCGTTGCGCTCCAAAATATGAAGATTGATTTATAAATATTAGGGTAAAGGTTTTCAACTCTGCTCAGACTGAGACTTTGCATTGATCTTTGCACCCGCCATGGTTCGTGTCATCACGAAACATATTTCTGCACCTTACCAACCCTAAATATGAAACACTGTCTCCGGCCACTTAGCCCCGGTTGGAGTGGTACCCTGCAGCAACGAGGTACGAGGCAGCGAAGTGTACAGGCGTAAAACGGGAAGAAACGTATTGATATGATATGTACAAGCTGCGCGCTCCACAAAAGTTTAGCCCTGTTTTATACCATCTAAAGATATGGTTAAAAATCTTTTCTTTATCTTCAGCGCGAAATTAACCCAATGGATTTACCAAGTTACACCAAACAACAACTTGCTTTGCGGAACGGACAGGATAAGCCTCAGATCTGGGTAGCTTATAAAGGTTTAATTTATGATATGACAGATAGCAGGTTGTGGAAGAATGGCAAACATTATGAGCACTGGGCCGGGCAGGATTTAACTGATGAGCTGCCAGATGCACCCCATACCGAAGCTGTTTTTGAAAAGTTTGTACCTATAGCTAGACTCGTTCAACCGAATTAATTTTGCTAGCCTCCAGGTTGCGATAAAGATTTGCCCAATAAAAAAGCCGCATTATTTAAGCATGACACTTAAAATCTGCGGCTCAATTTATCTGCGTAATGTAACTGATAACTGCTTATTGAAAACTGTGAACTGTTTAAGCTTCTATTGTAAAAGAACTTAAGTTTACAAATTCCTGAATTCTTGCCGCAACTTCTTCATCGGTTAAATTTAATAACTTTTCTGTTCCAAATTTCTCTACACAGAAAGAGGCCAGTGCAGAACCGTAAATAATTGCATTTTTCATGTTGTTGAAGTTGATGGTACCCACTTTGGCCAAGTAACCAATAAAACCTCCTGCAAATGTATCTCCTGCACCTGTCGGATCGAATACTTCTGCCAAAGGTAAGGCCGGAGCAGAGAAAATCTGGTCTTCGTGGAATAATAATGCACCATGTTCACCTTTTTTAATGATCAAATATTTTGGACCCATGGTAAGGATTTTCTTCGCGGCCTTTACCAATGAATATTCTCCTGATAGCTGGCGTGCTTCGGCATCATTAATGGTTAGTACATCAACCATTTTAATGGTTTCCAATAAATCATCCATCATAATATCCATCCAAAAGTTCATGGTGTCCATCACGATTAATTTTGGGCGATTTTTAAGGCGTTTAATTACCGTTTGCTGTACTTGTGGCGTTAGGTTGCCCAACATCAGATATTCGCAGTCTTGGTAGCTCTCTGGGATAATCGGGTCGAAATTTTCCAATACATTTAATTCCGTAATCAAAGTATCGCGGCTATTCATGTCATTATGATATTTGCCCGACCAGAAAAATGATTTTTCACCAGCTTTAATCTGTAGTCCTTCGGTATCAACACCGTGTTTGGTGAAAGTGTCGATGTCTGATTGATGAAAATCATCGCCCACCACAGCTACAATTTTTGCTTTATTATAAAAGTAAGAAGCTGCTAAACTTGCGTAAGTTGCCGCACCACCAACAATTTTATCAGTTTTTCCGAAAGGAGTTTCAATAGCATCAAAAGCTACAGTACCTATGATTATCAGGCTCATATATATGTATTAAATTTTTTTAAAATTTTTTCACTGCAAATATTGCATAAATAATTTAAAAGCCCTAATATTGCATTCCCAAAACGAACAATGGTTGTTGTGCTGCAAAGTACATAAAACTTCGTTTTAGGGAATGCCAGCACTCCTTCTTAGCTCAGCTGGTTAGAGCATCTGACTGTTAATCAGAGGGTCGCTGGTTCGAGCCCAGCAGAGGGAGCTTAAAGCGGATAACGAAAGTTATTCGCTTTTTTCATTTAAAAATCAGGCTGGGCGAGGATGTTAATCTTCAAAGTAAATTCCATCGTAAGTTTTCAAGTTCAGATAACTATGATTTTCCTCAATTGCCAGAATGTTAGTCCTTGTCTAACCAAAGATGTTTATGGAATGGGTATAATGTCCATGTCTTAGTTGTTTTAAATCTTGAAAATATTTCATTCTAGGAAAAATGTACAAGATTGTTGTCTGTTTGTCCATTCCCTGGGGCTGGGATTCTCCCCACCTTTGTATTGTCAACAAACAACAAATATTTCAAACATTTAAAAAAAACAACAATGAAAAATCTAATCTTAACAGCAAGCCTAATCATCACCTTAATTACTAGCCAGTTTGCTTTTTCACAAAGTAAAAGAATCCCAGCTTCAGCCGGAAGAGCACAATATATCGAAGTTGAGCAGGGAGTGAAACTTCATGTAACTGATCTTGGTGTAGGGCAACCAATAGTACTGATTCATGGATGGCCACTAAGTGATGAAATGTACCAATATCAATACCAATATTTAGTAAGGAAAGGTTTTAGGGTAATTGGCATAACGCTACGTGGTTTTGGCAAATCAGATAAACCTTATGGAAAATACAATTTTGATGTTTTTTCTGATGACATTTATGCCGTTCTTCACACCCTAAAAATAGAAAATGCTGTTTTGGGCGGTTTTTCTATGGGCGGTGCGGTTACCATCCATTATGTAAACAAGTATAAATCTGCACATGTGAGCAAACTGGCACTATTTGCCGCCGCTGCTCCATCCTGGAAACAACGTGCAGATTACAATTACGGAATATCTGAAGAAGGTGCTGCCGGACTGATTAAACAAACCATGACCAACAGAGAGGAGCTGATAGGCGGATTAGGTGCAGCATTTGCAGCCAAAGGCACTACATTACCTAAAAATACAGAGAAATGGCTTGAAAGCATCAATTTATCAGCAAGTCCATACGTAGTTACCGAATCTATTAGTGCGCTTGGCGATTTAGATTTGCGCCCTGTACTTAAAAACATAAACATTCCTGTAGCCATATTTCAAGGTACAAAAGATCAATTGATTGATTATGCATTAGCAGAACAGTTGCAAAAGGGCTTTAAAAATGCATACATCGTTAAATTCGAAAATAGCGGGCACGCACTTTTTGTAGAAGAAATGGATAAATTTAACACAGAGCTAGAACAGTTTGCAAAAAAATAAAAGCTGCCTGTAGATTCCCAGATCTACAGGCAGCTTTCCTTTTAACCTATATTGAAATCATCGCGAAGAATTGTATTTTTAATCGATTTGATCGGACCACATTATGAAACGAAACATTTTTGACGAGAACCTTAAAACCATTGGCATGTTAAATGTCGATTTACAAAGTATCGAAGTCATTAATTCCGAAGCATATAAATCTTATATCAAGGTGCTTTATCTTAATGAAGGATTTGAGTTAAAAGTAGATTTCAATGTATATAGTACGATTGGTCCAACACTATTCTTTATCAGTCCAAATCAGGTGCTGAACATCGAAAAACTTGGTCAGAAACCTGGCCGATTGATATTTTATAACCGCGACTTTTACTGTATACAGTTACACGATGAAGAAGTTGCCTGCGATGGCCTCTTGTTTAATAACATCAATAATATGCCAATGACGATTATACCCGGGCAAGACGCAACTTTTATTGAATACCTGTTTTCGAGGATGGAGGATGAATTTGAATTGGAAGACGGTTCGCTGGAGGAAATGATCAGAACTTATCTTAAACAGCTTTTAATCAAATCGACCCGCTTATGGAAGTTGCAGCACTTAGAAGGTGTGATGGCGGCGAAACCCAACAACGACCTGGAATTTTTCAGGAAATTTACACAATTGGTTGAGGCTAATTTTAAACAAAAGCATCATGTTGCCGACTATGCCGATATGCTGCTGATGGCACCCAAAACCCTTACCCATAGATTTAAGCGGCTTAATTTGCCTCAGCCTAATGAAATTATCAAGAATAGGATTATCCTGGAAGCAAAGAGGTTGTTGGTACATACAAACAGAACAGCTAAAGAAATTGCCTACGCATTAGGTTATGAAGATCCTGCCTATTTTAGCCGCTTGTTTTTTATTAAAACCGGCGAACCGCCTTCTGGTTTCAGGTCTAAATACCTGAATGTAAAAGAAAGGAATTAGCCGCCAGTTGATTGTTAACCTGTAGTAACGAGGTAAGAGGAAGCGAAGTGTAAAAGCTAAAAAAGAGAAGGAGTTTTGTATTTAATATTAGCTTGCGCTCCATATATAGCAATTATACATTTACTGCAATTGAAAAAAAATGTTTTGTTTTAGGAAATGAACGTCTTGTGGATCTTGGCGGCTTTTAGTCCCGCCATCCGCTATAGCTCCGATAGAAAGAATCGGAGGCTGCCGCTGCTGTCGGGTTTAAGAACAGGGGTTTGTGCGCCGTGCAGCCTTAAATGAAAGTTGCTTTGCCAAAAATCAACTATTTAACATATGAGATATTGTAGTAAATATAAGCTTATATGGCTCTTATATTTCTCAATATGGTTTAATATATTGGAAAATGAGGATTAGGTAGTTTTCTGGCGGTTACGGATCCGATGCGTTTCACTTTTTTTATATCATCTGGTTGGTAAACAATGGTTGTGTATTCTTTAACCTCAAAAATGAAAACTGGTTTGGCCAATTAGCACCTGGTTGATTGTTACCCTGCAGCAATGAGTTACGAGGAAGCGAAGCATAAAAGCGAAAGAGCTTTGTATTTAATGCAGGTTTTGCGCTTCAAATAGCAATTATTCATTTCTTGAAATTGAAAAATAATGTATGTTTTAGGAAATGAACGTCTTGTTGCTTTTGGCGGCTTTTAGTCCCGCTTTCACTTATAGTCCTCGCTTCACTCCGGGCTATTCCGTTCAGTCAGGTTTAGGGACAGCGGTTTGTGCCCTGCAACATTAAAAATCTTTGTATACCAAAATGGCGCACAATCTTATTATGCTGCAAGGGCATTTTGTGATCTGTTATGCGTATTAAGAATTACAACAATTTTTGGTAACAAAAGAAACGTAATCCGGGACGCTTGGCCAAGCCAATTTCGCCACTAAACTGATAGCCAAGTTTTGGGAACAGTGCCTGGGTGGCCATATTTTTACTGTTCGTGTCTACCCTCAAGATAGAGATATCCGAGTCTTTTGCTACCTGCTCGGCCTGATTCATTAAAGCTTTGGCAATACCTTTGCCCTGGCAATCAGGATCAACGGCTAAGCGGTGCGTAACAATGGCTTTTTCGGTAGTGTCCCAGCCAGCGTCAGCATATTCGGGGTCTTGATCTGTTGTAATTGCCGAGATACCAACAATTTTATTTTCCAGTTCCGCTACCCATAACTGGCCGATTGTAATATCGTTGGCAAATACTTCAGGATTAGGATAATCATCTCCCCACTGGAAATTTCCTGCAGCACGCATCAAAGGCACAACCTTGCGCACAAGTTGCATAATTGGTGGGATATCTTCTGTAACGGCTAATCTTATTGTCATGAGTGCAAAAATAAGTTTTTTGGCCAACTGTTTAAATTGGTTAATCTATTAATTGTCGCCAACCGCTATTCGCCAAACCGAGGCAATCATTGGTTCATTTGTCTATTGGTCATTTGTTGGCTGGTGCAGGTTTGATGAATGGTTAACTATAAAAATAGGTTAATCTACGCTAAACTTCTAACTGCTTTAATTGACTTCGGACTCCAGACTAAAGACTTCAGACTGGTGTTAGCCAAATCTTCATCAAATCTTCATCTTTCTGGCTGATATTTGAGCATATCGCTCATCATCTTATTCCGGCTTCTAAAGAGCTGTTAAGGAATTGTTTTCTTATTATTTAATTCCGATTTCCATAGTGTTAATATAAGGTTAAACTTAATTTGATGTTAATATTGAGTTAACATTAAGGCTGTTGTTTTGTGCTAAAATAAAATAACAGAAAATGAAATCACGTATACTATCGCTAGTAAGTATTCTTGTACTCCTGGTCACGTTTGCCCAGGCGCAGGTTACAACGTCAAGTATTAATGGAAAGATTAAGGATAGCAAAGGCATCATCCCTGGTGCAACTATCGTTATGGTACACGTTCCTACAGGAACAGTATCCAAAGGTTCGTCAAACGAATCCGGGCTTTACCGCATTGGTAACTTAAATCCTGGTGGACCATACAAAATCACCGTAACCTTCGTAGGTTATAGTCCAGTAGTAAAAGAAAACATTTATTTAACCCTTGGTTCAGATTTAAAAATTGATCTTGATCTTCAGGAGCAGGGTAATCAACTGGCCGATGTAAGTATTAAGGGCCAAAAGGGCGGAACAAAATCTGGTGCAGGTACTAGCATTGGAGAAGGTCAGATTAAAACCCTGCCTACCATGAACCGCAGCTTGCAGGATGTTACCCGTGTAACGCCTCAAGGCAGTAAAGACAATACCTTTGGCGGTACCAACTTCAGGTACAATAACGTAACCATTGATGGTGCGATTAATAATGATGCCATTGGTTTTAGTCCTTCATTGGGTGGCCAGAGCGGAAGTTCGGGTATGCCGGGAAGCAGTACACGTACCAACCCGGTTTCGCTTGATGCGATCCAGGATGTTACCGTTCTACTTTCTCCTTACGATGTTAAAGTGGGTAACTTTTTAGGTGGTAGTATTAACGCTGTTACGCGTGGTGGTACCAATGAGGTAGTAGGATCGGTTTATGGTTATGGCCGTAACGCTTCATTGATCGGTAGAAATAAAATCGGCGATAATGCAAAAGAGCCTTCTGCCTTTCACGATTATCAAACCGGTTTCCGTGTTGGTTTCCCGATTATAAAAGATAAGTTATTCTTCTTTACCAACGAGGAGATTACCCGCCGTCAGGATCCGGTAATTTTAGGTGCAGGATCGTCTGACATGAAATTACTTACCTTATCTGACGCACAGAAAATTTCTGACCGCATGAAAAATGCTTATGGTATTGATGCGGGTTCATTCGGAGATTATAATATTTATTCGCAATCTAACAAATTTTTTAACCGTTTAGATTGGAATATCAGCGAAAGCACCCAGTTAACCATCAGAAACAATACCATTGTTTCGAAAGCCACGAACTTAGAAAGAGATCAGTCTAACTTCAGGTTTGGCGGTATCGATTTTAAACAGAATAACAACCAATCGTCTACCGTTGCCGATCTGAAAACCCGTTTCGGAAATTCAGCCACAAATAACCTGATTTTAGGTTACTCAACTGTACACGATTTCCGCACACCTCTTTCTGATCCTGCTATTCCACAAATTGAAATTGGCTCTAATGGTGGTACTATTTTCCTGGGTACAGATAGAGAAGCAAGTATTTTTAATATGAAGCAAAATACTTTTGAACTAACGGATAACTATTCATTCAGCAAAGGCATACATAATTTTACGGTGGGTACGCACAATGAATTTTATAAAATCAATTATGGTTTTGTAAATGCCTGGAACGGTAGGGTAGCTTATGATAGTGTTGATGACTTCTTAAACAACAAGCCAAAAAGGGTACGCACAAGTTTTGATTATGCTGATAATACCCGCGATAATATTATTGCGAATCCGACAGCTAAATTCAATGTTAATCTTTATAGCGCTTATGGGCAGGATGAAATGCGTTTGAGCGATAAATTTAAACTGACATTAGGTTTGCGTTTCGATATGGCTGATTTACCAACCATGCCAACTTTGAGTAGTAAAACAACGAACTCACCAGTTGATCCTAACTATGGTACAACATATACCTATACCCAACCTTCAAACATTAATAATAAGTTTTTAAATAAAGTTCAGATTTCACCAAGATTAGGCTTTAATTTCGATGCATTGGGTGATCAAAGTTTGATTGTACGTGGCGGTAGTGGTTTATTTACCAGTCGTGTACCTTTTGCCTGGTTAGGTTATGCATATTACAATAATGGTGTAAACTATGGTTCTTATGATCTTAAACCTGCAACAGGAAACAAGGTTGTGACGCAAGTACCTGGTACCGATCCAATTAAAGATGCATTAGGTGGGAATGGCGAAGCAGGATATGCCGCCAAACAAGGCGTAAACATTAACGATGCAAATGGTGCAACACAAGTAGATTTAGTGGATAACAATTTTAAAATGCCAAAAGCATGGAGAAGTAACCTGGCCTTTGATTTCAAAACACAGGATAACTGGAAATTTACTGTAGAGGGTATTTATAGCAAGGTTATTAAGGATGTTGCTTTCCAGCAAATTAACTATGTAGATAATCCAAAATACATGGTTTATGATACACAAAAACAACAACCCATTTATAGTACAACTTCTGGAGCGTACGGAAATGGAAAGATTAATAACAAGTATACAAATGCTTATTTATTATCAAATACCGATCAAGGATATAAATATTCCTTAACAGGACAGATTAGTAAATCTTTACCGTTTGGATTAGATGTAATGGTGGCTTATACTTATGGTCAGTCAAAAGATATTGCAAACGGTATCCGGAACTCGATGGAATCTAACTGGCAGTTAAATCAGGCTTTAAGTCCAAATAACCCAGGTTTGGCTTATTCTAACTTCGATATCCGCAACAGGATTATCTCTACAATCAATTATAGGTTAGATTGGGCTAAAAACGGTAAGTATGTCTCTAACTTCTCGTTGTTCTTCAGTGGTCAATCAGGTTCTCCTTATTCATTGGGTTTGGTGAATAGTACAATCAATGGAACCGGACAAACCGTAAGTTTAATGTATATTCCGGCAGCTGGCGAAACACAGAAATTTTTTGCCAATACAGCAGATGGAATTGCACAGGCAGCAGCGTTTGATAGCTACGTCAATGGTGATAAATACCTAAGCACCCGTCGTGGCAATTTTACAGAACGTAATGGCGCACGTACCCCTTGGAATGTTCAGGCTGATTTCCGTTTATCACAAGATATTTTTGTTACCGGTACAGCAGCTAAAAAACATACTTTAACGCTTACTTACGATATTGTTAACTTAACTAATTTGTTAAATAAAGATTGGGGTGTACAATACTTTTCGCCAAATACCTACAACTCAATGGCGAGTATTGGTTTAACCCAAGCAAAAGATGCTGCAGGAAAAGTATTAACTGGAAGCCCTACTACTTATCCTACTTATACTTTTAGTCAAGCTGGCGTTAGTTCTTATTCAAAAGATTTCTTTGCCTCACGTTATCAGATGCAATTGGGATTGAGATATAGTTTCTAATCTTTTTTTAAATAAATACCTAAAACGGTCTGACTTCGAGAAAGTCAGGCCGTTTTTTGTTCTACAGAACTATTACTTTATCCGGGATATTCGCAACCTGTAATTCTACTCTATTGGTAGGCCACGGATGCACGAATAGGTTTAATTAATAATTGTTGTAGGGAATTAACCAATTAAACCTTTCCTATCCCCATCACGTCCAAATTAAATACACAGTATAACGCTTGAATTTATTTTTCAATTTAAAAGGTTAGGTTATGAAAAGGATTGTAAATGTATTGCTCTTGTTGGTTATGGCGGTTAATTTTAGTGCTTGCGTGGTAAGTGCACGTGTACCAAGGGCACATTGGGTGCGTGGTTATTATTTTGTTGGGCCTTATGGTGATCGGCATTGGGTGCCGGGACATTACCGATAGAGTTTCTATCGGCCGGTGTTTTCGCCGGCCGATTTTATAATGATTAGTTTACTGCTTAAATCTGTGTCGGAATCCTGGCTTTGGCTCTCCGCTGATGATGCAGATTACCGTTGAATTACGACCACCATATTCCCTGTGTATTTACTCTGGGTTGTCTGTGGTTAAAAGGATATGATAAATCTTGGTTGTTGAGGTATAACTAATGTAATTCTTCAGTTATTTTATTGGAAAGAATAATACGTTAGCGTCATCAATATCTATTTCAACCATGCATGATGAAATTATTTTAGAGCGATCTTTGTTAACTGGTTAATTATTATTGTGTTTTAATAATTTAATTTTTTATTTGCATAAATAGTTTAAAAGCACTAATATTGCACTCCCAAAACGAACAAGGCTATTTAATTGCAAAGTATAAATAAACCTCGTTTTAGGAAACGACCAGTACTCCTTCTTAGCTCAGCTGGTTAGAGCATCTGACTGTTAATCAGAGGGTCGCTGGTTCGAGCCCAGCAGAGGGAGCCATAGAGGGCAAACAGAAGAAATTCTCGTTTGCCCTTTCTTTTTTCACGCATAATTACTGTTAATCAAATATATTTCGGCTTCTACCTTGATTGTTTTATAGTCTGAACCGTCAATATCTCCTGCAAGCAGCAGCACTCGTGTTTAGTGATTAGAACGAAATACCCCTGATATTAAAAATGATAATTATGTCAATTTAGATAATTATAAAGCACTGGCTTGGATAGGTCTTAGAGACACTGAAGCCTACCAGAAATTTAAGGAATTGACTGGTGAAACCGATCTCAGCCAGAGTTTAAAAATAAATTTAATAAACCAAGGTACAACTAACGAATGTAATAATTGATATACCATGAAATACTTAATCATTCTAATAATCATATTTTCAACTCACTTTATAGCAGATGGACAAGAGAAAGAGAATATATATTTTCTCCTAAAAAGTGAAAAATACACAAAGTCTAACATGACCAGGTATGTTACCATCAAGACCAGGAGGCTTGACACCGCTTACTCTTTTACCATACCCTGTAATTGCAAGCCAGGATACCTACATTTTTATCATAATACCAATCCGGAATCTGGAAATGTGAATCAAAAAATTTACACGATAACCAGGAAAACTTTACGAAAGATCCGCTTTGTAAACCTTGAAACATTAATAGACATCATCAAAAAAAACGACACCTATTTCAATAGAAAATTTAATCTTTTTCTGGTAGAACCTGGCGATATTATAACTGTCTTTCCAGTATTCAAAATCACATCATTCGGAGATTACGCCGATGACGTAGTAGAACAATGATAATAAATTTAAATTTGGTTTCACCCTGTGAATAGGCACTAAAAAACAGATTTCAATATTAAGTTATACTTATGTAGTGAATTATTTCCCCAAACGAAACCAGGATTATTATACCTAACAATGTATCTTGGGGGAAACAATTGACATACTAACAAAGTTTCAATATTAATTTTAATTGAATCTGGTTATCACCAAGAGAAGCTAATTTCGATAGTGAGGCCATAATTTGGTTCGAGAATTGCCCAGTTAGGGAACAAAGATTTTTAAGTCTGAAAATCACATAAAAACCTCATTTGTAGGGATAGAATGGGGTTTTTTATTTCCATAATGGGAAGTTTCTTGCTCCAACTTGTCTTTTCAATAGCCAAATCATGTTAAGTTTTACAGGAAAAACTGTCGAATTTAACGTATGACTTTTACAAATATTTAACAAAGAAAATCCCGCCATTTAGGACTTCCGGCGGCATCCCGAAAACAAGCGGGAGTTCTTAGTCAAAGATCAGTTTGTTAAAAAACTGATCAATTCAGAATTGGACAGCTATAGATTGGCCATTAGCAACCTTGATTCAAAGTTTCATCTCTTTAGTGCCGATGAACTCAAATATTAGGAACGGACGAATTGACTACAACCATGCAGGTTTATCAACTATTGAAAACCTTAAATTTGATTATCATTAAAAATCTGATCTTATTTTTCCTGACTTGCATTATTGCTACCGGAGCATTTCTGGCGGATAGCACTATGAAAAATCCCCTGCCAGCTTTTATTGTCGGATTCGGAGTTTGGATGTTATTTCCTTACCGGCTCGGACGAAACAAAAAAGGCTGAGTTCAATGTAGCGTTTTCAACAATTTAATCGTATAAATAGCGGCCGGGAGGATGTTGTCAAAGCTACTTTCTTCATGTGCGACAAATAAGTTTTAAAAAATTAATTATTTCATAGTAGTGACAGACACCAAATGCCCGATTAGCGGGAGTTAACTTAAAATATTAAATACTATTATCTAAGCTCAATATAATATGCAAGCAAAAACAGTATTGACAGTTTTATTAATAAGTGTTGGAATAGCCGTCCAATCATGTAAACGAAATAACCCAGTTGTTCCAAAAAGCGAGCAAACCGTTCCGAAGATTGAAGATATTTTGAACGGAAATGATCAAAATCTGATTAACCTGCTAAATAAGGTACGGGGAAGCGTTGGAAGACGTGGCTACGGATCAAAAACAATTTGGAGTAGAAAAAACGATTATGGTTTGGGACTTTATATAAGCGCCAACCATGTTTATCACATATCCGGATGGAATTCCCGAAACGCCAAATTCTTTGACTTATCGTCCGAAAACACGGGCATTTTTGAATCATCGCAACTTCCTCCGACTAATGGAGGTATCGATTTAGGTAATACACTGGTGGCAGATTTCCCCTTCATTCATTTTGATATTTCTTCCGGTGCCACTAATACGACCATACTGCCGGCAGAAGATTTTTATCTAGGAATAAATGATAATCAACGAACTCCGCAAGGTCCTTTTCCTAAATACCCTGAACTTGTTAAAACGTCTGAACCATTGCAACTATACGATCCTGAGCATAGGACAATAGCAACCCAAACATGGAATACCGCTGTGGCAGGCGAAAAAGTCATTGCAGTTGGTTATCCTCGGGATGATATCAACTACCCTAACGGAGCAGTAGCTTATGGAAAAATATTATCCGATAAAGAAGCAGCGGAAGCAATCCAAAAATTGAAGATTGCAGGCGATGTCGAAGGAGATATCCCCTATAATGCGAGTGCCGAATTCTTTATAGAAGCGCAAGCGATCGGTGGAATGAGCGGAGGGGGCGTATTTAATTCTGAGGGGCAATTATTGGGAATTATGGTGAGAGGAAGCGATAAGGAAGGTGCTCCTAAAATCATAAGAGTAGTAAAAATATCTTATATTAAAGCTGTCTTAACAGAATTTTATAATGGTTTATCCGAAGTAGACAAGATCAAAGTAAGCCCATTTATAAGGGGCGAATTATGATAAATCGGCAGATTTAACCGAGGTAAGCCGCAAGCTCCTAGATACAGGGTATTTCAGATATCTGCCAAATGATCCCAAAAAATGTTTTATTGCAATGCGGCCAGTATCGTGATAATTTTTAGGATCACCGTTGAGGATGATGGTGTGGGATTTGATACTGAAAGCCCGAATGAAAAAAAGGAATACAAATGAACAATATCAAGGCGAGGAAGCCTATTTAGATGGGAAATTTGATATGATGTCGTTTGATGGCCACGGTGCCAGCATTAATGTAGAAATGAATATGTGCTCTTAAATACCATTTTCCCTTACATTAGGCATAAAATTTCAATTACCCTGGTAAAATTATCTACTCCCCGTAGCCTGCACTTGAGTCATCTCGTTACTTATACTCATTATGCATCTGCAGCAGCAAAAAGCAAGCTAGGCAGAACCCTTGCTTGCTTTTTTACTTAAAACGACATCCAAACTACCCCAGCTGTTCCGGGATACCTTTCGGATCCATCCACATATATTCCCAATGGTGGCCATCAAGGTCATCAAAACTGTGCTGGTACATAAATCCATAATCAGTAGCCGGATTAGGTATGGTAGCGCCGGCAGCTACCGCTTTATCTACCATTTCGTTAACCGCCTCTTTAGTATCAACAGATATGGCAATAGAAGTTTCAATAGCTTGGTGGGCGTCTATAATTTCTTTTTCGGTAAAGGTTTGGAAAAAGGTTCTGGTGAGCAGCATCACGTAAATCGTATCGCTGATAATCATACAGGTTGCTTTCTCGTTGGTAAATTGCGCATTAAAAGTATAACCGAGTTTGGTGAAAAATGCTATTGATCGGTCAAGATCGTTAACAGCCAGGTTTACAAAAATTTGAGTTGCCATATTTGTTTTCTTATTTTAGTTATCCAAAGATACTACCGTTGCTTACAGATGCTCGTGTGCAAAAACGACAAGTTAAGGGGTTAAACGCGACTTAAATATAGGGTGCTAATCATTTGAACTGCTCTAAACTTAAATGCATAGAAAATTACAAAGTTTAGCGATTATTTTTATCTTTAATTTCGGTGGCAGCCATCAATAATTTCACTGTAAGTCTAAAACCTAAAATCCATTTATCGCTCATGAAACGAATATTGCCTGTTTTAATGCTCTTGCTTCCCATTTCTGTCTTCGCTCAAAACAAACTGCCAGTGGTAAAGGCAAGCGCTGGCCAGGCCAAAATTTACGAAGAGCATAACGCAATGTCACGCTGGTATATTAATCCTAAAGTGAAACTCGACATTTTTACTACAGGTAAGTTTACAAAGTCCAAAAGGATAAAATTCAAAACAGATGTCGACTCGATTATTTTTAACATCAGTCCCGGGCAAAAAAAGGAATTTATTGTTTTATTAAATGGGAAAGATTCTTGCCTTACCCAAATCGCTGCCCCGGTGCTCAAAAACTTTAGTAAAGTATCGCCTGAAATTCACGATTCGATACCTTTTTTTGTGAACAAATACAATACGAATTTCTTACCCATCGTTTTCAACGGTACAGATTCGCTATTCATGAATTTTGATTCCGGCGCAAATGATATCGACCTTACCAATGCTGCACTGGCCACAAAAGTGAAATCAAAGCCCAGTCTTTACCATACCGATTATGATGTCAAAATTGGAAACCATACATATAAAAGCAAGATTTATGATATTGAATTAGCTGGAAATGAAACCGATGGTTTGTTAGGCTGGGATATATTTGATGGTATGATTGTAGCCTTAGATTATGATCAAAATAAAATGATGGTGCATTCTGCCATGCCAAAGGAGATTTTACAGGATAAACATTACAGCAGGTTTAAGATCACTTATATCAAAAATAAACCTTTTATAGAAAGTGAAATTTCGCAAAGCGGAACCAAAAATAAAAGCCTGTTTTTCTTTGATCTAGGTTACCAACGTACCGCTATGCTTGATCATGATCTGTTGCGGGAAATGAAGTTTCCAACCGAAAAAATGGAAGTGATCAAAAAAGTAATGATGCATGGGGTAAAGGGTAATGAAGTGCCGGTAACCACGGTAAAACTTCAAAGTTTGAAGATTGGTCGTTTTGAACTGAAAAATGTACCGGGTCAGGTGATGGAACACAACAAGCCTATGCCTGGTATTAACGTTCATTACCTTGGAACCGATATTTTGAAAAGATTTAATACAGTTTTTGATTTTCAAAATAATGTGATCTATTTAAAGCCCAATCATCTTTACGATGTTGCCTATGCAGACCAAAAGAGCTAATCTCATTTGTTTTTTTTACAGTAAAGCACATAGCATTAGGTCGTCATCTCGATCCGATGGCTATCGGATGAAGTGCAACGAAATGGAGAGATCTTTTAAACTAGGGTTTCTACTTCAATCATCTGTTTTTGCCTCGCAATGACGAGTCGACCTTGCGATTGCATTGCTTAACTTAAGTATGGAGCGTAAGGATATAGGCTTATTTCCATCATCCGTTTTTACCTCAGCCCCATGTTTTTCATTAATCAACAAATTGTATTTGTTGTACCAGATAAGCTTTTCCAAATTTCTGCGGATCGTGCACCACTGTAGCCTTAATGGCTTTCCATTTTGGACGTTGTCCGTTTAAAACGTTCGCACGGATTTCCTGGGCATTCAACCAGATTTCCTCCAGCTCATTCTGAATGGTACTGTTTGCATAAGTGAGCTGTAACTTACCTGGAATCATATAATAATCAGTTCCTGTTTTGCTCAGTCTTATTACTGGTCCGCCTGGCACATATGAAGTAATCAGTTGAACAGGAAAAGATTCATTTCCTTTATACTGCTCCTTGCTCAATATCTTTTCGAAAACAAAATAGTATTCAGGTCCATCCTGTAAAGGCACTTCGTCGCGGTTAAATCTCGCTTTAACACGGTAACTGTAACCGGGTTCACGCTCATCAAAACCCGAAAGCGAAGCACCAGCATCTACATTGCCAGGTAGCTTTAATAGGAGATCATTGTCTGCACCATAACGATGGCTGACCAGTAATTCCACTTCTTCTCCATTTTTTAAGTTCAGCGGACCATATCTTTCTGATTTTTTACAAGAAATAAACGCGAACATGAGGAATAGAAAGAGTAGTTTTTTCATAGCGGTTTGATGATTTAGATGAATTGTTTTTTATAAAACGTAAAAACACCGACAGGCGCTACACCAGATTGATCATTTTGTTTCTCCCGCAGGTGTAAAAGATTAACGCAGCGCGCACTAAGATATATTTAGTTCTTTTGCACAATTGACTCCCGGCGTCAGACTTCAAACTCTGGACTATTCCCATCCTATTATTCCAGCATAAAAAACACTTATACACCAAAAGCCTACGCTCGTGTACTTTGTCTTTTTTCTTAAAATTAGTTTTCGTTGCTTTGTTCAGAGCAGAAAATTTTGGTAAAGAAACCCTACATATCGCTTTATTGGAAATGTCAGTTAATTGGCTGGTCGGTGGCGGCTTTGTACTGGACATTCCAAGGTTGGTCTGCTGCCGGTAATTTTAAATTCGATTTGGCTGTTGTACAGTTTGTTTCGGATGTGTTGATGTACATTTTGATTACCCATTTATACCGTAATTTTGCAAACAAAAACCATTGGCAGAATCTTTCACTCGAGAAACTGATCTGGCGAATGTTGATTGTTATTCCGCTGATGGGTATTTTTTATACCTTGGTTACCATTGGTAAGTTGTACCTGGTGAGGCTGCTGTTCCTAAGCCATCCACAGCAGTCGTTCACCGATTTTTTTAATGTAAATGCTGCAGGTATTTTTGTCGCCGGTATCCGCTTAATGGCCATCTGGCTTTTAGCCTATCATCTTTACCACTACGCAAAAAGAGAAATAAGGTTATCGGTAGAAAATGCCAGGTTGGAGCTGAGCTTTAAACAATCGCAACTAGACAACCTTTCCGCCCAATTAAATCCTCATTTTTTATTCAATGCACTTAATAATATAAAATCTTTGGTATATACCCGCCCCGATGCTGCAGGCAGGGCAATCGATCTGCTAAGTGAACTGTTGCGTAGCGGATTGTATAAGGGAAGTGCCATGCTTATTAAGTTGAATGATGAAGTGGAATTGGTGAAAGATTACCTGGAACTGGAAAGTTTGAGAATGGAAGAAAGATTAACTTATGAGTTAGATATCGATATTTCGCTATCCGGACTGTTGGTGCCGCGCCTGTGCACCCAAACATTGGTCGAAAATGCGGTAAAACATGGGGTTGCACTAGCGAAACAAGGTGGAAAGATTGATGTAATAGTTCATGAGCAAGATGGTTTTGTAAGTATCCGTGTTTTAAACCCCGGCAAATTGAAACAGGATAAAAAGGTTGCAGGCATAGGAATTCAAAACCTGAAAGAACGGCTCGATCTCAGTTACCAGCACTGTGCATCTTTCAGCCTTTATGAAATAGATCAGAAGGTTTGTGCCGAAATTAAAATTCCGATCAGATGAGAAACATCAGGACATTAATAATTGATGATGAAGGCGGTGCGAGGCAGGAACTGATCAGGATGTTAAAAGGCTATCCTCAATTTACGGTATTAGGCGAGGCCGCCAATGCTGATGAAGCCGAACAGCTGATTGGACTTTTAAAGCCCGACCTGATCTTTTTGGACATCCAGATGCCTGGCCGTTCCGGTTTCGGCCTTTTGGAAAATTTAATACAGGTACCACAGGTGATTTTTGTAACGGCTTTCGATCATTATGCCGTGCAGGCTTTTGAAGTAAGCGCTATGGATTACCTGATGAAACCTGTACGCGAAGAACGTTTTAAAAATGCTATAGATAAAGCAATAGAAAAGATTGGTAGCAATGAGGGAGCAGCTATTTTTGTAAAAGACAAGGGTAAACACTACTTCATAAAATGGAAAGATGTGCATTTGATCGAGTCGGTAGAGAATTATGCCAGACTCTTTTTTGGTAGGGAACAAGTATTGCTTAAAACTTCTTTAAATAAACTGGAAGAAAACCAAGATTGCCAAAGGTTTTTTAGGGCAAGCCGAAGCATTTTATTTAATTTAGATTATATCAGTTCTGTGAAAAAGGACGATAACCACACCCTGGTAGAACTTGTAACAGGAGAACAGATCAGAATCTCTGAACGCCAGGCTATTAAATTTAGAAACTTGATTAAGCAATAAAACATTAAAATTTTAATAATGAAAATGAACTTAGTGAAACTGGGTATGGCTGTGCTATGCCTTGCATTGGGACTGAAAACTTTTGCACAGCAAAAACTAACTTTACCTGATAGCAATAATTATATCATTAACGATAGTGTATTGATTAAGACGAAATACGGCATTACTTTATCTGCTGTAGTGGTGAGGAAGAAAGGTATGCCGCAGAAATTGCCTGCTGCGCTCTTATATTTTATCTACTCCAACACCAATAGAAGTTTAATGGAAGCCAAGTATGCGGCCGATCATGGTTATATCGGTATTGTGGCTGATGCAAGGGGAAAAAGGCTCAGTCCAGATATGCCGGCGCCTTATGAACATGAAGCTAAAGATGTAAATGCTGTTATCGATTGGATAGTCAACCAATCGTGGAGTGATGGCAGGGTAGGGATGTACGGCGGAAGTTATTCAGGTTTTGCGCAATGGGCAGCGGCTAAATACCTTCATCCGGCATTAAAAACCATTGTACCTTATGTTGCTGCTATTCCAGGACTTGGCTTACCCATGGAAAATAATGTTTTTTTAAACGCTAATTACCAGTGGGCATTTTACATCACCAATAACAAATATACCGATGATGTGGTGAATAACGACCATACACGCTGGCGCAAAATGCGGAACAACTGGTGGGAAAGTGGAGCCGCTTATAATAAAATTGATAGCATTGACGGTACCCCAAATCCCTGGCTTCAGAAATGGCTTAGCCATCCTGATTATGATACTTACTGGCAATCGATGGTACCCTATGGTCGCGATTTTAAGCGCATCAATATTCCGGTGCTCAGCATTACCGGTTATTACGATGATGGACAGGTTTCTGCATTAGAATACCTCCGCGAACATTATAAGTATAATCCATCAGCTGAACATTATTTAATTATAGGCCCTTATGATCATTTTGGATCGCAGATAGGTGGAGCAGCCAAACTAAGAGGTTATGAGGTAGATTCAATAGCGTTGATTAATACCCGTGAAATTACTTTCCAATGGTTCGACTATATTCTTAAAGGCGGAAAGAAACCTGCATTGCTCAAAGATAAGATCAACTTTGAAGTAATGGGAGCAAATAAGTGGAAGCATGCTCCTTCATTGGCAAAGATGGAGGATTACCACATCCGCTTTTATCTGGACAGTGCCGAAAACGGAATGATGCTTTCGGAGCAAAAGCCGGCCAAAGAAATTTTTATGCATCAACAGGTTGATCTGGCAGACAGAACCAGGTTTTACAACGATTATTATCCTGATCCGATCATCAAAAAGGAGATCGACAGATCAAATGGACTGTTTTTTATCACGAAGCCATTTAATCAGGCTGTTTCTGTTTCAGGTGAGCTACGGGGGCAGTTAAAAGCCATCATCAACAAAAAGGATATGGATGTAGGCCTTATTCTGTATGAAGTTACGCCCAGTGGCGAATATTTTCAGCTGTCTTATTATTTAGGAAGAGCCAGTTACGCATATGATATGAGGAGAAGGAACTTGCTTAAGCCTGGGAAATTAGAGTCTATACCTTTTTATAGGTCGAGAGTATTCAGCAAGCAGTTGCAAAAAGGCAGTAGGTTGCTTTTAGTGCTCAATATTGATAAAAATCCTTTTGCACAGATCAATTATGGAACCGGTAAGGATGTGAGTACAGAAAGCATAAAAGACGCAGGCACCCCTCTTAAAATTGAATGGTCTACACAGAGTTTTATAGCGCTAGGTTTTTCAGTAAATGCAAAAAGTTTATTTTAAACAAATATTGCTGCTAGCTGGTCTGGATTGTAGTTCTTTGGCCCCGCTGACAATGAACTTATTCAGCATCCATAGTTTATTATAGCAGTATTGTTGTCATAATTTAGATATTTGCAGCTGCTAATAATTTTACTGATGAGACCCTACCTGCAACTATTCGATTTTTCAAAGAAAATAAATTACCGAACCGAAATGCTTGCAGGTTTAACGGTAGCCATGACCATGATTCCCGAATCGCTTTCATTTGCTATTCTTGCCGGTTTCCCTCCTTTAACAGGACTATATGCTGCTTTTATTATGGGGTTAGTTACTGCTGTTCTTGGCGGCCGGCCCGGCCTGGTTTCCGGTGGGGCAGGTGCAACGGTAATTGTACTTATTGCTTTAATGAAAAGCCAGGGCATAGAATATGTTTTTGCTGCGGTGGCTTTAGCAGGACTAATTCAGATTACGGTTGGCTTGTTTAAGCTTGGCAAATTTGTAAGGCTGGTTCCGCAGCCCGTAATGTTCGGTTTTGTTAACGGTTTGGCGGTTATCATTTTTATGTCGCAGCTAGGACAATTCAAAACCCTTGTTAACGGCAAATTAGAGTGGTTAAGTGGCATGCCTTTATATATTATGCTGGCTTTGGTATTGCTCACCATTGCCATTGTAATTATTCTCCCAAAAATTACCAAAGCTATTCCATCCTCGCTGGTGGCTATTATTGTGGTTTTTTTTGTTGTTTTATTTTTTGGTATTGATACGAAACTAGTTAAGGATATTGCTTCGGTAAATGGTGGTTTTCCGCCCTTTCACATTCCGAGAGTACCACTAAATCTGGATATGCTCAAGATCATTTTTCCCTATTCGCTCATTATGGCAGGAGTCGGCCTAACAGAAGGCCTGCTTACGTTGAATCTGGTTGATGAAATTACTGCAACTAAAGGCAATGGGAACAGGGAGAGTATTGCACAAGGCATTGCCAACATTGCAAACGGCTTTTTTACGGGAATGGGCGGCTGTCCAATGATTGCCCAAACACTCGTCAACCTCTCCGCTGGTGCACGGGCAAGGTTATCAGGTATTATTGCGGCCTTAACCATACTGGTTATCATTTTGGTTGGTGCTCCGGTCATCGATCGTGTACCTATGGCTGCCTTGGTTGGTGTAATGATGATGGTCGCCATTGGCACTTTCGAATGGATGAGCTTTAAAGTAATCAATAAAATGCCACTGCAGGATATTGTCATTGGCATACTGGTGGCAGGCATTACCATTTGGCTTCATAACCTCGCGTTGGCCGTATTAATAGGGGTAATTATTTCGGCACTTGTTTTTGCATGGGAAAGTGCTAAACGGATACGGGCCAGTGAACATAACGATACCAATGGTGTAAAAACTTATGAAGTATATGGCCCTTTATTTTTTGGATCAGTTGCCCATTTTAATGAACTATTTGATGTGACACACGATCCTCAACAGATTGTAATTGATTTTAAGCATAGCCGTGTTTTTGATATGTCAGGCATTGATGCGCTGAATAAACTAACTGAACGCTACCGTCTATCGGATAAAAAACTTCAATTAAAACATTTAAGTAACGATTGTAAACGCTTACTGAAAAATGCTGATCAGATTATAACCGTAAATATTATAGAAGATCCTACTTACCAGGTGGCTACGGAAAAGTGAATTGATTTAACTTTCCGTTTTAAACCATAGACTATCTTAGGTTCAAGCTGATTTTTTGGCGGTAGCAGGGAGTTTTGTTAATGCCTAAACCATTGTTACCGTATGGCCTAATTGTTTGTCCAAATGGTGTGGCTATACTAAAACGTTTAAGTATTTAAAGGGATTGCAACAAAAAATTGTTCAAAATATTGTGTTTGTCGGTTAAAAATATCCTTATGTACTGTTTTATAAGATGTTACTTTTCTAAAGTATCCTGATAATATTTATTTTTTTACCTGTCTGTTTGACAGTTATTTTGTCAGAATTAAATATTATTGCATCATTTAATAAAAATTTCATAAAAATGACAAATCATTATTAAAACGTTTTAGCATATTATATATTTGAGTTAACCAAATAACTAAATTTTATGAGAATCCCTAACTACTACTACCAAAGTACCTGTCTTTTTAACCTAAGACATGTCTTGCCGTTTCTGAAAAAATAAGTTTTAGCAATCATTTTTTTACCAATTAAAAGATCCATTAACTATGCGATACTTATGGGCGTGCCTTG
This sequence comes from Pedobacter sp. PF22-3, assembly GCF_026239555.1. Lineage (GTDB taxonomy): Bacteria > Bacteroidota > Bacteroidia > Sphingobacteriales > Sphingobacteriaceae > Pedobacter. Next base: position 64,288 of record NZ_JAPIVP010000013.1, on the reverse strand, counting down.
CTTTTTTTGCGGCGTTTACGTTAAACGTTTTACCGAATTATGCTGCGGGCAAAAAAAATCATAAAGGCCTTACAATTAATTATTTGATCTTTCAGGATACAACGAAAATAAGGATCGTATCGCTAAAAGACTCCTTGAGAAAGGATAGTCTTGAACAGATCAGAAAAAAAACACTTTACACCAAATTATCTGGAGGTGTACAAAAAGACACCAGGGATTTAGCACTCTTCCCGGCCATTTCATTGCAGCAAAATTTAAAGGGCAATTTTGCTGGTCTTTATGTTCAGGAACCTTCAGGCGAACCTGGTTCTATCCAGAACATGTTTATAAGAGGAGCTGCCATGCCCTTATTATCTAAAAAGGATTTATACGATGCCCAGCCGCTGGTGGTTCTTGATGGAATCCCTTTGGTAAGGGAGCATCCTTTTGCCTTCGACATACAGCAATTCGATTTTAACAGAATCGGACCGGCAACTAATTTACTGGCCGGTATCGATATGAATAATATTGCATCCGTAGAGGTGTTAAAAGATTTAGGTTCCACCTCCGTTTACGGACCAAGAGGTGTTAATGGGGTAATTGTTTTAACCTCAAAAACAGCAGTTGGCAAATACCGCGCTATCTCTTTCAATTCGTATATCGGCATGGTGCAAAAACCATTCGTAAATACCATCAATGGTAAGTATGAAAATAATTTCAGGCAGCGCTTTTATGATGTATACACCACAAACGGCAGGTATTCTGATGATGAAGAGTATCCGGTATATTTAAGTGATTCGCTAAATAATGTATATAGTGGAAAATCAGACTGGACCGATTTATACTATAAAAATGCGCTGGTATATGGTATTAATTTCTCACTGGCTGGCGGTACCGATAGGGCGAACTTTAGATTTGCATTGGGTAATACCAAGAGTGAAGGCGTAGCCGATGAAACGGGTATCGACCGTTATAGCGCCACTTTCAATATCAATATGAAGCCAACCAAGTGGTTGCTGTTTTCAACGATGATTAATGCGAACCGCTTAAACCGCGATAGAAATAAAACCTTACGCGACAGATTTGCACAACTGAATTATTTTCCTGATTTAAGCGCGCCGCTGCCTCCAAATAAAGATTTCTATGGTTCATACCTGCAACAGTACAAAAAAGGTTTTGATGATAACAAAACGAACTCCATTCAAGGTTATGCCAAATTAGAAGGGATTTTTGGCCAGTTTAAAGTGGTGTCATCTTTTAATGCCGATTACAGTGAAGGCTATAGGGATGTTTTCTACGCCAGAACGCTTTTGCAAGGAAATAGTTATGCATCTAATTATTATGGCTTTAGCCAGAGATTAATGATGGATAACAAGGTAACTTACGATTTAAACCTGAATAAGGTTCATGATTTTCATTTTGCTTTAGGGCAATCGATGCAGTGGGATATTTATAAATACAGTAACGCCTACGCTTATAAAGGTGTTAACGATTATATTAAAATCAACTTGCTTGATTCTAAGCCTAAAAATGATGATGGCACGGATAACGGAGGTTATTTAACACCAGTAGCCTTTCCGAGAGAATTAACTTACCGGTTTTTAGATAAAACAGAAGATAACTTATTGTCATTTTATGGAAAAGCCGATTATTCATTTAGCGATAAATACTTCCTGTCAGCCATATTACGTTTAGACGGCTCTTCAAACGCACAACCCACAAGCCGTTGGTTTTATTCGCCAACTATTTCTGCCGCCTGGAATCTCAAAAACGAATTTTTGAAAAACAAGAGCTTCGTTGATGATTTGGTATTGCGTGCAAGTGTGGGTAGAATGGGGCGTACCTTCAGTTACGATAATTATACACAAGGCCCACAATATACAGCTTCAGTAGGCTATACCGGTAATTTAACAGTGCCAGGATACAATGCCTTCGGGGTATTAACCCGCCCTTACCAGTTTGGTTGGGTTGGTTATGGGGTGCCCTGGTCATACTCAGATCAACTGAATATTGGTGCTGATGTAGCCATGTTAAAAAACCGTCTTCACGTTTCAGTTGATCTTTATAGTAAAACCGATAAAAACCAACTAATTGGGATCCCTGCTTATGCAGAATATGGTTATAAACAAGCGATAGAAAGTGGCATGTCTGTAAACAACATGGGGATCGATTTTACCGTGAGTGCCCAGGTCATCGCAAAAAGTAAATTCTCCTGGAATTCGGCCTTAAACTTTAATCACAATGCTAACGAACTAAAAGCATTGCCTAGAGGATTGGATCAGTTGGTGGTGGGCAACAGGTTTTTGAAAGTTGGCCAACCGGTAGATCAATATTGGTTACTGGAGAATAATGGTATTTATACTTCGGATGCTGATGTACCAACAGTTAACGGGCAAAAGTTAAAATATAAAGGAATTGTTTTAAAGGCAGGCGACCCACGCTGGAAAGATCAAAATGGAGATAACACCATTGATGATAATGATAAAGTATTGAAAGGCCACTCCTTACCAGCCCTTTCAGGTGGTTTTGATAATAACTTTAAGTATGGCAATTGGAGTTTGGGTACAAGTTTCTACTTTAATTTAGGCAGAAAGCTAATCAACCAGGAGATGGCTAACCGTTTTGATTTTGTTAACCGCGAAGGTAATACCGATATCAACTCTGTGAAGGAAATTACTTTCTGGGAGAAACGTGGTGATTACTCAAAATATCCCCTTTACAATCCTTGGAGTACGGTAATTCCATATCGTGCAGATCAGGACCTCTTCTTAGAGAATGCTTCATTCTTAAAATTAAGACAGGTTTCATTGGGTTACGAACTGGGTAATTTGCTCAATAAGAAAAACATTAAAATCAACAAATTCTTTGTGTACGGTGCAGTGAGCAATATTTTCACCATCACGCCTTACACTGGTCAGGATCCCGAACTGGTTAGCTACGATGGCGTTGATACCGGTTATGGCCAACCTATTCCGAGAACGTATACCCTGGGTGTTAAAATGGAGCTATAAGATGAAAACAAGAACGAACAAAACATCAAGTAAGATGAAAAATATATTTTACACACTACTGGTTTCTGTAATAGCCTTTTCTAGCTGTAACAAAGCTTTAGAAACCGATTCTACCAGGGTTGTAGGAGAGAAAAATGCCTGGAATACGGTAGAGGATGCCCGATCTGGAATTTTGGGTGTATATGCTTTAACCCGGGCTGCACTATCAGATAATAATGGTCATTGGATTTATGGAGATGTAAGAACAGGAGAGTTTTTAAGTCCGAAAAGACAGGATTTAAAGGCAGTGATCGGCAATAATTTAAATGCCGCATATCCTGTAATGGAGGCCCTATCTGATTGGACAAGGTTTTACGCCATAGTAAACGGTGCCAATGTTTTCCTGGAAAATGTTGGGCATGTAAAAGAAACAGATAAACGATACACCAGCAATAACATGACGGTAGATATTGCTCAGGCCAGATTTTTAAGGGCTTTTGCTTATTTCTACATGGTGAGAATTTGGGGCGATGTGCCGTTCATTACCTCATCAGACGAAGGTAAATTTAACAATAAACCCCGCGAAAGCCAGGCCAGGATTTTAGCTTGGGCAGAACAGGAAATGCTTAAAGCAGCAGCTGATTTGCCATTTATCTACAGCGGTGGTGATGTGCAGCAGCCAACTGATTATTATAATGAAACTTCGGGAAGATGGGGTGGTGCTTTGGCCACAAAAGTTACGGTATATGCGGTTTTAGCTCATTTGGCAGCCTGGAATGCCGATTATACCAGCGTTTCTAAATATGCCAAATTTGTTGAAGATAATTATGGTAGAAGCGCGGGCGGTTTTACGGGAAGTGCTGATTTATCGAACTCTAATGGTTTTTTCTACAATAAAAATACCAGACAGATGTTTGGTTTCAACTCTGATTATGGCCATGTGGATGGTTCATCAACCGGGCATATTGAAGAGTTGACGCTAGCTGAACCGGTTATGACCAAGTCAGTTCCGGATATTTACCTTCCAAAAGATTCGATCCTAAAATATTTCAATCTCCCAAAAGACCAAAGGTTTGCGGTAGATACTTTGGGCCAGGCTAAATATGATGGAAGATATTTTACCAACCTTAATGGTAAATATCCCATTTTCAGTAAAATCAAAGTGATCCAGGGCGGAGGAACAGATCCAAACTTCAGGTATTTTACCAGTGCTCTGGTTTTTACCCGCTTAGAAGATATCATTTTGCTGCGCGCGGAAGCATTATCGGTTTTGGGTGATCAAAACGGAGCTTTAAATGAATTGCTGGTTGTACAGGGTAGGAGATACGATGACGTAACGGCTTTGGTTGATGCAATCAACACTAATGATGTTATCAAATTAATCTTCGAAGAGCGCCACCGCGAATTGATGGGCGAAGGCTCCAGGTGGTATGATCTGATCCGTTACAACAAAATCAAACAGAACGACGCCAAATTTATGAATCTCATTAATTCTGGTGGAATTTACTGGCCAATATCCAGAAAACTCCTTTCTCAAAACAGTTTATTAACCCAAAATGCTTACTGGCGCTAATGATAACGGATATGAAAAATTCAATAAAATATTTAGGCGCATTGGCAATCTTATCGTTGCTAACACTCATTAACCTGGCCTGCAAAAAGAATGGAGGATTTTATGATGCACCAGATCAGAATGCAACTTTTTCTGGTAATACTTACGAGTACCTGAAAAGCAAACCGGGCGTTTTCGACTCGCTTATTGTTGCGATTGACAGGATGGGCTTGAAAAAAACATTAACCGATAGTAATGTTACCTTGTTTGCAGTAAGTAATCCAAGCTTTCAATTGGCTTTACGGAACTTAAATACCTTGAGGAAACTATCTGATAAGGACCCGCTTTTTTTAGCCAATATCGATGCCGTTCAGTTAGATACAATGACCTCGTACTACATTATAAGAGGTAAAAAAACAACCGATTCATTAAAACTTCAGGATGGTTTAGATTTGAAAAGCGTACGTATGGGTTATCCCATGCATGCAAGTGTAACCAAAATATCGGCTTCTGGTCAGGTTGCTGCCGGGCCGGAGATTATTAATTTCGATAATACCAAAAAAAGCAAATTTATTCGCAACTGGGCAACCAGTACCACATCATCAAATAACATTAGAACAAAGAATGGTATTGTGCATGTGATCAGTGCCGATCACGTATTTGGTTTTAATGAGTTCGTTACCCGGTTAACTTTTGTACCACCACCACCAAACCTTTACCTCGAAATTGGCGGTATATTTTCATCCAACCGTGAAAATGGTGGAGGTATAACCAGTGGAGAAAATTCAAGAAAAGTAATCGATGGTGATGATCATACTAAATTCCTGGCCGATTTACAGGGCGAACTATGGATGAGGTTTGAACTTAAAACACCTGCTGTTTCATCGGTATATACTTTAACATCTGCCAATGATGCCAACGAGAGAGATCCAAAAGCATGGACTTACGAAGGCTCAATGGATGGCTCTAACTGGGTAGAACTGGATAGAAGGTCTAACTTCTTCTTTGAGGAAAGATACCAGCAAAAGGTATTTAGGTGTACCAATACGGTTGCCTACAAATTTTACCGCATTGTGATTACCGAGCTTAGAAATAGCGGCACTTTCCAGCTGGCTGAGTTTACCATAAACAAAACGAAATAAAGTGATGGGAAATAAAAACACTAAAATAAATAGTCCGATGAAATCGATCATATATAAATATTTTGCGCTCGTTTTGCTTACCGTAACCCTTTTTAGCAGCTGTAAGAAGATTTTCGATTTACCTGATGAGAAAGATTATATGAGCAACAATGTGAATTTTAGTAATAAAATTCTGGAGCCAATTATCGGTAGAACCAATCTTATCGGTGGCTTTAACAGCGATAACTCAACCAATCCGATCACCTTCGAAATTGTAAACGTAAGGTTTGGTGATGGAAAGCCAGTGAGCGATCTTTTTACAACAGCACCAACTTACGTATGGACAGCCCCTTATACCGGTTTAGAAAAAAGTTTGGCAGAAATTGAGGCTAAAAGAAAAATCGAAACGCATCCCATATTCGAAATACGTTCATCAGGTGAGTTTATCTTATGGCCATCGGCAACTAATCAGATATTAAAACCGCGCCCGACTGATAGTACCAACTTCTCTCAGGATACCCGCTTTTTTGATGTTAAGGTTAAAAATACGGGTGGAGAGCGCCTGATTAGGGACTTTCAGATCAGGCCTTTCAGAGAGCGCCCTTACGAACCATCGAATGATTTTAATGCATACACGGGTTTGCCTGCACCTGATCCAAATTTTCCGTTTGATAAAAAACGGAGGGATTACATTCGTCCTTATCTAAATAATGTAATTGGTGCAACTTCAAGCTTAAACTTGGTGAGCAACAATGAGAAAAAGGATGCGGTTGTATATATCCGTCCGCTAACCTCAGGCGGTAATGGACATTCGTTACGCATTGTAGTTTTGGGCACAGATTCTTTACCGATTGATCCGAAGTTTTTCAATGAAACAGTTTGGGATAAGATGATCCATGGTTTCAATATCCAAAAAACCGACAAATATGTTCAATATGATGTTGCGTATCCTATTCCATTGGTAGAAATCCCTACATCTTACGCCAGGGGCGGATCAAGGGCAAAAGCAGAGCTGAGTTACTCCCGGATTGGTTTTGGTGGTACACGTACCGTGGGCAGTTTCGGCGTCGATTTCGCTATTTATAAGGCTGGCGACTGGGAAATCGTCTTTCATTTCAAAAATGAGAACCCAAAATTTGCTAACGAATAGTTGATCAATAAAGTTAATATTATGAAAAGAAATATACTTTTATATACATTACTTATTGTATGTATAATATGTTGTACGAATGCCTATTCGCAGGAAAAAAACATTATTGTAAATGGCAGGGTACTCGATAAAGATACCAAACAGGGGGTGCCAGGCGTATCTGTTGTTTTGCAAAGCACAAATAAAGGCTTAACGCAAACCAATGGCGATGGAAAGTTTTCGGTTAACGTACCTGTTGGCGGAACACTGTTGTTTAAATTTTTAGGGTACAATACCGCATCAGCCAAAATTACCGGTCAAACCAATATTACGGTTACCATTAGCGAAGACCGTAAAGATCTGAATGATATCATTATTGTAGCTTATCAAAACAGACCAAAAGAAACAACCGCTGGATCGGTAACGGTGCTTAGCGGTAAAGATGTTTCCGATGTTCCGGTATCAAACATTGAGACGCTTTTACAGGGTAAAGTACCGGGGTTAAATATCCAGAACAATACCGGTGCTCCGGGTTTTAGGGGATCGGTACAGCTTCGTGGTTTATCCAGTTTAAGCATTTCAGGCAGTGGCAACGATTCATTTTTACAACCCACATCGCCATTGTATATTATAGATGGTGTGCCTTTGGATGCAGATAGGGCGGCAGAGTTTGGTTTTCAAACGCAGGGTCCTGGTGTAAGTCCACTTTCGCTGATCCCTCAGGAAGATGTTGAAAACATCCAGATCCTGAAAGATGCGCAGGCGACTTCCATGTATGGATCCAGAGGTGCTTATGGGGTAATCATCATCACCACTAAAAGAGGTAACTCTAAAGTGCCGCGGATTAAATATGTATCGAACTTTTTCGTTAATGCTCCGCCTAAATTACGCGAAACATTAGGTGGTAATTCCGAACGTCAATTAAAAATCCAGCAGATTATTTTAAACGCAGAAACCATAGATCAGATCAGGGGAATTAGCAATACACCTTTTCTTGCCGATAGTTTAAATGCCTACTGGAATAATTCTACTGATTGGCAGGATGTATTTTATCAAACAACCTTTAACCAAAGTCATAACCTGGCTTTAGATGGCGGCGACCAAAAATTTAATTACAAAGCCAATATGGGCTATTATTCAGAAAAAGGGGTAATTAAAAATACTGGTTATAATCGTTACAATTTAAATATGAACATGGAGTTTAAACCGAATGATAAATTTAGATTTTTCGGTTTCGTTAATGGCTCGGTGGGTAAACAGAATAAAGGTAACGGTGCCGGCTTACTTCAATCGGGGGTAGCTTCAAACGGTCAGGCCTCAACACTTTTACCGCCTCCATCTTTTTACCAGGCTTCTGGCGGGGTATTATCTGCTTTGCAAACACTGAATGATAATAACTCTAGAAATTTACGGGCAAATATTGATGCCCGTTACGAATTTATACCTGGTTTGGCAGCATCTTCTACCTTGAGTTACGATTATACTTCAGATACCGAAACTACATTTACACCGGCTGCGGCCAATGGATCATTTGCCAAACTTTATGATTATAACGGCAGAAATTTCCAGTTGTACAATAGAAATGCAATTACCTACGCTAAAACATTGGGCGATAAGCATAATTTCTTTATCAATACATTTAATGAAATTTATAAACTAGGTGCCCAATCATCCATAAGCCGGCAGGAAAGAATTCCAAATGATCAGCTTCAGGGGCCACTCGGTTACGATGGTTATTATTCAAGAGGTGGCGGGGTGTTAAGTAGTTATAAAAATGCTACAATTGCCTCTTTTGCAGGATCACTATCTTATGATTATGATAAAAAATATGTAGCCGAGTTCTCTTACCGTTTAGATGGTACTTCATCAAGTGGTTTGGAAAATCCATATTCTAAAAACTCTTCAGTAGGTTTAAGGTGGAATTTTAATAAAGAAAACTGGTTAATTGATCAAAAATGGCTAGACTATGGTAGTTTAAGGTTAACATGGGGCCAAAATATTGTACCTACAGGTAATCTTCAAAGTATTTATGGTATTTATAACCTGAATGGAAATTATAACAATACGCAAACCATCGGTATCGATTACGATTTAATTCCAAATCCGGCTTTAAAGCCAACCACTACAAGTCAATACAATATTGGTTTTGATATTGGTTTCCTGAACAGATTTTCAATCGTTGTAGATAGTTATTTCAAAAAGGTAGATAATTTATTGTTCGATCGTGTTTTATCAAATACTACAGGTTTTAACAAACTAGCAAGTAACGATTTGGGTATCGCCAACTATGGTACCGAGGTCAACTTAATTGTAAAAGCCATTACCAGCAAGGATTTCGATTTATCTTTTTCAATAAATGGCGCATATAACCGTGATGTGTTGTTAAAATTGCCTGAAGAGTATAACGGACAGTATATCCGCTTCGATGGTTCTGGTTATCTGCAGCATAATGTTTTCCGAGTAGGCAGAAATACCTTATCAAACTATTTGCGAATTAACCAGGGCGTATACAAAACAGATGCAGATGTACCGGTAGATCCGGTTACCGGAAAAAGGTACCAAACCAACAACACCTTCTTTTACGGTGGAGACCCGATTTTGAAAGATGTTAATGGCGATTACATTCTGGATGGCCGTGATTACGAAATTACCGGAAACTCACAACCATTGTTTACAGGTGGTTTATCCCTCACCATGAGGTATAAAAAGTGGGGCTTAAACGTGTATGCCAGTTACACAGCCGATAGGACAATCTTAAATAATGCCCTTGCTGATCGTATTGCCATTATGCGAAATCCTTATGCATTAAATGCCGTGGTACCTTTAGGCGATTTAAATATCTGGCAGCGCCCTGGTGATGTGGCTAAATACCCATACCCTTATGATTTTGCCCGTTATGGAAATATTCAGCCACTTAGAGCCGATCAAACCTTATGGCAGGAAAGTGGTAGCTATCTGAAAATTAATAATTTAACGCTGTCTTACATGTTCGATAAGAAGTTGATCCGCAGGTACGGACTGGCCAATTTAAGGATCTTTGGTTCTACCAATAACTTAATCACATTTTCTAAATATAGTGGTCCAAATCCAGAAAACGTAACCGCATTAGGGCGCGATATTTCTAACGGTTACCCTGTACCACGTACCTATAACATTGGTTTAAACTTAGAACTTAATACAGGCAACTAAAAATATTTATTATGAAAAAAGTTATTATTTACACTTTGGTTATTGCAGCATGTTTTTGCCTGCCTTCATGTAAAAAGTTTTTAAACGTACAGCCTTTAGATAAACTAACAGGGAACAACTATTTCCAGACTAAAGAGGATGTTGTTGCCAATATTTATGATCTGTCGAGGATTGTTTTTAGCAAAATAAACGAAACACATTATGTTGGTGCAGTTGGAGAATACAGATCGGGCGAGGTGTTGCACGAAAGCCAGTCTGATAATGCCGCTTCACGCGAATATGTGGAGTACTTAGGCCGAAACGATCTGTTAAACCTGATCAGAAGGGGGCAACCCTGGGACTATTACAATTTTGATAGAATAACCGATTGGAGTGGTTATTACAGGGCAATTCAAGGTGCCAATATTTTGATTGCGAAATTAGATGAAGGTGTTCCTGGTGTTACTGATACCGAAAAAGGACAGTTTAAAGCTGAAGCTGCATTTATTCGTTCACTTTGTTACTTTACCATGGTGCGGTTATTTGGCGATGTTGTGTATTATACTGATGCATTTCATTCTACATCACTACCCCGCGAAAATTTTGTATCCGTATTAAATAAATGTATTGCCGATTTAAACAGTTATAAAAATCAGATTCCATTTACCTATGGCGATCCTGCTCTAAAAGGGGTTCGTGCAAGTAGAGGCAGTATCATTGCCTTAATGATGGAGATGAATATGTGGAATGCAGGTTTTGATGGTGCTAACGCTAGAAAATATTATCAGGCTACTGCAGATTTAGGGAAAGAATTGGTTGCCAGTAACGCTTATCGGTTATTACCACTTTCAGATTGGTCAACAGTGATCAAAGGCCGTTCAGATGAAAGCCTGTTCGAATTTTATCAAAGTATAAATTATGGTGATGCCGTGCTGAATGTTGCACCTATTGCCGATATGTTTTTGCATTATCCGTACAAAAGACCAGAATATACCCACCGTGTAAGTTTTGCTTATTACCGTGGCGAATACATGCAGAAACTTTTTCAGGATGGTGGCGACAAAAGAATTACTACCTGGTTTAATGAAGATATTTTTGCCGACAATGGCAAGTTCATGATGTTAAAGTATGCCAAAAACTCTTTTATAGTAGGAGAGGAAGATGCCAATCCTGACAACACCTTTATGATTTTTAGGTACGGTGGAGAACTCCTGCTTGCAGCAGAAGCGCTGGCCAATATTGATGAAGATGCCGAGGCCATAAGATTGGTTAATCTGGTAAGAGCACGTGCTGGCGCATCCCCGTACACCTCTTCAAACGGAGATCTTAAAGAATTTATCTTTTACGAACGTTCAAGAGAGCTGATTGGAGAAGGTCAACATTATTTCGATTTGGTTAGAACGAAGAGAATCCTGAACAGTCAGTATTCTTACAACGTGCTCACGTCAGATAAATTTAGTCGTGGTGCCTGGACCTGGCCAATTAATTCTGGTGCACTAAACAACAACCCCTTTATGAAATTGAATGATTACTGGGTTAATGGTGGTAATTAATTATAATAAAAGAGATATGAAAAAGCTAATTTTTGCTTGTGCTGCTTTACTGCTTGTATTAAATGCTTGTAAACGTGATGAATATTATCGTGATGGAGGCCTGGCTAATCCTAATTTTAATGGGAATATGCTTCAATATTTACAGGCTAAAAAAGTACCTTTTGATACCATCGCCCAGATTGTAAAGCTGGCGGGTATGGAAAGCAACTTTTCTAACGAAGACTTTACTTTTTTTGCGCCTGATGATGAGGTAATTAAAAAAACAATCGGCACAGTTAAAACCAATGGGTTAAATAATTTTCTTTTTTATTCAGGAAAAGATACCGTTAAAACGCTGGATCAGATTAGCCCGGTAATCTGGAGGAGATATCTGCAACGCTACATGTTTAAGGGTGTGAATAGGTTAAAGGACTATCAGCAGATCGATTTTGATGTTAAGAGCGTTTATCCGGGTGGTTTGTATTATTCTTTTGGGGGTAATATCTCAAATATCGGGGTAACCTATGCTACTGCAAACAATATCAAATACATAGGCTACCGCCAATTAAACTTAACTTATATTCCTGATGCTTCAAAACCTAATGATAATTGGTACATCAATAAGGTGGCATCATCTGATATAAAACCTACCAATGGCGTTGTACACACTTTGGCCTATAATGACATAAGAGGCGGCGCTTATTTTGGCTTTAACGAGAGTGATTTTTTTAGTGATGTATATTTTAGCGGTTTAGCGCCTTCTAATTCCTCAAAATAAGTCATAACTGTTTTTACCTCAAGAAAATTAAATGATGAAAAAGATTAAATTTATATTCACAATAATCACTTTACTTGCCTTAAGCTTTCAAGGGTGTAAAAAGGCTGATGATGTGATCCCTGACCCTTATGCTGATGCTAAATCGCCTTTAGGAGTAGCCATCTCTCAAACCGATGTTCCTGTTCCTGCTGTTGGGGTCGTAGGTACCTCTGTGGTCATCAAAGCTTCGGGCTTTGATAAATATAAAGATCAATTGACCTTTATGTTTAACGGCGAAAAGGCCGAGGTAGTTAATGTAACCGCCACAGAAATTACAGTTAAAGTTCCGGAAAGCGGCAGTTCGGGCGTAACATCCATCGCCATTGGCGATCAGTTATTTATTGGTCCAACTTTTACTGTAAAGGGACTCATTCAGATCGATCCTACCTTTAAAGCTGTAGCGGGTACCAACGGTTATGTAAGTCAGGTATACGAAATGGTTGATGGAAGAGCTATCGTTGTAGGTAACTTTACCAATTTTGATAACAAAGGTGGGGTGGTTCCAATCAATCGAATTGCCAGAACATCCATTGACGGAGAATACGATCGTACTTTCCGTACCGGAAAAGGGGCAAATGGTCCATTATATAGGGTTTTGGAAATTGGGGGTCGCTTTATTATTGCGGGTAGTTTTAGCGGATTTAACCAGCGTACCGAAAATATCAGCAACATTACCAGCTTGTTCACCACTGGAGCAATAGATACGGTAAAAATCCAAACGAAAAGAAAACCAACGGTTACCGATACGGTTACGCAAAAATGGTTCCCGAGGTTTAACGGTGGTACAAATGGTTATATCAACCGTTTATATGCCCATCAGGGAAAAATTTTAGCAACAGGTAATTTTAGATTTTACGTAAAAAGAACTTATGATAAGTTTAACTACGACTTATCAAGGGATACGGTAATATTGGATAGTACAGATATTCGCCAGGTTTTGCGCTTTAATTTAGATGGTAGCCTTGATAAAACATTTCGTTTTAATACTACAACCAATAAAGGGAAGGAAAGTGGAAATGGAAATATCGATAGTTATATGCATACGGATGCAGATAAATTGGAAAAACTGGTGGTATTTGGGAGCTTTAGTACGTTTGATGGTCAACCGGCCAATCGTATCGTTCGTTTAAACCCTGACGGAAACCTCGATCCCTCTTTTACGCCCGGCTCAGGGGCAGATAATACCATAAGTTCATGTACTTATAATGCTACTACAAAAAAATATGTGATTACTGGAATCTTTAGCCAATACAATGGTAAACCAGCATTTGGTATGGCGGTTTTAAATGATAACGGAACTTTAGATGAGACATTTGCTTCCAGATCATTTGAAGGTGGTTTTCCTGGTTTCGCCAAGCAGCTTAATAACGGATTAATTGTAGCAAGCGGGAACTTTATAAAATACAATAACATTACCAGAAATGGTTTTATGGTATTAACATCGACAGGGACATTGGCAAAAGGATACAATTCTACCGGTCCTTTTAATGGTGGCTTATCTGATGTGATCGAAACCAAATCTGCAGATGGTAAAAAAGCATTATTGTTAATTGGTGAATTTTATCGTTTTGATAATTTACCGTTATATCACATCATTAGGGTAACCATCGAATAATAGATTAAGCTAACCAGATATAAATTAAGATGATTATAATGAAAAAATATAGATTATTGATTGGCTTAATCGCAACAATCATAACCACGGCCATATTTTCCTGCAATAAAGAGTTCGATAGAACCATTGGGGATAAGAATGCCAGCGATACTACAACCGTTAAATACGGAAACCGAAAGGTACTTTATTTGGTGGTTGATGGGGCGAGGGGGCAATCGGTTTTAGATGCCAATACACCAAATATAGATGCAATTTTACCACATGCTATTTACACTTGGGTAGGTTTAAGTGATCCTGAAGCAACCTCAAACGCAAGTAATTGGGCAAATATGTTAACCGGGGTTAAAATGGAAAAACATAAGGTTACCAATAATGAATTAACGAATAACAATCTGCAGAATTACCCTATTATCTTTAACAGGATTAAAGAGGCAAGTGCAAAATCGAAAATCGTAACCTATACCCCTTCAGCAGTTTTTAAATCGTTAAACACGGGGGCTGATGCCAGTAATTTGGTTGCAGATGATGATGCCGTTAAAGCTGGTTTAATCAGCAATATCGGCAGCGATACCGCATCAGTTATCGTCGGTCATTTTACAGGGATTAATGCAGCAGGGGCAGCATCCGGGTATGATGTTTCTTTTCCGGCATACAAAGCAGCGATAGAAAAATTTGATACTGCAGTAGGAGAACTCCTTGCTGCACTAAAGAAAAGGCCTAATTATAACAATGAGCAATGGCTGGTTGTTATTGCATCAAGTGCTGGTGGGCAATATACCTTACCTGCAAATGCTGATGACCAAACCATTTTTAGCCAGCCCAAAGTAAATTCATTTGTAATTTATTATGCGCCAACCTACAACAAACGAATTTTAACAAAGCCATTTACCGGTAACCGGTATTTAGGTAAAACCATCCGTTTTAAGGGACAAGATGTTAGGGCACAGGTTGATGCCGCTGATGCTAATGTTTATAACATTGACGATACCACAAAGGTGACCATAGAACTTAAGGTTAAAAAGAACGAAGACAAGTTTTTCTGGCCAAGCGTTTTGGGTAAACGTAATGAGTGGTCGAGCGGCCACCCAAGTGTAGGTTGGGTAATTTATCTGGAAGAAGACTATTGGTATTTTGAATGGCGGGGTACTAAAGATGGAGATTACCACCAATGCAGGGGCGGAAGTTTTCCAAAGGGGAAATGGACAAACTTAACAGCAAAGATAGAGGTGCGCAATGGACAAAGGTTTGTTCGTACCTACACCAACGGTAGCTTTAATAATGAGGTCGAAATTACCGGTTCAGGCTCGTTGGCAAATGCTAATCCTTTAAAATTGGGATATTTAAATGGAAATGGGCACGGAGAGCCTGATGTGTATGTAAGTGATATCCGCTTTTTTAAATTTTCTGTTCCAGATGGTATGATTGGCAATTATGCCTGTCAAACTTCAATAGATCAAAGTCACCCATACTTTAATTTTCTGGTAGGATACTGGCCCGCAACAGATGGTAATGGCAATATCATGGCCGATATAAGTTCTCAGGCACATGATTTCAAATTTCAGGGCACCTATGACTGGGAGAGTTTTAACGATCTGATCTGCCCACCTGCTCCAGAAACACTGGCCATATTTGTTCCTCAAACAGCAGATATCCCGGCACAGATTATAAACTGGTTAAAAATTGCCAATAAACAAACCTGGGGGCTTGATGGCCGCGTTTGGCTAGATCAATAACAGATTTGCTGATCATTTAAAATAGTATAAAATGAAAAAAATTATATATATCGCATTGATAAGTTTAGCCATTATTGGCATTTATTCTTGTCGCAAATCAAAAATAGAAGATTTAACATTGCCCGATCCCAATACCAGGAGTATAACAGGAGAAGGTATTGTTGCCGGGAAGGTATCTATAGATAACGAATACGTTAAGGTGCCTTTTAAAATTTCTTTGACCGGCGTTGCAGAAGAGGCCTTTCAGGTGGGTTTAACTTTAAATAACGATACCGTTACGCAGTTAATTAATAATGGAACCATTACAAATGCAGTACTTATGCCATCTACAGCAGTAGAGTACCCTAATGTAATTAACGTGGCTTATGGGACCGATAACAGTGAAGGTATTGCCATTGTGCGCCGCTCTGTATTGGAGCGTAATTATGGGAAAAAAGTTGTTTTTGCACTAAGGCTTTCAGCTCCGGGCAAAGGAAATAAGATTGCTGCCGGCAAATCTACCATTATGGTGATCATCAATACTTCTGACTTGTTAAAAACTACCGATTTACATTACTTAACATTAAAAAATGCAGGTATCTATAACTTGGTGTACCAGGGAGATTACATTGTGGGGCCTGCAGGGGTAACTATTCCACTTATAGTAAATTTAGAAAACCAACCTTCAACGGCTTTCAACATTAAAATAAAAGAGAATATCGATACCATTGCTACTTTGGTGGGCAACGGAACTTTGCCTGTTGATGCCATACACCTGGCTGCTAAAGATTACAGCGTTGATACCTTGGTTCGGTTTGCCACAGGTGCTTCGAGTGCGGTTGTCAGACTTCAGATTCCATGGCCGGTTTTTGATGCCAACATTGTTGCCAATAAGAAATTTGCATTCGCCTTTAGTATTAGTGAAGCCACTAACCATGTGATTCACCCTACCAGGAGCAAAATAATAGTGGTGGTAGATCCAAACGTAAATTTGGATAATAACTCGTACATCACAGGAAACGGCACTGGTTTAACGGCCAAATATTATACAGACACCCAGTTAGATCCGGATGACGGACGTGCACCATTTTTGACGAGGATAGATGAGACCATTAACTTTAGTGGCGATGGATGGCCGGATAATGTAAAAAATGCTGCCGGAAAACAATTAAGCAGAGATAATTTTGCAAGTAAATGGAAGGGCGAGTTCCTGGCACCCGTACGTGGTACCTATACTTTTTATCAAACCCGCTGGGATGATGGCTCAAGGTTATATGTAAATGGTGTTGCTTTGGTAGATGATTATACCACTCAGTGGGATAAAGATTCGCGTAAGGGCACTATCTTTTTAGAACGCGGTAAACGTTACACTATTGAGGCACATCACCGTGAAAATGTTGGTGGGCAGCAGGCTTATCTAGAAATAGAAGTGCCGAATGTTTTATCAAAAAGGGTAATACCAAAATCTCAATTATTTCCAACGCCTTAAATATTAATTAGATATGAAAAATAATGTAAAAAGATCATGCAGTATCCTATCTCTTTTAATACTTATTGTAATCACCACAGTAAAGTGTAAGAAGGATGCAGAAGAGGTTGTGCCTGTAGTGGATGAACCTAAACCAACAGCAGGTTTTGACTATACAGTTGCCAGTCCGACCAAGTTTTTAGAATACCAGTTTACAGGTAGCTCTACAAATTATAAAACTTTGTTGTGGCAATTTGGAGATGATAGTACTTCTGTTTCGGTCAATCCAAAACATGTCTATCGTTTCCCAGGCAAATATAAAGTAACCTTAACCGCCAGAAATGGCCAGGGTTATTCTGCCTCAAAAGAAGTGCTTTTAAATATTGTCGATCCGAATTTCGATCCAACCAAAATCGGGGAAAATTATATGCAGACGGTTGGAGGCATATTCTCGGTAAACCTAGAAGCCGGTGCCGGCCCCAATTCTGATGAGGGATCTAAAAAATTGGTTGATGGAGACATCACGACCAAATTTTTACAGGCGGGTTTTGATGGTACGCAAAGATGTACTTTCGAACTTACAACACCGCAGGTAGTTGGCGCTTACACCTTAACCTCGGGTAACGATGCTGAAGATCGCGACCCACGGTATTGGATTTTGCAGGGATCAATAGATGGTATCCAGTATACCGACTTACACACCGTAACCACTTGTCCTTGGGCCAATTCTGGCGATAGACGTGTGACGAAAAGATATTATTTTGACAACTTTGTAGCCTATAAATTCTATCGTCTTTACATCAAAGCCAATAGGGGAAGCCGTATATTTCAGCTATCCGAATGGACCATCAATAAAAAACAACCCTAAATAATTGGCGCTCCAAACCATTTGAATAATACATGAAGCTTAAAAACTTCATGTATTTTTTTGAAAAAAAAGTTAAGTTTTTATTAGGATTCAGGCAATTAAAAACTCAACTCCTTAATGGCTAAGGTCACTTGATCCGGTAGCTATCGGATTTATTTTAGGGTCTATTTAGCAGAAAAGCAGCAGATCTCCAAAGAAGTCAAGTTTCCCGGCATTATGGTCGTTAAAGCTTGACTTCTTTAGATTCTGTTTAAATGTCGTTCGGACAATTAAAATTGGCTTCTCTTGCGAAAAGTAAATTATATTTTATACTTTAGTAAAACGTTTAACTAACGTTAAATCTAACCAAAATATACGATCAGATTTCAACACACAAATTATGAACAGAACCAACATTTTAAAAGTCTTAGGTATACTCGGCTGTATGTTTGCAGGCAGTTTGCTAAAGGCGCAGGATCGAAAAGCCCCGGCTTATCCCTTAATTACACACAATACCTATTTCAGTATCTGGTCTACCACGGATAAACTAAATGAATCTTCTACCCAGCATTGGACGGGCGCCGATCATTCGCTTTTAGGAATGATTAATGTTGATGGTGGTATTTATCGTTTTTTAGGTAAAGAAAGTACCGCCTATAAAACGGTTGTACCTGCTTCATATGAAAAAGCTTATGATGTAAAGTATACAGAAACCGAGCCTCAGGGCGATTGGAAAGCTGCAAACTACCCGGCCAGCAACTGGCAAACAGGTAATGCACCTATAGGAGACGATGCCAAAAACGTGAAAACATTATGGAAATCGCACGATATATGGGTGAGGAGAACCTTTAATGTCGCTAATCCTGCATCAATAAACGAACTGTTTTTAAAAATCAATCACGATGATAACATCGAGGTTTACCTGAATGGAAAGAAAATCTACACGAAAGAAGGTTGGACCAATGATTTTAAATATATTGCTTTAGGCAAAAGCGATAAAAGTGCTTTAAAAGCCGGATCAAATGTAATGGCCATCCACCTGATCAATACTGCGGGAGGTCGTTTCCTTGATTTTGGTTTAGTAGATAAATTAAAAGACAATGCCGAAAAAGTACAGATCGCCAGGCAAAAAAGTGTCGATATTAATGCGACGCAAACGATTTATAACTTTACTTGTGGTAAAATAGATCTTAAATTAACTTTCACTTCACCATTGTTGATGAACGATTTGGGTTTATTTGCACGCCCGGTTTCTTACGTTTCTTATCAGGTAAAAGCAAATGATGGCAAAACACACCAGGTAAAAGTATACCTGAGTGCCTCATCAAACATTGCCGTTTATCGTCCTACACAAGAGGTTAAGGCCAGTAAATACAGCACGGCCAAATTATCGGTACTAAAAACAGGTACGGTAGAACAGCCAATTCTTCAAAAAGCGAGTGATGATATGCGTATTGATTGGGGTTATTTCTATGTAGCTGCACCAAAAACCAGCAATGCCATCCAGTTTGTAACAAGCGAAAAAGATGCTGCTGACGCTTTTAGAAAAGATAATTCTGCTTCAACAGCTAAACAGGGTAAGATGCTCGCTTTAAATACCGTTATCCCTTTCGGTACTGTAGGTAAAGCTGCGGTAGAAAAATATGTTGAACTGGGTTATGATGAAATTTACAGCATTCAATATTTTAATAAAAATTTAAGGCCATGGTGGAATACCTCGGGTAAAGAAACCATCGAAGCACAATTAACGGCTGCGGCTGACGAATACAAAAAAGTGATCGAGAAGTGTGAAGCTTTTAACCAGACTTTATATGCAGATGCCTTAAAATCTGGCGGTAAAGAATATGCTGATTTATGTGTGTTAGGTTATCGACAAAGTATTGCTGCACATACATTGGTAAAAAGTCCACAAGGTGAAATTTTATGGTTATCTAAAGAAAATAATAGTGGTGGTTTTATCAATACCGTTGATGTAACTTATCCATCTGCACCATTATACCTGATTTATAACCCTG
The DNA here is from genome assembly GCF_026239555.1 of Pedobacter sp. PF22-3. Classification (GTDB taxonomy): domain Bacteria; phylum Bacteroidota; class Bacteroidia; order Sphingobacteriales; family Sphingobacteriaceae; genus Pedobacter. The sequence continues at coordinate 44,343 of NZ_JAPIVP010000013.1, read as the reverse complement.
AATTATTAGAGGGCATGTTGAATGGTATTTTCTATTTCAGCGAAAGTGGAAAATATCCTCATCCCTGGGCGGCACACGATTTAGGAACCTACCCGTTGGCCAACGGACAAACTTATGGCGAGCCGATGCCTGTAGAAGAATCAGGTAATATGATCATCCTAACTGCTGCGATTGCCAAAGTAAAGGGAAATGCCGATTATGCCAAAGCGCACTGGAAAACCCTGACTACCTGGGTTGATTATTTGACAAAAGAGGGCTTAGACCCTAAAACACAATTATGTACCGATGATTTTGCCGGTCACCTGGCCCGTAATGCCAATTTATCTGTAAAAGCAATTGTAGGTATAGCCTGTTATGCCCAAATGGCCCAAACATTGGGTTATGATGATATCGCTAAAAAATATAGGGCTATTGCCGAAAGTATGGTGCCGAAATGGATGGAAATGGCCGATGCGGGCGATCATTATGCCCTAACTTTCAATGATAAGAATACCTGGAGCCAGAAATATAACCTGGTGTGGGATAAGGTTTTAAACTTAAATTTATTCCCTCAAAAAATATATGATACCGAGACCAAATATTACCTGACGAAACAAAATAAATACGGAATTCCTTTAGATAGCAGAAAAGCTTACACTAAAAACGACTGGATTTTATGGACCGCTACTTTTGCGCCAACACAAAAAGAGTTCGAGGCTTTGGTGCATCCGGTTTACAAACATGCTATCGAAACCGAATCGAGAGTGCCGTTAAATGATTTTTATGATTCAAATACCGGTATCCGAGATAACTTTAAAGCCAGAAGTGTAGTGGGCGGTTTTTATATGAAAATGCTTTCTGATAAATTAAATACTAAATAATAACTCACCCCTCCATTAAATTAACAATCAAAGGTTCTGCATTAATTTGTAGAACCTTTTTTTGTTCTCGATATGCCACGTTTCCTCAAGTAAGATCGGCATATTTTTAGCAGTAAAGTCCTTAAAATAAATAAATTAATACGAGCGACATTTGGATTTAACGGTATATAGATACTCGAAAAATCGTCATTGCTGTATCGAAGTATCATTTCGACCGCAGTGGAGAACCCGAAGGCTCAGCGAAGCTAAATCTTTTAAACTAGGTTTTAATAGTTCGGTTGAAAAGATCTCTCCATTTCGCTGCGCTACAGTCGAGATGACGAATTTTTTTTGGGGAGTCTGTCATTTATAGCGTAGTTGAAGGGTACTTACCAGCAATTTATAAAGTTCAAGAAGTCTTCGACTACGCTCAAACTGACAATTGTGTGGCGCTTAACTTAATGAAATTGTGCTGCCGCCATTGTCGGGTTTAGGAACCAGGTTTTGTGCACCCTAAACCCCCAAAATGAAATACCGTATTACTGGCTTAGCCCTGGTTGAAGCGTTACCCTGCAGCAACGAGGCACGAGGCAGCGAAGCGGAAAAGCGGAAAACAGGAAGAAACTTTATGTGCTGTACAGGCCTTGCGCTCCAAATGAAAACTGATCGGCTTAGTCCTGTCGGTTGGTATTTTACCGTACGGTTTTGTCAGCATGTTTCTATCAGGAGACAGACTTCGGCCGAAAAAGTCATCCCTTAATGATGGTTCGTGGTTCTAAAACTCAAATTCCAATTGGTTATTCTCTGGCTTTTCTATCTCCACATCATCATAAAAGCGCGATAAGGTAATGCCCAACAACCTGACCTGGGTTATGCCGATTGCTGCCTCTTCCAAAAGTTTAATCGCCTCTGCATAAATTACTGCTGCTTGGTTAATCGGTGTGGCGAAGGAACGGCTGCGGGTAATGAGTTTAAAATCCGCAAACTTGATTTTTAGGGTTATTGTTTTTCCGCTTAGCTGGTGTTTTTCCAGGCGTTTGGCCACGGTTTCACTAATCTGTTTCAGCAGATCGTGCATCACGGCATCATCATTGGTATCTTCTGAAAAAGTATCTTCTGCACCTACCGATTTTGCTTCGCGGTTTGCCCGAACAGGCCGTTCGTCTATCCCACGAACAATTTTATAATAAAATCTTCCCGATTTCCCGAATTGAGCAATGAGCTGTGCTTCTGTTAGTTTTTTTAAATCTGCACCTGTATTAATCTGCATGGCCTTCATTTTGGCACCGGTAACTTTGCCAACACCAAAGAATTTTTCGACCGGGAGTTTTTCCATAAAAGCTTCGATCTTGGAAGGGCCAATAAACGTTAAGCCGTCGGGTTTGTTCATGTCTGAAGCCACCTTGGCTACAAATTTATTGATCGATACACCTGCCGAAGCTGTTAAATTTAACTCATTTTTAATGGCATCTTTAATCGATTGTGCAATATCAAGAGCCGAGCCGATGCCGAGTTTGTCTTCCGTTACATCCAGGTAAGCCTCATCCAACGATAGGGGCTCTATTAGATCCGTATACCGACTAAAAATTTCCCTGAGTGCTTTCGAAACTGCAGTATAGGCATCAAAACGAGGATATACGAAAATGGCTGTCGGGCAAAGCTGGTAAGCCTTACTCGATGGCATTGCCGAGCGGATTCCATATTGCCTGGCTTCGTAACTGGCTGTAGAAACCACACCACGACTGTCTGGCTTACCGCCAACCACTACAGGTTTTCCACGATATTCAGGGAAATCACGTTGCTCTACAGATGCATAAAAAGCATCCATGTCAATATGAATTATTTTTCTTAAAACCGGTGGAGTTAAATCAGACATGGAATGATCTAAATTTCGTGAATTTTATCAGGATTATTGGGCTAGATTTTTTTTCTTTACAAAATATGGAGAGAACAATTCGTTTTTATAAGAATGCAAAACACGAATGGTATGCCGATATACCCGAATGGGGCGGGGCAACAGAAGATTTGCAAATGGTAGAAGGTGCTGATGAGTTGTTAAACTGGGTAGCTGCTGCTGAAAATGAATGTAAATTATTAATGGCTGATGAGCATATTGATCATGCCGAAATTTTACATCTTGTGTATGCACGCGAAGAGAATTTGGGTGGTGGCGGTGACTATCTGCTGGAACAGTTTCGGGGAGAATTTAAGCACCATAAAATTTGGCTTTGTGGTGTAACAGAGTTTGTTTTTAAGCAATTACCCGAAAAGATTTATTTTGTGGAGATTGATTAACAGAAAATTTGACCATTAAGATTCTATATGTAGGCCTTACTTAAGCTCGTCATCCTGAACTTGTTTCAGGATCCATTTAACTGCAATGCTGTTAATATTGATTCATCATTATTAATTTTCCAAATAGAATCATCGTTCAAAAGACCCTGAAATAAATTCAGGGTTACAGTTCGGGTAGTATCAAGCTAATTCAACAAAATTTCTACTCTATTCAATAACGAATCCATCTCAAATGGTTTTTCCATAAAATCGTTTGCACCAGCATCCAGCGCAGATTGTCTGATATCCCTGCTGGCTGAAATCATTAAAATAGGGATTTCCTTAAATTGAGGATCGTTTTTAAGCTGTTTACAGATATCTCTGCCATCATATCCACTCATCCAGATATCAAGCATGATCAGGTCTGGTTTGTTTTTTACAGCGTCAATAACTGCTCCACCATCATATGTAAATTCAACAACATAACCCATTACTTCCAAAATCATTGTTATCGCGTCAACAATTCCTTCGTCGTCATCGGCAATGAGTATTTTCTTGTTCGCCATTTTGTAATTTTATTTCATATCGTTTGTTTTTCAACTGGAAATTGCAAATGATTGCGCATATAGTTTATTAATGCGTCAAAGATGCTTTTTGTTTTAAAAAAAAAGAATATTTATTTATAAAATTTAGAAAATGGGCTGACTAACTATTTTTCCGACTGTGATTTACGGTAGTATGCCGGGTTTACCATTAAAAAAGCAAACATGATTTTAAAGCCTGTGAAATATTTCGGACTTATAGTTTATATTTACAGCGTTTATTCAAACTACTAGGGTTTAACAGCCAAAAATGGACAGCATTAATATTAAGAAGTTAGCAGAGGCGTTAAATTTATCTACTTCTACAATTTCGCGGGCTTTTAGGGATAATAGTGACATTAATGGTGCTACAAAGGAGCGTATATTGGCCAAGGCGAAGGAATTAAACTACCAGCCCAACCATTACGCCAGTAATTTAAGGGAGCAAAAAAGTAAAACGATAGCAGTTATTGTACCCGAATTGGCCAATAATTATTTCTCACAGGCTATACATGGTATTGAGCGCGTAGCCAGAGAAAATGGTTACCATATCTTAATTTATGTAACGGATGATGATTACCAAAAAGAAGTAACTTTCATCCGCCATTTGCATAACGGCAGGGCCGATGGTATTATCATGTCGGTTTCCGGCGAGGCCAATGATCATAATTACCTCAATAAATTTGGGAGTAAAAGATTGCCATTGGTATTTTTCGACCGCATTTACGAAGATATTGATACCCCGAGGGTAATTACCAATGATTATGACAGTAGTTTTCTGGCTACAGAACATTTAATAGAGCAGGGTTGCAAGCGGATAGCTTACCTGGTGGTGAATAAAAGTTTATCAATAGGTAAAACCCGTATGCAGGGTTATATTGATGCACTGGCCAAATATCAGGTTACATTTGAAGAAAATCTTATTGTTGATTGCAGCAACAGTTATGAAGAAAATAGCCTGATCATTAAGGAGGCTTTAACGCAATTAAAACCCGACGGTATTTTTACCTCGGTAGAGCGTTTGGCTTTTGCCACTTATTATGCCTGCTACGATCTTAATGTTAACATTCCCAATGATTTAAAGGTGATCAGTTTCTCCAGTTTGGAAATTGCTCCTTTGTTAAATCCTTCACTTACAACCATCACCCAACCCGCTATTGAAATAGGGGAAAAAGCAGCTGAATTACTGTTTACCGTATTGGATGATCAAGCCAATAAAAACCGGCCAAATGAGGTGGTTTTAACATCCAAAATAATCAAGCGAAATTCGACTAATAAATAGACAAAAAAAGGCCAAAAACAGGGGTGTTTTTTAGTTCAAAATTTTCAAAAATTTTCTTCACTTAGTGTAAAACACGAAGAAATTTTGACGATTTTCGGGAACGTTCCCGAAAGATGACAGAATTTTGATCTATTTTTTTCGGGAACGTTCCCGAAAAAAGCAGTAAAAATAGCTTAGTGTAATAATTACACTTTAAATTTAAATTTGTAATTTTTAAATAATTGATATTTAGACAATTAAAAATTAAAAATTATTTAATATGGTTTTTTTATCTGTGTGGAAAAGCTGATTTTTAGCTTGATTTTCTTACGGCAATTTTAGCCTGAAATATATTTTTTAAATAAATTTTGAAATCTCATGAACAGCTGTAAATTAGGCCTATGTGTAAATCACTATAATATTTAACCAAATTTTTATACTTAAACGAGCTTCAAATATGAGAGTATTTTACCTGTTAAAACAGGGGCTTTTGGTGCTGTTGGTTTTTTCAGCATTAATGGTAAAAGCACAAACCGGATCGGTATCTGGTAAGGTGCTTGATGAAACCGGCCTACCATTACCTGGTGCTTCTGTAATTGTTAAAGGAACAACAAGAAGTACCTCGACCGATGCCGATGGTAATTTTAAACTGGTAGGATTATCGAATGGTTCGATAACGTTATCTGCAAGTTTTATCGGCTATCAAACCCTTGATAAAGCCGTAAGCATTTCAGCAAATGCAACTGTTAATTTTCAGTTGGTGCCCGATGCACAGAAACTTAACGAAGTTGTGGTAATCGGTTATGGTACTGCCGAAAAGAAAAACCTGACTGGTTCAATCACTACGGTCAATGCCAAGGATTTCCAAAAAGGTACCATTACTACGCCTGAGCAATTAATCCAGGGTAAGGTAGCTGGTGTAAACATCGTTTCGGGTGGTGGAGCACCAGGTGGCGGTAGTACCATTCGCATCCGTGGAGGTGCCTCGCTTAATGCCAGTAATGATCCTTTGATCGTGGTTGATGGTGTGCCATTTAGTGGTAACAGTATCGGTAATGCACCTAGTCCGCTTTCATTGATTAACCCTAACGATATCGAAACTTTTACCGTGTTAAAAGATGCAAATGCTACGGCCATTTATGGTTCAAGGGCATCTAATGGGGTAATCCTGATCACGACGAAAAAAGGGACATCCGGCGAACCTGTGATCAATTTCAGCACCAATAACTCCATTGCCAGCGTTGCTAAAAAAGTAAATGTGCTTACAGCCGATCAGGTGCGTGCCTTTGTAAATGCAAATGGTAGTGCAGCCCAAAAAGCATTGTTGGGTACGGCAAATACCGATTGGCAGAATGAAATTTACCAGAACGCATTCTCTACAGATAACAATTTAAGTATTGCAGGGTCTCTAAAAGGTGTTCCGTACCGTGTATCGGCAGGGTACCTTGATCAGGACGGAGTGGTGATTACCAGTAAACTAAAAAGGGCTACAGGTGCCATATCTGTTGCGCCCCGATTCTTTACTGATCACCTGAAAGCCGAACTGAACTTAAAAGGTTCTTTAAGCCAGTCGCAATATCCAAATGATGGTGCCATTGGTGCAGCTATTCAGTTCGATCCTACACAACCCGTTTATGCCAGCAATAACTATGGCGGTTATTTCGAATGGTTAAGTTCTAACGGTGTGCCTAATCCTAATGCACCGCGCAATCCGGTAGCCTTAATCAGGCAACAGGATAATAGTGGAAATGCTGCGAGAAGTTTTGGTAACTTAAAATTGGACTATTCTTTCCATTTTTTACCTGAATTACATGCCGTGGTAAATGTGGGTTATGATTATTCCAAAGGTCGTGGACGTACCATTGTACCTATCTATGCTGCACAGAGCGCATCAACCAGCGGATCATATTCAAACCGGTTAAATACCGAGATGAACAAATTTTCTGAAGCCTATTTAAGTTATGCCAAAACGGTAGAAAGCATCAAAAGTAAATTTGATGTAACAGCTGGTTACGGTTATTACGACGATGCAGTCACCAATTATAACTTCGCCACCTATAAAGGTACCGGAGAACTGTTAACCACACCTGTTTTCCCTTTTTCAATTGAGCAGAACAAATTGCTTTCTTACTATGGCCGTTTCAATTATACTTTAAACGATAAATACATTTTATCGGGTACCATGAGGGCTGATGCTTCCTCTAAATTTGCCCAGAACAACCGCTGGGGTTATTTTCCATCAGTAGGTTTTACCTGGAGAATTATCGGCGAGAATTTTTTGAAAAACAGCGAAACCCTATCAGATCTGAAACTGCGTTTAAGCTATGGCGAAACGGGTAATAAAGATGGTATCGGCAATTACGATTACCTATCCAAATACTACGCCAGTACGAACAATGGCCAGTATCAGGTAGGAAATAATTTCTACAACTATTATAGTCCGGCAGGTTATGATCCTGACTTGAGATGGGAAACCACAACCACTTATAATGCTGGTTTAGATTATGGTTTCCTAAAAGGTAGATTATATGGAAGCATTGATGTTTACTATAAAAAAACCAAGGATTTGTTAAGCACTGTAACCATTCCGGTAGGGACTAATTTTACCAACGTATTAACAACCAATGTGGGAAATATGGATGTAAGGGGTGCTGAGGTAAGCTTAAATTATGTAGCCATTAAAACAGAGAATACCAGTTGGGAACTGGGCATCAATGCCGCGTACAATAAAAGAGAGGTTACCAACCTAACCTTAAATCCAAATTCAGGTTTCAAAATTGATGCTGGCGACATTACCGGGGGTACTGGTATCCACCTAAAATATAATGCGGTTAATCAGTTACCGGGTTCATTCTATGTGTATAAACAGGTATACAATGCCGATGGCAAACCACTTGAAGGTGTTTATCAGGATCTGAACGGCGATGGTAGCATTTCGGCAGCAGACCAGTATTTCTATAAATCACCTGATCCTAAAGTAATCTTAGGTTTCAACACCTCGTTTACCTATAAAAAATGGACGGCAAGTACAGTATTAAGAGCCAATATCGGTAACTACGTTTACGACAATATTTCGTCAAACTTTGGTATCAGGAACAATGTATTAAGTACCCAGGGAATTCTTAATAATTCTACTTCAGATTTATATGTAACCAATTTCTCAGGAAGTTCTGGTGTACAATACCTGAGCGATTATTTTATCAAAAATGCTTCTTTCCTGAAAATGGATAACCTGGGTTTATCTTATAATGTTGGTAAGCTGTCGAAAACCGGGAGCGCAAACATGCGCATATCCGCAAACTGCCAAAACGTGTTCGTGGTTTCCAAATATAAGGGTATAGATCCGGAATTGGTTTCGGGTATCGATTATAACCTTTACCCTCGTCCACGTACCTATACTTTAGGCTTAAATGTTGGATTCTAATACTGAATAAAGAAATAGAGAAATGAAAAATTCATTTAAAACAATATTAGCATTGGGTTTCCTGGCAATCAGTTTAAATGCTTGTAAAAAAGAAGATTTAAACCTGACACCAACCAATGATGTAACCGCCGAGAATGTTTATGCAACGCCGGCAGGTTACAAAAACAGCTTAGTTAAGCTATATGCAACATATGCACTTACCAGTCCATCGGGATCGGATAACAGCGATGTGGGCGGTTTAAATGCAGGTTTTGCTGATTTTTTAAGGTTATTCTGGTCATCACAGGAGTTGGTAACCGATGAGGCCATCTGCGCCTGGGGCGATGTGGGTATTCCTGAACTGGATTACGGTACCCCGACCCCTGATAACCAGTTTTTGCGTGGTTTGTATTCCAGAAGCATTCTACAGATTACCTTCTGCAATGAGTTTCTCCGTGAAAGTACTCCTGAGAAATTAGCCAGCAGAAATATCACCGGGGCCGATGTCACTGCAATTAACCGCTACCGTGCCGAGGCCCGTTTCTTACGTGCCTATCAGTATTGGGTACTGATGGATGCTTTCGGAAATCCGCCGTTTATTACAGAGGATGATGCCATTGGTAAGGTAAATCCGAAACAGATCCAACGGGCTGCTTTGTTTACCTATGTAGAATCGGAATTAAAAGCCATTGAAGGCGATTTGGCCGATGCGCGCACCAATGAGTATGGGCGTGCCGATAAGGGGGCTGATTGGGCTTTACTGGCCAGGTTATACCTAAACGCCCAGGTGTACACCGGAACAGCTAAATATACCGAAGCCATTACCTACTCGAGTAAGGTAATCAATGCAGGTTACAGCTTAAAGGCAAATTATATGGATCTGTTCAAAGCTGATAATGATCTTAACAATACCGAAAATATTTTAACCATTAACTATGATGGTATCAACGGAACCAACTATGGTGGTACAACATTTTTGATTAATGCAGCAGTAGGTTTTACCGATAAATACATGAAAAGGAGCCCAGCAGATTATGGCGTTCCAAATGGGGGCTGGTCTGGAAACAGAACACGCCAAAACCTGCCTGCTTTATTTCCCGATACTTTAGGGAAATTAGATACAAGGGGCGTATTTGTAGGGGATAAAGCTACAGTTGACGAGGTAGGCGTATTTAAAGATGGTTTGCGTGTAACTAAATTTAAAAACATAACATCTACAGGTGCCATGGGCCGTTCGCTTAATGGAACTTTTAGCTCGGTTGATTTTCCCCTGTTCCGTTTGGCTGAACAATATTTGATTTACGGCGAAGCTGTAGCCCGTGGTGGTTCTGGTGGTAGTGCTGCACAAGCATTAACTTATGTAAACATAGTACGTCAACGCGCCTATGGCAATGCCACTGGAAACGTGTCGGCAGCGGCGTTAACGGTTGATTTTTATCTTGATGAGCGCGCCCGCGAATTATACTGGGAAGGTCACCGCCGAACAGATTTGATTCGCTATGGTAAATTTACAGGCTCAACTTATTTGTGGCCTTTCAAAGGTGGTGTACAAGCTGGTGCTTCTTTGCCTGCTTACCGTAATTTATATCCGCTTCCTTTAGCAGATCTGATTGCAAACCCAAATTTGGTTCAAAATACTGGTTATTAATATTTAATCTTAAAAGAGATGAAATCGATATTTCTCAAAACCCTGGCAGTTGGTCTTATGGCGGTTTCGCTATGGTCTTGTAAAAAAGACGAAACCCAAACCGTTTCAAATATTAGCCCCGCAGGAACATTAACAACATCAGCAACCACACTTAATTTGGTACAATCCAATGCCTCACAGGCAGCATTTACCTTAAGTTACCCAATTGCTACTTCAACCGGATACATAGTGCCGGTAAACACCAGCTTACAATTTGGTTTAAAGGGCACTAATTTTTCTCCGGTAAGAGAAGTGGCCGTGACTGCCAAGACCTATGCACCAACCATTACTGAAGTAAACAATATGATTTTGGCACTGGGAGGAAAGGTAGGAACTGCGGCACAGATTGAGGTGAGGCTAAAATCGGGTGCTGCAGTAAACGATCTAACTTATTCAAACGTAATTACCTTAACCGCTACACCTTATCTTGCCTCGGCATGGGTATATGTTCCTGGAGCATATCAGGGTTGGAATCCATCTACTGCAGATAGTTTGATCTCTGTTTCAAGCAATGGTATTTATACGGGAATGATCGCGTTCACACCCGGTAACCTCGAATTTAAAATTACCCCGGCAAAAAAATGGGATGTAGCTTATGGCGATGCTGGAAGTGGTAAGATCAGCACTGGTGCAGGCGATAACCTTAAATCGCCTGATGCGGTAGTGAAACAGGTAACTGTTGATCTGAACGCAGGTACTTATACCATTGGCGTTCCTAAAGAATGGTCGATTATTGGCGACGCTACCGTAGGTGGATGGGGCAATGATACCGATATGAAGGTAACCAATGATGGTAAAGCTAATTTTTATACCATTAAAACCACTTTAACTACCGGCGCTTTCAAATTTAGGTTTGCGCATGATTGGGCTACAAACCTTGGCGGTAGCTTAGGTACCCTTACAAATGGAGGTGATAATATTGCCGTTACCACTGCCGGAAACTACACTATCACTTTAGATGTGGCCGCAAAAAAAGCCACCATGGTTAAAAACTAATTGTTTATACATACCGCCCTGCAGCATTTATTGCTGTAGGGCATTTTAAGTTTTAGCATGATCAGACTTCATACCCTTAAAAAAAATCAGTTGCTATTTAACGCTCATACTAATACTTTTTTTAAAAAGATAAGCAGTACCGTTGCGCTTTTGTTTATCCTTTCTTTTAATAGCCTTTTCGCCCAAACACTCGAGCGTATCGAACCGATGTTTTGGTTTACCGATATGCACAACCCTAAACTGCAATTATTGGTACATGGCGATCAGATTGCCAATACAACTGTAACCTTAACTTATCCGGGAGTTAAACTGGTTAAGGTTAACAAAGTTGAAAACCCGAATTATTTATTTCTCGATTTAACCATTGCTCCGACGGCCAAAGCTGGGAAATTCCCGATTAATTTTGCCGTTAACGGAAAAAAGATATTTACTTACACCTACGAATTAAAAAACCGCGATAAAAGTGCCGGCAGAATTCAAGGGGTAACCAACAAAGATTTTATTTATCTGCTGATGCCCGATCGTTTTTCGAACGGTGATAAAAGCAACGATGTTGTTCAGGGTTTAACTGAAACCGCATTAAACCGCGACAGCATGTATTACCGCCACGGTGGCGATATCCAGGGGGTAATTAACCACCTCGATTACCTGAAAGATTTGGGCGTAACCACAGTTTGGATGACACCAGAAGTAGAAAATGATATGCCTCAGGCTTCGTATCACGGCTACGCAGTAACCGATCATTATAAAATAGATCCCCGCTACGGTACAAACGAACTTTACAAAAAGTATGTAGAGATTGCCCATGCCAAAGGATTAAAAGTGATTAAAGACATTGTACATAACCACATTGGCACCCACCACTGGTTTTATAAAGATTTACCCATGAAAAACTGGTTAAACCAATGGCCAACATACACCCAGACCAGTTATCGCGATCAGACCTTGATGGATATACATGCTTCAGCTGCAGATCGTAAACAAATGCTGGATGGTTGGTTTGTTCCTACAATGCCCGATTTAAATCAACGTAATCCTTATGTGCAAAATTACCTCACCCAAAACCACATCTGGTGGATCGAATATGCTGGAATTGACGGTTTACGTTTGGATACTTACGGATATAACGATCCGGTTTATATGGCCGATTGGGCTTTAAAAGTTCAGGCAGAATTTCCGCACTTATCTGTTTTTGGCGAAACATTGGTAACTGCAGTAGCGAACCAGGCTTTTTTTACAGGTGGTAACACCGTTAATCGTGGTTTTGATACCCATTTACAAGGCATTACTGATGCTACTTTAAAAGATGCAATTTATGAAGGGATAAATGGTAAAAATGGTTGGGTAGACGGAATTAACCGTTTATATGCCACTTTAGCGCACGATTTTCTTTATAAAAACCCCAATACCAACTGCATCTTTTTAGATAATCACGATATGAGCCGCTTCTACTCAATGGTTGGCGAAGATTTCGATAAATATAAAATGGGCATGAGTATCCTGTTAACCATGCGCGGCATTCCGCAGCTATATTATGGAACGGAAATCCTGATGAAAAACTTCTCCAATCCGGATGGGCTGATCCGTTCTGATTTTCCTGGAGGCTGGGAGGGCGACAAAAAAGATAAATTCGTTGCTGATGGACGTACCAAGAAAGAAAATGAGGCCTTCAACTTTGTTAAAACGCTGGCCAATTTCCGCAAAAATAGTCCGGCTCTACAAACAGGCAAATTAATGCAGTTTGTTCCCCAAGATGATATTTATGTTTATTTCCGCTACAATGCAGAACCAAAAGGCACTGTAATGGTTATTGTAAACAATACAGAAAAAGAAAAAACACTGAATACTGATCGTTTTGCCGAAAGAACAACAGGAATTACTTCCGCTAAAAACGTAATCACTGGGGAAAACATCGAATTCAAAAATATTAAAGTACCCGCTAAGACCACATTGGTGCTTGAGCTAAGATAGAAAAAGGTATTAGGTTGAGGGTTTAAGATATAGGATTTACATCTTGATACTTGATACTGATTACCTGATACAAAAAAATATAACAAAGATGCAAGAAAATCTCAAATCTCAAATCTCAGATCTCAAATCTCAAATCAAAGCTTGTTTATTTGATTTGGACGGCGTACTGGTAGATACTGCGGTTTACCATTATAAAGCCTGGAAACGTTTGGCCAATACCATGGGCTTCGATTTTACAGAAGAGCAGAACGAACAGTTAAAAGGCGTGAGTAGGGTAGAAAGTTTGAATAAGATTTTGGCCTGGGGTGATGTAGAAAAGACTGATGCAGAAAAAGAAGAATTGGCTACTTTGAAAAACAGTTGGTATGTAGGTATGATTACCAAAATGACACCTGCAGAAGTTTTGCCCGGAACAGTTGATTTCTTGACCGAGATTCACAAAGCAGGTTATAAACTGGCATTGGGTTCAGCAAGTAAAAACTCGGGAATTATTTTAGAAAAAACAAACCTTGCTCATTTCTTCGATGAAATTGTTGATGGTAATATGGTCACCAAATCAAAACCTGATCCGGAAGTATTTTTAAAAGGAGCCGAACTTTTAGGTTTTAAACCCGATGAATGTGTGGTTTTTGAAGATGCTGTTGCAGGGGTAGAAGCAGCAAAAAGAGGTGGCATGAAAGCCATCGGTATCGGCGAAAAAAGTGTGCTTAGCCAGGCTGATCTGGTAGTAAGCGGATTAGACAAATTAACAATTAAAGATTTAGAGAATTTATAGATTTATGGTGTAGGGTTTAGGGTTTAGGGCAATATGTCTCATATCTCAAATCTCACTTCTCAATACTAGCTATGAAAAACTACATTAAAGCGGATGAGTGGAATATTATCGAAGAAGGCTTTGATCCACATCTAAATAAAATTTCGGAAAGCATTTTCAGTTTGGGTAATGGACGTATGGGCCAGCGCGCTAATTTTGAAGAAACTTATAGCGGAGAAACCCTGCTGGGGAATTATGTTGCAGGAGTGTATTATCCAGATAAAACCCGGGTGGGATGGTGGAAAAATGGCTATCCAGAATATTTTGCCAAAGTACTAAATGCCGCAAATTGGGTAGGTGTCGAAGTAAAAATCGATGATGAAATCCTTGATCTGGCAACAGCTGAGGTAAGCGATTTTAAACGGGTGTTGAACATGCATGCCGGATACCTGGAACGTACCTTCAGCGCCAAATTAAAAAGTGGTAAAACCTTAAAAGTTAAATCAACCCGTTTTTGCAGCATTGCTGATGATGAAGTTGGTGCCATCCGTTATAGCATTACCCCGTTAAATTTTGAGGGCAAATTAACATTAATGCCTTTTATTGATGGGGATGTTAAAAATCAGGATAGCAACTATGATGAAAAATTCTGGGATAAAGTTGCTGATGAAATTTCAGGAACAGAGGCTTATATCAAATTAAGAACAAAGAAAACCGAATTTGAAGTTTGTACCGGAAGCAGCATTGAACTCTATAAAAATGAGGGAAAATTAGATTTTAATCCGGAAGCCATACGTAAGGAGAAATTTGTCGGACAAACTTTTTCTGTGGATGTTAAAGTAAACCAAGAGATTACTTTGGTGAAAATCGCGGCCAATTTATCTTCAGAAAATTATCCTAAAGAATCACTTTTAAAAGAAACAAAGTCGGTAATAACCAAAGCATCTGCTAAGGGTTTTGATACTTTATTAAAAGAACAAAGCGAAGCCTGGGCAGCGAAATGGGAAGAAAGTGATATCATTATCGAAGGTGATGTTTCGGCACAACAGGCTATCCGTTTTAATATTTTTCAGCTTTTCCAAACCTATACCGGTAAAGATGATCGCTTAAATATCGGTCCGAAAGGTTTTACAGGAGAAAAATATGGTGGCTCTACTTATTGGGATACCGAAGCCTATTGTGTGCCTTTTTACCTGGCAACTGCTCCACAGGATGTTAGTAAAAACCTGTTGGTTTATCGCCATAAACAATTGGGAAAAGCCATAGAAAATGCCGAAAAATTAGGTTTTGCAGCTGGTGCAGCATTGTATCCAATGGTAACCATGAATGGTGAAGAATGTCATAACGAGTGGGAAATTACTTTTGAGGAAATCCATCGTAATGGAGCCATCGCTTTTGCCATTTTCAATTACATCCGTTATACTGGTGATGAAAGTTATCTTTCAGATTATGGTTTAGAAGTGTTGATCGGTATCGCCCGTTTCTGGAAACAACGTGTTAACTGGAGCAACGATAAACAACAGTATGTAATGCTTGGCGTAACCGGACCAAATGAGTACGAAAACAATGTAAATAATAATTGGTATACCAATATTTTGGCTACATGGTGCATGAAATATGCAACAGAAGCTGCCGAAATTGTAAAAACACAACAACCTGAAAAATACAACAGCCTGTTAAAAAGTTTAAACTTCGATCAAAAAGAATTTACCGATTGGGCTGATATTATCGAAAAGATGTATTATCCAAAAGATGAAAAATTGGGGATTTTCTTACAACAGGATGGATATTTAGATAAAGAGCAAATTTTGGTAAAAGACCTTCCGGCCAGCGATCGTCCGATTAATCAAAAATGGAGCTGGGACAGGATTTTACGGTCATGCTTTATTAAACAGGCCGATGTTTTACAGGGCTTATATTTCTTTGAAGAAGATTACGACCTGGATACATTAAAACGCAACTTCGATTTTTATGAGCCGCGTACTGTACATGAAAGTTCATTGTCGCCTTGCGTACACAGTATTTTAGCTGCCAAATTAAATGATGAAGCACGTGCCTACGAATTCTACTTACGTACTGCGCGTTTAGATCTGGATGATTATAACAACGATACCGAAGACGGTTTACATATTACTTCTATGGCAGGAACCTGGATGAGTGTGGTAGAAGGTTTTGCAGGGATGCGCGTACGAGATGGCAAATTGCATTTTAATCCTTTCTTGCCGGGCAAGTGGAAATCTTTTTCATTTACCATCGGTTTCAGGGGCGCTACTTTAAAAGTAAATATTACCGAAAACAGCATCAATATCAAAAATAATGCAGGTGTTGATTTAGAAATCGGCATCAGAAATCAGTTCTTCAAGTTGGCTGGAAATGCCGAAATTGAAGTAAATAACGCCGAGTTGGTATGATTGTAGATGTAAAATATGAAATGGAAGATGTAATGCGAAGCAATCTTAAAACGGTGGCTTGCTTTGTTGCAATTTTCTTTTTATTTATTTCAACATCATCCTTTGCACAAAAACAGCGTACAAAAATGAACGATAAACAGATCGTTATATATCAGTTACTGCCCCGCTTATTTGGGAATAAGAATACTACCAATATCCCTTATGGTACCATCGAACAAAATGGTTCCGGTAAGTTTAACGATATTACCGATAAAGCCTTAGCTGGCATTAAAGAACTCCATGTAAACTATATTTGGTATACCGGTGTACTTGCCCATGCGAGTTTAACCGATTATACTGCCTATGGAATTAAACCTGATGATGCCGACGTAGTGAAAGGCAGGGCGGGCTCGCCTTATGCCATCCGCGATTACTACGACGTGGATCCCGATCTGGCAGTTGACATTAAAAACAGGATGAAAGAGTTTGAAGCACTGGTGAAAAGAACCCATGCTAAAAACTTAAAAGTGCTGATTGATTTTGTGCCCAACCATGTTGCCAGAAGTTATCATTCTGGTGCAAAACCAAAAAATGTGATCGATTTTGGTGCTAATGATGATAAAACTGTAGCGTTTAGCCCTAAGAATGATTTTTATTATATCCCTGGACAGGCTTTAGTGGTGCCTACAAACGGACAAAAAACACCACTTTCAGTACTTCAGGATGGTAAGCTTGAAGAGAATCCGGCAAAAGCAACAGGGAATAATGTGTTTTCAGCACAGCCTAAATACGACGATTGGTACGAAACGATTAAGTTGAATTACGGCGTAGATTATCAGAATGGCGAAAAACAATATTTTGATCCCATTCCACCGGTTTGGCTAAAAATGCGCGATATTTTAATTTTTTGGACCGATAAAGGAGTTGATGGTTTCAGGTGTGATATGGCCGAAATGGTACCCATTGCATTTTGGAACTGGGTAATCCCGCAGGTTAAAAAATTAAATCCGGATTTAATTTTTATAGGAGAAGCCTATAACCCAAAAGTTTATAAACAATATTTGGATGAAGGCAAATTTGATTACCTCTACGATAAAGTAGGTTTATATGATGGTTTGAAAAGGCTGATCAAAAACGAACCAAATGCAGATGTAAAAGACATCGGTTTCGTTTGGCAGCAAGAAAGTGTCGGTTTTGGCCATCGCATGCTGCGTTTTTTAGAAAACCACGATGAAGAACGTATTGCTTCTGACGGATTTGCAGGCAAGGCCGAGCTGGCTTTGCCTGCAATGGTAGTTTCGGCAACCTTGGGCGGAGGACCTGTGATGCTTTATTTTGGTCAGGAAGTAGGCGAACCGGGAAAAGGGCAGGAAGGTTATGGTGGAGATGATAACCGAACTACCATTTTCGATTATTGGGGTGTGCCAAACCACCAGAAATGGATGAACGGTGGCTTGTTTGATGGCCATAAATTAAATGCTGCACAACAAAATTTAAGAACGTATTACAGTCAATTATTAAAAGTTACGTCAGCAAGTGATGCTGTAATTAACGGCAAAATTTATGAAGTGCCTGTTACCGGAAATATGAATAACCGCATGTATGCTTTTATCCGTTACACTGGCAAACAGCGTTTATTGGTAGTAGCCAATTTCGATCGGACAAAAACCTTAACCGCCAATATCAAAATTCCGGAAGAAATTTTAAAGGTTAAGAGTTCATCGCCCGTTACCGAACTGTTGACCGATAAAAAATTAGATATCCCGGCAGGAACAAGCATTCCAGTAACCTTGGCGCCGGTTAGTGCACAGGTGATAGAATTTTAAAGATTTTTGCTATGCATCTTGCGTTACGCGCTTAGCGGAAAAAACTAAAACTAACCACAGAGCACACAAAGTAACAGCACAGAGAAACACGAAGGATATTTATTCTCGGTGAACGCTGTCTCAAAACTCTACGTTCTCTGTGGTGAAAAATGAGACACTAGTTATCGTAGAATTTATTAAAGCAATAGAAAATAACGCCATGCGCCCTTCACTAAACGCTTAAACTAAACAAAATGAGCTTAAAAACAGTATTCGAGAACCCTAAATTAACACTTGCACAGATCATTAACATGAGTGTTGGTTTTTTCGGGATTCAGTTCGGTTGGGATTTACAAAGGGCCAACATGGGGCGTATTTACGAAAATCTGGGCGCCCATCCAGATCAGGTTCCACTATTGTTTTTGGCAGCCCCTTTAACGGGTTTATTGGTGCAGCCCATAATAGGTTACCTGAGCGATCGTACCTGGCATCCAAAATGGGGTAGAAGAAGACCTTATTTTATGCTTGGGGCCATTGTAAGCAGTATTGCATTAATTTTTATGCCACATAGCAGCGTGCTGTGGATGGCAGCTGGTTTACTTTGGATTTTAGATGTTTTTGGAAACATTGCAATGGAACCTTTCCGCGCTTTTGTTACCGATAAATTACCAGATAGTCAGGTGAACCGCGGGTTCATTATGCAGAGTATGATGATTGGTTTGGGGGGCAGTGTGGCTTCGGCGTTACCATGGATCATGAACAATATATTCCATTTAACCAATACTGCAGAAAAGGGTAATATTCCGGAAAACGTAAAATTTTCTTTCTATATCGGCGCTTTTTTCTTTTTTGCCGCTGTATTATGGACGGTGCTTACCACTAAGGAATATCCGCCTCAGGATGTAGATTTTAAAGAAAAAGTAAAAGAAAGCAATAAAGGTTTTGGTGGAGGTGCAAGAGAAATTTTTCATGCCTTAACCAATATGCCAAAAAGGATGCAGATTGTTTCTTTGGTTCAGTTTTTTACCTGGCCAGGCCTGTTTTTAATGTGGTTTTATTATACCACAGCTGTAGCGGTGAATGTTTTTGGGGGTAGAGATGCTGCCGATCCGGTTTACGCGCATGGCGCAGATTTTGGCAGTTTAACGCTTGCCTATTATAGCGTAATTACTTTTCTTTTTGCACTGGTGCTGCCTAAAATTGCCGATGCATTGGGCCGTAAAACCACGCATGCCCTTTGTTTAATTTGTGGTGCCATAGGTTTAATTAGTGTGGCCTGGGTGCACGATAAAAACATGCTGTACTTATGCATGACGGGGGTAGGCATTGCCTGGGCAAGTATCCTTTCTATGCCCTATGCCATGTTAAGTGGATCACTGCCCAAAGATAAAATAGGAATATACATGGGAATTTTCAACTTCTTTATTGTACTGCCAGAAATTATAGCTTCCCTGGGTTTTGGTTGGTTAATGCGTAATGTATTAAATAACGACAGGCTTTTAGCCGTACAGTTAGGTGGAGGACTGATGATCCTGGCCGCAATAATCTGTTATGTATTCATCCGTGAACCTAAAAAAACAGACGAAGTTTTAGCTTCAAAACTTGGAGTAGAAGAAAACAGGTCTGTCTAAAATACTGCTTCATGGTTTGTGTCCTCACAAGACCATTATTCATATTTCGGTCTGTGGTGACACAGACCGAGTAGGATAAGTCATATCTATCTCCCTGGTTTGTGTCTCCACGAACCAGAATAAGAACTTCTGTATTAAACTTTAAAATCTCTAACCAAATGAAAAAAAATCTTAACCGCCTTGGTTCGTGTCTGCACGAAACAAAAAGAGTCAAAACGATTGTTTACCTATTGCTCTTCATAACAACATTTAGTGCGGCTTGCAAAAAAGCATCAGATGGTGGTTTAGAACCTACACAAACTGATCAAAAAGCCGATCTGCCAGCAGGTGCCAAAGATGGTGTGGTGTTTACCAATAACGGCACATCAGCTATGGTAACACTTTATGCACCCGGAAAAAAATCAGTATCCTTGATTGGTGAATTTAACGATTGGTCTACCACTGCCTTACCCATGAAAAATACCCCTGATGGAAATTATTGGTGGATTCAGGTCAATAATTTAAATGCGAATACAGAATATGCCTATCAGTTTTATGTAGATGGAAACCTAAAAGTTGCCGATCCTTATTGCGAGAAAATACTTGATCCTGATAACGATAAGTACATTAGTGCAGCAACTTACGCCAATTTAAAAGCCTACCCAACTGGTAAAACAACCGGGATAGTAAGTGTAATGCAAGCCAATCAGCCGGCTTATACCTGGAAAAACACAAGTTTCTCCCGTCCCGCAAAAGATAACCTGGTCATTTATGAATTATTGGTACGTGATTTTACCACTGATCATAATTATGCATCAACTTTGGCCAAACTCGATTATTTAACGGGTTTGGGAATCAATGCAATAGAATTAATGCCTGTAAATGAATTTGAAGGGAATTTAAGCTGGGGTTACAATCCATCATTTTATTTTGCGCCAGATAAATATTACGGTACCAAAACCGCATTACAGAATTTTATTGATGAGTGCCATGGCCGTGGTATTGCCGTGATTATGGATATGGTATTAAATCACTCTTTCGGTCAATCGCCAATGGTGCAATTGTATTTCGATGGCTCAAAACCTACAGCAAATAGCCCATGGTTTAACGTAGATGCCAAACATCCGTTTAATGTAGGTTACGATTTTAATCATGAAAGTGCGGCCACCAGAAAATTCTCGAAAGATGTAATGAAGTTTTGGATGCAGCAATACAAAATTGATGGTTTTCGTTTCGATCTTTCGAAGGGTTTTACGCAAAAGCAATCAACAGATGATGCACAGTTCAGGTTGTACGATGCCAGCCGGATTGCCATTTGGAAAGATTATAATGGCTACATGAAGAGTTTGGATCCTAATTTCTATGTGATTTTGGAGCACTTTGCAGAAGAATCTGAAGAAAAGGTATTGGCAGATAATGGTATGATGCTTTGGAATAATATGAATTATAACATGAATGAGGCTACGATGGGCTGGTTGGATAATTCCAATTTTCAATGGGGTTTTTATGCCAACCATGGCTTTGCTAAATCAGAAAATTTAGTTGGTTATGGCGAAAGTCACGATGAGGAGCGATTAAATTTTAAGAATATTACTTACGGCAACGCGTCTGGAAATTATGTAATTAAGGGAAACCTGGCCACCTCGTTAAAAAGAGAAGAACTTGTGGCAGCCTTTTTATTCAGTATTCCCGGACCTAAAATGATTTGGCAATTTGGGGAGCTGGGTTATGATATTAATATTGATTTTAATGGGAGAACTGGCGAAAAACCTATTAAATGGGATTATTATGGTGACCCTAACCGCAAGGCATTATATGATGCTTATGCCAAATTCATCAGGTTGAAAAAGAATAACAGTATTTTTAACTCAACTAACTCAACGTATGATCTTGCCGGCGGCATCAAATATATCAAGTTAACAGAAGGCACTAATACCGTTGTGGTGGTAGGTAATTTTGATGTAGTGAGCCAAACGGCCAATATCGATTTTGGTACGACTGGAGCTTGGGTTGATGCGGTTGGTGCCGGTATTAATTTAAGCACCAGCAATTATACGCGAACTTTAGCGCCTGGAGAATACCATATTTTTAGTAAAACAACATTGAAGTAATTAATTTCAGTCATTTATCCATCTCTGGTTATTTGTGTAAAATCATTAAGACTTGTTAAAAGCTGGTATTGCGGGTGCAGTATCGGCTTTTTTATGGTAACATTTATAATGTGCTTTTTGATTAACGCTACAATAGTTTGATATTTAGCAACCAAACCAAACGCAATGAAATTCAGATTTATACTCGCTACATTTTTAAGCATGGGTATTTTTGCACATGCACAGCAAGCACCAAGAAAAAGTCAGTCAAAGGAAAATGTAACTGCTGCGCAGGTTACTGTTAATGAAGACGCTAAATCTTCGGCAAACGAAAGGAACATTAAAGTGGAGAGCTCGGTAGTAACCAACCATTCGGTAAATATTGATGGCAAAGCTGTTCCGTATAAAGCTACTACCGGTACCTTACCGGTTTGGGATGAGGATGGCAAACCGATTGCTGGTTTATTTTATACTTATTACGAACGAAGTGATGTACAAAACCGGGATAGAAGACCTTTAGTAATCTCTTTTAACGGCGGTCCGGGGTCTGCTTCGGTGTGGATGCACATTGCCTATACCGGTCCGGTGGTTTTGAATATTGATGACGAAGGTTATCCTGTACAGCCTTATGGTTATAAAGAAAATCCATATTCTATTTTAGATGTGGCAGATATTGTATACATCGATCCGGTTAACACGGGCTATTCCAGAGCGGTGAGTAAAGATATTCCAACCAATAAATTCTTCGGGGTACGTGCCGATATCAAATACCTGGCCGAGTGGATTAATACTTTTGTAACCCGTAATAACCGATGGGCTTCGCCAAAGTTTTTAATTGGCGAAAGTTATGGCACTACACGTGTTTCAGGCTTAGCTTTAGAGTTGCAAAACAGTCAATGGATGTATTTAAATGGTGTGGTATTGGTTTCGCCAACCGAATTGGGTATTGAGCGCAGCGGTCCTGTTGATGCAGCTTTGCGTTTACCGTATTTTGCAGCAACCGCATGGTACCATAAAGCTTTGACAGCCGATTTACAAAATAAAGACTTAACGGCTATGCTTCCTGAAGTGGAAAGTTTTACCATTAACGAACTCATCCCGGCCATTTCGCAGGGAGGAATGTTGAGTGTGGATAAAAAGAAAGTAATCGCCGTAAAAATGGCTCGTTACTCGGGCATTTCCGAAAAAGTAATTTTAGATTATAACCTTAATGTACCAACCGATTTCTTTTGGAAAGAACTATTGAGGGATAAAGGTTTCACTGTTGGCCGGTTAGATTCGCGTTATAGGGGTATAGATAAAATGAGCGCTGGCGAAGGACCTGATTACAATGCTGAACTCACCTCCTGGCTACATTCTTTTACACCGGCTATCAACATGTATATCCGCAACGAGCTAAACTATAAAACCGATTTGAAATACAATATGTTTGGTTCTGTGTATCCATGGGATAAATCGGGAGATCAGACCGGAGATAATCTCCGGCAGGCTATGGCGCAAAACCCGTACTTACATTTATTGGTGCAATCGGGTTATTATGATGGCGCCTGCGATTATTTTAATGCCAAATATAGCATGTGGCAGTTAGATGCTGCGGGTAAACTGCAAGACCGTATGAGCTGGGAAGGTTATCGTAGCGGGCATATGATGTACCTGCGTAAAGATGATCTGAAAATGGCAAATAACCATATCCGCGAGTTTATTAAAAAAGCATTGCCTAAGCCGGGCGAAGCCGCTAAATTCTAAAATTTTAGAGTTGACAACTTTCTGTGCACATTGCTATTAATTTGTCAACTCTCCTCGCCGAGGTCCGTGTCTTCACGGAACTCTTTTTTTTGATTCAAGTGTTCTGCATTTTTTATTTTTTTGGAGCGCAGAGGCAGCACAATGATTATCGTTAATCCTGCTTTACATTACAAGTCCTCACTCGTGCCTCGTTTGAGGGCTTTTCATTTCAATCAGGGCTAGGTAGGTTAGGGCAGTGCACGGAAACCCGGCATGGTGGTCAAATATTTTTCTTTTTGAAAAACGTGAAACGTTCCTATGGAACGAAAAACATGAAATGTATTTTTCTGCTACCTATGACATGTCCCCGTGGGACGTTTTGGGTACCCGTGGTAAAAACGGTTAAATTAATCGTCCCAGTGGGACGATTCCTGGGTAGCCAATTGTATAATTGGCGTTTACGTTCCGTTAGGAACGTTTGGTTATTATCCGGTAATAATCTTTTAGTCAGGGTTCTTGTTTTCACGAACTTCTTTTAGGCAATGGCACGGAAACCCCGCGTAGCTGCAAAAACAGGTGTAATCTAAACCTGATCGGACCGATCCCGATTTTCATCGGGAGGAGGAAGAGCAGGACGGAACCCAACCCAATAACCACTGAAACTGCTTTCCAAAAAAAGAAATAAATCGTATTTATAACGCTCTTTTAGCAGCCTTGCTAACACGATTTACTCCGGTAAAAACGCAAACGAAAAACTGTTGGTTACAAACTAAAAATAATTACTTATTTTTGTGGTTCAATTATGCAGCAAATAAAAACATCATTCGATTTTGAAAAACCTATTGCCGATTTAGTTCAGCAGATAGAAAAGGTTAAGCAAGTTGCCGAAAAAACCAAGGTAGATATGTCTGCCACTTTGGACGAACTTGATGGTAAATTAGATGAAACTACCAATAACTTATATAAAAATTTAACCGGTTGGAACAAGGTTCAGATGAGCCGTCATCCAGATCGCCCGCAAACCCTTGATTATATCAATATGATCTGCGATGATTTTATTGAAATGCACGGTGATAGAACGGTTAAAGATGATAAAGCAATTGTTGGTGGTTTTGCTACCATAAATGGTCAAACGGTAATGGTTATCGGTCACCAAAAAGGTAAAAATACCAAAGAGCGCCAGTTTCGCAACTTTGGTATGGCCAATCCGGAAGGTTACCGCAAAGCCCTGCGTTTAATGCGTTTGGCCGAAAAATTTAATAAGCCTGTTATCTCTTTTATCGATACAATGGGTGCTTACCCTGGTTTAGAAGCCGAAGAGCGTGGACAAGGTGAAGCTATCGCCAGAAACTTACTGGAAATGTCTGTTCTACGCGTGCCGATTATCTGCATTGTGGTAGGTGAGGGGGCTTCTGGAGGTGCTTTGGGTATCGGTATCGGTGATAAAGTATATATGTTAGAGCACACCTGGTATTCGGTAATTTCTCCTGAATCCTGTTCCTCTATTTTATGGAGAAGCTGGGATTTTAAAGAGAAAGCTGCTGAGTGCTTAAAGTTGACTTCTGATGATATGTTTGGCAACAAACTAATCGATGGCATTATTCCTGAGCCGCTTGGTGGTGCACATCAGGATCCGGAGTTGATGGGTAAAACATTAAAAGAATATATCGTGAAAGATTTAGCCACTTTGGGTAAATTAAAAACCGATAAGCTGATTGAGCAAAGGATTGAGAAATTCTGTGATATGGGCGTAGTAAACGAATAATCATTAACTAAAATAAACTTGAATCCTGTTTGGCTATGCTAAACGGGATTTTTTTTTGTGGGTGCTCACGCTCGTTTCTAACGAGCGTGTAAATAGGATACCGTATTTTACGGTGTTAGTTATCGGTATATTTAGCTTGCTTTACGATATAATCGTAAAGCAATTGCTGCACTCGTTAGAAACGAGCGCAAGCATTCAATAAATATTAATCAATGTCTAGTAATTCAATTTCTATTAGTCCGCTAAGCCCATGATAATTAGTCGCGGAACTATAAATATAATGTTCGGGCTCTGATACAATTCCAGCTCTAACTGGATTTTGATGAATGTAATTTAGCTTTTGAAATGTAAAATCTCGACTGATTAATTCAACAGCATGGTAACCATCTTGCCAAACCTTATAATTCTCAATTCTTTTAAGGTATTTTCCTGCGAATTCAAACTTACTCAGCAGCCACTTTTTCCTGCTTTCATTTCCTGAATTAATCTCTTCGATAATCGCCCTATTTGTAAACTTTTTAAAATCTCTAATTATTTCAAAAAGCTTTATGTTTTTTCCGACAGATGCAATGAGGTGGATATGATTAGTCATTAAGCAATATGCATGCAGTATAAGGCCCTTGCTAGACTGGCAATACTTTAATGAATCTAAAATAATTTCTTTATAAGATGAGCGGGTGAATATATCTACCCAATCAACAATCGTAAAAGTTAAAAAATAGATGCCTTCCGGATCTCTTGCTTGGTATTGATCTGACATTTAATAAAAATATTTATTTATTCAGAAAAATCATAATTGCTCACACTTGTTCCAACGAGCATGTAGATAGTTGGTCATATTTACGATTTTATCCTAAATTTAAATTTATATCATCTTTTACGATGAAATCGTAAAGCTATTACTGCGCTCGTTAGAAACGAGCGCAAGCAAATAAAAAAGCAGCTACAAATTAATGCAGCTGCTTTGTAAGCTATTTCAAGATCCGTTTATTATTGCGGACCTTGCTGTGGGAAGAACACTGATAGGCGGCCTTCAAGGTTATTGAAGATTTTCTGCAGCTTATCGCTCAACTTATCCTGACCCGCAGCTTTACTCGTTTTAATCATCCGGTCCAGATAGTATAAGCCGGTTTGGATATTCTGCGATCCGGTTAAACCTTTTGATTGTGAAATATCAGCCAGGTAGTTCAATTCCTTATTGATGTAATCACCTGATTTGTCTAAAATCTCATTGGCTCTGGCGGTTTCACCTAATTTATATAAGTTTTCAGCCATATAGAATTTTACGACAACTGTACGGATGCCGAAGAATTTATCAGGCATTACCGCATAATATTTATCGACCACTTTTTTGGCCTCATCCATTTTACCTGTTTTAATTAAGCTGTTGGTTAAGCTACTGAAGAGGTTCGTAAAAATGAACGTATCATCTGATGATTGCGGATCTAAATATTTAGCAGTTTTCATATTTCCCCACTTAAATTTAGTCATCACATTATTGTACAATATAGGCGTGTTCAATTGCTCTGGTCTATCTTCTGATGCAGTTGTATCAGCTTTAAGCGGCATTAAGCGTAAAGCTAAGCCTTCGCTATATAAATATTTATCCAAGCCGTTATATTGCTCAGAAGGAACAGTAGAAGCAAAATAAATTGGGCGTTTCCAGTTGTTATGTGCCAGGATATCAAACATTGCCAAAGTTCCTTTGGTAACATAACCTTTATTAAATTTCCAATCCATTGTGGTGGTAATTTTTGAAGCATCAGCTGCAGACACTGTTCCTGTACTAATTACCTGCTGAGGATCTACCGTAATTTTAAGGTTTTTAGTTGGCAGGAAGTTAGATTTTGATCCGTCTTGCATCGGTACTTTATCGCTCTCATCGTTTGATAACAATAAATCAACTACATTTTTAAGCTCAACACTACCTGCAATTTTATAATCATCATATGGCATCACATCCCTTTCGCCCTGTACATACTGTTCAGGTTTCATGGTAATTGGCAATGGAGCTGATTCATTTTGTTTTTGTCTTAAGCCATTAATGTACCAATCTGTATCAAATAAACTTAAGTTTACAATACGAACATCAGGACGAACATTTTCTACCTCCTGGATATACCAAAGCGGGTAGGTATCATTATCACCATAAGTAAATAAGATGGCATTTGGTGCACAGGATTGTAAGTAATCCAAAGCAATATCATGAGGAACCAGTTTGGTAGAACGGTCATGGTCATCCCATCCCTGCTCAGCCATAATTACCGGCGCGGCCAATAAACCAATTACTGTGGCACCAATAGCCCCGGCCGTTGGCGTTAATTTTTTAAACAGCCACTCTTTAATCCCCAATGCCCCTAGCCCAATCCATATGGCAAAGGCATAGAACGATCCTACATAAGCATAATCCCTTTCGCGCGGTTCTAAAGGCTTTTGATTTAAGTATAATACAATCGCAATACCTGTAAAAAAGAATAACAAGGCCACTACACCAGCATCTTTCTGGTTGCGTTTAAAGTGCCAAAGTGCACCGATTATGCCCATAATCAATGGTAAAAAGAAGAAACGGTTGTACGCTTTATTATCAACAGTTGATGGTGGTAAATGACTTTGATCACCACGTAACCAGCTATCAAATGGCTTAATACCACTAATCCATTCACCTTCAAATCCGCTGCCCTGACCTTGCTCATCGTTCTGGCGACCAACAAAATTCCAGAAAAAATAGCGCATATACATGTAACCGATCTGGTAGCTGGCCAAAAACCCAACATTATCGACTACGTTCGGGTGCTTGCTATCATCTAAGTGCATCCATTCTTTATAAAAACTGGCATGTCTAGCGTCATCACTATACATACGAGGTAGTAAAGTGTTGTTGTTATATTCGTAATCGGTTTTTTTACCCGCCACTTCATATTTATCTTTACCTTTTCTCCAGATGGTTTTACCCTCCGTTACACCTGTTCTTTCAGAGTTATAGTTCGGTCCGTAGGCCAGTGGTCTATCACCATATTGCTCACGGTTTAGGTAACTTAAGAAAGAGAAAGCATCCTTAGGTGCACTGTTATTTAAATTCGGATCTGCCTTTGCCCTGATGATGATCATTGAGAAAGAAGCGTATCCGAAAATGATTAAAACGGTTGAAATTAAACCTAAGTTTAATAGTTTCTTTTGATGTTTGATCGAATAACGGATTCCCCAAACCAGGGCGCCGATCAATAAAATAGCGAAAAATAAAACACCAGTTCCAAAACCAAGACCTAATGTATTCACAAAGAACAGATCGAAATAAGCACCAAACGAAACTAAGTATTGGATAATACCATACTGAATTACTGCTAAAATTAAGATACCAACTATAAGTGTTTTGATAATTCCAGAAGTGGTTGCTTTATCGGTTCTTTTAAAATAGTAAACAAAAGCAAGGGCTGGTATAGTTAATAAGTTTAGTAAGTGGATACCAATTGATAAACCCATAATATAGGCAATAAACAGTAACCAACGGTCGGCCCTTGGCTCATCTGCATGTGCTTCCCATTTAAGAATGGCCCAGAATACAATGGCAGTAAACAGTGATGACTGTGCATAAACCTCAGATTCTACCGCCGAAAACCAAAAACTATCAGAGAAAGTATAAGCCAGTGCACCAACAGCCCCTGCACCCATAATACTAATCAACTTGCCTATAGTTAATTCTTCACCAGCTTTTAATATTGTTTTTTTAGCCAATGCGGTTATGGTCCAAAATAGGAATAAGATGGTTGCTCCGCTCGAAACAGCCGAACCTACGTTCATCCAGTAAGCAATTTTGGTTAAATCTCCAGCTGCAAAAATAGAGAAGAAACGTTGGATCATTAAGAACAAAGGCGCGCCAGGCTGGTGGACAACCTGCATTCTAAATGCTGAGGCGATAAATTCACCACAGTCCCAAAAACTGGCAGAAGGCTCTAAGGTTAAAACGTAAGTTAGTGTAGCAATTAAAAAGCAGATCCAGCCTACTATATTATTAACTTTTGAATAATTCATTGGTTTGTTTAATGATATTAAAAAATGTTTTCACATAAAAATGCTGCCGAAATTAACTATTCTAGTCGATAAAACAGGTAAATTTTTGCATTGATTTAACAATTTTTAACGGCTTAAGGGCTTTAACATAAAGGATTTTCATTTATTGGAAAGCAAAAACCCATAAGCAGAAAGATTAAATCTGCCTATGGGTTAAATTTAGAATGTTTTTTGCCTATCCTGCAGCAAATGGAGTAAACCTTACAATCAGATCGTTATATTTTTTTTCGAGGCTTTTGCTTAGACTTTCCTGTTTAAATGCCTCGGTTATTTTTACCATTTGGCCTAAATAACCCAGGTAGAAACGCACATCCTGTTCTGATGATAGCTGATTTTTGCTCTCCGAAACATCAGCCAGGTGAGTGAGTTCCCTGCCTACGTAATCGGCTGTTTTTTTGATCATGGCATTTGCACGGTTTAAATCATTTAACCGATATAGGTTTTCGGTAAAATAATAAGTGCTCATTACCTGGCGCATGCTGTAAAATTTAGCCGGAATTACTTCAAAGTACTTATTTGCTACTTTTTTGCTCTCGGCAATTTTACCCTCATTAATTAGCCCGGTTAATAAACCATTAAACATGTTCGATAACATGGTTACATCATCGGCAGATTGCCTGTCTAAATGGTTGGCATATTTCATGTTGCCGAAACCATACACATTCATCAGGTTGTTGTACATCGGTTTCAGGTTTACGCGATCAAAATCCTGTGTAATTGCAGTGTCGGGTTTTAAGGGGAGCAGCCTTTTGTTTAAACCTTCAGAATAAAGGTATTTATTAAGTCCCAAATACTGCTCGTTCGGCATGGCGCCGCTAAAATAAATCGGCCGTTCCCAGTTATTGTGCGTTAAAATATCAAATAATGCCAAGGTACCTTTGGTTACAAAATTCGAATTGTAAGTCCATTCCATACTGCTAGCTATTTTACCGGCATCTTCTTTTGGTACGGTTCCCGTATCTAATACTTGTTGTGGGCTTACGGCCAGCTTAAGGTTTTTGGTAGGTAATACATTGTATTTAGAACCATCTGTCATGGTTACTTTATCTTCGTCATGATCGGATAACAATACGTCTAAAATTTCCTGTAATTCAATATGCTGCGCAATCTTATAATCCTGATAATACATGATATCCCTCGTACCTTCCACATATTGCTCATGTTTTAAGGTGATAGGTAGGGGGCTAGATTCATTTTGTTTTTTTCGCATTCCATCAATATACCAATCAGTTGTAAATAAGCTTAAATTCACTACGCGCACATCGGGGCGGATATTTTCTACTTCCTGTGCATACCAAACCGGGTAAGTGTCATTATCGCCATAGGTAAACAATATGGCATTAGGCGCGCAGGATTTTAGGTAATTGACAGACATATCTCTCGCTACATGGCTATCAGAACGATCATGGTCATCCCAGCCCTGGTTGGCCATAATGATCGGAGCGCCAAACAAAGCTATAACGGTAGCCAAAATACTGGCACGCAAAGGTGTTAATTTCTGAAATACCCAATCCTTTAACCCAAATACCCCTAAACCGATCCAGATGGCAAAAGCATAAAACGAGCCTACGTAAGCATAATCTCTTTCGCGGGGCTCAATAGGGACAGAGTTTAGATAAACAACTATGGCCACCCCGGTGAATACAAAAAGCAAACCGATAATGCCTGCATCTTTTTGGTTACGCTTAAAATGCCAAATGGCGCCAATTAAGCCAATAATTAAAGGTAAAAAGAAAAACCTGTTGTAAGCTTTATTCTCTACGATGGATGGCGGAAGGTTTTTTTGACTCCCAAGCCTGATGGCATCCAATGGTTTTACGCCGCTAAGCCAATTTCCGTCTTTTCCAGCAAATTGTCCATCTTCATTATCCTGTCTGCCTACAAAATTCCACATGAAATAACGCATGTACATTTGCCCGGTCTGAAAAGAAAACATGTATTTTAGGTTATCCAGCAGGGTAGGTTTATGTTCATCATCAAAACCCATATAATTTTTGTAAAAATTAATATGTTCTGGTTTATCGCTGTACATACGCGGCAGTAAAGTTTTATCGGCAAAAATATATTCCGATTTGGTGCCTGCAGGTTCATATTTTTTATCGCCCTTGCGGATAATCTTGCCCGTTTCTTTAATTCCTATTTTTTCTGAATTGTAGTTCTCTCCATAAAGCAGGGGCCTGTCGCCGTATTGATCGCGACCCACATACCTCGAGAAAGAAAATACATTATCTACATTATAGTTGTTCAAATTTGGTTTAGCCTGTGCCCTGATGATCAGGAGCGCAAAAGAGCTATATCCAAATAGTAATAGAACGGTAAATAACATCACCAGGTTTAAAATCCTTTTATTTTTAAGGATAGAATAACGGATGCCATAAACCAGGCTGCCGATTATGAGCATTGCAAAAAACAATATGCCCGTTCCGAAGCCCAAACCCATGGTGTTGACAAAAAAGTAATCGAAGCTTGCGGCAAAAGATATTATGTATTGAATGATGCCAAATTGAACTACTGCGAGCACAGCAATTGAAACAAAAAATACCTTTAAAATACTTTGCCAATTAGGTGATGGATTCTTTTTAAAGTAATAAACAAATATTAAAGCCGGGATGGTAAGCAGGTTTAAGATGTGTACGCCAATGGAAATTCCCATAATGTAGGCTACAAAAAGTAACCAACGGTCTGATTTTGGTTCATCAGCCTGCGATTCCCATTTTAATATGCCCCAGAATACGATGGCTGTACAAAGCGACGACATGGCGTAAACCTCGGCCTCTACTGCAGAAAACCAGAAACTGTCGGAAAAAGCATAGGCCAAAGCCCCAACCAAACCGGCGCCCATAATCCCGATGATTTTTTGATTGGTGATTTCCTCGCTTTTTTTAATTACCGTTTTCTTGGCCAGTGCCGTAATGGTCCAGAACAAAAAGAGGATCGTACCAGCACTTGCAAGTGCAGAAGATATATTAACGAAGTAGGCTACTTTGGTTTTATCGCCTAAAGCGAGCGCCGAAAATAACCTTTGGATCATAGAAACTATCGGGGCACCAGGCTGGTGAACCACCTCCATTCGAAAAGCAGAAGAAATGAATTCGCCACAATCCCAGAAACTTACAGATTGATCTAAAGTTAAGATGTACGTGAGTGCGGCAATAATAAAACACAGCCAGCCTCCAATGGTGTTGATCCTTGAGTAATTCATAGTTTAATTTTAGTCTTTTGATAATAAATGATTTAAGTGGTTAGCAGTAAAAAAAGTCGTATAAAAAAAGAAAATGTTGCACGCTATATGATGATTTTTTTATCTTT
The DNA here is from genome assembly GCF_026239555.1 of Pedobacter sp. PF22-3. Lineage (GTDB taxonomy): Bacteria > Bacteroidota > Bacteroidia > Sphingobacteriales > Sphingobacteriaceae > Pedobacter. Next base: position 11,815 of record NZ_JAPIVP010000013.1, on the reverse strand, counting down.
GCATCGCAAACAGGAACAGCAGGAAAGAAATTAAAAATATTTTAAAATCACTCTTGCATATTTAAAATAAGGTTCCTACATTTGCATTCCCTTTCGAGGAGAATATCCTTGAGAAAGCTTGTCCGATAGTATAAGGGTAGTACAACGGTTTTTGGTACCGTTTGTCTTGGTTCGAATCCAGGTCGGACAACTAAAATTTAATAACGGATCATGTTTTAAATAGACATGATCCGATTTTTTTTAACCGTAACTACACGAACCCATGCCATTGCAGTTTAACCCGGTAAAGCTTTTTTCCGGAACAGGTTCTAAAGGATTATCACTTAAGATTGCCGAACATTACGGCAAGCCACTTGGTAGCGTAACCATTCACAAATTCAGTGATGGCGAGTTTCAACCTTCCTTTGATGAGTCAATCCGTGGTAGTGATGTTTTTCTAATCCAGTCTACTTATCAGCCCAGCGATAATTTAATGGAGCTTTTGCTTATGGTTGATGCGGCTAAAAGAGCATCGGCACATTATATTACAGCAGTTGTTCCTTATTATGGTCTAGCCCGTCAGGATAGAAAAGATAAGCCGCGTGTAGCAATCGGTGCCAAATTGGTGGCTAACTTATTAAAATCGGCAGGTATTCACCGTATTATGACGATGGATTTGCATGCTGCACAGATACAGGGTTTCTTTGATATCCCGGTTGATCACTTAGATGGATCGGTAATCTTTGTACCTTATATCAAAAGCTTAGGCTTAAAAAACTTAACTATTGCATCGCCAGATATGGGTGGTTCATACAGGGCACGTACTTTTGCCAAGTTTTTTAATGCTGAAGTAATTATTTGCGATAAACGCCGTAAACGTGCAAATGAAATCGAATCCATGTCGATTATTGGTGATGTAACCGGACAGGATGTCGTATTGATCGATGATATTTGTGATACTGCAGGAACTTTATCAAAAGCTGCGGCTTTGATTATGGAAAATGGTGCCGCAAGTGTAAGAGCAGTTTGTACACATGCTGTATTATCTGGCAAAGCAGTTGAAACGGTAGAGAATTCGGTATTAACCGAGTTAATCGTTACAGATACCATTCCGTTGAAACAGGAAAGTCCGAAAATTAGGGTGTTAAGTACGGCCAGTTTATTTGCAAGGGCAATTGCCAATGTAAACGAACATGGGTCGATTAGTGATCTGTTTAGGGTTTAGTGCAAAGTGTTTAGCGATAAGCGGTTAAAACGCCAGCCGCCAAACGCGAAGCGATAAAAAGAGTTTAAATAAGGTTGAAGGTAGAGGGTTTAAGGCTTAAGGTCTTGATACTTGATACTTAAACTGACTACTAATAAATAAATATAAATAAAAATGAAAACAATCGCAATTAGCGGTTCTCCAAGAGAGAACGTAGGGAAACGCGATGCCAAGGAACTTCGTTACGAAGGTAAAGTTCCGGCGGTATTGTATGGTGGAAAAGAGCAACAACACTTAGCTGTAGTTATTGCTGATTTAAGAGATGTTATTTATACCCCGGAAGTTAACTTTGTGGAAATTGATGTAAACGGTGCTAAAACTAAAGCTATCGTTAAAGATACTCAATATCACCCACTTACCGACGTATTAATGCACATCGATTTTCTTCAGTTATTCGACGAGAAAGAAATCGTTATGGAGATCCCGGTTAAATTAACAGGAACTTCTCCAGGTGTTAAAATGGGGGGTAAATTAATCCAGAAATTACGTAAACTACGTGTTAAAGCATTACCAGCTGATATGCCACAAAATGTAGAAGTAAGCTTAGAGAAATTAGAAGTTGGTAGTTTATTCCGTGTTCGTGACCTTAAAGGTGATAAATACGTAATCACTAACACTCCTGAAGATACGATCGTTTCTGTTGCAATGTCTAGAGCATTAAAACAAGCAGAAACTGAAGCTGCTAAAGGTAAAAAATAATCAGGATTCTTAGGATTTCCTGATTTTAAGATGAAGCGTTCCGATTTAAGTCGGGACGCTTTTTTTATTTGCCAGGATTAACCCGCCAAACGCTTAACGCTGATCGCCTATCTTTCCATAATCCATTTTCCATCTTCCATTAAACATTTTATCTTTGCCCCATGAAATATCTTATAGTTGGCTTAGGAAATATCGGACCGGAGTATGCACACACCAGGCATAATATTGGTTTTGATATTGCCGATGAACTGGTTAAAGGTTTAGGTGGTAGCTTCGATAATATCCGTTTGGCGTATTATGCTGAGGTTGGCTTTAAAGGCAAAAAACTGCATGTAATCAAGCCCACTACTTTTATGAACCTGAGCGGTAAGGCTGTTAACTATTGGATGAAGGAACTGAAAATAGCGCCAGAAAATGTACTCGTTATTGTTGATGATCTTGCATTGCCCCTGGGAAAGCTAAGATTAAAACTGCAAGGCTCCAGCGCTGGTCATAATGGACTAAAAAGCATAGAAGAAGTTTGTGGTGGACAAAATTATGCACGCCTTCGCTTTGGCATCGGAAACGATTACCCAAAAGGCAGGCAGGTGGATTTTGTATTGGGTTTGTTTGATAAAAATGAACAGTTAGAACTTCCTGCATTAATCGATAAAAGTGTGGAGCTAATTAAGAGCTTCGTTACCATTGGGCCTGCTCATACGATGACGGCTTTTAATAAATAGATGGTTAATTGTGTAAATCATGCTGTCATCCTGAGCGCAGCGAAGGATCTTTTACAATTTAAATCTGTAAAAAAAAAGGAGTGTGGTCAAGATTGCTTGAAGAGCAATTGCAGAAGCTCTTTTTAATGTTTGTCCCTGCTTTCCATTACAAGTTCTCGCTGCGTGGACTTTCCATTTCAATCAGGTCTAAAACGCAGTGTCTATGCTTCTATTGGAGGTAGAATTACATAGTTTTATATAAATTTCTTTTCTAGTCCAATACCTGTTGTGTAATTACAGCATCTTAACTGATTTAAAACATCTTCTATGTAAACGTTATCACGGAACGGATCAAGCTGCTGTCATCCTGAGTCTAGCGAAGGATCTTTTATTAGCTAAATATATAACCATATAAGTAAATATAAGAACATTTAAGCTTATATGCCCTTAAATGCCTTATATGGTGAATAAATAGGCAACTGCCTCTCTCTCTACACCATGCAACCCAAAATAGCATTACTGCCTGTGCCACCTAAACCTGATCGCAGTGGTTCCGATTTTTCATCGGAAGGAACGGAGAGCGGGGGCTGCAGTAACCTAAAAGCATCTGCACCTGATTTCCAGAAAAAAGATAATGGTTATGGTATAAGGCCATCTGTCGTTTGGTGAGCTACCAAGTAAGAAATAGAATGAATAGTCTCGGTGTGTCGTCATTTCGAGCGGAGTGCAACGCAATCGAGAACCACGTAGTGCTCAGCGAAGCTAAATCTATTTTCCAATTTAATCTGGCTCATAGATCTCTCCATTCCGCGATGCTCCAGTCGAGATGACGATCTTTCTATAAGAATATGTCATTGATAATTTAGTCGAAAGATCAATAATTGCAATTACGAAAAGCTTTAAACAAAAAAAGACCATCTTTCGATGATCTTTTCTGTAAATATGTTTTAGTTAGTGTTTATTTAACTTTTTCCTGAGCTCTTGCAATGTAAGCATCAATTAACTGTGCTTCTGCACTCTCCGGATATTGCGTTTTTACTTTAGTATAAGCATCAACAGCACCTTTGAAATCATTTTGGCTTTCGTTAACCAATCCTAATTTTTTTAAGAACATTGGTGAAGTAAATTTACTCGCTTTATCAGCCGCTTTTTTATAATAGGTTGCGGCTTGTTTATAGTCTTTCAATTCGCTGTAAGCATCACCTAATAAGCCTAAAGCCAATGGATCTGCAACCGGGCTGCCGGTAGCGCTATATTTGCTTAAAGCCTCTATGGCTTGCTTATATTCGCCCTTACGTAAATAAATACCACCTAAATAAAGGTTAGCTAGATTTGCCGATTTTGTGTTATCGTATTCTTTAGCAATCTGCTCAAAGCCTGGGTAACCACCTTCTCCTTTAACTGCTCTGTTCGATAATGAATCTACTCCAACAAATTGCTCTGCTTTGTACATTTTGCTGGCGGCTTCTTCAGCACGACCTTTTAAATACACGCCTTGATACCAAAGATATATTAAAACTAATAAAACTACAGCACCTGCAATAAACAGTAAGCTCTTATTATTCTCTTGTAAAAATGAACCTTTTTTAGTTGGTTGAATTGTCTGGTTATCTGTTGTAGACATGTTTGTTTAAAAAATTTAAGATTGCAAAAATACATTTTTCAATCAAAGTATCAACCTTTATTTTGAAGTATTTGATTAAACATTAGTTAATTAGGCGTTCAGATCGTAAAATCATCACGATCATTAGCGTAACAAGCTAATTAGTGTATTAAACCAGGTTTGGTTGTCGCTAAAAATCCCGGTGTGGTTAATGACCAGGTAAACGGTTTGGCTTTCAGAGTTGCTCACAATAGACCTGATTCTGATCGGCTGCCAAAATGCACCAAAGTTTTTGGCTGACGAAGCTGGGAATAAATCGTCGAAGCCCATATAGACCTCTTCTATATGAGATAACGGAAGCTCCAGTTGTTCATCTCCGGTAATAAAGATGCCATTAGAAGCTAATAAAATTTCGCCTTCGTGATTGTGAACGGGCTTTAAAAACGAAAATATATCAGCGATTTTTTTAATCCAGTTCGAATTTTTATCGTTGTTCAGTTCATGATCATAAGACCATAGAACATTTCCTTCTAACATTTTTTGTGCAACCATTGATTTCTCCTTGCGATGAAAGTACAATTTTTTTAAATCTTATTAACGTTTATTTTAAACAATGGGTTTTAAGAAGTTAAAAAACGGTAAATTTGTGACATATTTATGTGGTTAAAAAATATTACCCTTCTAAATTTCAAGAATTATACAGATGCAGATCTCCACTTCTCGGAAACTGTGAATGTGTTTACGGGTAATAATGGCGCCGGAAAAACGAATATGCTCGATGCGATTCACTACCTCTGCCTGTGTAAAAGTTACTTTAACCCCATAGATAGCCAGCAGATCAAAGCCAATGAAGAGGTTTTCATGATCCAGGGCGATTTTGACCGTAATGAAAAGAACGAAAAAATTTCTTGTGGTGTAAAGCGAAACCAGAAAAAGCAATTTAAACGCAATAAAAAAGAATATGAGAAACTGGCCGATCATATTGGCCTCTTTCCGGTTGTAATGGTCTCGCCCTATGATGTAAACTTGATTATGGAAGGAAGTGAGGAGCGGAGAAAGTTTATCGATAATGTGATCTCGCAGACCGATGCCCATTACCTGGATCAATTGATCATCTATAATCGTATTCTGTTAAACCGGAATGCTTTGTTAAAACAGATTGCCGTTACCAGAAAGTATGACCCTACGCTGCTCGAAATTTTGGATGAACAATTGGTTATGGCCGGCAATAAAATATTCGCCATCCGCAAAGCTTTTATGGATGAGTTTATTCCATTTTTTAACCAATATTATACATACATTACCGAAAATAAGGAAATCGTTGAGTTGAATTATCAATCGCAATTGAATGATGCTACTTTTGAGGAGCTATTGAAAAAATCAGTAGAAAAAGACCGTGTATTGGAGCGGACCACAACCGGTATCCATAAAGATGAACTGGCTTTTATCATCAGTGGGATGCCTTTAAAAAAGTTTGGCTCGCAAGGGCAGCAAAAGTCTTTTTTAATTGCCTTAAAAATTGCCCAATATGCTTATCTTGCTAAAAATAAAGGGTTTAAGCCTTTGCTTTTGTTAGATGATATTTTTGACAAGCTGGATGATAACCGCGTTCAAAAACTAATGCAAATGGTATCCCATCACGATTTTGGGCAGATATTTATTACAGATACAGGCAAACAACGAGTAAAATCAATTTTTGAAAAAATAGAAGTTGATGTAACTTTGTTTGAAGTAGATAACGGAACGATACAAAATGCGTAAACCCAATGATGTTACGGTTAAAGATGCCATCAGCAAAATGCTGGATGTGTATCGCTTGCGACGTAAGTTTGATGAAACTTCAATCTTATCTATCTGGCCAGAAATAATGGGTACAGCAATAGCCAACCGCACGAAACAAATTTATATTCACGATAAAAAACTGTTTTTGAGGATTGAATCTTCTGTCATCAAAAATGAGCTGATTATGGTGCGACAGGGAATCATTCAGAAATTAAATGAGCATGCCGGTAGCGAGGTGATTACCGAAATGGTTTTTCTATAAGACATAATAAAAGGACAAAAGATTAATTTTTGCCCTTTATATTTTAATAGGGATGATAATCCCGACTAAGTAATGTAGACTTTTTACTCAAGAGTAAACTAACTCCTGCCTCCGCCAAATATTTTGGACAAAATCCAGATCACCAGCGCAACCACTACTACAACTACAATTACGCCTACCCAAACGCCGGCTTTAAATATACCTTCTACCAGTTCACAACTGCTTAAGGTGGTGCATAAAAATGCAATCAGTACTAAAGGGAATGCTTTTTTCATATTCATGTTAATTTGTAATAGCTAACATCGAATATTCAAGAAAGTTTTAATTGCGGGTTTATTTAGCTCCATTCTAAAGAAATTGTTGTTTAGAGGTGTCAGATGTTACCATCTGACATAGTATCAATCACTTTTTTGATGGGGTTATTCAATAAAAAAACAGTCAGAAGGTAACATCTGACTGCACATTAAAATCTTATTGCATTAAGATTTAAAAAAAAATCGTCATCTCGATCCGATAGCTATCGGATCGAGATGACGAATAGCGTTTTTATTTTCCGTTAACCTTTAATAGCTCAACTTCAAAAATCAAAGTGCTGTAAGGTGGAATATCCTGTCCTGCACCACGTTCGCCGTAAGCCAGATTGTAAGGGATGAAAAATTTATATTTTGAACCTGCTGGCATGAGTTGTACGCCTTCTGTCCATCCCGGAATCACACGGTTCAGTGGGAAAGAAATCGGCTCGCCTCTGTCGTAAGAGCTGTCAAATTGTTTTCCATTCAACAATGTGCCTTTGTAGTGTACCAGTACCGAATCTGTAGCTTGTGGTTTAACGCCTGTACCAGCAGTTAAAACTTCGTATTGTAAGCCACTCGCAGTTGTTTGTACACCTGCACGTTTTTTGTTCTGTTCTAAAAAATCTTGTCCTTCTTTCATAATTGGTGCATATTTAATTTTATTTGCTGCTTCTTCAGCTTTGTTTTTTACTGATGATGCCTTTGCCAGTGCTTCATTTATACATTGTTGGGCCTGTTGTTGGGTTAATACAACCTTGCCGCCGGTAAATGCATCTTTCAGGCCTTTTAACAACACTTCGTAATTTAAGGTAGAAAGGCCAGTTGTTTTTAAACCGGCACCAATTGAAGTGCCAAAAGCATAACTGGTAGAGTCTAAGGCAGATTGTAGGCCACCCATTTTTAAAGTTGATGTTTTAGTTACCGCGGTCGGTTTTTTGGTAGCAGGTTTTTTTGTTGCTGTTTTGGTTTGTGCATAAGATGCAACAGCGATACCAGATAAGCATACCGCTAAGAAAATTCGTTTCATTATTTGTGTTATCGTGTAATTAATTCCACCAGGTTTAAATGATGGATTATATTTAAGGCCGAAAGATACAAAATAGATAAAACAATAAAACCCCGAATATTCGGGGTTTTATTGTAAATTTTTTGTGTTGGTAATTAGAAACGTTCGTCTGCTTTGAAGAAGAAGTTACCCTCAATTTCTGCATTTTCATCAGAATCTGAACCGTGAACAGCGTTTGCATCAATCGATTTTGCATATTTCTGACGGATTGTGCCTTCTGCAGCTTCAGCTGGGTTAGTAGCACCGATCAATTTTCTGAAATCTTCGATCGCGTTGTCTTTTTCTAAAATAGCCGCAACGATTGGTCCTGAAGACATAAAGCTTACTAAATCTTTATAAAAAGGACGCTCAGCGTGAACTGCATAAAACTGACCAGCAGTTTCCTCAGTAAGTTTAGTATATTTTAATGCAATGATTTTGAAACCAGCATTAGTAATGTCGTTAATGATTGATCCGATATGGCCGTTTGCTACTGCATCAGGCTTGATCATGGTAAAAGTTCTGTTAGTGCTCATTGTGCTTTTGATATCAATTTTTTTTGCAAAATTACGTTTTAATTGATGAATAATCAATAAACATCAATTTAAGATTTTAAAATGCATTAAACAGTTATTGGCTCAATAATCCTGTTAATTTTAATTTATCCTTCAGCCTTAGCATTTTTAAATTGTAATAAATCCTCAAAATCTTCCAATCCTAATTTTCACATGATCCTGTTAATCCTAAAATCTTTAAATCCTAATCAAAATTTACTTAGCTTTGCAGCGCAAAAAACATATGCTTACACTAACTGAATTAAAAACATTATTGGCTACGCCACAACGAATTGTGATCACTACGCATCACAAACCTGATGGCGATGCAATGGGATCATCCCTGGGTTTATATGGATATTTAATTCAGAAAGGCCACCATGTAAAGGTAATCACCCCAACCGATTACCCTACTTTTTTGCATTGGATGCCAAATAATAGCGATGTAATTATTTTTACAGAGGCGCAGGAAAAGGCAGCACAATTGGTGGATGAAGCCTCGCTCATATTTTGTCTTGATTTTAATACCCTAAGCCGTATTAATGAATTGGGCGAATTGGTTAGGGCTGCAGGTGCCAAAAAGATCATGATTGATCATCACCTCGAACCTGAAGATTTTGACGATTACCGCCATTGGGATATTAATGCCTGTGCTGCTGCACAATTGGTTTATGATTTTATTGTAAATCAGTTACAGGATGGCGAACTGATTAATAAAGATGTAGCTTCTTGCCTTTATACGGGTATAATGACCGATTCGGGATCTTTCCGCTTCTCGTCAGCAACAGCTGAAGTATACCGTATTGCTGCAAATCTGATCGATTTAGGGGCAGACCAATCGAAAATCCATGAGTTGGTATACGATAACTCGAGCGAAAACAGGTTACGCTTTTTAGGTTACTGCCTGTCTAATAAACTAGAAGTCTTAAGAGATTACAATACTGCGATCATTTCGGTTAACAAAGAAGAGTTGGCGCAGTACCATAGCATTACAGGCGATACGGAAGGTGTGGTAAACTATGCCCTTTCTATCAATGGCATCCGCCTGGCAGCCTTAATTGTAGAACGTACCGATAAAGTTAAATTATCTGTAAGGTCTACAGGCGATTTTCCAGCCAATGAAATCTGTAAGAAATATTTTAATGGCGGTGGGCATAGAAATGCGGCCGGTGGTGCATCAGAAAAACCTTTAGCTGATGTAGTAAACGAATTTAAATCGATATTAGCAGAATATAAAGAACAATTGATCGCTTAGAAAACAAGAAATAAAACAATAAAAATTTTAAAAAGTCAAATTAATAAATGAAAAAGGGAATTATTATTCTAGCAGCAGCCACTTTAGGTTTAGCAGCATGTAAACAAGAGAAAAAAGGAGCTGGTGGCTTACTATATACTATTCACCACTCGGCAGGTAACGAAAAAATCAAAGAAGGTGATATCGTTAAAATGAATTTTATTCAGAAAAACGATAAAGATTCAGTTTTATCAAGCACTTTCGATAGCGAAACACCTGCAGTATTTCCTGCACAGAAAAAAATGTATGCTGGCGATATGAACGATGTTTTAACGTTGTTTGGAGAAGGTGATAGTGCTACTTTTAAAGTAAACCTGGATACGATGGCATTTCATAGTAAACAACCTAAACCAGAGCAGTTCAAAAATGATAAATACATTACTTTTACGGTAAAAATCGAAAAAGTATTTAAAAAGAAAGCTGGCGAAGCTGACTCTACTTTTAACAAAAGAGCTCAGGAGTTTTTCCAGGCTGATTATAAAGCTAGTTCTGAAAAAAAGAAAGCTGCTGAACCAGCTAAGTTAAAAGCTTATTTAGAAGATACTAAACTGGCTACAAAAACTACTGCTAGTGGTTTGCATTACATAATCGAAAACCCAGGAAGTGCAGAAAAACCAGCTCTAGGCGATACCGTATTAATTGATTATACTGGTAGAGTAACTAAAAAAGGTAAAGACGGTAAATACAAAATCTTCGATACAAGTGATGAGAAACTGGCTAAAGCAGAAAACGAATTTAAACCAGGTAAACCTTACGGTCCTCAGAAAATGCCAGTTGGCGGTACAATTCCAGGATTTACTGAAGCTTTACAGTTAATTGGTAAAGGTGGTAAAATTAAAGTGATTATCCCTTCTAACTTAGGTTATGGCGAGCAAGGTGCACCACAAGTTGGTATCATGCCTTTCAGCCCAATTGCTTTTGATTTAGAGATCAAAGATATTATTAAAGGAAAACCAGCAACTTCAGCTCCGGTAACGGCTGCTCCGGTTAAAAAATAATTTTTAAAATATATTTTAAATCCTGCTTATTAAGTTAAGCAGGATTTTTTTTTGCCTAATTTTTTTTGACGTTGAAGCGAGAAATAAAACTTTGCAAAGATTCGTAAAAACTTATTATAGCCTATCTTTGTCTGATCAGATGAAGTAGCCTGCTATCCAAAAACCGATTGTAGGCTAATTTTTAATTAAAATATTAAATGAAAAAAGGAATAATTATTCTCTTGGCAGCAGCATTAGGCCTGTCTGCCTGTAACAAGTTCGAAAAGGGTGAAGGAGATATGACTTACAAGATCTATAAAAGTGAAAGTAAGCCAAAAATTCAGGAAGGCGACTACGTAAAGTTAAACGGCGTTCAAACAGTAGAAACCAATACCAATCCAGATTCGGTAATGGTAAATACTTATGATAATGAGCGTCCTGCTTTTTTTGCCATTAGCAAATCGATGTTTAAAGGCGATTTGGCCTCTGGATTGAAACTGCTTGGCGAAGGAGATAGCGCCGTTTTTAAATTGAACCTGGATTCGATGGAGAAATATTCAGGCCAGCCGAAACCTAAAGGATTAAAATCGAACATTGCTTCGTTTACCATTAAAATTGAGAAGGTTTTACACAAAGGGAAAGATGCCGACTCTATTTTTGAGGCAAAGAAAAGACTTTTTTTCGAAGCTGAATACAAAGCATTAAATGAGAAAAACAAAACAGTAGAACCTGCCAAAATAGCTAAGTACGTTGAAGAGAATAACCTAAAGGTAACTACTGCACCATCTGGCTTGCAGTATGTAATTTACGCACCTGGCAATTCAGAAAGAGCAACCTTAACAGATACGGTATTAATGGACTATACTGGTCAGTTTACGAATAAAAAATCGAACGGGACATTAAATGTTTTTGATACTTCAAATGCTAAAATTGCAAAAGAGGCCGGAATTTTCTCTGAAAATGTACAATATGTACCAAGAAGCTTGCCATTAGGCCAATTGCCACAAGGGGTTATCCAGGGTATTCAGCTAATCGGAGTTGGCGGTAAGATCAAAATGATTTTGCCCTCGAAATTGGGTTTTGGCGAAAATGGCGGCGGACCAATTAATCCATTTACACCATTGGTATTTGATGTAGAGCTGAAAGGTATCATCAAGCCGAATGCGGCAGCGCCACTGGCGAAATAAAGTTGATCAGACCTTATAGGTTTCGAAACCATTAGACCTCGCAGGTTTTTAAACAGCATCGCCCTCAATAAGGCTGCTAAAAAACAATATAAATTACGAATTAAACCTGCGAGGTCTACAAAAAAGACTGATCACTGAAAATTGTAAACTGATTTGGGCGTTACCCAAGCTGCGC
>NZ_JAPIVP010000012.1 GCF_026239555.1 Pedobacter sp. PF22-3 | reverse complement strand
GTCCGCTCGAAATGACGGCATCGCGGGGTTAGTTATTCTTTATTTTTTAGCTTCAGCCAGAAGTTCTGAATTCAGACGTACATACTCATCAACCTTTTGAGCTTTAGCAGCATCAATACCTTGCTGCGCCGTAACTGCTGCACCCGCTTTGTCGCCCATTTTTAACTGGATACGGCCTTTCCATAACTTAAACCATGGCGCTTTTGGATCTGATTTTTCTGCTTCCGTCACCCACGTTAAAGCTTGTTTTAAATCTTTTCCATGTTGAAAGTAATATTGTGCAGCCGCAAAATAAGGTTTCTTTTCACCTTTCATCGCTTCAGCAATATTGGCCATAACTTTTTCATCAATAGAAGTTGTGATATTAACGGAATATGCACTGTTCTCCCACATCATATTTAAAGTTGCAGAAGTTTCGCCAACAGCCGAGAATTGCATGGTTAAAGTTTCTACTTTATCTTTTAAAGCGATCGTTTTTACCTTTACACGCAATACATCATCACTTTCTTTATATTCGTATGCACCCCATTGATTGGCAATTTTATTAAAAATAACCGTCCACTCGGTTTTACCAGGAATACTGAACAAACCATATTCTCCTGCTGGTAAATCTTTGCCTTCAATTTTAACGTCATCGGTAAATTTAATCCGGGTAGCTGCGTTTGCACCATTGCGCCAAACTTTCCCCATGGGTTCCATACCACCGAAAATTTTGCGGCTTTTTACATTAGGACGTGAGTAGCTTAAAGTTATTTTGCCCAATCCAAAATCCTGGATTAAGGTTTGGCCACTACTTGGCTGTGGGAATTTGACTTCCTGGGCATCTGCTAAATTTGCCGCACCTAAAAGTGCTACAAACAGCATTAAAGATCTGATTGATAATTTCATTGTTTTGTTGTTTTTGGTTTGTGCGAATTTACGCAATAAGCTCCGGGTTTAACAAAAGTTTTAATGTAGTATTTAAATCAGTTGATTTTTCCTGAAACCAAAAATCAGTTCATCAAAATATTCATCATTTTTAAAAATAGTACCCTTTAATTCCGCTTCGAAGATAAAACCCGATTTCTGTAAAACCCTTTGTGAAGCGAGGTTAGTATGTGTGGTCCTGGCGAAAATTCTTTCGATATCAAATGTTTCGAAACCATATTTTAGCATTTTTTTTATCGCAAACGTAACAATGCCTTTGCCCCAATGTTCCTCACCAATCCAATAACCTATTTCTGCACTTTTGCTGTAAATGTCTGCGAGTTGATGCACACCAATCGATCCGATTACTTCATCGTTCAATACAATGGCTTTGATCTGTAAGGGATCGTGACTTAAAGCCAATTGAATAAAGGCTTCACCATCTTTTTTTTCGTATGGGAAAGGGAATTTATTGGTCAGGTATTTAGAAATGTTGAAGTTATTGGCGTGTTTAACCAAATTTTCAACATCACTGTGTTGGTAAGGGCGTAAAATTAATTGCATTCGTTTGAAATTTTGTCGAGGTGAGATCAGGCTGTAACTTTTTAATAAATATAAAGTCAGAAATGAAATAATTTTATGTTACACTTCAGTCAATTCGAAAAATCCTATTTCGATCATCTTGTTTTAAAGATAGATAATATTATGCTTCCTGAAGGCATTTTTTGGTTAAAAGGAAGCAATGGATCTGGTAAAAGTACGCTACTAAAAGCAATAGCCGGAATATTGTCTTTTAAAGGCGATATCGCAATTGGTAAAGTCTACTTAAAAACTCATGGCGTTTCCTATCGAAGACTTGTAAATTTTGCCGAAGCTGAACCACTATTCCCCGAGTTTTTAACCGGATTAGAAATGGTCGACATTTTTGCTCAAGCAAAAGGCGCGACTACTGGGCAAGAAGAGACTTTAATTAATGAAATGGGTATGAAACCTTACATTCATCATCCGCTAGGTTCATATTCTAGCGGCATGTTAAAAAAGCTCTCCTTGGTTTTGGCTTTTTTGGGAAAACCTAAGTTAATCTTACTAGACGAACCTTTAAATACAATCGATATCGAATCTTTAGCAATATTATACCGTTGGATTAATAAAAAATACCAGAATGAAAAAGTCAGTTTTTTATTGTCATCTCATCAGCCGTTAGATGAGTTGAAGTTGCCTGGAATAAATCAGGTTTGGATCGAGGATAAAGAAATAAAACTGAATTTTTAATGCTTTTACTCTCTAACATTGCTTTAAAAAAAATATTTGTTGATGGATTTTACCGGACCCATGCGGGCATGCTGGTATTTGTTTTCGTCATGTTGATTAGTTATTGTTTGTTCATTAATACTTTGGGTACGGTTATGCCTGATCAGATCGATTTCTGGCAGTTTTTCTTTACCATCAGTTTGGTAAGCAATCCATTAATCATGACTTTTTATCTTGTGGCAAGTGCATTGTATGCCTATAAAAGCCTAAAATATGTGCTTAACCAGCTTGCTTTGCCCCAGCAGGAGTTTCTCTATTATAGTTTTAATGCATCTAGCAAAAAACAACAGTTTAAAAATTGGTTTACTGTACAGACATACATTTTTATGCCAGTTTTAGCTTATACGCTATATGTAATAACGATTGGATTGATATTTGGATTTTATCTTATTTCTATCGCGATATTGCTGTTCCAGCTGCTTCTGATTATGGCTTGTGCCTACAGCTGTTTAAAAGAAAATAATTCTTTAATCGAAGCCCATAAACCCAGTTTGTTGGTCAGAGTTACCAGAAAATGGAACAAGCCCATTTTTTTATTATACAGTTTTCAGGTTTTCAATCAATCGAAGTTGGCTTATGTACTCACAAAACTGCTTTCATGGGTGTTAATTGCGAGTGTGTTTTTGGTTTTTGCAGATCTTAAGCATAACAATAAGTTGCTCATGCTTATTACCTCCTGTATTGTTGTGGCGCATGCGGTACTCATTTATCAGGAAAAAATCTTTAACGATCGCTATCTGGCTTTCCTTTCAAATTTTCCATTCGCCAAATTGAAGATGTTTTTTAGCTTCTGCTTAAATTATCTCATTTTATTATTGCCTGAAATTTGTTGGCTATTTACCAGTTACAACATTTTAACTGCATTTGAATTAACGGCGTTTGCCTTTTCTGCAGTGCTGTTATTTAGAAGCTTTCTATTGTTGAATGGGATACGGGTTAAAGGATTTTTGATCGGCGTTTTTTGCCTGTTTTTCCTTTTTTATGTGTGTATTATGTTTGGACTAGGCTTAATGCTAATTCCTGTAAATACTATTGTTGCTTGGGTGCTGTATAGGAGGAATTATTTGAATGATAATCGTTTAGGTATTTGATTTCGATGAGCTTGCAAAATGTCGTCATTTCGAGCGGAGTGCAACGCAGTCGAGAACCACGAAGTGCTCAGCGAAGCTAAATCTGTTGTAATAGATCTCTCTATTTACCCATGTTCTGTGTCCGCACAGGTCATGGATAAATTTAATATTGTTGGGAAGGACCTCATTGGTTTTAAGCGTGTTCTGTGCAGACACAGGCCACGGAACCGGAATGTTTTTAAATATTCGCAAATAAAAAATTTAACCTGGCAAGCTCTGTTTTGATCTGGTTCATACCAATTAAACCGCCCGACATGCCACTAGATTGCTGAAAAACATTCACCGTAAGTTCGTTTTCGGTATTTAGTGACATGGTTACACTAAATTTAAAATAGGTTGCAAATGCACCTAGTAAGAGTCTTTTGGTACGGCTACCTTTTTCTAAAATTAAATTCCCGAATTGCTGATCAATTACTTTGTAGCCCTGTAATTCAAAGAGCTCGGTAATTTTTTTAGTCATTTCCTCCACAGAAATATCCTTGTACAGGTTTGAAATCAATCCGTCAACGGTTTGCAGGTTTTTAACAAAAAAAGTCATATTAATAAGCAGGGGTCATTTTAATTCATCTAACACCTTAAATAACTTTTTGTTTATACTGTTTCCGCTATAATTATTAATATTGATCACTACGACATATTTGTTACCAGCAGCATCCGTATGGTAACCAGCAAATGCCGAAACATCATTTATGGTTCCGCTTTTAATTTTCATGCCATTGTATTCTGGCAGGGCTTTATAATAATCAGGAAACCAGTTTTCTTTTTGAACCTGGAAAAGTATATTGGCCATTGCAGAAGTTGTGATCCTGTCGCCTGGAGAAAGTCCACTGCCATCAATGATGTTAAGTGCCGTTTTATCGATTCCCTTAGCAGCCCAGAAGTTGGCTTCAGTTTCTGCACCCTTGCTTGTTGTAGCTTCTTTGCCTGATTTTATTGCAATGGTTTTTAAAAGTGATTCGCCATATAAATTAATGCTTTTCTTTAAAAACCAATAAGTAATCTCGCTTAAACTTGGCGAACTAATCGTGCTAATTTTCTGTGTGATAGAAGGGATGACCTGATTGTTCAAAGTCATCAATCTAGCGGTAGTGGCTTGCTGGCTGGTAGAAACTCCCAGCCTTTTCAACGTATCCAGCAAACGGTAAGCACAATCAAATGCAGGATCTGGTAATGCAACAGATACACCTGTTTTAGTAATCCCCATTCCCCAGCTCCCGCGTAGGTAAGCCACATTGCTATAGGGTGCAAGAAAGGCATAACTTCTGTCGCCCGTACCAGATGCACCAGTTTTCAGTTCATTTACAATTTGAACGTATGGAGTCGCCGGAACGATCTTTACAATTTTCACCTCCTCAGCTGTGCTGCTGCCAGGCCTCAGGTGAATATCGAACTGGTTTTCGCGCCAGGCTAGACCTGAAGTTCCAGCCCCATAATAATTGCCAATATCTTGCCAAACCCAGCCCTCAGGCATAGTTTGCGTACCAAAAATACGGTCATCACCAATTATGGCACCTTCAATTTTTTTTATGCCTGCTGCTTTTATAGCGGCAACCCATTGTGTTAAAACAGCATTTTCTTTATTCTGGTAACGCCAAGAACCTAAAGTTGGGTCTCCGCTACCGATAATGATGAGGTTTCCTTTTAAAATTCCGTCTGTAGTAATGGTTCCGGTATAGGCCAAGGTAGTCTGAAACTGAAAATCTTTTCCTAAAATGCTGAAAGCAGTAGCTGCAGTAATGGTTTTTAGTGTTGAAGCGGTAGCCAAACCAATCTGCTCATTTTTAGCATAAAGCGTTTTACCGGTATTTGCATCCAAAACACAAAGAGAGACAAGAGCATGTTTTGCCTGTTCGTCATTTACTAAGTTATTAAAGGCTTTTTCTATGTTTTGGATCCTGTTTTGAGCGTTTGCTGCGATTGTTAAGCACAGCGATAGGGACAATATTTTGAAAAATTTCATTTTTTTGCAGGCGATTATTTTATACCAGGAAACTGGTATAGTTAGCTTTATTTATAACGTATGTTTCATTGGTGGGGTATGCGTCTAAAAAAGTTGAAGGAAACTTTACTTTTTTATTCTCATTCCATTTAATTTCTATGGCATTTATTTTTCCATCAATTTCTTCTATTAAATCAATTTCCTGTTGCTGAAAACTGCGCCAAAAATAATATTTGGCGTGCTTTCTTTTATTATTACTGGCCTTTATGTATTCGGATACAATATAATTTTCGAACAACTGACCCGCATCCTGACGTAAGCCGAGCATGCCAAAATTTTCGATTACCGCATTTCGGATTCCTGTATCATAGAAGTATATCTTTTTGCTCTTTTTAATTTCGTTCCGCAGGTTACTGCTGTAAGCACCTAGCCTAAATACAACGAAACATTGTTCTAATAGATCGATGTAACGCTCAACGGTGAGTTTATCGGCTTCAATCATTTGCCCAAGCTCAGTATAAGAAACCTCATTCCCGATCTGTAGGGCCAATGCCTGTACCAGTTTTTCGAGCTGTAAAGGTTTTCGGATGCCGGTAAGGGATAAAATATCTTTAAAAAGATAACTGTTTGCTAAATTTAATAACAGCTCTTTTTCTTCCCCCGGATAATTGATCGCATCGGGGTAAGTACCATAAATTAATCTTTTTTCTAAAGCCTGTTCTTCAATAAGCACATTAGTGTCTTCAACAAGTTCTGCAACTGAAAAAGGGAAGAGGTGATATTCGAATTTTCTTCCTGTTAACGATTCTTTGATGCCAACAGCCAGATCTAATGATGAAGAACCGGTAACCAATAACTGAACATCAGTAAAATTATCAACGATCAGTTTTAAGGTTAAGCCAATATTGGTAACACGTTGTGCCTCGTCGATAAAAATGATTTTGCTAGCACCGATAATTGATTTTAACCGCTCAATACTGATGTCGGTTAATGTGGTGCGTACATTAGCTTCGTCACAGTTTAGGAAAACAAAGGACAATTCTGTTTTTTTTACGAGTTGCTTTAACATAGTAGTTTTACCCACTTGTCTTGCACCAGTAACAATAATAGCTTTTTGTTTAAAAAACTTCGATTCTATATGGTTTTGTAGATTTCTGATAATCATCTTACAAATTTTGATTATCTCAAATATAGCAAAATCTTAATTCTAATCACTAAATTATATGTAATTTAGTGATTACGATCTCTTTTTTATATGTAATTTAGTGATTACGATCCGCTAAATTATATATCTTTAAATTTTTAACTTTACCCGTTGAATAATTTGTTGCGCTTAATTTTCTTTCCCTGCCTCAATCTCACTGCATGATAAATGGTGGGTACATCATTTGTCCATTTTTTGAGTGTAAACACAATAGCGAGTATTTCTAGTCTTGTAGCCAAGCCAATCCAAAAGCAAATTTCGAATAGCACGACCGATTCGCAGTGAACCATAATTTCGACCAGGGCGGCAAATATAGTTAGTGTCCAGATTTTGGCACCGATAGAATGCGTAGCAATTTCCTTTTTAAATTTGATAAAACTTAAGACATAAGTAGAGGCCTCAAAAGCGCCTAACACAATCAGTTTTATGAGATTAGTTTTAAAAAAATCAGGGCATTGGATGTAAGTGGCAACTGCTACCGAAATAAAAAATACCTGATCGATACCAGAGTCTAGCCGCCTTAACTTTTCTGAAGAGATATTGAGCTTACGGGCAATAATTCCATCAAAAACATCGGTTAGCAAACCCACGGATAATAAGGTGATGGCTAAAAAGGAATAGTGGTTAACATGGAAAACGCTTAACAGAATAATTCCAAAACCGATAAGCAGTCTGAAGAATATTAAAGCAATTGGAATGTGTTTCATTATTGGAGCGCATAAAAAAGCCCCGAATAAATCGAGGCTTTTCTTAAGTTATTTATTGATTAAACCAATTCTTTCTGAACCAGGTATTCGGCAATTTGAACTGCATTGGTTGCTGCTCCTTTACGTAAGTTGTCGGCAACAATCCAAAGGTTTAATGCTTTTGGTGCTGATTCATCTCTACGGATACGGCCTACAAAAACTTCATCTTTTTCATGTGCATCTTTTGGCATCGGGTATTTTAGGTTGGCAACATCATCAATAACAATAACGCCTGGTGCTTTTTCTAAAATGCTGCGTACTTCGGCTAAATCGAAATCATTTTCGAACTCGATATTAACCGATTCTGAGTGACCGCCCATAACCGGGATCCGAACAGTTGTAGCGGTAACTTTGATGCTATCATCGCTCATGATTTTGTTAGTTTCCTTCACCATTTTCATTTCTTCTTTGGTATATCCGTTATCGGTGAAAACATCAATATGTGGAAGAACATTCAGATCAATTTCGTATGGATAAGCTTTAGGACCATCAATGCCTTTGCGTTCGTTCATTAACTGCTCAACCGCTTTAACACCTGTACCGGTAACCGATTGGTAGGTAGATACGATTACACGTTTAATTTTGTATCTATCGTGCAAAGGTTTTAAAACCACAACCATTTGAATGGTAGAACAGTTCGGGTTTGCGATGATTTTGTTATCGATAGAAAGTTCGTGTGCATTAACTTCTGGTACAATTAATTTAATTGCAGGGTCCATTCTCCATGCCGAAGAGTTATCGATAACAGTTGTTCCGGCTTCTTTAAAACGCGGTGCATGCTCTAATGAAGTATTGCCACCAGCTGAAAACAAAGCGATATCCGGTTTCATGCTGATTGCAGTATCCATGCTAACAATTGGGAACTTCTTGCCCTTAAAAGTAATTTCCTTGCCAACACTCTTTTCTGATGCTACGGGAATCAACTCTGTTAAAGGGAAATTTCTCTCCTCCAATACTTTTAACATGACAGTACCAACCAACCCGGTGGCACCTACTACTGCTACTTTCATTTTAATTTTTTTTATATTATTAATTATTTGATATGAGACCAAATATGCTAAAAATTAAGCTGATATCCCTATTGTTACCAATTAAATTTGCTTTTTATATTTAAAATTTTTGGTTTTCGATAGAAAATATGGTTGGAGAATAAAGTGTTAATTCGATTTAGTGATGCTTGATAGAAGATCGTCATTCCCAATCGATTGGGAATGACGATTCCTCGCAGTTTTTAATTCACTAAAATTTATTTATGAAATAAATTTTTCATCGGTTGAAGGCTACAAGATTTATAGGCATAGCAATTAAAAAGGATTGCCGTTCTATCAGGTTTAGATAAACAGGGACAATTCTCCTAATGATAGTGAAATCTTTTGTTGAAGAAAGAAGAAGTTTTGATTTACGAAGATAGATCTCTCCATTTCGCTACGCTTCAGTCTATAGAAAGACAAGCGCGTGTTAAACCCCGCAGATTTTTTGAAACCTGCGGGACTTGGATAAATTTAAATCAAACTGGCTTTGATATAATCGCAGCTGGCTTTGATTGAGCCAATTGGATCTGGCTGATAATTGGTTTCGTGCTCTACAAAGAAATGTTGCATGCCAGAAAGTTTCGCTTGTGCAAAAATGGTTTTAAAATCAATTGATCCTTTACCCACCTCGGTGTTTAATTCAGGTTTGGCCTTGTCCATATCCTTTACATGCCACATTGGGAAACGGCCTGGATATTTTTTGAACAAAGCTAAAGGGTCATTACCTGAACGGACAACCCAGTATAAATCCATTTCAAAATTAACCAGGTTTTTATCTGTTTCAGTTAAGTAAATATCATAGCCCGTGGTATCGCCCAATTTCTTAAACTCAAAATCATGGTTGTGGTAGGCAAATTTTAAGCCTGAAGCTTTAGCAATTTCAGCCACTTTGTTAAAATCGCTGGCGGTTTTTTTGAAACCATCAGCTCCTTTACTCATATCAACATGTGCGCCGGCAATGGTAAAATATTTACCACCAATTGCAGCTGATGATTCAATGTCGGCTTTTAATCTATCCGTATTTCCTGTTTTTACAAAATCATCCATGTGGTAATGACCACTTGGTGCTTTTAAGCCATTCGCATCAAGTAAGGCTTTAAATTCTTTAGGCGTTAGATCCCAGAATTTTCCATTGGCAAAACCATAGGTTTCAACTTCTTTGTATCCGGCTTTTGCTACTTTCTCGATAACGCCTTTTACATCTTTTGGCAATTCATCGCGTAGGGTATACAATTGCAGACCAACATTTTTGCTTAATTTATCAAAGGCAAATGATGGAATTAATAATGCTGCTCCTGCAGCTAATCCTGCTTGTTTTAAGAATGTCCTTCTTGAATTCATTGCCTAATAAATTAAATAATTTCTTTTTTAATAAATGCACAGCTTGCGGCAACAGATGCCATTGGATTTGGCTTGTAATTGGTTTCGTGCTCTACAAAGAAATGTTTCATACCTGAAAGTTTTGCCTGGGCAAAAATAGGTTTGAAATTGATAGAACCCGTTCCAACTTCAGCATTTAAGGCTGGGTTGGCTTTATCCATATCTTTAACATGCCACATGGTAAAACGGCCCGGATTTTCTTTGAATAATTTAATCGGATCGTTACCAGAGCGTACTACCCAATATAAATCAAGTTCGAAATCAACCAATTTTTTATCTGTTCCTTTTAACAGGATTTCGTAACCGGTAGTGTTACCTTGTTTTTCGAATTCGAAATTGTGGTTGTGGTAAGCCAAACGGATACCAGCTGCCTTGCACATTTTTCCGGCTTCATTTATTCTGGCTGCGATTTTCTTATAATCTTCGGCATTTTTTCTAATGCTTGCATCTAACCATGGGATGGTTACATATTCGCTTTTAAGTACTTTTGCTGCTGCAATTGCCGCTTTTAATTCGGTGGTATTACCATCGCTTAAATAAGTGCCTAAGCCATAATGGCCACTTGGTGCTTTTAAACCGTTTGCATCCAATAATGCTTTAAATTCTTTGGGTGTTAAACCCCAAAACTGATCTTTTATCGAAAAACCATAGGTTTCAACCTCTTTGAAGCCAGCTTTTGCCACCCTGGCAATAGTTCCCTTTACATCTTTAGGCAGTTCGTCCCTTAAAGAATATAATTGTAAGCCTACTGCTTTTTTATCGGCAGCAAACGCGAACGATGGAGCCAAAAGTGCTGCCGCTGCAGCCATACTACTATTGAGTAGAAAACTTCTTCTTGATATCATAGGTATATTTTTAAATGTCGCAAATTGAGATTGCCTTTTTTAAGGAGGCTATTTTATCAGCATTTTTGGGTATAAATTCTTGTGCAACGAAACCTTTAAAGCCGGTTTCGGCAATGGCTTTCATAATGGCAGGGTAATACAACTCCTGGGTATCATCTATTTCATTACGGCCAGGTACGCCAGCGGTATGATAATGGGCAATGTATTGGTGGTACTGCCTGATATTACTGATTACATCACCTTCATCAATTTGCATATGGTAAATATCATATAACAATTTGAAGTTTTCAGATCCCAAGCGTTTACAAAGTTCTGCCCCCCACGATGTTCTATCGCACTGGTAATCTTTATGGTTTACTTTGCTGTTTAGCAACTCCATTACCAGTACCACGTTGTGCTTTTCAGCCAAAGGAATTAATTGTTTTAACCCTTTAACGCAATTGTTCCAGCCTGTTTCATCATCTTTACCACGACGGTTTCCACTAAAGCAGATCAGGTTTTTATAACCAGCTTCGGCAACAAGGGGAATCATTGCGGTATAATTTTGAATTAACTTTTCGTGGAATTTTTCGTCGTTAAAACCATCTACCAAATTAATCTCCGCACCATTGCACATCGTCGATTCTAAGCCATGTTTTTTTAAGGTAGGCCAATCGTTCGGACCCACCAAATCGATCCCTTTGATCCCTATTTTTTTTGCTTCAATACAAAGTGTATCTACATCAAAACTACTAAAACACCAGCGACATACGGCATGGTTGATATTTCCTTTCAGCCTAAATGGCCCGCTTGATTCTGTTTTATTCATGGCTAAGGCTGATAGGCCTGAAGAAACACCAACTACAGCAGTTCCTGCAACAATGTTTTTTAATGCGTTTCTTCTATTGATATGCGAGGTCATATTAAACAGTTTTAACTTCTACTTCTGATTTGGTTTTATCGTTAAACAGTACGGCAAATAATAAGAAAACTGCAGCTGCAATACCTGCCGGTATAATCCAAACCATTTTCCAATCAGTTACATCCCCGGTTTTATACATGTCTGTGATTAACCCTGCTACTTTGAACCCGATTAACATACCAACGCCATAGGTGGCTAGGGTGATAATACCCTGAGCTGCACTTTTAAATTTTTCTCCTGCTTTTGAGTTGGTATAAATCTGACCAGAAACAAAAAAGAAATCATAGCAAACACCGTGAAGTGCAATACCTATAATCAGCATAAAACTTAAACTGCCGGCATTACCATAAGCAAAAAGAATGTAGCGTACTGCCCAAGCCAACATACCAACTATAATAGTTTTCTTAAAGCCGTATTTTGAAAAGAAAACAGGGATAGCCAGTAAAAATAATGCTTCGGAAACCTGACCAATGGCCATTTTACCTGTTGGGTTAGAAACTTTGATATCTGCCAGGAAAAGACCCGCATTTTGATAATAAAATGCCAATGGAATACAGATCAGGATGGAAGAAATAAAGAAAACCGCAAAATTTTTATCTTTTAACAATTTCAAAGCATCTAAACCTAAAATGTCACTTAATTTTATTTTTTCATCTTTAGCAACTTTTGGTGGGGTTGCAGGTAATGTAAAACTAAATAATCCCAATACCAAAGAGGCGATACCAGCCATTAAAAACGTGCTTTTTAATAATCCAGCCTGAATTCCTTCCGGAGAATCCCAATGGAAGGCAAAACTAATCAACAAACCGGCAATGATCCAGCCGATTGTACCAAATACCCTGATGTTTGCAAATTCTTTTTCGGCATCTTTCATTTGGTTAAAAGAAACTGAGTTTACCAAGGCAAGGGTTGGCATAAATAAAATCATATAAGCTAAAACGTAAGGATAGAAAACGCTTACATCGGGCGCACTATACATCTGGTACATTAAAATCGCACCAATAATATGTAGCACACCTAAAATTCTTTCGGCGTTAAAATATCTGTCGGCAATAAGACCTATTATAAATGGAGCAATAATAGCGCCCCAAGATTGTGTTGAAAATACAGAACCAATTTCAGAGTTGGTTGCCTTCAGGTTATTGTTTAAGAAAGCTCCTAAAGTTACAAACCATGCGCCCCAGATAAAAAATTCAAGGAACATCATGGCAGAAAGTTTAAAGCGAGTAGTGCTATTCATTTGGCTAGTAATTATGTAAAATGGTTAAGGTAAGAGGGATGATGGAAACGTATCCCCGTAACTCATCTTACAATTTTATAATATTTTAACAGGATTCGGTAAGAGGGATTTTGTAATTCACATTATACATTTTCCCTCTTACATTTTCCATTTTTATAGTTCTTTTATAGAGATGTTTTTGTACCAAACTTCATCTCCGTGATCTTGTAAGGCAATTTTACCAGTTTTAAAGGTTCCCCAGTTTTCCCATGTTGCAAATTTGCTGCCTGCAACAATTTTTTTCCAGTTATCGTCCCATAGGGTTGTTTTTACGACTTCAACGCCATTTAAAATTAAGGTCAATTTGCCCTTTTTACTAATGATTTCGGCTTTGTTCCATTCGCCAACTGCTTTAACCGGTTCTGATGAACTTTTTACCAGATCATAAAGATCGCCGGCACGATGCTTAGTGATTTTTCCATCAGGGTGACCATCATTATCGATTACCTGCATTTCTAAACCTGTAGAATAGGTAGCATGGTATTTAGGTTCTTCATGAACATAAAAAATCAGACCGCTATTTGCTTTAGGAGCCACTTTCCATTCATATTTTAAGTGGAAGTCGCCGTATTCTTTATCTGTCACTAAATCGCCGCCGCCATCAGTACCTTTTTTAGCTAAATCCAGATGTAATGCACCATCCTGAACCTGCCAACCACTACCAACAGTAGTTTTATTGTAAGTATGCCAGCCTGTTGTAGTTTTACCATCAAAAAGTGGTTTAAAGCCTTTTTGTGCTTTTGATATTTGTGTAACTGCAAGTATGATACAAGCAGAAAGAAAGATTTTTTTCATTTTTTTGTGCGTAAAACCCCACAGGTTTAATTCGGTTTAATAATTGGAAGGCCTTATTGGAGACTTCGTTGTCTTAAAACCTGTGGGGTTTGTAATAATTAAAGAGTTAAATTGTTCCAGCCTTTACGGTATTCGCGTTTTACAAACTGGTTTGCTTCATCGAAGTTGGTCACTTTCATATTATCGTTATCCCATAACATTTTCGTGTACCTGCCCGGATAAGTAATTTTATCATTTACCGTTTTCTGGATATCAAAACTTCTGATCGCCAGGTTGGCCATTAATAAAGCTTCGGTTAAAGGACCAGCAATTTCGAATGGAGAACTTACTTCTTGTTTGCCATAACCGGCAATTGCAGCCTCAACCCATTGTTTGTAGTGTCCGTTTGCGCCATCTGGTACGCGGGCGTATTTTGGTGCAACCTTAATGTCTTTATTTTTACTTAAAGGCAATAATTTTGGATTTGCACTATACGTTTCAGACATCATTTTGCCTTTTGTGCCGATAAACAGGGTGCCGTTACCGCCATCACCAAAAGTTTCGTTTGCTTCTAATTCTTCCGGGCGTTCTGGCTGGATACCACCATCCATCCAATGTAAAGTAACATCACCTTTTGTTTTATTCGTTTTAGGGAATTTTAAGGTAACATGGCTTGATGGAGGGCAGCTTTCAGGGAAATAACCGCGTTTAAATTCATCTACATAAACAGAACCTACACTTGCCTGAACCTCTTTGGCGTATTTTAAATTTAATACACTAAAAGGAGCTTCGATTAAGTGACAGCCCATATCGCCCAAAGCGCCAGTTCCGTAATCCCACCAGCCACGCCAGTTAAATGGAACCAATTTATCAACATAATCCTTTTCAGGAGCTGTTCCCAACCATAAATTCCAGTCTAATTCGTTAGGAATTTCTGCTTTTTTGTTTGGCCATGGAATACCTTGTGGCCATACCGGACGGTTTGTCCAGGCATAAACCGTGTGTACATCGCCGATTAAGCCAGCTTCATACCATTCCTTCATTTGGCGGGGACCGTCGTTTGATGCACCTTGATTACCCATTTGCGTAACCACTTTATATTTTTTTGCTGCTGCGGTTAGAATCCGCGCTTCATAAATATCGTGTGTTAAAGGCTTTTGAACGTAAACATGTTTGCCCAGCTGCATGGCGGCTAAAGCCTGGATGGCATGGTTATGATCGGGAGTAGAAACAGAGACAGCGTCGATGTTTTTATGTTCTTTATCCAACATCTCGCGCCAATCTTTATAGTATTTTGCTTTAGGGAAAGCTTTTACACTATTGGCTGCACGGCGATCGTCTACATCACACAGAAAAGCGATATCTGCTTTTCCACTTTTGTAAAACATATCTAAATCGCTTTGACCTTTTCCGCCAACACCAATGCCGGCAACTAATAGGCGATCGCTCGGTGCTAAATAACCTGTCCCGCCCAAAACATGGCGCGGAACAATCATAAAGGCAGCGGCAGCGATTGCTGAAGTTTTAATAAAATCACGACGGTTACTCGTGCTTTTATTTTCTTGCTCTGTTTTCATATTTAGTAAATCGATTTGCTAACGGAATTCGACTATTTTTTCTTTAAAGATAAAATATACTTTACCATTAATTTTGCGTCGTCTTTTTTAAGCGTGGCATGAGCGGTCATTGGCATATTGCCCCAAACCCCGGTTCCACCTTTAATAATTTTATCCGCTAACATATTGATGTTTTTTTCTGTAGCCGGATATTTTTTTGCGATTTCTACGTATGCAGGACCGATAATTTTATTGGTTTTGTTGTGACAACCTAAACAATCTGATTTATTGATCAGTTTTTCACCTGGATTTGATTGAAACGTTGCATGGTTTGTTGTTGTTGCCGTTGCAAGCACGGTCTTCTCTTTCGCTAAATCGGCCTTTGAAAAGGACGCCATAAAAATGACTACAGCGCCTAAAATTAAAAATGTTTTTTTCATGTTGTGTGTGTTGTTTTTAATTGCATTCAAGCTTGCATAAGCGTTAACGTTCTATTATTGTTGCTTATGCAGGTTTTCATGTTGTGTGTGTTTTGTGTGTTGTTATTCTTGTAATCCTAATATTCTTTTATTAAAAGCGCTATCACTACCTGATGCCGCAAAATCATCAAATGCTTTATCAGTTACGTTAATGATATTCTTTTTGATAAATTCTGCACCTTCACGGGCCCCATCTTGCTGGTTTTTAATACAGCATTCCCATTCCATAACGGCCCAACCTTTAAAATCATATTGGGCTAATTTACTAAAAATGGTTTTAAAATCAACTTGTCCATCACCAGGTGAGCGGTAACGACCAGCGCGGTTTGCCCAACTCTGGTATCCACCAAAAGTGCCTTGTTTGCCCGTAGGATTAAATTCTGCATCTTTTACATGGAAGGCTTTGATGCGTTCGTGGTAAAAATCGATGTACTGAATGTAATCCAATTGTTGCAACACAAAGTGAGATGGGTCATACAATAAGCATGCCCGAGGGTGATTATTTACCGCAGCGAGGAACATTTCATAAGTTTCGCCATCAAATAAATCTTCTCCAGGGTGTATTTCATAACAAACATCTACACCACATTGATCAAATTCGTTTAAGATCGGTGTCCAGCGTTTTGCCAGTTCTGCAAAACCCTCTTCAACCAGGCCGGCCGGACGTTGTGGCCAAGGGTGGAAATACTGCCATAATAACGAACCACTAAAAGTTGCGTGTGCATTTAAACCCAGGTTTTGTGATGCTTTAGCCGCGTATTTCATCTGCTGTACAGCCCATTCTGTCCTGGCTTTTGGATTTTTGTGTACTTCTTTTGGTGCAAAAGCATCAAATAAGTCATCGTAAGCAGGGTGAACTGCCACCAATTGTCCTTGTAAGTGTGTAGAAAGCTCAGTAATTTCTAAACCGTAAGTGGCAATTTTACCTGTTAACTCATCAGCATAGGTTTTGCTTTCTGCCGCTTGTTTGAGATCAATAAAGCGGGCATCAAGTGTTGGCATCTGGATGCCTTTAAATCCCAAATCTGCAGCCCATTTGCAAATACTATCAAGTGAATTAAATGGAGCTTCGTCGCTTATAAACTGTGCTAAAAATACAGCTGGTCCTTTTATCGTTGTCATGCCGGAATTATATTTTATGGTCGAACCATTTTTGATCTGATTGGCCTGAAGCCACTACATTTTCAATAAATGCCATTCCTCTGATTCCATCTGAGGTGCCAGGGAAATCGAGCATTTCTTCAGTAGGTTGCTCATTGTTTAATTTTGCATCTACGGTTAGTGCAAAGTTTTTATAGATATTGGCAAATGCTTCTAAATAACCTTCAGGGTGACCGCCTGGTGTACGTGTATTGTGTTTTGCAAAACTTCCCATATAAGCATTACCGGTTCTATAGATCTGGGCCGGTGCATTTAACCACCTCACAATCATCGTATTTGGTTCCATCTGGTGCCATTCTAAACCACCTTTTTCGCCATAAACGCTGATTTTTAATGCATTTTCTTCGCCGGCAGCAATTTGTGAGGCCACCAATACGCCGTTGGCGCCATTATCGAATTTTAACAGTACGTTACCGTCATCGTCAATGGCTCTTCCTGGTACTACTATATTTAAATCGGCACAGAGTTTAGTGATTTTTAATCCAGAAATATATTCGGCAAGATTTGCTGCATGCGTACCTATATCTCCCATGCAACCGCTTTTTCCGGTTTTAGATGGGTCTGTACGCCAGGCAGCTTGAGCATTACCTTCGCGTTCAGAAAGTGTGCTTAACCAACCTTGAGGATATTCTACCACAATTTTACGGATAGTACCCAATTCGCCTTCGCTTACCATTTGTTTGGCTTGCTTAACCATTGGATAGCCAGAGTAAGTATGTGTTAAACAAAGGGTTAATCCTGTTTCTTCTACTTTCGCGTGAAGCTGTTTTGCTTCTTCTAAAGTTAAAGTCATTGGTTTTTCGATCACCACATTGAACCCTTTATCCAATGCCATTATTGCAGGTGCAAAGTGGGCAAAGTTTGGGGTAACAATGGTTACAAAATCAATTCTTTCGTCTGCCGGCAATTCACTTTCTTTTGTCAGCATTTCTTCGTAATTGTTGTATATCCTGTTATCGGGAAGAAAAAGCATTTTTCCAGATTCGTATCCAACTTCAGGATTTACACTTAAAGCTCCGGCAGATAATTCGATTAGGCCATCCATGTTAGCGGCCAAACGATGTACGGCACCGATAAAGGCGTCTTTTCCACCGCCTATCATGCCCATTCTTAATTTTCTTTTCATGTTATAAAAGGTGTGGGGTGTAAGGTGTAAGGTTTAGGGTGAATTTCCCCATACCTCAACTCTTAAGCCTTTCCCTATTTAGATATTGTTTTTTAATAAAGGTTTAAGGTGTAGGGATTAGGGATTAGACCTTACGCCTTTTGCCTTAAACCTTACACCTCATGTTTTAAACCTTTCTAGATATTCTTTTTCTTAAGTTCTTTTACTGCATAATCAGCAGCGCGCGCAGTTAGCGCCATAAATGTTAATGAAGGGTTTTGGCAAGCAATTGATGGCATACACGATCCATCAGTTACAAACACATTGTTTACTTCGTGCATCTGGTTCCATTTGTTCAGCACAGAAGTTTTTGGATCATTACCCATTCTGGCGGTACCCATTTCGTGGATAGCCATACCTGGATAACAGCCTGCATCGTATGTTTTGATGTTTTTGATGCCTGCTTTTTCCAACATTTCAGCAGCATCGTTCATCATATCCACGCGCATTTTTTTCTCATTTTCTTTGTATTCGCAATCAATTGCCAATACAGGCTGTCCCCATTTATCTTTTTTGGTTTTATCAATATAGACCTTGTTTTCATAGTAAGGTAACATTTCTCCGAAACCGCCTAATCCCATAGTCCATTTTCCAGGAGTGGTCATTTTTTGTTTCAGATCTGCACCAAATGATAATTCGGCCACATCATTTTGCCAGTTGCTTCTGCTCGCGCCGCCCTGGTAACCGAAACCACGTAAGTAATCGCGTTTATCATTACCAATGTTTTGATACCTTGGTACATAAATTCCATTTGCACGGCGGCCATAGGTATATTTATCATCAAAGCCTTCGGCCTCTCCGGATGCGCCGCAACGGAAATGGTGATCCATTAAGTTATGACCTAACTGGCCACTACCATTGCCCAATCCGTTTGGATGTGCTTCTGACGTTGAATTTAATAGTATAAATGTAGATGCTAGTGTAGAACCGTTTACAAAAATGATTTTAGCATAAAACTCCATTGTTTTGTTGGTTTCTGCATCAATAACCATTACACCTTTAGCTTTCTTGGTATCTTTATCATAAATTATGTGATTTACGATAGAGTACGGTCTTAGGGTTAAACGTTTAGTTGCCATTGCCGCAGGTAGGGTAGAAGACTGCGTACTAAAATAAGCACCAAATGGACAACCACGACTACAAAGGTTTCTGTATTGACAATTACCACGGCCTTTATGTGGAACAGTAAGGTTAGCCACACGGCCAATCATCATAATCCGTTCTCTTTTATAATGTTCTTCTATGCGTGATTTAACCGATTTCTCAACTATGTTTAGATCCATTGGCGGTAAAAAATCGCCATCCGGGCAAGTGGGCCAGTTCTCTTTAGAACCACTGATGCCAGCAAAACGCTCTGCATAATCGTACCATGGTGAAAGTTCTGCATAACGAACCGGCCAATCGCTTCCATGACCATCTTTTGCATTATCTTCAAAGTTATGGTCGCTTAAACGGTAACTCTGACGGCCCCACATTAAAGATTTACCACCCACGTGGAAACCACGGTACCAATCGAAACGTTTATCTTCGGTATATGGGCATTCTAAATCGTTTACCCACCATTTTTCGTTTGCTTCCTGGTATGGATAATCTCTTTTTTGTACCGGGTGGGTACGTTTTTGTTCTTCAGTAAGTTTACCTGCATGTTTAAAATCCCATGGATTTTTCATGGCATTTTCGTACCCGGTGATGTGCTCAATGTTCATCCCTCTTTCGAGCATGAGTACACGTAAGCCTTTTTCGGTAAGTTCTTTTGCAGCCCAGCCGCCACTAATCCCCGATCCTATAACAATAGCATCGTAAGTATTTTCTGCTTTTAAATTCGTATTTAAATTCATGATGTTTTGTAGTTGTTGTTAAGAGGTAGCCCAAGATCTTTGGCCAGGTTTTAAAGGCGCATTGCCGTCATATCGGCCCGGAATAAGGACATATTCCCTTGCTTTGGTACAACCAATTTCTGAAGAATAGTAACCGAGTAGCGTCAAATCTCGTGCGGTGATAAAAAAGTAGGCTAAATCTTTATTCTCTTCTGGTTGGCCATCTTTTTGAGCAAGTGCGATAGCCCTCAAATCGATCATTAATTTTTTGCGGTCGGCTGGTGTTAAAGTGATATAACTTTTCCCGAAATCTTTCTTTGATTTTGCCTGAAGATCTTTAAAGCCTTTTGCAAAGGAAGTTTGCATGGTGGCAGGGTAACAATCTTTCATCATCATCGGAATGAATTTCCCTAAACCTGCAGCTTTGGCTCCTGCTGATGATTTGGTTGTCGGGACAATGATATCAGCAAATTCTGCAAAAATCTTTTCGTCTTCAAGCGAATAGTTTACAAAGTTTTTTTCATTTTCGGGGAGCGTAAAACTTTCAAATAACACGCCCATTGTACTTGCCGAGATTGCTCCTCCCAACAAAAATGCAACGTTTTTGAGTGCTTCTCTTCTGTGCATCGTCTTTATGATTTTATATTTTGGTTACTTATGTGTTCAATTAGTAATATTAGAAAAAATATAACGTAAAGCGTAACTTTATTACGTTAATTTATCAGTTTGCAATATGATTGTTACCGTGTGGAATTGTTCTAAATAATGGATTATTTATAGCTTGACGATGATTTAGGCCGTGTTTTTATATCAATTTTACTTGGTGTAAAAACTACATTTAGTACAAGGGGGCACATTATTTGTCAAAAAATCTAGAAATGCAGATTTCTCTAGAAAAAAATCTGCCTAAAGTAGATTTTTTCTGATGTAATTATAACTTTCCGCAATACTTTCATAAGGTTCTTTTTTAATGATATCCTGTTCTGTAAAGATATAATCTACACCAGCCAATTTTGATTCTGCAAAAATACTTTTGAAATCAATCCTACCAGATCCTACTTCTACAAAAACGGCTTTATCCGTTTTGTCCATATCCTTAACATGAAACATTTTATAACGGCCAGGATTTTTCTTGAACATATCAACTGGGTTTAAACCAGCATTTACCGCCCAAAAGATGTCGAGTTCAAATCCAACCAGTTTGGGATCAGTTTCGTTAAGTAGGGTTTGGTAACCTGTAACGCCACTACCTTGATCTTTAAATTCGAAATTATGGTTATGGTAAGCCAATTTTAAGCCAGCTTTTTGACAAAGTTCGGCTGCCTGGTTAAATTTTGCAGCCATGCGTTTATAATCATCCAATGTTCCGTTGGCCCTGATATCTGTTGGTAAAGCAGGGATAACAAAATACTGCTGATTAACGGTGGACGCAGTTTCGATATGCGATTTTAACACTTTATCGTCGCCTGAGGATAAAAACTCCGTTACGTTATAATGTCCGCTGGGAGAGGAGAGACCATTGGCTTTTAATAATGCATTAAAATCTTTGGCTTCCAGTCCCCAGAATCCTTTTACTTCATATTTACCTGGATAGCCAAAATAGGTTTCAACCTGTTGATAGCCGATTTTGGCGACCTGTTCGATAGTGGTCTTTACATCTGCCGTTAGTTGTTCGCGTAGGGTGAAGAGACCGATCCCTATTTTTGAAATCTTGGACGATTGTGCTAAAGCTGTTGCAATAACAGATGGACTTAAAAAAGCTGCTGCTCCCGCATAGCTTACTTTTTGTAAAAATGATCTTCTTGTTGTCATGATGTTTTAGAATAAAAAAACCGGAGCGTAAACTCCGGTTTTATTTGTTAGAATGAATAAGCCAATGATCCCCAGAAAGTACGTTGAAGTAAAGTTCTGCCAATCATTAATTGACCAGGGGTTACAGTTGAGAAATCTCTGAACTGATCTCCACGAACATCGCCCTCGGTCAACACTTTTGCATTTAACAAGTTGTCTGCCCAAAATCTTATAGAAATCTTTTTAGTGAAATTATAGCCTGCACCTGCTTTCATTACCACATAGCTAGGTAATTCATAACTTTCGCTAGGTGAAGTAAAACGACTACCCACATAATTTGCCGCTACATATAGGTTAAAGTTTTTATAGTCATAGTTGGCCCCAAGTTCAGTGTTGAATACTGGAACACGTTCAGTTCTATTGCCTGTAAAGCTGTAAACACGATTGCCAAATTCGGCTGCAACAGCAGCGTTGCCGCTAGTATTTGCTTCATAATCGGTGTATTTAGAATCTTGTAATGTTCCGGTTAAACGTAAGCTCAGTGGTTTGGCAATTTTGTAAGAAACTTCATACTCGGCACTCCAGGTACGGGTAGAGCCAAAAGCTACCAATGCCTGCAGGCCTGAAGCAACTGTTGGAACGTTAATGGTTAATGAGGTGTTTTTAATTGCGGAGTAACTTCCCGATGCAAAAATGGCCAGGTTATTTTTTGCGTATTTAAAACCTACTTCACCTAAATAAACCGGACGTTTTTTAATGTTTGCCGCATTATACGCCGATGCATTATAATCACCAATGTTTGGTGCGTTGTAAGCTTTGGTTGCCCTGGCAAAAATACTTGATGTTGTGTTTATTTTGTAGTTTGCACCTACTGAAGCTGCCCAGTTGGTTAAAGTTTCATCATAGTGCGTGTAACCTAAAATTGTAGGGGTAGCACTGGCGGTGGCATTAACTGAACCATCTGCATTTGTTGCGTAATAAGGCCGGTCTCCTTTAACATTCTGATTGTCAATTCTGGCACCAATATCTAAACGCCATTTTTCGGATATTTTAATCTCGTCTCCTGCATAAACAGAAAGGGTTCTGGTATCGCCAATAAATGTATTTTTAGTTTGGATGGTACGCTCTGCCGCTGTTGGTGATTGCAATATAATGCTTGGGTGTTCTTTAAATTCGGTGAATGAACGGAAAGCATAACGTAAATCATCCCGGTTATATTGGTGAATGCCTAATCCGATGTTAAGACTATGCTCTTTTACTTTTTTTCTTAAATCCAGGTAATTAATGATCTGAACATCACTATTAATTTGTCCTTGTGCATTTGAGGTAATTACATAATCTCCAGCTACAAATGGTGCTGGTGAGCCTCCCGGGTAGTAGTAAGGTGTTGCAGCTGTTCTTGCTACAATTCCTGCCGGGGCAGTATAGGTAGAATTAGTATGTGTATTTTGGTAGCGGAAATTGTTAACAATCTGCCAGCCATTATCAGTTAAATAGTTGAGTTGGAAACCGCCCGATCCTAATTTGGTATGGATTCCGTCTGTTAAACTAAAATTATGCAGACCTGTTGTAGGGTCATTGTAGCTCCAGTCGGTTTGCACCGGTGTAATGGATTGGGAAGCCATATTGTAATCGCGGTAAGTGGTTGGTTTCCCGGTACCATCGTATGGATAATAACTGGTGAGCAGGAACTGAACTTTATCATTCAGGTATTTGCCGTAAACGCGGATAAAACCTTTATTGTTTTTAAAGTTAAATGTCATGTTGCATTTAATCTGTCCACCCTGGTTGGCCGGATTAAAACCCTGATCTACCACACCATTATCGGTACGGTAAAAACCACCGATATTGTATTTGATCTGATTATTTATTTTACCGCCGGTATTGCCATCAAACCGATACAGACCTTGTGAAAAACCTGTGGTAAACTTAAATTGGCCATACTGTTTATCTGCGCCCACATAACTGATGTTATTAACAACAGCGCCAGGGGTATTTGCCTGCACAATGGAGGCATTGCCGCCCCTTATGGCTTCGATGTTTTGAATGGTTAAATCTGTTTTATAATATTGATCTACAGAAGGGTTAGTATTGAAACCCGTTGGCAAAAGTGGTAAACCATCTTCTTGTATACCTAAAAAGATATAACCGCCCTGTTGTGGAAATCCCCTTACCCAAACATTGCCCGGACCATCGCCACCGGTACTTTCTACGGTTAACCCTGGTATAGCTTTTAATAAATCGGTGCTGTTTAAAGGCGCCCTGTTGGTGATATCTTTATTACTTACCGAAGTTAATGCTACGCTGCTTTCTAATTTTTTCTTTGGATTACCACCGGTTACCATTACACTTTCCAGTTGCAGATTATCTTCTGATAGGCTGATACTGAGGTTTTCATCAGCATTGCCTGGTGATAGGTTTACTTCTTTAGAGATGAAGCCTACGTACCTTACCACGAGTACGCGGCTATCAACAGTGAGGCCTTTTAAAGCAAAAGCACCATTTTCATCGGTTGTTGTACCTATAGATTTTCCTTTAACGGTAACCGAAACACCTGGGATAGGATTCCCTTTACTATCGGTTACTTTGCCGGTTACGATGCCTTCGAAAGCTTTTAAGAGTTCGAGGTTGTTATTGGCGGGAATAGAATAGAGCAAAATCTGATCTTTAACTATCCTATATCCCACGTCATAACGTTTTAGCGAATTCTCAAGAAAGTATTTAAGCTTTTGATTAACCACATTAATAGAAACTTTACGGTTAGAGTTTATTAATTGTGGACTGTAAACAAATTTAACATTGGCTAAGTGTTCTGTTTTTTCAATAATGGTTTTAATATCTGTTTGGTCGGCTTTAATCGAAATAGGTATATTCAAAAAGTCTTGTGCGCCTACATTATTTGCAAATGCAGCACAGGTAAAAATTATTATTGCAAGTATTTGGTAAATCGAAACTCTCATTGCATATATCGCCAGCGAAATAAGTTGTTTTTTTTTCATAAATTTGGTTATTGTTCATTAAATGATTGGATTTATTGGACATAGAAATACCATGAATACATTTCTGATGTATTTAACTCGCCGGCAATGCCCCACATTGTCGGCTTTGTTTTTAGAAAAATATTATGGAGAATGAAGCCGCGGTTATGGGCTGTTGGTGTTGTGGTTCTGTTTCGTCATGTTTATGTATTTGGTTAGTTTTTATTGGAAACCACAATGCTGGTTCCTTTGATATAATATTTGCTTGATATGGTTCCGCAAATCAGGTCGAGCTGCTCATACAGCCCTTTCTTACTCAAATCTCCTGTAAAAGTATAGGTCAAAATCTGCTCATTATCCGATTTTATCTCTATGCCATAAGCTTCAGATAAGGTTTTGAAAATTTCTTTAATACTTTCTTCTTTAAAATTGTAGCTCAAACTTGTGGGTATGTTGTAGGCTTCGGCCAATGGAATAGGCTTGCTTACCAATGTTTTATTTAATTTGTGGTCGGCAAAAATGCCCTTTTGGTTTGGTGTTAACAAAATGGGTTTAGCCACATTCTCTTTGGTAAAACTGGATAGTGAGCTTTTCTGATTTTCGGCTACCTGAACTTTTCCTGTCCTTACCGCAACCTGAGCGGGAAGTTTATCTGTTGATGATTTTACCCAAAAGCTGGTCCCCAAAACGCGAACAACCAATTTTTGATTATACACATAAAACGGACGCGTAGGATTTTTACTTACAGAGAAAAAAGCACTTCCTTTTAAATAAACTGTTCTTTTGTTGGCCGCAAAAACTTTAGGGTAAATAATGTTTGCCTGTGGTTTAAGGGTTACTGTGCTTTCATCACTGAGCGAGATCACCAGGCTGCTATCGCTGTCGTTGGTTTTGCTGATTAAGCTTAATCCTTCATTTTCATTTATAAAAGACTGCTCGGCATGGTTGTAATTTTTTAAATATAAACCGGCAATAAAAAAGGCAATAATAATAGATGCTGCTACAGCGAATTTTGGCCAAAGCTTTTTAACTTTTAAAGTTTTGGTTGGTTTATGCTCAATATTATTGATGCCTATCCAGGTATTCAGCTGCATTTCTTCGAGCGCAGTTGACGATAAATCTTTAAAATTCTGGTTATTTAAGTTATGATACCATTGATCTACCCATCGCTTTTCGGCTTCAGTACAATGTCCATTTTGATAACGGCTTAGTAAATCGTAAAATGATTTCTGGTTCATAAAAGAATATTTGGCTTTATACTATACAAGTAACACAACAGCGGCAAAACCCTAAATTGACAGGTGAAAAAAAGCAAATAAAAATTTAAGTAACTGATTTTCAGTTATAAAAAGATATAAAAGTTTTTAATATATTCTTTTATTCTTTTGATAGATTGCGTGATATGGTATTCTACAGTTTTTTCGGAGATGTTTAAACCAGCAGAAATATCTTTGGTAGATTGGTGTTGATAACGGCTTAGCCTGAAGATTTCCTGAGTTTTTTCTGGTAGCGAATTAATGCCTTCTTCGATAATGGATGAGAGGTCGTGAAGATCGACCAGGTTTGCGGTATCTTGATGGTTTTCTGAATAGGTTAGGGTTTGGTACTCCATGTACTTATTCTGCATCACCTGGCGCCTGATGTGGTTAATTACACTTAACTTAAGCGCACCGAATAGATAGGACTGGAGATTGTTGATCTGCGCTTCATGCCTTTTTTCCCAAAGAGAGATAAAGATATTTTGTACCAGTTCTTCCGCAATGACTTCATCACCCGTTTTTTTGTAGGCGGCCAATAAAAGCTCATTACTATAGGTAAAGTATATTCTTTCGTAAGCCTGCTTATCGCCTAGCTTAAGACGCTTCAGTAAATCTTCAGATTTTTCAGGCGCTTGGTGAGTCATTAATTATTTGGTTATGCAATATACGTGTAGTAAATGTATAAAATTTATGTTTAAGTTCACAGATAGCGGTTTACAGTTCGCAATTTGCAGTTTATAATTTAACAATTAATCTTTGCTCAATAGTTTTCAGTTCACAATTTGCTTGATCTGTTTAACAATTAACCAGTTTATATCATTAACTGATTAACCCCTTCTCAAAATATTTTATTGCCTTTTATCTCATTTTTTTACCTTTGCTCAATCTCAAAAAAAATATGCAGGAAAAAATTGTTGTTTTAGGCTCTAACGGGCAAATTGGCACCGAGTTGGTAACTATGTTACGTAAAATATATGGTGATGATCATGTTGTTGCATGCGATATACGCAGGCCGGATTATGACATTAAAAACGCTGCACCATTCGAATTTGTGAATGTACTTGATAAAGAAATGATCAATGGCATTTTCCATAAATACAGACCAACACAGGTTTACCTATTGGCAGCTTTATTATCTGCTACGGGTGAACAAAATCCAAAACTGGCCTGGGATTTAAATATGAACGGTTTATTGAATGTGTTAGATTTAGCTTTAGAATATAAAACGGCAAAGGTATACTGGCCAAGTTCTATTGCAGTATTTGGACCAAATTCACCTAAGGATAATACCGCTCAATATTGTATAATGGATCCGAATACCGTTTATGGGATCAGTAAACTTGCTGGTGAGCGCTGGTGCGAATATTACAACCAAAAATACGGATTGGATGTACGTAGTATCCGTTACCCGGGATTGATTAGTTGGAAAGCTGCCCCAGGAGGTGGAACAACAGATTATGCGATTCATATTTTTCATGATGCGTTGAGAAAGGGGAGTTACCAAAGTTTCTTAAATGCGGAAACAGAATTGCCTATGATGTATATGGATGATGCGATCCGCGGAACAATCGAGTTGATGGATGCACCAGCAGATCAGATTTCGGTGCGGAGCAGTTATAATTTTGGTGGGGTAAGTTTTACACCTGAGGTTTTAGCTGCTGAAATCAGAAAACATATTCCAGATTTTACACTAACTTACGCAACTAATGATCCACGTCAGCAGATTGCAAACAGCTGGCCACGCTCTATTGATGATAACTATGCTGCAAAAGATTGGGGATGGAAACCAGAATTCGATTTATCGAAACTAACAACTGACATGTTAAATAATTTAAAAAAATAATATAAAGGTAGAAGGTTTGAAGGTTGAAGGCGTAAGGTCTCAAATCTCACATCTCATATCTCAATACTAAAATAATGGGAAGAGCATTCGAATTTAGAAAAGAGAGAAAATTTAAGCGTTGGGCCAAAATGGCGGTTCAGTTTACGCGTATTGGTAAGGATATTGTAATGGCGGTTAAGGAATCAGGACCTCATCCCGAAACCAACTCCCGTTTACGTACAGCAATACAAAATGCGAAAGCGGTAAATATGCCAAAAGATAGGGTAGAGGCGGCAATTAAGCGTGCTTCTGATAAATCGATGGCCAATTACGAGGAAATTGTATATGAAGGATATGCACCTCACGGTGTAGCGGTTTTAATTGAAACAGCTACCGATAATACTAACCGTACCGTAGCAAACGTGCGCAGCTATTTTAACAAAACTGATGGCTCATTGGGCAAAACCGGATCATTGGACTTTATTTTTAACCGTAAATCTATTTTCCGTTTTGTGCCTACCGAAGGTTTAGACCTGGAAGAATTAGAGTTCGAATTAATTGATGCTGGTTTGGAAGAACTTTATGTGGAGGCCGATGAGGAAGGAAATGATATCGTGGTAGCTCAGGGTGCATTCGAAAACTTTGGTTCCTTACAAAAAGCTTTAGAAGAGAAAGGCATTGAACTGAAAAGTTCAAAACTGGAGCGTATTGCTTTATCACACCATGAGGTTACAGAAGAGCAAGCTGCTGATGTATTAAAACTGATCGATAAGTTGGAGGAAGATGATGATGTGCAAGCGGTTTACCACAATATGGCTGAGTAATAGCAACTGATATTTATTGATAAAGGCTTGGGGATTTTCTTCAGGCCTTTTTTGTATTTAGACCTCGCAGGTTTTTAAAACCTGCGAGGTTTGATTTGTCTACTATTTCTTATGCGAAAATAGCCAGCTCAACAACTCTGGTTCGGCAAATGCACTATCCCAGCTATTGTGGTTGGCGTTAGGGTAAAGTGTAAATTTCACCTCGTCACCAACACTTTTTAGTCGTTCGGCAATGGCAATAGATAATGCCGGATCTACAATATCATCTTTAGCGCCATGAAAAATCCAAAGCGGCACATTCTGATATTTTTTAATGTTATTGGTATTGTCGCCACCACAAATAGCAATCGCTCCAGCAAATTTGCGGCGTTCTCTCCTCAGCAGCTCGTAGGTACCCATAGCGCCCATTGATAGGCCGCCAACATAAACCTGATCTTTATTTACATATGGCTTTTTAAGAAAATCTTTGATCATGCCCTGTAAGGCATGCATTACTTTGGTAGGTTTGCCACCTTCTACAAAACTGATCTTCCTTTTGCCATTGGCATCTCTGTCAAAATTGGCATTGGCCCAAAAATCATTTTGTGGACATTGAGGGAAAACTACAATGGCAGGAAAGTTCTTGCGAACATCACTCTTTAAAAATAATTTTCCACCATGTACCAGTTGGCTGGCATTATCATTGCCCCTTTCTCCACTTCCGTGTAAAAAGAAAACGATCGGATATTTTTGCTCAGGATTAAAATTCTCTGGAAATAAAACCCTGTAATAAATAGAATCTTTTCCTTTAATAAAACTTCCCCTGTCGTATTTTTTTAAGTCTTGAGCGTTTAAAAAGAGTACAGGAAAAAGAATGCAAATGGTTAGAATAATCTTTTTCATCTGTTTATTTATTAATGAGTTGTGTTTTGTTTTGTCCGGTATTGCAGCCTATAAGCTCAATTTGTTAATAATGAGAACGAAGCTATCATAACTTCTTAGTAGTTGTGTTTTTGGAAATTATAATAGTTTCATTCAACAAAAATAAAAAA
This sequence comes from Pedobacter sp. PF22-3, assembly GCF_026239555.1. Classification (GTDB taxonomy): domain Bacteria; phylum Bacteroidota; class Bacteroidia; order Sphingobacteriales; family Sphingobacteriaceae; genus Pedobacter. The sequence goes on along the minus strand of NZ_JAPIVP010000012.1, from coordinate 148,826 downwards.
CCCTGGCTACTTTACAATAGCTCAGGGTTTATAACCAAACCTAATGGTCTTATTTCAACGTAAAAGATGCTTCTTTTACATCGCGTGAATTTGTACCAATAAATACCTTGAAATCGCCAGGTTCTGCAACGAATTTAAGATCTGAATTGTAAAATTTAAGGTCGTTCTCAGAAATATTGAAAGTAACGGTTTTACTTTCTCCAGCTTTTAAATTAATCTTTTGGAAACCTTTTAGCTCTTTTATCGGGCGGGTAATGCTTCCAACAAGATCCTGGATATATAACTGAACAACTTCTTTACCTTCGTATTTACCTGTATTGCTTAACGTAACGGATGCTGTGATCGATTTTCCTTTGCTTAAGGTATTTGCACTCAATTTAAAATCACTATAATTAAATGATGTATAGCTTAAACCAAAACCAAAAGGATACAATGGATCATTGCTTACGTCTAAATAGTTGGAACGGAATTTTTCGAACCATTTACCTTCAGCCAATGGGCGACCTGTATTTTTATGGGCATAATACAACGGCACCTGACCTACGTTTTGAGGAAAAGTTGCACTTAGTTTTCCGGATGGATTAACATCGCCAAAAAGTACATCGGCAATTGCATTTCCTGCTTCGCTGCCTGGGAACCATACATTTAAGATAGCCGGAATGTTTTGCTGTTCCCAATTCAATGCCAACGGACGGCCTGTAAACAATACCAATACTACTGGCTTGCCAGTTTTAGCCAAAGCTTTTAAAAGGTTTTTCTGTGTTTCAGGAATCTGGATATCAGTTACACTGCTGCTTTCGCCCGTAAATTCAGAACCTTCGCCAATCGTAGCCACAATAACATCTGATTTTTTAGCTACTTCTAAAGCTTCTTTGATCATTTCAGCTTCTGTACGCGGATCACGTTTGTATGTTGGATTGTGGATGTTTACATAACGCTGCTCCATAGCCGAATCGGCTAAAAAATTAGCACCACGTGCGGTTAAAATCCTTGCTTTATCACCCAGTGCATTTTTTAAGCCTTGAAGTACAGTTACCGATTGATCAAAAAGGGCAGCAACACTCCAGGTACCGTACATATTAGCGGTATTATCTGCCAATGGGCCAATTAAGCCAATGGTACCTGATTTTTTTAATGGAAGTACATTATTGTTATTTTTCAAAAGCACAAAACTTTCTGTTGCAACTTCGCGTGCCACCTGGCGGTTAGCCGGACTAAAAACCTCTTTTGCTGCTCTTTCAGTATTGCAAAATTTAAATGGATCTGTAAATAAACCCAATTTGTATTTTGCCTGAAGCACTAACCGGCAGGCTCTATCGATCTGCGCCATACCGACTTTTTTCTCAGCCAATGATTTTTTTAAAGTACCTAAAAAGCCTTCACCTACCATATCCATATCAATACCTGCATTTAAAGCCAAAGCAGAAACAGTTTGCAGATCACCCATGCCATGTGCAATCATTTCAGGAATACCGGTATAATCGGTCACCACAAAACCTTTAAACCCCCATTGATTCCGTAAAACATCCGTCATTAACCATTTGCTTCCAGTAGCCGGAATGCCATCAACTTCGTTAAAAGAAGCCATAATGCTGGCTGCACCTGCATCAACAGCGGCTTTATAGGGTGGGAAATATTCATTGTACATCCGTACTTTACTCATATCTGTGGTGTTATAGTCTCTACCAGCTTCAGCTGCACCATAAAGCGCATAATGTTTTACACAGGCTAAAATTTCATTGTTGGCCTGTAGTTTTCCCTGGTAGCCTTTTACCATTGCTGCGGCAATTTGTGAGCCTAAATAAGCATCTTCACCGCTTCCTTCTGAAATACGGCCCCAGCGTGGATCTCTTGAAATATCAACCATAGGCGAGAAAGTCCAGTTAATCCCACTAGCACTGGCTTCTATTGCTGCTATACGGGCCGATTTTTGCACGGTGGCCATATCCCAGATACAGCTAACGCCCAAAGGGATGGGGAAAACGGTATTGTATCCATGGATCACGTCCATTCCGAAAAGCAATGGGATTTTCATACGGCTGTTTTCAACCGCTATTTTTTGTACCGCTTTAATCTTTTCAACCCCCTTGATGTTGAATAAACCACCAACTTGTCCGGCTTTAATTTTTTTAGAAATGTCGCTGCTGTTTGCCTGTCCTGTGGTAATATCGCCAGAACTTGGCAAATTCAGCTGCCCAATTTTTTCATCAACGGTCATTTTCGCCATCAGGTTGCTGATGAAGCTGTTCATCTTTGCTTCTTCTACAGAAACAGGTTTTTTGGTCTGTGCCGATCCGTTCAGTACAAACAGGGTTAAAAAAACAACCAGGATATTCGCTCTCTTCATTATATATGTGTTTTATTCTTTTTATTAGCTGGCGCTCGTTTTCAACGAGTGCCTGAATAGCTTTACGATTTTATCGTGTTTAACCATTAATCGCTTAAAGCGATTCTTTATTTTCACACTCGTTGCAAACGAGCGTGGGCATTTATTTTAATCAACTTTCTTAACCTCGGTTTTTACCGATACGCCGTTCTCGTTTATTGCTTCTATAGAAAAATAATAAGCTTTCTGGCTGTCCATTGCTTTGAACCAGTACTCATTAAAATCGTGGATCATAATGCAGTTGTACAGTTTGTCAGGTGCAGTGCCGTAATAAAGGTTATAGGCAAAGGCATTATCAACTGGCTCCCATTTAATGTAGGCACTGCGTTTATCTTTTTCCGTCCTTAAAACGATCAGATTTTTCACTTTTGCGGGTTTCTCACCATTTCCGTTACCAAAAACGCGTAATCCACTAATGGCAAATTTTCCGGTAGGCATGTGGATGTTTACAATTTTAATGAACCTCGTTTTAACTGGTTTCTGGAGTTCAATGTAGTCATGTGGAACATCTGTTTTATTCTGGCTTTTATCAACAAGCATGCTCCATTTTTTTCCATCTGTTGAGGAAAGAATTTTATATTGATGATAAATTCCTATCTGTTTTCCTAAAAATTCAGCATCCTGATCAGCATAATTGATCTGGATAGCGTTAACGGTTGCAAGACTGCCCAAATCAGTCTGGATCCATTCGCCATTATTTGCTGTTTTGGCACTCCAATAGGTTTTAATGTTTTCGTCAACCGCATTATTGGCGTTAAAGCCGCCAAGGGTAGAGGAGACGGTTACCGGTTTTTTGTAGTTAATGAGCATCCAGCCAGGCCCGGCAGGTCCGCCTTCTTTTCTTTCTGAAGGTAAATAAAGTGGATAATCGCCAAAGGCAGTATTGGTCCACATTACGTCGTCTTGATCAAAACCGGTTGGCCAGATCCCCATCCGGCGTTCCCAGGTATTTTTTACGCAGATAATGCTGGTAGAAATATGCCAATAATTTTTGCTATTGTCCTGAAAGGTTGCACCGTGACCTGCACCGCGGGAAAATCCTCCGCCTTTATAACTCAAAGGATCGGATTGTGGAGTTGTGGGCGTATCATAAAAAAGAGGTTTGGTACCCACTACCACGCCGTCTGAGTAGCCACTAAATTCAGTTCCAGGAGCACCATACTGGAAATAATATTTCCCATTATGTTTAGTCATCCAGGCACCTTCGGCAAAAGGATCGAGGAAAGTATCGTCCATATATTCGCCAAAACGCTGCCATCCATATCTCCAGCTCTGAAGTAAATACATTGGCATACGGGTACCTTTGGGTTTAAAAGTTTTGCGGTCTAATTCTACGCCGTACATAGGATAGTTGTTGCTGCTCCCATTGTACATGTAAAATTTACCATCATCGTCGGTAAAAAATGCTGGATCCCAGCCACCTATTTCTAAAGAATCAACCAAAGGAAACCATTTGTTGCCTTTAGGATCGGTGCTTCCCCACAGGGTAAAGTTTTTAGTATAGGTGCTGCCGAAAACCACCATCGTATCACCTACAATGCCTACTCCTGGTGCACAAAGTTCATCTCTGGTTTTATTCCATGGGCGAAGAAATTTTCTTTCGTGGAATTTCCAGTTCAGCATATCGGCACTGTGCCAGTAACCCCATTGGTTGGTGCTGAACAGATAGAAATCGCCTTTATAATTTACGATTACCGGATCGGCAGTGGCGCGGTGTTTTCCCCATTCTGTAAAAGATTCGAACGGTGTATAACCATAATCTATATTGATGGGATTGCAATAGGTTTTCTGTTTTTGAGCAAATACTGCTAAAAGTGAAATCAAAAATGAAACTGTAAGTATGGTTCTTTTCATAATATTACGCTGCATCAATTTTTTAGCTACAGATTCGAAGGTTACTTATTGCCCGATGATTTATAGACTATAAACTTCCAATCTTTTGTTATCAATATTCAAAAATCATATCTTCTCCGAACTTGATCTGTAAATAGGTGGTCGACCTTTATACATACCAGCTATTATTTATTTATTTCGGGGCTTTCAAATCCAAGTTTTGTTAATCCTTGTTTCACATCCTTATTTCCCATAAATAACTTCCATAGAAGGCCAGAACGGTAATTTTCAATCATGACCACCATTGGACCCTGGTCTATGCCTAAATACTTTTTAGGATACCAGTTATCTGTTTCAGAAAAAGCGTCGTAGAAGCCATATTTACCCCAAACTTTATCACCCAAATCTTCATAGAGGTGTCTGATTACCTTCATCGATTCTTTTGGGGTATAAGGTATAGAAGATATGGCCGCGGTAGGCGAAATTACACCGTAATCTTCCTGCAGACTATGCGCAGCATATCCTTTTACTGAATAACTGGCCGTTAAACCCCAGCTATTTTCTCCATAACCTTTAAATTTCTTTGGATTGGCCACGCAATAATCGTGTATGGCCAATGTTTGATTAACATTGTTTTGCCAATAATCGGCATAACGGTCCTTTAATCCTTTCGGATTTAAACCTAAATATGAATAGTGTGCCCAGAATAATGGACCCACAGAATTTTTTGCACCTTGATAATCTAACGGGATATGATGTCCATACAGATCGAAATTTGCCTTAATTGCTCCTCCTCTTGCCCAGCCTTCATGATAAACTTTGGCTGGTACGCCATGAGTAGGAGAAGAGGCTGCCATTACGTACATAATTAAACATTCGTTATAGCCTTTTACCGGGAAATCCATTTCCCAATTGTACTCTGGCGACCAATGCCAGTATAATACATTTTGGCCTCCATTGCGGTACCAGTTAAAATCAATGCCTTTCCAAAGTTCGTCAGCTTTTTTAGCTAAAGCTTTTTCGGCTGCCGTACCATTTTTATAATATTCGTTAATGCAGATCAATGCCTGTGCAACAAATGATGTTTCTACAAGATCGCCCCCATTGTCTTTTTGTCCGAATGGACGTACTTTACCTGTTTCGCCATAAATCCAGTGTGGCCATGCACCATGAAAGCGGTCGGCCCTGGATAGAAAATCCAATATTTTATTTAAGCGGTCTAAACCTTCTTTTTTGGTTACATACTTCCTGTCAATCCCGCTTAAAATCGCCATTAAGCCAAAGCCTGTGGCACCTGTCGCAACCGTACTTTTATCATTTTCGGGATATACATTATCCACATGGAAACGCTCCCTGCCTGCACCTGATGTGGGTTCTGCACCATCCCAAAAATATTGGAAAGTTTGTTTTTGAACGAGATCCAATAATTCAGCGTCGGAGAGATTCTTTTTGATCGTTAAATCGGGATCATCATTGGTACTTTTGCTTTTTACACAAGAAGCAAAAATTAAAACCGGACATAGGATCGCGATCAGTAAGTGCGTAATTTTATTGAGGATAATTTTTTGCATATGATTAATAAAGGAAAGGCTGCCGGCGATGACCGGCAACCTTTTATCAGATGGTACAATTAATAACCTGGGTTTTGCGTTAACAAACCACCACTTAAATCAATTTCTGTTTGTGGAATTGGCCATACTTCATTTTTATTGGCTTTAAAGCCTTTAACACCAAAAACGGCTGCACCTCTTCCTTGACGGATTACATCAAAAAGTCTGTCACTTTCTAAAGCTAATTCAACTTGTCTTTCTTTATAAATTGCAGCTCGTAGTGCTACTTTGTCAGTAGTTGTAACATCAGGAAGAATGCCTGTAGCCGTTCCTCTTGCACGTGCACGAACTTTATTTAATGATGTTAGGGCAAGTGATGGATTATTAAGTTCATTAGCTGCTTCAGCATTCATTAATAAAATGTCGGCAAATCTCAATACTCTGAAATTTTGCTGAGAACCTTGATTGCCTGAAACGAACATGCTGAAAGGAACATAAGACTTTTGGTTGTAACCAATATTTACAACATTTGGTTTGATAAAGTCGCCTTGTGGAGTAGTTTCTCCTGGGAATAGAATGGTTGCATCTTTTCTTGGGTCACCGGGCTCAAAAGCAGCGATTAGTTCTGCAGATGGAGTATTGAATCCCCATCCACCAGCTGGTTCTCCAGCCACGCCTTGAACCTGACTATATTGAGAGTTTGAGGCATCATTATTGCCTGGAACAAATTCGCATTGAACCTCAAATAAGGATTCTACATTATTCTCATTTTGCGTGCGAAATCCTTTCTCAAAATCTGGGAAAAGTGAGTAACCCATGCCGATTACCTGATTGGTCAAAGATAAAACGTCATTCCACTTTTGTTGATACATGGCTACTTTAGCATGCATTCCAATTGCGGCTCCTTTTGTAGCTCTTCCGATGTCTGAAGTTCCATAAGATGCTGGCAATACTGCTGCGGCTTGGCTTAAGTCTTTTTCAATTTGCGCGTAAACAGTTGCTTTATCCGCTCTAGGGATATTGTATTCGGATGCGTCAGCAGGTACTTTTAATCTTAAAGGAACACCGCCATAAGCCCTAACCAATCTGAAATAAGAGTAAGCCCTAACAAATTTTGCTTCAGCTAAATAACGAGCTTTCAAGCTTGCATCCATTGAAATGTTTGGAATGTTATCTAAAACCTGGTTACAGAGGTTGATGTTCCTGTACTGTCCTGTCCAAAAACTCTGTAACGAACCTTCTGTAGAAGTAACAGTAAAGGTGTCGTAAAGGTTAAAAAACGCAGCATCTGTTACAGTACTACCTTTATCTGCTTCATCAGAACCTGTACTTTCGATGGCTAAAGCAGGGAAAGCCAAGTTTTCCCATGTACGTAAATTTGCATATATCGCATTTACTCCTTTGGTAGCATCTTCTTGTGTTTTCCAGAATTGTTGCGCTGCTTGTTGACCTTGTGGATCAACATTTAAAAAGCTTTTTTTACAAGATGATGCAAAAATTAAGGTTGATAATACACCAACTGCACACCATTTTTGTAAACTTATATTTATATATGTTTTCATGTTAAAATCAATTAAAAGGTTAAGTTTATACCGATGTTATACGTAGCAAACATTGGATACACGTTAAAATCTATACCTGCTTTTGTTGGTACACCTCCAACCTCAGGAGTAAAACCTTTATATCCAAACAGATTAACTGCATTTTGTGCATTGGCAAATACTCTTAGTTTTTGCATCTTCCATTTAGATACTAATGATTGAGGTAAATTATAACCTAATTGAATATTTCTCAACCTGATATAAGCACCGCTTTCAACATAAAATGAATTGGTTTGATTGTTATTACCACCAGCTAAACTAGTTGATGGGTAAGTATTTGTAGATCCAGGTCCTGTCCATCTGTTATCGTAAAAGTCTTTGGTGTAGTTCTCATTACCAAATCTATTACCCAGATTTGCATTAAATACGTCTACATCTGCTACGCCTTGAATATCAAGCGTTAAATCGAAATTTTTGTAAGCAAAATTGGTGTTAATGCCATAGGTGTATTTCGGGTTTGGATTACCCAGGAAGGTTTTATCTTTTGAGTCAACAATTCCATCTCCATTTAAATCAGCATATTTAAAATCACCAGCTCTTGCGCCTGGCATACCTGAAGCCGCAGCTTCTTGGGCTGTTTGGAGAATGCCTACTACCTGATAGCCATAGAAAGAACCGATCGGCATACCAACTACTGTTCTTGTTGGAACTACAGCGTTGTTTAAACCATCACCTCCGGCATCAATTGGATTTGAACCAGAAGTTACATTTAATACTTTATTATTATTGATGCCAATATTGCCACTGATTGAATAAGTTAAACCGCCTGAAGTTTTATCAGACCAAGTTGCTGATAATTCAAAACCACGGTTTCTAAAATCGGCTTGATTGCCTAATAATACGCTATTTGATGTACCGAGAGAACCTAAAATTGGGATGTTAAAAATAGCCTGTTCAGTTTTTCTGTTATAGTAATCGGCTTCAACTGATAATTTATTATTTAAAAAGCCCATTTCTAAGCCAATATCTGTTCCTGCACTGCGTTCCCAGAAAAGCGCTGGAGGAACTATTGTAGTTACACTTGCTCCTGTATTGGCAATCCCGTTATAGAAAGCAATTAAAGCAGCGCTTTGATTAACAGTTAAGGTTGTAGGGTTAATTGGAACACCAGCATTACCTACTTTACCCCAGCTACCACGAAGCTTTAAGTTACTAAAGATTTTTTGATCTTTCATGAAATCTTCGTTGCTTATAACCCATCCAGCACCTACTGATGGGAAATATCCCCATAAATCACTACCACCAAAAAATTGTGATGCAGCGTCACCCCTCAATGAAGCATTTAATAAATACTTGTTTTTGAAACTGTAATTAATTCTACCGAAATAAGAAGTGGCCGTGTTTAACGATCCAGAATCTTCTATGGTTCTTCCTGCTGCATTTCCTAAGCTTAGGTATAGATCGCCGTCTCTAGTATAAGGTACATTTTGGGCTGTTCCGGTCATTGTATAAGATTTATAACGCTGCGCGGTTTGTCCAGCCAATATGGTTAAGTTATGGTCGTTCCATTTATTCTCATAGGTTAACGTATTCTCTAAAATCCAATTTCTTGTTTCCGTTCTACCAATAGAGAGTGTACTTATCTTAGTATTCTGTCCGGTTGTGGCATAATACAATGGCGTGTAAATTCTATTTTCTTCTTGTCCAAAATCACCGCCTGCACTTGTTTTAAAGGTGAAATGTTTTGCAAATTTTAGTTCAGCATACACATTTCCAGTAATCCTGTATTTTGAAGTGATGCTGTTATTAAAATCAATTGTTGCCTGTGGATTTACATTACTTCCGTTACCTAGCTGGAAACTATTCGGATCTCCATAGCTACCATCAGCATTAAATACAGGTACAACAGGAGAAGCTGTGTATAAAGCACGGTAGATTGATGCCGGAGCATTATTTGATTTGCTTGAACTTCCGGTAACATTATACCCGACTTTTAAATTTTTGAAAACTTGAAAATCGTTAGATAAACGGGCGGTATACCTTTTATAATTGTTATTGGTAATAATCCCATCCTGATTAACGTAACCCAACGAAAAATTATAACTAGATTTTTCGCTGGCCCCATTAACAGAAACCTGATGGTTATTAATCATAGCTGTACGTAAAACCTGGTCGTACCAATCTGTTCCTGCTCCTAAATTTGTACTTGCGAACAATGGATTAGCTGCACCGTTAATTTTATAAGCCTCATTTACAGCTGTGGCATATTCGCTTGCATCTGTCATTTTAACCTGGTTAGTTACGCTTTGCAGACCAACTGTACCATTGTAATTAATAGTTGCATTTCCATTTTTCCCCTTAACAGTAGTAACTAATACTACACCGTTAGCAGCTCTAACTCCATATATAGATTGACTTGAAGCATCTTTAAGGATGTTGATGCTCGCGATATCTGCAGGATTTAAAAAGGTAATGTCATCATACCAAACACCATCAACCACATATAATGGTCCGGTATTACCATAAATAGTTCCTGTTCCACGAATGGTAATCTGAGGAGCAGAACCTGGTGTGGCATTGTTACTGATTGAAACCCCAGCAACTTTACCTTGCAAAGCACTTATTGGATTGGTAGAAGGTTGTTTGTTGATATCTTCTCCTTTAACTGAAGCTACCGATCCAGTAACATCAATTTTTCTCTGCGTACCGTAACCTACAACCACAACTTGCTCTAGTTGCTGTGTTGATGATGCTAATGATACATTAATAGTGGTTTGACTATTTACAGCCTGCTCAAGCGCTGTGTAGCCTACAAAGTTAAATACTAATGTGGCATTCGCCGGTGCGCTAATGGAGTAGCCACCGTTCACGTCTGTTTGCGTACCAGTTTGTGTGCCCTTAACTAATATAGTTACGCCAGGTAAAGGTGTTTTGTCACCTCCATCAATTACCTTACCTTTTATGGTAATGTTTTGCGCAAATGCTACGTTAATTGTTAGCAAACAAAGTGCAGCGAGAACAGAAAGTCTTGTAAAGATTCTTTTCATGCTTTATTATAAATTTTAGTTTAATTGTTAGTTAAATGTGGGGTTGTTTTTGCTGATGTGCAAGTGTTTGTACCTCTACATTAATACATCATATTGCATTGTGGGGTACCTCACGTCATTAAACCAAATGCGATTTTGGCCTAAAAACGCAGTTTTTGGGATTTTAACATAATTTTAACACATACACAAGTGTACAAATAACACTAAGTGTTTTGTGGGGTTGTAAAAATGGCTATGAGAGGTAATGATGTAGTGCCAATTCTGTAAGGTAGCATAGAATTAGGCCATATTCCTTGTTTTTGTAGTTTTTATCAGCGTCAATTTTGTTCAGTTATATAGCTGAAAAACGAAAGAAATCGAGCAAAGTCGAGCGCTTAAAGCTCCATCAAAAACTCAGTTAAGTTTTTATCGTGTGGTACTTCGAGCTTCTTGCGGAGGCGGTACCTGCGGATCTCTACACCACGTAAACTGATGTTCAATAACGATGACATTTCTTTACTGCTCATGTTCATCCGCAGGTAAGCACAAAGTTTTAAATCATTCGGAACAAGATCAGGATGCTGTGCCTTTAACTTTTTAAAGAAACTTTCATGCGCTTCGTTAAAACTATTTTCAAACAAGTGCCAGTCACGTTCATCATTCATCCCGTCGTTTATTACTTTTTGTATCTTGCGGGTCTGCTCATCAGAAAGTTTCTTGCCATTTTCGTCTTTCAACTTGGTGATGTCGTCAGCCAGTTTTTGGAGCAATTCGTTCTTATAAACCAACGTCATTGCCGAGTTGGCCAACTCCCTATTTTTCGAAGCCAGTTCGGCCTGCAGTTTCTCTGTTTGTAATTTAATAATCTGCTTTTCGCTGATTTCGGCTTCCTGCCTAAACTTTTCCTGTTGCTCGGCTTTTAAGCGATCGGTAATCTTTTGACTATCGCGCTTTAGTTTCCTTTCATATATCTTTTTACCCAGGATTAAAACCACTACAAATAGGATGGTGTATAATAAAATGGCCCAATTGTTCAGGTACCATGGGCGTAAAATGGTAAATTTGTAAAGTGTTTCGGTACTAACTGTATTGTCGTCAACTTTTGCCCTCACTTTGAAAGTATAGGTGCCTGCGCTTAAATTGGTGAAATCTTTCTGTGTAGCATAAGTCCAGTCAGACCAGGCGTGGGAGTAACCTTCCAGGTAAAACTGATACCTTACTTTAGCCTGCCTGTAATATGGCAAGGCGTAAGAGATCCGGATATTATTCCTGCTGTTATGAATTTCTGTTGATTCCTCATCATTTCCAGCTTCGCTGATTAGCGAGAATTTATCGGTAATGTCTTCAACACGCCTGATTAAAACAGTCGGCAGTTTTTTCTTTTCCTGATTGAGCTGAGCAGTAGGATTATAGATTACAAAACCATCATCAACACTGATCAGGTAAATAGAATTGCTAATGCGACTGATATTTTCATAGTATTGTACCATCCGGCCATCCAAAATACTAAATTGATTTGAATCGATTCCTACCTTGCCCGGCTCGCTAAAGTTAACCAGAGCGGTTTTACCATGATTTATAAACCAATATTTTTTACTGCCAGCAGGGATAATTTTGTTAGAGGTTTCGAAAGAACCCAGGCTTTTATTCAGTACTTCGTATTTGGTGAATTTATTGCTCAGGTCGTCATAGGTATAAAAACCTGCATCAGATGAAAAAACAATCTTATTCTCCAGGTTGAAAATGTTAATGTTATAATTACCGGGTAAACCATTCTTCTCATCGAAGTATTTAGTACTGGTTACTTTGGTGTAATCCGGACTTAGGCTCAATTTAAATAAGCCTTTGTAGGCATGGCCAACCCAGATATCGCCTCTGTTATCTTGTTCAACATATCTTGAAGGCGCTGTAAAACCAGCTATTTTGCCTGAAAACTTTAATTCTGCACCTGACGACTTGGTAAATAAAGATAAGCCTGTATAAGTTCCCTGAATAAGGTAATTTGGGTTTGAATTAAGTCTCTTGATGGTCCAGCCACCTGCCAGCCTTGATATCCATTCGATTTTATTACCCAGAACTTTAAACGTACCACTGTTATGGCCGCAAATTAGTTCATTATCGATAATGGCCAGCTCCCAAACCTGACCCTGTGAATTGGGAATTAAACGGAAATTGAAGGGAAGAAGATTATCTGGTGACCACTCGCTGTAAAATAGCCCCTGATTCGTGCCGAGGTAAATTTTATTGTTGAAAATAATACTGGAATAAACCGTTCCAAACTGACCTGTTTTATCAAAATAAAAATATAAGGGCGAATTGAGTTCTATTCGGTCGATGCCGTTATCTAATCCTGCCCAAAGGTTTTGCTCGTTATCCGCATATAAGCTTAAAACTGTATTATTTTGTAAACCGCTCGATTTATTGATCCGCTGCACAATTTTTCCATTCTCATCTATTATGATCAAACCGTTGAGAATGGTGCCATATGCAAAATACTTGCCCAGCAAACTTACGCCGTTGTTAAGCTGATAGGTTTTAAGGTAATTATTAGCGGGTGTATTTAGAGGTGTAAAATCTTTACCGTTGTAAGTAAATAATCCTTGTTTACTGGTTCCAATGATCAGGCCGTTATTCTTATAAGGAAGAATAGATAATATCCCTTCTTTGCCCAGCTTTTCACTTTTAGGGATAAAAACTAATTTATTGCCACTCAGTTCAAATAAACCTTTTTCCAGCACCTCGATAAAATACCTGTTGTTTACCTTGTGCAAAAAAAGAAATGAAGATGGTGATTTTATCACCTCTATTTGGTTGTTCTTATAAATAAATATTTTGGAAAAAGACTGGAAGATTACTCTGTCCGGATCTACATAGATTTTCCATACCTCATCATCAATTTTTATGTCTTTCGGCAACAAATTGGTAAGAGAATGGTAACTTAATTTATTGTTTTTAATTGCCCAGTAGCCAAACTCACCAAAGCTACCGGTATAAATTTTTCCTTTGTTATCGGTGGCAACTGCTCTAACAATCTGTCGGTTTGGCATTTGGTATTTCTGCCAATAACGTCCATCAAAAGTTAACAATCCTTCAGCATTGCCAAAGTACATTACACCATTTTGATCTTTGGCTATACTCCAGTTCTGGTTTCCTGACGAATAAGTAGCTTTTGGGTAATTTTCGATGTACGGAACGCCTATACTTTTTATTTCTGATGCAGCGCTGGTTATAGCAAAGCAGGATAATAGTAGTAAAAGCCTGAAGTAGTTTAGCATAAACTGTTATTGGGTAAACCCATTATAGCACAAAGTAATGAAAAATTGTTTAAAATAGGCGGGCGGTGGCAGATGTAAACAAATCACACACGAAAAAGATCGAACTTTCAATAGTTTCTAAAATTGCCGTCATTTCGAGCGGAGTGCACCGAAGTCGAGAACCCGAAGGCTCTGCGAAGCAAAATCTATCTCAAGAGATCTCTCCATTTCACTGCGTTTCATCCGATAGCTATCGGATCGAGATGACGGTCTTTCTATTTAATTTCTTTACCCTTTCATCGCTACCGGCTGCGGTACCTTTACATAATAACCCGTTCCATCATAAGGGCGTTTGCGGGGATTGGTTGTACATGCTACGGAGCAGCAACCCTGAAGCTGTTCACCACAGGCATCGCATTGGGTAATATGCTCGTTGCATTCTGGATTGGCACAGTTGATCATTTTTGGCGTAGTAACACCACAATTGTAGCAAACTGAAACTACTGTTGGGTTAACCTGGTTTACATCTACAGCTATGCGATTATCAAATACATAACATTTACCCTCAAAATCTTTTCCGCCGGCTTCCTTACCATATTTAATGATACCGCCGTGCAATTGATAAACATCGTTAAAGCCATGGTGCAACAATAGGGCAGATGCTTTTTCGCATTTAATCCCTCCAGTGCAATAGGTTAGTATTTTCTTGTCTTTATATTGGGCAAGCTGATTAATCTGCTCTGGGAAATCACGAAAATTCTCAATATCAAGCGTTAGTGCATTTTTAAATTTACCGAGGTTATGTTCGTAATTCGAGCGTACATCAAGAATTATTACATCCTCATCATCTTTCATTTTCATGAAATCGACCGGCTCTAAATGTTTACCCGTTTGTTTGTTCGGATCAATAATCGAAGTATCTCTTAATCCAGAATGTACAATTTCCGATTTGTAACGGCAGTGCATTTTCAGGAAAGAAAGTTCTTCAACATTATCAATCTTAAATTCAGTTTTGGCAAACCTTTCGTCCGCATGTATAGCTTCCATATAGGCTTTACAGGCTTCGGCAGTGCCAGAAACGGTACCGTTTAAACCTTCGTCGGCAACGATAATACGGCCAACTAAACCTAATGATTTACAAAATTTAAGGTGATCGGCAGCAAATTGTTCTGCCTCTGCTATGTAACTATAGCAATAGTAAAGTAGTGTTTGATATTTTTTCATAACGCTGTTGATACCGTTGCAAACGGCGTTTAAAGCGGGGCAAAGATAGTAAAAAAGGTTGAAGGCGAAAAGGTTGAAGGTAGAAGGTTTTTTATAATCTAAAATGGAAAATGTAAGATGGAATTGCCAACCGGCTTCACAACTTCCTGTTTCCTGAATAGATAAATTATATAAAAATGTAAAATGGATAATGTATTGCCTGCCATCATCCATCTTACATCAAATATCTTCCATCCTAGAAGCCATAAGATATTCTAAATCCTTGAGTTAGCTTGGTTCCACCATCATATGCAAAACCATAACTTGCCCGCAATACCAGGCGTTGAATACCAAAATAAAATTCTTTGTAATTCCTTTTTTCAGGAGATGATAAATAACCACCCCCAATAAATTCTTCAAGCTTCGCTTTACGCAACAATGGAATTTTGTTCATAAAGAAACCCGCGAAATTATGTTCTAAGTGGGCTTCGAAATATTGTTGATTGGTACTGAACTGGTAAAAATCTAAATATTGAAATTTCCTTAAATTTGGAGGAAATATGGTAGAAATGTTACCTGCGAAATGTTTAAAATCAGGGTAATACATGTTTTTGTTGTTCAGGAACTTACCTACGCCAGCTAAAAACGAGGTATATCCCCATAATCCCATTCCGATCCTATCTTGTGATACTTCGAGTTTTACAAAATCGTAGTCAATATCGCTGTTCAGTACACCATTAAAGCCTTTTTTATACAATAACGTCACTTTTGGAAACTTCGATTCGGTGTAAAACTTACCATCCGGACGGGTAATGTACTGTTGTCCAAAAGTATAGGTTAAACTTGCCGTGGCGCTAAACGAATTATAGGTTGGGAAAAGTGGCGTGTCTGATGTAGGGTTGAAAGGATTGTTCGAAGTAAATTCGCGGTCTTTCGCATCTATAAATTTAAAGGTAGAGTTATTCGTGAGGCTTTTATTCCTGCTGTAATCTATAGCCAGACTTCCTTGCAGACCTGAGGTCAGTTCACGGGTAGTATTAATATTTATAAAACTCTTTTCGTAAAATTTGGCAAAGTTTTTCTCATAAAATAATGAGTTGATGGTATTGCCCAACTGTGTCATAGAGCCCAGATTGTTCAGATCGAATATGCCCGTTCCGAACGAGGCACCTACACTGGCGCGCTTAAGCGGGTTGTAATAATAACTTCCGCTTAAATTTCCGGTAAGCTTCTGGTTGGCAAATCCGTATCTCAACTCTGGTCGAACAGAATAAGATCTTCTATTCTCAAATTCCTTTTTATAAGTAACACCGTATTTAATGGCGAAACCTTCTACCGTATTGTAAAATATAGCCCTAAGTACTGGGTCGAAAGACCAATATTCCTTATCATATCTATCGTTAACGCTATATCCGTGTAACAACAATTTGCCTATCCCAAACTTATTGTTGTCTTTTTCCAAAGAATCGAGGTATTTTTTTGATTCTTTTAATTTGGCAACACTATCTTTTTTAGCGTAATTGATTTTTTCATCTGCGGTTAAGGGGATAGGCCTGTTGTTTTTCCAGTAAACGGAATCTTTTTTATTTACCATTTCGGTAACCTTTAAAATTTCGCCATTGAAAAAGTTTTTTGGGAATTTAGGGTCGAGGTTGTAATTGCTGTAGATCCCTACAAAATAACCAGCGATTTTAAACCCTAGCACATTGCCCGCAAATTGAAAATTAATGGCGGTAGGCATGTAAACTTCATTAACCTTGGTAAACTGTTGGCTAATGTTTAAGGTATCGATAAAGTTGATCCCTGCGTTTTTAGTCAGGTATACATCGGTGTTGTAAATTCTCCAGCTATCATCAACAATATAAATAATCCCTCTAAAAACCGGGTCGTTTTCACGGCGCGGGATTACTTCTATTTTATGGATGGTTTCTCCATTTTCTTTGCTTTCGCCGAGTAATTTGTACTTGTAATAAAAAAGGGCATTATCTGCAATGGGAGAGATAAATCCCCTTGCACTCAATTTGTTTTCGAGCAGGTAATTATCGTAAAAATTGATGATCAGATCAGATGCCTTGTTAAAGCTGAAAGCATTGTTTCTACCCGCAACTTTTGAAGAAATCATTTCTTCGTGCACATCATTAGGCCGTCTGAAATTGAACTTGCTCTGCGATTC
The DNA here is from genome assembly GCF_026239555.1 of Pedobacter sp. PF22-3. Lineage (GTDB taxonomy): Bacteria > Bacteroidota > Bacteroidia > Sphingobacteriales > Sphingobacteriaceae > Pedobacter. The sequence goes on along the minus strand of NZ_JAPIVP010000012.1, from coordinate 131,860 downwards.
TGATAAATAGATAATGCCTTTACGGTTGGTATCTAGTTCTAAAACTTTCTGGATATCCCGTCCGAAAAACTTTTTCGGTGCGCCCCTTAAACGCTGAACACCTTTAATATACACATCGCAACTGAAAGCCTTAACCTCATCTAAGTGATTTTTTCGTTCTTTAATCGCTTTACGGATAATCACATAAGCCGGATCCTCGGCATTTGCACTGATATTTACGTTTTCTAAAGTATAACTCTCTGGTGTTAGTGTTACATTAAGCGAAATATCGGTTGTCGAATTTACAATATGCTCCTGCTGTTTGTAACCTACAGCCCTAAAACTTAAGGTATGCTCACCGCTTTTCACCTTGATCGAATATTTTCCATCAACATTTGCAGAAGTTCCCGAAGTAGTGTTTTTTAAATAAACAGATGCAAATGGAACAGGTTGTCCGTTCGTATCTTTAATAATGCCAGTAACTGTAAAATGTTGTGCAAATGCAAAATTGGTGATGCCGCAAAAAAATAGGAGTGCGAAAATTCTTATCATATGTTGGGTTAGTAAGCTATAAATATCGAATAACTTTAACACTATACACATAGGTTGGTGTTAAAGTTTGTTAAGATCGAAAAAAAAACCGTGATAAATGGTTTTTAAAAATTCATCACGGGAATATTGATCTGAACAGAGAAACATTTGTATACAAAATATAAGGATAAAATTGCCATTTTAGGTCGGAAAAGACTTTTTTTTATAACTTTGAAGTCAAATCAACCATATAAAAAGGGCCATGTATAAAACATTACAACCTGTTCTCCAAAAGGAACTTGAAGAAATTGAAAACGCTGGATTATTTAAACGTGAACGGATCATCGTTACCCCTCAGGGGGCCGACATTAAAGTAAGCGGTGGTACTGAAGTGGTTAACTTTTGTGCAAATAATTATTTAGGGCTTTCTTCTCATCCAAAAGTGATAGAAGCAGCTAAAAAAGCAATCGACGATCATGGCTATGGAATGTCTTCGGTACGTTTTATCTGCGGTACACAAGATGTGCACAAGGAACTTGAAGCAAAGATCTCTAAATTTTTAGGTACGGAGGATACCATTTTATATGCTGCTGCTTTTGATGCAAACGGCGGCGTTTTTGAACCATTATTTAATGCAGAAGATGCTATTATTTCCGATGAGTTAAATCACGCATCCATTATAGATGGGGTTAGATTGTGTAAGGCACAGCGTTTTCGTTATAAAAATGCCGATATGGAAGATTTGGAGAAACAGTTAATTGCGGCCAAAGATTGCAGACACAGGATCATTGTTACCGATGGTGCTTTCTCTATGGACGGATCTGTGGCTCCCCTGGATAAGATTGCAGATTTAGCCGATAAATATGAAGCATTGATCATGATTGATGAGTCGCATTGTACTGGTTTTATCGGTAAAAACGGTCGCGGAACACATGAACATTTTAATGTGATGGACCGGATCGATATCATTACAGGTACTTTGGGTAAAGCTTTAGGCGGTGCGTCTGGTGGTTTTACTTCGGGTAAGAAAGAAATTATCGATATGTTACGCCAAAGGTCGCGTCCTTATCTGTTCTCTAATACTTTGGCGCCGGCAATTGCAGGTGCATCTATTGCGGTATTGGATATGTTGAGCGAAACTACATCATTAAGGGATAAATTAGAAAAAAATACCAAATATTTCCGCGAAAAAATGACGGAGGCAGGTTTTGACATTAAGCCTGGGTTCCATCCAATTGTTCCGGTAATGTTATACGATGCTAAAATTGCACAGCAATTCGCGGCTAAAATGTTGGAAGAAGGAATTTATGTAATCGGGTTCTTTTATCCGGTAGTACCTCAGGGCAAAGCCAGAATCCGCGTGCAATTATCTGCCGCGCACGAGCAACATCATTTAGATAAGGCAATAGCCGCATTTACTAAAGTAGGAAAAGAATTAGCGGTAATTTAAAACCTTATAATTTTATATAAACAACAAAAGCCGCTCAAAGCGGCTTTTGTTGTTTGGGTTCATTTTCTTTTATAATGGCATTGTAAACAGATTATTTGAACTCATTAGCCCTGAAATTATTGGATAATTTGCTGTATATTTGAAGCCATGTTACAGGACAAAATAACACAATATACAGAGAAAATTAATGCTTTCGTAACTGAAAAAGCAGACGAGTTAGAGCAATTCCGCATTAAGTATTTAGGAAGTAAAGGCATCATAAAAGAGATTTTCGACGAATTCAAATCTGTTTCTGTTGAAGAAAAAAGATCGTTGGGAAAGGTTTTAAACGAATTTAAACAACTTGCAGAATCAAAATACCTCACGCTAAAGGAGTCAACAGAAAGCACTGATACCAAAAGTGAAAATTCTCAATTGGATTTAACTTTGCCAGGCGAAGGTTTCGAAATTGGTTCACGCCATCCTTTAGCCTTGGTGCGTAGAGAAATTGTAGAGATTTTTGCCAAACTTGGTTTTACTGTAGCAGAAGGCCCTGAAATTGAAGACGATTGGCATAATTTCTCAGCCCTAAACTTCCCTGAAGAGCATCCTGCCAGAGATATGCAGGATACTTTCTTTATTAAAAAAGGTGGAGAGAAAGGCGATATTGCTTTACGTACGCATACTTCTTCCGTACAGGTGCGCATGATGGAGCAAGGCCAGCCACCGTTCAGGGCAATTATGCCAGGCCGTGTTTACCGTAACGAAGCTATTTCTGCCCGTGCACACTGTTTTTTCCATCAGGTGGAAGGTTTGTATGTTGATGAAAATGTGTCTTTTGCAGATTTAAAACAGACTTTGTTTTATTTCGTGCAGGAATTATATGGAGAAGGTACAAAAGTGCGTTTCCGTCCATCATATTTTCCTTTTACCGAACCATCTGCAGAGATGGATATTTCTTGTACCATTTGTAAAGGTGCCGGCTGCCAGCTTTGTAAATACAGCGGTTGGGTAGAAATTTTAGGCTGTGGTATGGTAGATCCAAATGTTTTGGAAAACTGTGATATAGATTCCAAAAAATACAGCGGTTTTGCATTCGGAATGGGGATAGAACGTATTGCCAATCTGAAATATGTAATTAAAGATTTGCGTTTGTTCTCTGAGAACGATGTACGTTTCTTAAAGCAATTTAAATCTGCTTTAATTTAATGATGAAATATCTATATAGTATATTGTTTGTACTCCTGATCGTTTCGGGTTGTGGTAAAGACCAGGGTTTTATTCCTGATGTACCGGTAAACTTTAATGTAACGATAACGGAGTTTAGCTTAAAGGCGGTAAACAATGTCTTAGTTGTTTCAAACAATGGAGTAGGCGGATTGCTCATTGTAAAAACACCACTTGGAGGATATGTTGCCTTCGATCGATGCAGCACTGTAAACCCGGAAAAGATTTGCAAGGTAGCACCTGATGATAGCGGTGTAACGGCTACCGACCCTTGTTCGGGCGCTAAATTTTCACTGCTTGATGGGAGTCCGCAAAAAGCACCTGCCGAAAGAAGCCTAAAAGCCTATAATATTTCTTTGCAAGGCAACACATTATTACACGTAAGCAATTAAAATGGAAGCTGAAAAAATAAAAGAAACAGTAAAAAAGGCTGCCAAAGAATTATTTAGAAAATACGGTTATCATAAAACCAGTGTAAATGAAATTGCAAAAAAGGCCCGCATAGCCAAAGCAACCATTTACAAATATTTTGAGAGTAAAGAGCAGGTTTTGGATAGTATTCTGATGGATTACCTGGATCAGAACCTTTATGAGATATTAAACAATAAAGTAAGTTACGCTTCAGAAGAAGAACACTTAAAAGCTTTGGTAATGAAAACAAGCCGCTTATCATTTACGGCATGTAATGAGTTTATCGGCTGGGATTTTGTGCGCGAAAATGCAAACTCACAAGAGTTTTTGAAACATTTATCAGATCAGCTGGAAGCTTTATTGTTAGCCGCTTATCTGCAATTGGATAACTTTAAAAATAATCCGGCAAGGAGAGAAGGATTGGCATTTTTGCTAAAAGCAAGTAAAAGTATTGTGTTTTCATTCGCATTTACTTCAGTTAGCGATTCTGATGTGCGTAAGAACTTTGTAAGTTTCCAGAAAGAAATACTGCCATTTTTGGTAAAAGCCGCACTATAAAAGAAGTCGTCATCTCGACCGGAGCATAGCGGAGTGGAGAGATCTATCGAGTTTAAATTTGGTTTGACACTTCGCTAAAGCGTAAACATATTTATTAGTAGAATGTCGGAACGAGACGCTACGACTAGAATTAGGCTCGGTTCAGGGTGATGACACCTGGAAATCGGTATTTATTTGTATATATCTGTGGTTGAAAATTCCACTTATTGATTATAATAATCTTTCATTTTAAATTTCTGCACCGTTCTTTTTACTTTTCCGTCAACCATTTTTTGAGTAATCACAGTAACAATATCAGCAATGCTCGAATCTTCAATTACCGATGAGTCTTCGTAGGGTGCGTTTTTAGCGTCAAATTTGTAGTTGATGGTTTTATCAAAACAACATCCGTCCTTTTGGTGGATTGATACCTGTTTTAATTTTTTATCTACATCAAACATCCCTAAGTTTTCACTGGCAAGTTTAGTAAGTTCACTGTTCGGTAGGAATTTGTTTTCTGCTGCTGCCAAATAAATATCGTAAGATGGACTCGAATAAGCACCTTTATTACCGTTTCTGATGGCAAGATCTTCCAGGCCGTCGAAATTAAAATCGCCGAAAATTAGAGGTGTTTGGTATTTGCCAAGTTCCAGCCATCCAAGTTTAGCATTTTGAGTTTCTGTTAAGCCGAAATCCAGGTTTTCAGAATGAAAAGTATCTATTTCCCTGCCTGTAACCTTGTCGTAAACAATAACTGTAGCTTTGCCACCACAGGCATTTCCTTCACATTTATCAACAAAAATTTTGGCCTTGTATTGGTCAGAACTGTTGTTTGCCAGAAACTTAAATTGAGCTTGCGAATTACTGAAAAGAAGCAAAATACCACAAAAGATGAACAAGCTTTTCATTAAATATTTTTTGGTAAAATTACGCCAATATCATTTACCAAAAAGTTAAAAAAGGTTAACGTTTTCTTTTCCTCGTTTTGATATAACTTTGTACTGCAGCTTTGGTGGTAAGCCAATCTCTGCCCTCTTTATAAGCATCTATTTTGCCTTGCCTGGCCAATAGACTCACATACTCTTGGCCATAAGGAACATCAGGTTCTGAAACGATATTTGATATGGGTTCGTAATCTCCATAATGGTTTCCGGGCAATGCATTGATATAAATATTTAATGAGCGCTCTAGAGCCTGCAGCATTAATAAACAAAGTTTATGGTAATTACCCTTGTTGGCTTGGTTAAGTGCTTCGTAGTATTTCTTTCTGTCGTTTTTAAGGATGATTGCAGGAGGGAAGCCATTTCGCATAAGTAGTAAATTCATGGCAAGCCTCACCGTACGCCCGTTCCCATCAAAAAAAGGATGGATCCAAACGAGTTTATGGTGGAAAATAGTAGACAATACCATATCATTTAACCCCAGTGGATTATCGTTAATAAACCTGATTAGCTGATCTAATAAATCAGAAACCTTATTAGCATTGGGTGGTGTAAAGTTTGCACCCACAATGCGTACACCACCATTTCTTAAACGGCCGGCATAATCATCTTCAATACTTCTGAGCACCAAGCCATGAAGCGATAAAATATCAATGCTTCTGAGTGTATAATTTTTATTCACTAAGGTGTACAGGTAATCAATGGCTTTTTCGTGGTTGTAGGCTTCGAAATGTTCTCTTAGCGATTTGCCTTTAACAGTCATGCCTTCTTGTAAAACCATTTGGGTTTCTTTCAGGCTTAAAGTGTTTCCTTCAATGCTGTTTGAGTTATACGTCCACTCCAGCGTGAGGTCTTCTTTAATACGGTGTAGGGCGCTACTAGGTAATGGCCTTGAAGTTTCTAATCTGGCCTTTTTTTCGTATAACCTTTCTGTTTGCGGTAATAGCTCTTCTAAATCGCCTAAATCAAAATCCCACATACCCAAAGATAGTAAATATCGGATGTTATTAAAAATAAATCTATCCGATATTAAAGTTTTTCTCCAAAAAAAAATGATAACGTTTATGTTATCATTTTAAAATGCTTTGAGCTAACTTATTCCCACTTAAATACTTTTACCGCTACTGCATAAATACCAATACCCCAGAGTAATAGAATCATGATCTGAAACTTAACATCCCAAAGGCCTAAACCTTCAAAAGCTACCTTGCGCATAGCATCATTTAAATAGGTAAGCGGTAATGCCCGGCTAATTGGTTGTAACCAACCTGGGAAAGCTTCGATAGAAAAGAATGTTCCCGATAATAAAAACTGTGGTAAAGTAACAATGTTCGAAATGGGTGGTACCATACTTTCGCTTTTGGCAATGCCAGAAATAATAAAGCCAAAGCCCATAAATACGATAATGCCCATTGTGGCCAGCATAAGCATGTTGACGACCGTGATTGCACCATGCACGAGTGTAAAGCCAAAAAAGAAATGTCCAATTAAAATGATAAATAAAGCGCCAATTAAGGCAAATCCTATACGGGCCATTCCTTCGCCTATTACAATGCTCGAACGCCTTACCGGAGTTGCGAAAAAACGCTTGATTACCAGGGTTTGGCGCAGACTTAGAAAAACGAATGCTGTTCCGAAAACGCCGGTGCTTAATAGCGAAAAACCCAATTGGCCAGGAAGGATGAAATCAATCGTTTTATACTCGCGGCCTGTAATGGTGCTTTCTTTAATTTCTGCAACGGTTGGTTTTAAGGTTTTATCGTAAAAGATATTGTTTAAAACTGATTTTAAAATCCCACCTTTATCTCTCGATGCCGAAGTATAAACCACATTAACCGAATAGGCGGCAGTATTTACTTTTCTGTGTACATCAATCATAGCATCAACATTGCCCTTTTCAAGTAATTTATCAAATTCGGCTTTTGATTTATTTTTTACCAGACGGATCATACCTGTTTTTTCGAGCATACCCATTACCGGGTTATTTACATCAGAACCTGGTGTTACCCCAACATCAATACGCGTTCCACCGCCACCCAGAAAGCCAAAAACGAGTATGAATATCAAGGGGAAAGCAAGGGTGAAAACTACTGCCGAAGGACTCCGCATAATAGACCGGAAACTTGCTTTGGCAAGGGCTAGGGTTGCTTTGGTATTGCTGTAGCTCCTAACCCCTGAAGGAGCGCTTATATTTTGGCCTGGTATATCTTTTTGCATATTGATTGTGCTAGATTCTATTTTGAACTATGTATTAAACTTCGATATTAAGTTCCCTCTTAACGGGAGTAGGTGGCTATTCACGCCATTCCTGACCTGTAAGATTAATGAATACATCTTCCAGATTGGCCTTTTTAACTTCTTTCTTACGCTCAAAACCGCTGTTTACTAATTTGTCTATTAAGTTATCAGGCGTATCCAAAGCGATAATTTGTCCGCGTTCTACAAAAGCAACGCGATCGCAAAGCTGTTCAGCCTCGTCCATGTAGTGTGTGGTAATTACAACCGTGGTACCTGCATCTCGGATTTCTGTAATCAGATCCCAAAGATTTCTGCGTGCCTGCGGATCTAAACCCGTTGTAGGCTCATCTAAAAAAATAATCTTTGGTTGGTTGATGAGCGTTGTCGCTATAGAGAAACGTTGTTTTTGCCCACCTGAAAGTGCTTTGTATTTAGCTTTGGCCTTATCCTGAAGATTTACTTTCTCCAGCATCTCCATGGGTTTAATGTTGGCACCGTATAAGCCGGCAAAAAGTTCAATCAGTTCGATCAGGTTTAGATTGGGGTAATAACCAGCGGCCTGTAGTTGCACGCCAATAATCTGTTTAATATCCTGTGGGTGTTTGTCAACAGAAAAACCATCAACAATAATTTCGCCTGATGTTTTGTCTCTCAACGTTTCGATAATTTCGAGGGTAGTGGTCTTTCCAGCACCATTAGGGCCAAGTAGACCAAAAATCTCATGCTCGTATACTTCAAAATTAAGCCCTTGAACGGCCACGAAATCATCATATTTTTTTACCAGATCTTTAACACTGATAATGGCTTTTTTTGTTTCCATGTTGCGAATGTAAGGAGCTTTAAATGAATAGAGAATGAATTTTTGAATACATAGCTGAAAATGTCGGTAAAATGATGTTTTAAGCAGGCGAAAATAGGTTATAAAAGAAATCTGCGGATCGGCAGCTTATTTTTGCCGCAAATCCGCAGATCTTATTATTGTATTTTGGCCTTTAACCTTTGGTCTTTAAGCTTTAGTCTTTCTATCTCAAACTTACCAAACCAGTTCACCTTTCATTACTTCAACGAAATCATCGAATAAGTAGCGTGAATCGTGTGGACCTGGAGAAGATTCCGGGTGATATTGAACCGAGAAAGCTTTTTTACCTTTTACACGGATTCCCTCAATTGATTTATCGTTTAAATTAATGTGTGTAATTTCTACTTTATCAGAGTTCCTAACCTCATCTGGAACTACGCCAAAGCCATGGTTCTGTGAAGTAACTTCGCAGTGGTTTTTGATAATGTTTTTAACAGGGTGGTTTAATCCACGGTGACCATTAAACATTTTCATGGTACCGATACCGTTAGCTTCGGCCAATAACTGGTGACCTAAGCAGATGCCGAACAAAGGCTTATCTTCTGCTAATATATCTTTGATCGTTTCTACCGCATAAGGCATTACCGACGGATCGCCAGGGCCATTTGAAATAAAGTAACCATCAGGGCTAAATTTTTCCATTTCGGCGAAAGTGGTTTTAGCGGGGAAAACCTGAACGTAGATATCGCGGTTTTCAAAGCTACGCAAAATGTTTTTCTTGATACCCAAGTCAAGGGCAGCCACTTTTAAGCTTGCCTCAGGGTTACCGTAAAAATATGGTTCGCTTGTACTTACTTTAGAAGAAAGTTCTAAACCTTCCATTGATGGTACTTCGGCCAACTTTTGTTTTAATTCATCCAGGTCGGTAATTTCAGAAGAAATAATTGCGTTCATAGCACCTTTATCTCTGATATGGCGAACCAAAGCACGTGTATCAATATCTGAAATAGCAACCAGGTTATCATTCTGGAAATAATCCTGAATAGATTCTGTTGCTTCTTTACGGCTATAAACGATATTATAATTTTTGCAGACTAAACCAGCAATTTTGATCGAGCCCGATTCGATCTCATCTTTGTGGATACCATAATTACCAATATGTGCATTCGTGGTAACCATTATCTGTCCAAAATAACTTGGATCTGTGAAAATTTCCTGGTAACCTGTCATCCCGGTATTAAAACAAATTTCGCCGGTAGTAGTGCCAATTTTTCCGGCCGCTTTGCCGTAAAAAACCGTGCCGTCGGCCAGTAATAAAATCGCAGGTAACTTGGTGTAGTTAGTCATGGTAATTACAATATGGATTTTGATTTAAAAAAGAGTTGAAAAAACAATGGCTTTCGGCATTAAAGCCGTATTTGCAGGGTGCAAAAAAAGATGAATATATCCCTTCCATTTCGGGGTACAAAGATAGCGTTTAAGATTTGTAATGTAAAGAGAAAAGTGAAATAAGGTTGGAGGTTGAGGGTATATGGTATAAGGTTGATTGGCCCTAAACCTTAAACCTTTTACCTTATGCCTTTTTAAAGAAAAAACAATACTTTTGACAACACAAAACAAAACCCATGTCGGTACATAAAGAAATCAAACGCATTACTACGCACATTTTACAGGAAATGAAACAACGTGGTGAAAAAATATCGATGTTAACTGCCTACGATTATTCGATGGCAACCATTCTAGATGATGCGGGATTAGACGTTTTATTGGTTGGTGATTCTGCTTCGAATGTAATGGCTGGTCATGAGACAACTTTGCCTATAACCCTTGATCAGATGATTTATCATGCTGCATCTGTAATCAGGGCCGTTAAACGTGCCTTTGTTGTAGTTGATTTACCTTTCGGCTCTTATCAGGGAAACTCGAAAGAAGCTTTGAACTCAGCGATAAGGATTATGAAAGAGTCAGGAGCCCACGGTGTTAAATTAGAGGGTGGCGAAGAAATTATTGAATCTGTTCAGCGGATTATTACGGCAGGAATCCCGGTAATGGGACACCTGGGTTTAACCCCACAGTCGATTTATAAATTTGGAACCTATACCGTTCGTGCAAAGGAAGAAGAAGAAGCAAATAAGTTAAAAACAGATGTTCTGGCTTTACAGGCTGCGGGTTGTTTTGCCATTGTATTGGAAAAAATTCCTGCTGCCCTGGGTAAAGAAGTTACAGAAAGCCTGCATATCCCCACTATTGGCATAGGTGCGGGTCCAGACTGTGATGGGCAGGTTTTGGTGGTAAATGATATGATTGGTTTAACCAAAGGATTTAAACCACGCTTTTTACGCCAGTATATCAACCTGTACGACGAAATTTTGGGTGCTGCGCAATCTTATATCCGTGATGTGAAAGGAAACGACTTCCCGAACGAGAAAGAACAATATTAAGTTTGGAGTTGGGCGCTTCGAGTTTGGAGTTATTTTAAGCGCAAATAAATTATCCAACTTTAAACAATTAAATAGCTAACCGATTAACAAATAAACTTTCGCATTACACGATTTGCATTACAAATGAACTAATGACGGATGAACCAATGAACTAACTGATGCCCATTACTGATAACGACATTCTTTTTGAAGATAATCATTTAATCGCTATTAATAAAAGAGCAGGTGATATTGTGCAGGTTGATGAAACCGGCGATGAGCCATTGGATGAACAGGTGAAAAAGTACATCGCTAAAAAATACAATAAACCAAATGGAGCTTTTTTAGGGGTAGTACACCGTTTAGATCGCCCGGTGAGTGGTGTAATTTTGTTTGCTAAAACCAGTAAGGCTTTAGAACGAATGAATGCTGTATTTAAAAACCGTGAAGTAAAGAAAACCTATTGGGCAGTGGTAAAGAATAAACCCGAAAAGGAATCGGCTACTTTGATCCACTGGTTGGTTAAGAATCCACAGAAGAATGTGGTATCTTATTATAACACAGAAGTTACTGGTAGCCAGCGGGCCGAGCTTTCTTATAAAGTAAAAGCCAAAGTTGGCGATTATTACCTGTTGGAGGTAGATCCTTTAACGGGGCGTTCGCACCAGATCAGGGTGCAGTTATCCTCAATGGGCTGTCCGATTATGGGCGATAACAAATACGGTTATCCCCGGGGAAGCAGAAAGGGAAGTATTTGCCTGCATGCCCGTCGTTTACAGTTTATGCACCCCGTAAAAAAGGAACCTGTAAATATATTCGCCAAATTACCCGTTGATGGTTTTTGGGAAAGGTTTGAGGATTTATAACCTCAATTCGATTAATTATTTTTTCATAATCATTATTTTTTTAGTCGCTTAGCGATGTATGGTCGCCATGCTGAATTTATTTTATTAGTAATTTTCATTGTTTTAAAGGCCTAATAGCTACTTCGTGGTCAGCATGTTTCTTGCAAAGTAGACCCTGAAATGAATTCAGGGTGACGGCTCTTATTTAAAAATCTCCATAGTGCATCTTGGAAGATAGGTTATTAATCGAATTCAGGTTTACAGAAGAATGCTATTAATATTAATTGAGTATTAAGGATTTGGCACAATATTTAGTCTTCTATCGGTTAAAAACTAAATCCATCATGAAAAAAATCTTCTTATCAATCGCTTTAACAGGCCTGTTGGCCTCTACACTAGTTTCTTGCGATAGTACCAAAAAAACGGAAACAACCAAAGATTCCAGCAAAATTGCCGTAAACAGTGATACCGTTACCAAAGTTACCACGACCACCACTGAAACCATTAAAACAGAAGTTCCGACTTTCTCAAATGAAGAAGTAAATAAAGGCCTTGCCGAGTACAGCAAATTAAAAGACGAATACGTTGCAGCTGTAAAAAGTAAAAATGCTAAGGAAATTAAGGCCATCAGCGATAAATATACTACCTGGGCAAACCAGGCAACAGGATGGGCTTCCAAGCTAAAACCTGATGAAATTCAAAAGTATTCTGATTATGTACTTAAATTAACTAAAGAGTGGAGTGCTGCAGCTAAGGATGCTGTAGGTAAATAGTGAATATGTGCTAAGAAAGGTCGTGATTTCGATCCGATAGCTATCGGATGAAGCGCAGCGAAATGGAGAAATCTTTAAACTATGTGAAAGATTTCTCCACTACGGAAATGACGAATTCTGGTATGAAATGAAGAAGTATTATTTACACTCAATTTTTTCAAAAGTCATTGATCCATCAAACTTTAGTTGGCTCAGGTTTTTAAACTTGCTTTCTCCATTTACTTCCTGTACATCACCAAATCCTTCTACAAGCTGATTGCCCTTTTTCATAAATGCTACTTCTCTTACTGACGTTTTGCCTTCAGATTGAAAAGTGTAGTTGGCGATTAGTGTGTCGCCTTTAATAATCCCGGCTATGGTGCCTGCATTTTTATCTTTTTCATATAAATTATAGCCCAATGTACCTGTTAACTTATTATCAATTGTTTTTAAGGTTAAGGTTGCTGTATCGCGGTTTTTAATATATTGGTAACATTGAACAGAATCTGGTGTGCTTTGTGCGTTGCTTACAATAGTAGAGTCTATTTTGGCCTGTGTCTTTTTTGCCGTTCCACCCTGGCAAGATGCCATAAATAAGGTGATGGCTCCTAGAATTGGGATGATGTTTTTCATTGTAATATCTTTTTGATGATCAGATTGATCTTAATAGCAAGCAAAGCCCCTGCCAAAAATTATAATTCTACTTCAATTTTCACACCAGTATAGGCTGCCTTTTCATATGGATAAATGAATTTCCAGAATTTCGTTTACAGATATTTCAAGATAAAAATCTTGCTTACAGTGGCTCAGATCTTGCTGTCAGCCTAACTTTCATTTGCGAAAAATAAGGAAATATTGGTTCCCTTGTGTTCTTCAGATTCGATGTTAACATCTATTTTATGAAATCGGGCAATACTTTGCACAATGGCTAGCCCCAAGCCAAAGCCATTTTCTTCAGAATTTCCTCTTTTAAAACGATCGAAAGCATTTTCAACCAATGCGGCGCTCATGCCCGCTCCGGTATCGCTGATGGTGAGGATATATTTTTCGTTCTCGGTTTTATCGGTTATGGAAATAGTTCCGTGATCAACATTATATTTAATTGCATTGTTGATGATGTTAATCAAAAGCGTATGTATCAGTGCTTTGTTTCCTATAAAATGAAAGTCTTTTGAAAGCTGGGCGCTATAACTAATGTTTTTATCCGCTATCCGATCTTCCAGATCCTCGTATATATCATCAATTTCCTGTTTGAGGCTAATTTCTTCTGTTTTTAGATACTGATTGTTTTCGACTTTTGAAATGAGCAACAAACTATTTATAATCAACTTTAAGCGGTTTAGGGTTTTTAATGAGGCATAGATCTTATTTTCATGCTCAACAGGAATGTCTGGTGTATTGAGCATATTTTCAAATCGTGTACTTAAAATCGAAATAGGGGTAAGTAGCTCATGCGAAACGTTAGCAATAAACTGCTTTTCTAAAGCGAAAAGCGTATTTATCTTACGCATTAACGAGTTTATGCTATTATCAAGAATTTTAAAATCACTGGTGCTGGTGGGGATGTTCTGGTAATTATAATGAGTGGGATCATCAACCAGGTTAATCTTTTTATCAATAATGCGGTAAAATGGTCTCAGTAAAAAATTAGAGAAGGTGTAATCGGCCACGAGGGTAATGAACAATGCAGCAACGAGTACAATCAGCATATAAAAACGGATCGAATTTTTAATAGACTGAAGCGTTGTCATGGTTTCTCCGATCTCCAGGTTGTACCAATTTTTATGATAAGAGAATTTATAGTTTAAAATGCGATATACTTCAATATCACCCTCAATCTCCCTTTTTTCAGTAAATACCTTTGCAGTAGAATCTTTTTGATTGTCGGGAAGGACTGTTAATACAATAAATTCTTCTTTTAGAATATTATAGTCGGTAAAAGATTGTTCTTTATTTAAAAGGCTATCGATCTCATTATCATCTAAATGTTTGATGATTTTGTTCTTCTTTTTAATCAAACGGTTATCCAGCTGGTTATGAGCCAATCTATCTAATGAAAACAGGATGATGGCGCCCAATACCAGTATGATGGCCACTTTGGTTACTGCATTATATAAAGAAAACTTAACCTGTAACTTCATTTAGATAGATGAGGGTTTATTTATCGTTGGGTTAATTGTTTAAATCGGTTAATTGACGCTAAGCGCCAAACGCCCAACCCTAAACGCACTAGCAGTTAATCCTATAACCTATGCTTCTTACGGTTTCAAACCAATCTATTGGTGTAACTCCCGCGAGTTTTTTTCGAAGGTTTTTAACATGTACGTCCACAAAGTTTGAATCAGAATTCACTTCTAAAATATCTCCCCAAACGTGCTCCGTTAAACTCATTCTTGATACTACGCGGTTTTTATTCAGTACCAGGTAGTTAAATATCTCGAACTCCTTTTTGGTCAGGTTTAATCTTTCATCTTCAAAAGAAACAGTTCTGTTCTGGATATTGAGTAAGAAATTGTGAACATTTACCTCATTTTTCTCTAGTTTATGTTTTCTACGCGTAATCGCATGCATTCGCGCTAAAAGTTCGTTTAGCGAAAATGGCTTTGGTAAATAATCATCTGCACCCTCGTCAAGACCTTTAATCCGGTCATCAACAGCGCTACGTGCAGTTAAAATGATTACAGCATCATCACGGTCTTTCATGGCCTTCAGCTGCTTCAAAACATCGAAACCATCGCCATCAGGCAAGCCCAGGTCTAGTAAAATGAAATCGTAATTATTTACAAATATCTTTTCTTCAGCAGAAGATTTTTTCCATGCATGCTCTACAATAAATCCTTCTTTACTCAAGAATTCATCCATTTCAAGCGCCAGGCTTTTCTCATCTTCAACAATTAATACATTCATTTCAGCTAACAGTTATTAGTTTTATCTTTCAGCATTTTAAGCTATGCCTTATGCTTTTACCCTGCAACTAAGTTAATATTTTTTAAGATGGTCTTACAAGCTTCTTTAATTTCTTCTTTTGTAATAATTAGCGGAGGGGCTATCCGCATAGAATTGCTGCAATGTAAAAACCAGTCAGACAATACTCCATCTAAAATACAGGCATCTATAATTTTTTTATTGTTCTCGAAATTATCGAATTCAACAGCAAGCATTAACCCTTTGCCCCTGATTTCTTTAATTGCCGGATGTTTTAAAAGCTGTTTAAACAACTGGCCTTTTTCTTCTACTTCTTCAACAATATGATCATCAACCAGGGTGCGTAAAGTCGCCAATCCGGCTGCGCAGCAAACCGGGTGACCTCCAAAAGTAGTCATGTGGCCTAAGATTGGCGTATGCGACAATACTGACATGATTTCTAGAGAACTAATAAAAGCACCTATTGGCATTCCGCCACCAATTCCCTTTGCCAAAAGCAATACATCAGGTACAACCTCGTAATGTTCAAAAGCAAACATTTTACCACTGCGGCCAAAACCCGATTGTATTTCGTCGAAAATTAATAAAGTTCCGGTTTCGTTACATTTCGCTCTTAAAGCCTGCATATAACTTAAATCGGCAACCCTAATTCCAGCTTCACCTTGTATAGGCTCAATAAAAACAGCAGCAATGTCTGAATTGATTTTTTGCAGATCAGCCAGGTTGTTATGCTCAATAAAACTCACATGGGGCAAGAAAGGGCCATAACCAACAGAATAAAAATCACTTTCCATTAAACTTTCTGCACCCTGTGTGCTGCCATGATAAGCATTTTTGCAGGCTATAAATCCTTTACGGCCAGTATACCGTTTGGCCAGTTTCATGGCGCCTTCTACAGCTTCCGTTCCAGAGTTTAAAAAGTAGGTACAACTTAAGCTTTCGGGTAAAATTTCTGCGAGGGCCTTGGCAAAATTCACCTGTGGTGTTTGAACATATTCGCCATAAACCATCAAGTGCATATAGGTTTCTGCCTGATCTTGAATGGCTTTCACTACTGCAGGATGGCAATGGCCAACATTGCTTACACCGATACCGGCAATAAGATCAATGTGTTTTTTATCCTGTGCATCGTAAATGTAGATTCCTTTTGCCCTTACAAATTCGAGCATAAGTGGTTCAGGGGAGGTTTGTGCATTGTGTTGTAAAAACAACTGACGTTGGGTAAGCATAGCACAAAAGTACGGAAATGAAAGAGTGCTTTAAAACAAAAAAGACTTACATTGCTGTAAGTCTTTTTTGTTATGGTTTTTGACCGCCTTTAAACCTATTGAGTAGCTCTCGTTTGAAACCCTCTTGCGCCCGATAAAATTTACCTACAACTTTTATGGGCAGAGAAGATTTAAGCTTGTTGTAATATTTTTTATCAAGATTAAGATCTTTTTGCTTGAACTCAAATTCGCTGGTAATTAAACTTTGCACCTGTGCATCACTTAGATTATCGATTTCAGTCGTTTTTCTGAAAGAGATCATCTTCTGCCTGCGTTCATTACGCAGTGCATTTTGTTCTGCCTGCATGTCGTTATAAATTGGCCAGAAAATCTTAGCCTCTTCTGGCGATAAATCTAGTTTTTGAGTGAAAAAGGCTATTTTAAGCGATTCTATTTCTTCTCCCCTTGGTCTTTGTGCCAATAGGGTAGAGGGTAATAAAAACATCAAAGCAACAAAAAGTAAATTCTTCATTTTTATATTAATTATTTAGCTCCTGAGCCAAATCACTTGAAGAGAAATTGCTCAAAATGTAATTTTCCATTTCCGTATCTGACGCGGAAGTTGTTTTTATATTAGATGAGGTCGTGTTTTGTGTTTCTAAATGATCTATGATGGTATTTTCGTCAATATCATACAATAATTGTTCGTTTACTATGGCCTCCGCAGATGGTGATGGCTGACCAACAGAAACCGATCCGTTTTGGTAAAAATAAATGCCAAATGAGGCCATTAACAAAAAGCAAGCTGCACTTACGTATTTAACGATGTTTCTTCTCCACAAAGGAATAATTTTAGCCTCCCTTTTAGGTTCCAAAACCGCAATTCTTTGCGTAATTCTACTTTGTAATGTGTCGAAGTAATTTTCGGGTACTGTAAAAGCCTTTTCTGCTTTAGGAATTTCAGATAGGGTAATGCGGGTTTGTATGCGTTCCGCTAAATTTTCAAAATAATGCTGCGGAACCTCAAAATTATTGTTACTTGTTTTCTGTTTCAATCCATCAAGGAATACAGCAGAAAAAATGGCCTCATCACTATTTTCGAAATATCCATCAGGAACGGAGAAAGGATTACGTTTCTCCAGAGCCGCAAGTGCAGGAGCCTCGTTCATCCAATCGTTATTTTCTATATTTTCGTTCATCACAGATATATGATACAATTAAAGTGAAAAGGTTTAATAGTCAACCTCATCATTTGTAATAAAAGCTTCAATTTTTTTTGCGGCAATATGAAAGGATGCTTTTAACGCACCAACTGAGGTTCCCAACACCTCCGAAATCTCTTCATATTTCATATCATCAAAATATTTCATATTGAAGATAATCCGTTGTTTCTCCGGTAACGTTAGGATTGCTTTTTGCAGTTTAAGCTCAAGCTTATCGCCATTAAAATAGGATGATGCCACCAGATTATCGGCGAGTTCGGATGATACCTCGTCTAAAGGTGTATTGTTACGCTGCTTTTGTTTATTTAAGAAAGTGATCGCTTCGTTGGTTGCGATACGGTAAATCCAGGTGTAAAGCTGGGAATCACTTCTAAATTTATCGAGATTTTTCCAGACCTTAACAAATACTTCCTGCAAAAGATCATCGCAGTCATCATGATTTAAAACCAGCCTGCGGATATGCCAGTATATTTTTTGCTGGTATTTTTTTAGTAACAGGTTAAAGGCTTCATTGCGCGTATGCTCAACAGCAAACATGGCAAGAATTTCTGAATCTTCAACTTGTTTCATTCTATTGTATAAGATTTGAGATGTGAGTATTGAGATATGAGATTTGATGTTTCAAACCTCATATCTTATGTCTCAAATCTATTTTTTTCTGCCAATTACTTTTTGAACAGCTTCAACAATGTTTACGGCATCTAAACCATATTTAGACATTAATTGATCTGGTGTTCCGCTTTCGCCAAAAGTATCGTTAGTGGCTACAAACTCTTGTGGAGTTGGCAATTCAGTTGTTAATAAACGTGCCACGCTCTCGCCCAATCCACCAAATTTGTTATGCTCTTCACAAGTAACTACGCATCCGGTTTTCTTAACAGATGTTAAGATGGCTTCATCATCCAAAGGTTTAATGGTATGGATGTTAATAATCTCGGCATCTATACCCAGTTCGGCTAATTTCTCACCAGCCTCAATCGCTTTCCAAACCATGTGTCCTGTAGCAATAATGGTCACATCGGTTCCTTCATTCACCATCCAGGCTTTACCAATCTCAAATTTTTGATCCGGATCTGTAAACACTGGGATTACCGGACGGCCAAAACGTAAATAAACCGGACCTTCGTACTCGGCAATGGCCATCGTTGCGGCTTTAGTCTGGTTATAATCGCAAGGATTGATCACCACCATTCCTGGCAACATTTTCATTAAACCGATATCTTCTAAGATCTGGTGTGTCGCACCATCTTCGCCTAATGTTAATCCGGCGTGAGATGCACAGATTTTAACGTTTTTATTAGAATAAGCTACCGATTGACGGATCTGATCGTAAACACGGCCAGTAGAGAAGTTGGCAAAAGTACCTGTAAAAGGAATTTTACCGCCAATTGTCATACCTGCTGCAATACCGATCATGTTCGCTTCTGCAATACCAACCTGAGTAAAACGCTCCGGAAAATCTTTAATAAAAGCATCCATTTTAAGCGATCCAACTAAATCGGCACATAAGGCAACCACATTCTCGTTTTTCTTTCCAGCCTCATGTAAGCCAGCTCCAAAACCCGAACGTGTATCTTTTTTTTCTGTATATGTATATTTTTTCATTTTGTTTTAGATATGAGATATGAGATTTTAGATGTGAGATCAGGCGACCACTCGTCTCAAATCTCATATCTATTGCCTCAAAATCAATTTATAATCTGGGTTTTATATTCCTTAGGAGATTTTAGATGTGAGATTAGCGACGAAATGCCTCAAGTCTCATATCTAATGTCTCAAAATCTACATTAATAGTCCCCTAAAGTTTCTGGTAATTGCGCTAATGCAGCGGCTAATTGCTCATCATTTGGTGCCGTGCCGTGCCATTTGTGTGAACCCGTCATGTAATCTACACCAGCACCCATTTGTGTGCTCATTAAATTTAAGATCGGTTTACCTTTTCCGGTTAAGGTTTTAGCATAATGTAAACCTTCAACTATGGCTTGCATGTCATTACCATCAGTATTGATTACGTGCCATCCGAAAGCTTCAAATTTAGCTTGTAAATCATCTAGAGCAAGCACTTTACTGGTCGGACCATCAATCTGCTGTCCGTTATAATCAACTGATGCAATTAAATGGTCAACTTTATTAAATGGGGCAAACATAGCTGCTTCCCAGTTTTGTCCTTCCTGTAATTCTCCGTCACCTAAAAGCGCAAAAATATAAGATTTATCGCCATTTAACTTTTTAGCCAATGCAGCACCAATAGCCACTGATAAACCTTGACCTAATGAGCCTGAAGCAATACGGATGCCTGGTAAATGTTCGTGTGTTGTAGGGTGCCCCTGCAATCTTGAATCCAGTTTACGGAAAGTTGCCAGTTCGCTTTTGTCGAAATAACCGGCATGAGCCAAAGTACTGTACCAAACCGGAGAAATATGACCGTTCGAAAGGAAAAATAAATCTTCGCCTGCACCTTCCATCGTGAAGTCTGTTTTGTGGTTCAGCACTTCAAAGTATAGTGCAGTAAAAAAATCTGCGCATCCAAGCGAAGCGCCAGGGTGACCAGATTGACATCCGTGAACCATTCTTACGATATCTCTACGGATTTGAGAGGCAATATCTTCTAGCTCTTTAATTGTATGTTTCATTAAAATAAGAGGTTGTTGTATAGCAAAGTTAATATTTTACCTGCTATATCATAATTAGTTATTGATTAAATTGAGTACTTGTTGTGTTGAATTTTTGGTGTCAACTTTTTTGATGATATGGATAATTTTTCCATCGCCATCAATGATAAAGGTGGTGCGAACCGTGCCCATATATTTTTTACCGTACATATTTTTTTCTGCCCAAACGCCATAATCATTTACGATTTTCTGGTCCGTATCAGCCAGTAGGGTAAATGGTAAGTTATGTTTGGTTACAAATTTTTGGTGCGATTTTTCATCATCTACGCTAACGCCTAAAACGACAATACCTTTGGCTTGTAAACCCTGATAGTTGTCTCTGAAATCACAGGCTTCCGCGGTGCAGCCCGGGGTATCGTCTTTTGGGTAAAAATAAAGTACAACTGTTTTGCCTTTATAATCACTTAACGAAACCTCGTTTCCATTTTGATCTTTTGATGTAATTGCAGGTGCCTGATCACCTTCTTTTAATTCTGCCATATATAAAATGATTGAATTTTTATGTCCTTGGATCTATTAATTAATGCTGCAAAGTAAACAGTTTAAATTACTATCCTGTTCGCAGGAATTTAAAAGATGACATTTTAAAACATTTTTACCACTTATTTGGAAAAATGTATCGGGTATCTTCTTGTGTTTTCTTTCATATCTGTAACCACCAATTCAAACGAATGTTTGCCTGATGGAGTTCTTTCATCGAAACTGTGCCAAAGTGTTGCGGTTTTCGCATCAAATTCCATTAATATCCATTTGCCATCCATGTAGCCGTTAAAGCTTTTAATGCCCGATAAATTATCACTGATTTTAAAAATCATTTTAGATAAACCAGCCATGTTTTTTCCTTCGGCAATATTGATGGGTGAAATCCGTGGAGCAATGGTATCAACTGCAATGTAAAAACTGCCAAAGTTTCTTGGTGTTGCTTTTACAAAACCATTATCATAATATCCACCCTGTGATGAGCCGTTTGAATTGACAATCAATGCTTTGCTCCGGAGATTTTCAGGGAGGTTATCAGCCTTAATTGAGATGTCGAATCCGATATGCAATGGCGTGTATCTGTTATGGATCTGATGAACAGCTGACCAGGCATTACCAGCAGGTTTAGGCAACTTTTTATAAGTGAAGTTTAAATCGCTGTACAATGTTCCGAGAGGGAAAACTACTTTAATATCATCGGTATTAAACTCGTTTACTTTATTGTATGGATAAATTACTCCGGCAGGAACAACTGGCGCTGTAATAGTTGCTAACCCTGCATTTACCGAGAAAGGGAGGATAGAAACATTTCCTTTCGAATCTGTAATGATATAGCGAAGCTGATGTGGAGCACCGTCGTTGAAATTGATCCTGCCGTTATTGACCAAACCACTATAAATTTTTAAAGGGTTGCCAGGTTCAACAAAACTTTTCTGGATACTTCTTTTCGTATTTAAGTAGGTAGGATAATCGATATGCGAATTAATTGCTTTACTGTCTTCGAAAGCAAAACGTTCAAGTGCAGATGTGTACACTTTTTTGCCATCTACCTCTAATTGAATAGAATATACACCGTTAGTGCCTGATAAACCATTATGCCTATCAGTTACCACGATGCCAAAACCAACCTCGCCAGTTAAGCTGATTGGTGCAACAGTTTTATAACTACCATTTGCTCCACTAATGCCAATAGCCTGTTTAGGTGTATTTTCGTTAAAAGTTTTACCATTTAAACGATATACATAAAGTCCGTGGATAACAGGAGGGATATTATCGGGGATGATGATCCCAAAAAATTGCGGATTTATAGTTTCTTCAGTTTTGGTATCTCTGATTTCGAAATGCAAATGTGGTCCACCTGAACTGCCACGGTTACCAGACCAGGCAATAATATCGCCTTTATGTACAGGAATTAATGTGGCATCCGGAAATTCATCAAGCTCAAATGATTTTTTTTCGTATTCAAGATTCTTAACAATCGTGGCAATTTTTGGTGCAAAGCGCTGTAAATGGCCGTAAACCGTGGTAAAACCATTAGGGTGATTGATATATAGTGCCTGTCCAAAACCACTGTTCTGCACCCTTAACCTCGAAATATAACCATCAGCAACCGCATAAACAGGATAACCTTCGCGCTGATTGGTTCTGAAATCGATTCCGGAATGAAAGTGATTGCCCCTTATTTCGCCAAAGGAGCCTGCAAGGGCAGGTGGAGTAATATCCAATGGCTGTCTGAAATCGGTAATGGGATATTTGTTGTTACTGAAAATCTGTTGTGCCTGAACAAAAGTTGAAAGGGTTAAAAGGCAAATTGAAATGTAAAATTTTAACTTGTATTGGATCGGGTTTTTAATCATTCGTTATTTTACATCAAAATTTAAAAGTTGCTTTCCTTCTAACCAGGCTTCCAGTTTGTCGCCCTTATTTATTTTTCCAACACCCTGAGGCGTTCCGGTAAAAATTAAATCGCCTTTTTTTAAAGTGATATATTGAGAAACAAAACTGATTATCTTCTCGAACGAGAATAACAAATCTTTAGTATGGCCAACCTGGCGGCTTTCGCCATTTATCTTTAACTCAAAATTTAAATTGTAAAGATCTTCGTAATCGCTTTTTGGCAAAAAAATACTGATTGGGGCTGAATTGTCAAAAGCCTTGGCAAGTTCCCAAGGCAATCCTTTTTCTTTGTGTTTTGCCTGGATATCGCGTGCGGTAAAATCGATGCCCAAACCCACTTCATCATAATAATTAGCCGCAAACTTTTCAGCAATATGTTTACCTTCTTTGCAGATTTTTAGAACGACCTCCAGTTCATAATGCACATCATCAGAAAAATCGGGCAGGTAAAAAGGTTTATTATCTTTTAAAACAGCAGTATCAGGTTTAAGGAAAATTACTGGTATGGTTGGAACTGGATTGTTCAGCTCTTTTGCGTGTTCGGCATAATTTCGGCCAATGGCGATGATCTTCATTGTTAAGAATATGAAATATGTAAAAATAGAAGGGAATTAATTCCGCATCAATCAAAAATAGAAAAGAAAATGGTGTTATAAAACTGAGATCCGTTTTACCTGGCTTTCTGAACCTGCAATAACCCTTAAAAAGTAAATGCCTGGGTTAATTCTGTTAGGAACAACAAAGTTTTTGGTATGCTCACCGGAATTTAAACGTTCGTTTAAAAGCGTTGCAACTTCATTACCCAATAAATCGATAATTTTAATTGTTGTTTGGGTACCATCTTTTCCAATAGCTAAAATAATATTTAACTGGTCTTCTACTGGATTAGGATATATTTTAATGATGCTTAACAGTTTGTCTTTCAGTACAACGGTCGCATTTTTAGGCACTGTAGAATAAGTATTGAATATTCCCGAACCGCCAACTGTCATGAAAAGAGGTTTGTAAGGCGTAATATTCGCTTTAATTTCAGGAATTCGACTTGTTTTTTTTGTTCTGCTTTTTAAGCTAATGTGTATGCTATCAATTTGTTGCGACCAAGAATTTACGCTGCACAACAAAATAATGCACAATGTGCAGGCAAGTTTTGTGAGTAACGTTATCTTAGTGTAGAGTTTCATCAAATTGGTATAGCAAATGTATTAATTTAAAACAAAGAAATTAAACATTTTGTTTAAAACCCATAATTTAACACAATTTAACAATAAAATTTAATTTTCATAGTGTCAAAAATACACAATAATTTGGTTGTTAAATTGTTATAGTTAGTTTACTTTTGCCGCACTAAAATATCAACGAAGTGTCAAATCATAAAAATGTCAACGCGTTAACCGCCGGCGGTGTTCTAATTAGCTTAGGAATTGTGTTCGGTGACATTGGTACGTCACCCCTGTATACTTTAAACGCAATTTTTACCACAATTTTAGGTGGAAAGCAGGATATCAATCCAACAAATGTTTTGGGTGTTTTATCCTGCATCATTTGGACATTAACCTTACAGACTACTGTTAAGTATGTTATTATTACCCTCAGGGCAGATAATAAAGGTGAGGGTGGTATTTTCTCTTTGTTCTCGCTGGTGCGCAAAAAGGCCAAGTGGTTGGTTGTTCCAGCTGTTGTAGGTGGCTGCGCATTACTTGCTGATGGTATTATTACGCCCAGTATTACGGTAACATCAGCCATTGAAGGACTTACCAGTAAGTTCGATGTGCCGGTTATTCCAATTGTAATCACCATTTTAACCATTCTATTTATTATCCAGCAGTTCGGTACCAATCTGGTAGGCAAGCTATTCGGCCCGGTAATGTTTGTTTGGTTTGCTGTGTTGGGGATTGTAGGTGTGTCTTTTGTGGTTAAAGATTTCAGCATTCTAAAGGCATTTAATCCTTACTATGCCATCCATTTATTGGTGACCAATAAACTGGCGTTTTTAATTCTGGGTGGGGTGTTTTTATGTACTACAGGGGCGGAGGCTTTATATTCTGACTTGGGTCACTGCGGAAGAAATAACATTAGAATCAGTTGGATTTTTGTGAAACTTACGCTTATCTTAAATTATTTAGGGCAGGGCGTTTGGATTTTGCAGAACAGCGGCAGTTATATTCCTGGAGCGAAAATGAATCCATTTTTCCAGATCGTTTCCAGTCAGTTTCAAATTCCGATGGTTATATTGGCTACAATGGCGGCGGTAATTGCCAGTCAGGCTTTAATTAGTGGCTCTTTTACCTTAATTGCAGAGGCAGTACGTTTGAACCTTTGGCCTAAAATTAAAATTATTTATCCGTCAGTTTCAAAAGGCCAATTATACGTTCCTTCCATCAACTGGATGTTATGGATTGGCTGCTGTGGCATTGTTTTCTTGTTTCAAAAAGCAGAGCGAATGGATGCGGCTTATGGTTTATCCATCACCATAGCCATGTTAATGACCACCATTCTGGTGAGTTTTTATTTGAGAAGCAGACGGTTCCCGAAATATTTAATAGCCATATTCTTCTTTACCTACGTGATTATTGAAGGTACATTTTTAATCAGTAATTTAACCAAATTCTTACATGGCGGTTGGGTAACGGTATTAATCGGTTCTTTATTATTTACGGTGATGTGGAGTTGGTTTGTAGCCCGTAAGATTAAAAATCGTTTTGTTAAATATGTCGAAATTGAAGATTACTACCAGATTTTAACCGAATTGAGCAGTGATGAATCGGTTCCGAAATACTCTTCACAGTTGGTTTATTTAACCAGTGCCAATTTTAAAACTGAAATTGAATCAAAAATTATTTATTCCATTATTCAAAAGGAGCCAAAACGCGCTGACGTATACTGGTTGGTGCATGTTGACGTAATGGATGAGCCTTATACTTTAGATTATAAAGTTGAATTCCTGATTCCAGGCAAGCTAATCCGGATCGACTTTAGGTTGGGCTTCAGGATTGAACAACGTGTTAATTTATTATACCGTAAAGTGGTTGAAGAATTGGTGAAAAATGGTGAAATTGATATTACCAGTCAATACACTTCGTTGAACAAGCATAAAATTGCAGGCGATTTCAGGTTTGTACTTTTGGAAAAACATTTATCGAAGTTTACCAAATTGAGTTTCTATGAGAGACAGATTATGGATTATTATTTTATCCTTAAAAAATTAAGTTTATCTGAGGAGCGAAGTTTTGGTTTGGATAGCAGTTATGTTGATGTAGAGAAAGTTCCATTAATTTTCGTTACACCGGATGATATCGAATTACATAGGTTGCCGGTTTAATTAAATGAGGACTGCCATTTTAAGTTTGGGAATCATACTGTTTATAGCAGGTCCCGCAGCCAAAATATACCATCTGGATCATGCTAATAATTACATGATTGCATCTGGATTAGGCCTCGTGATGATTACCGCACTGGCATTTATCAAGAAGAAATAAATATAATCCTCTTTCTACTCAAGAAAGGGGATTTTTGTTTAATGGAATTTATCCTCGTTCCATTTACCGGGATTATTGATGATGTAATTTGAAATGTTTTGATATGCTCTTTCATCACGAATGATGTGTTCGTAATAATTACGCTGCCAGAGCTTTCCCATTATTTTATTGTGTGACTTGAACAACTGCAGGCATGCATTTGAAACAATTGATTTGTAAGCTCCGACGATTTCAGCAATTGTCGGGGCGACCCTTGCGGTCGCCCTGTTTAATTCGTTTTGCTCTTGTGCGACCGCAAGGGTCGCCCCGACAGTAGTTCGATCTGATAAGACGATGATGCCATGCATGTGATTCGGCATGATCTGAAAAACATCAAGTTCAAAATTCGGAAATCTCTCCGCTAAATTAATCCATTCGTTATAAGCGATAGTTCCAGGCTGATTTAGGATCATTTCATCACCTGAAACTTTTCCAAATCTATGGATTCTATCTTCACAGCAGATCGTGATAAAATATGCCCCTGCTTTTGAATAGTCGTAACCCTTTAACCTGATCGATCTTCGATGATGTATTAAAGGATTGTATTTCATTTACTAAACCTCCGGATTTGCCAGTTTACTATGCCTGTAACCATAAGCAAAATAAACCACCAGCCCAACTACCAGCCAAATGCCGAAACCGATCCAGTTTGAAATACCAAGTTCGCACATCATGTATAAACAGCTGATCAATCCCAAAACAGGAATTAATGATAAGTTTTTGGTAATGCAATAGTAGGTGATGACCACGCAGATAATCAAGAAAATCCACATAGGGATTTTGTGCTTAAATAAACCCCAGCCACTTTCGTATTTCTTCTCTACAGGCACTTTTGAGGCTGAAATAAACTGCTCATAACGATCAGCAGGTAATGCACTGAGGTAAGATTCTGCGTCTACTTTCTCGGCCAATACAATTTGCGGCTTAGCATTGTTAACAATTTCTTCTTTAACAATTTTCAGTTCATCGCCACTTAAAGAGGTTACGAAAGTCACGGTTTGGATGGTTTTGGGCGAATTGAAAAAGAATGCTTTGGTTTCTTTTCCGTAATTTGTAAATGCGAAAATTAAGGCGCCAATTAAAATAACCGGAATAATAAATTTACTGTTTACATATGGTATTTTGAATTTTCCACGTTGAACGTCAGGCCTGTTCTGTAGTACCAAAACTCCTGCACAAACCAATACGAAAGCGAAAAGTGTTCCGATAGAACATAAATCGGTTACGATGGTAAGGTTCATAAAAAGCGATGGTACAGCTACTACAAAGCCAACCACAATTGTAGCAAATGAAGGTGTTTTATATTTCGGGTGGATTTTAGAAAATGATTTCGGTAACAACCCGTCTCTGCTCATGCTCATCCAGATGCGGGGTTGACCCATCTGAAATACCAAAAGTACACTGGCCATTGCAAATACCGCACTTACGGCAATAATACCGCTCATTAATTTTAAATTAATCTGATCAAAAACAAATGCTAAGGGATCGCCAACGGCTAAGGTATCTGATTTAACAATACCGGTTAAAACCAATGCAATAGCTACATAAAGAATGGTACAGATAATAATGGCCCACATCATTCCACGCGGCAAATCGCGTTGTGGGTTTTTACATTCTTCAGCCGTTGTAGAAATGGCATCGAAACCGATATAAGCAAAAAATACTGCTGAAACGCCTTTTAGAACTCCTGCAACGCCATTAGGTGCAAATGGATCCCAATTTTTTGTATCTACATAAAATATACCTACCGCCAATACCAAAAGAATTACGGCAAGCTTAACCACCACCATGGCATTACTGGCATTACGGCTCTCTTTCATACCTCGGTAAATTAACCAGGTAATTAAAATGATAATGCCCAGGGCAGGGATATCTGCAACGATGTGAAAACTACCGATTTTTGGGGCGGTGAGCCATGCATTATTGGCCAAAGCTGTGGCCGAATCTAAATCTGCAAGGTTTTTTCCAGCGGCTAAAAGTGCTTCAGCATGTTTATGTCCGTTGTAAGCACTTAAATAATCCATTGTCATCCAATCGGGTACGTGGATTCCATCTATGCCGAGGGGAGGTATTTTTATGGTGGAGAGTAATCCAGTAAAATAATCAGACCAGGATATGGCTACCGTAATATTACCGATAGAATATTCCATAATGAGCGACCATCCAATAATCCAGGCTACCAATTCGCCAAAGGCTACGTAAGAATACGTGTAAGCGCTACCCGAAACCGGTACCATTGAGGCAAACTCTGCGTAAGCAAAGGCTGCGAAACTACAGGCTACCGCTGTAAAAATAAATAAAAAGATTACCGCCGGACCACCATCTGCACTTGCCTTGCCAATCGTACTAAAAATGCCGGCTCCAATAATTGCTGCAATTCCAAAAGCTGTTAAATCGCGTACACCGAGTGTTTTATGTAATGTATTTTCGTGGTCGCCATAGCCTTTTGCCGCATCTTGTAATATCTTGGAAATAGATTTCTTTCTGAATAGCTTTTCGAACATCTTTTATTTGCTTGTTTGTTCAAACTTATAAAAAGTTTGGCTAAAAACGTTTAAAGCAGGATATAATTTTCAATACACTACGCCATGAGTGGTAAAATGCCGAAGAAAAGAAGCTTGTTTATTAGATTAAAGTAAAAATTTAAAATTATTTGGCTTGAATAATCCTTTGTTTGATTGGCATAATTTTATGACTCGTGAAA
Organism: Pedobacter sp. PF22-3; assembly: GCF_026239555.1. Lineage (GTDB taxonomy): Bacteria > Bacteroidota > Bacteroidia > Sphingobacteriales > Sphingobacteriaceae > Pedobacter. Next base: position 103,128 of record NZ_JAPIVP010000012.1, on the reverse strand, counting down.
GTTCTAATTTTGTTGCCAATAATCAATCAGATAAATAAGGGATCTTAATTAGATGTTTGATTGGAATATTTTTAAAGGTAAGAGTATCAAGATGAATGCAAATACAGCACAAATAAAATATATTAAAGAACGCCACCAGGGTTTGGCCACTATACTGGCCTTTGCCTTAATTCCATTGTCTGGTTTTGCTACCGATATTTATATACCCTCCTTACCAACAATGGCAGGTGAAATGCAAGTAAGCAGTGTTCAGGTTCAACTCACCTTAAGTATCTTTTTAATTAGCTATGGTATTGCGCAACTTTTTATCGGGAGTGTGCTTGATAGCTTTGGAAGGTATAAGATCTGCCTGTATGCGTTGTTGATTTTTGCAGCGGCAAGTATTGTTATTGCCACAACCCATAACATTTACCTCATTTATTTAATGCGCGTTATTCATGGACTTACTGTAGGCGCAATTGTGGTGGCGAAAAGGGCATACTTTGTTGACCTCTTCGAAGGCAATCAGTTAAAACATTACCTCAGTCTGTTTTCCATCATTTGGTCTACTGGGCCAATTGTAGCACCTTTTATTGGTGGTTATCTTCAAACTGTATTTGGTTGGGAATCCAATTTTTATTTTTTGGCAGGTTTTGCACTTGTTTTTGCGGTGCTGGAGTTATTGTTCAGTGGCGAAACGTTAAAACATTTTACTGATTTTCAGCTAAAGAAAATAACAGGTATTTATATCGAAATGATTAAAACAACCAGTTTTACCCTGGGTATTGTAATGTTGGGCTTAGCCTATTGTATGGTTATGGTTTACAATATGACCGGCCCGTTTATTATCGAACATCATTTTAATTTTTCACCTGTTATTGCAGGTTATAGCTCATTGTTTTTAGGTTTTGCCTGGATGGTTGGAGGCTTTATAGGCAAGGCCACCATTAATAAGCCCTTCTTTAGAAGACTAATGATTAATTCTCTGTTTCAGGTTGCTTTTGTCGTCTTGATGATTGTAAGCTTAAATTTTGTTTCTAACATCTGGTCGTTAATTTTCTTTGCCTTTTTAATTAATGTAGGAGCAGGCTTTACCTTTAATAATTACTTTACATTCTGTCTGAGCAAATTCCCAAAAAATGCGGGCATTGCAGGCGGCTTAACAGGAGGGATTACCTATGTGATTGTTTCTTTTTTGAGTTATGGTATCGTAAATCTGATCCCGGCCAAAGATGAACGTAACCTAAGCTATAGTTATCTGATCATGATCTTAATATCGGTTTTAGTGATGTTTATTATTTTAAGGATTCGAAAAAAAGATGAAGTATAATTTATTATTTGATCCGGCCTTGTTCATCAGTTACGCTGGTTTTTCGCTCCCGGGTGCTCTTAATACTGCTGCTACCAAAAATGTAATTTAAACTGAGTCTGTAAACCCTGCTCTCTTGTTTTTGCGTGAGGTTATAATCTAAACCCGAAAGTGCACTGCTGATTCTTGCTTTTCTGGTGTCGAAAACATCGTTGGCAGAAAGTTTAACATTGAGTTTCTTGTCGAAGAACGATTTCTTGATTCCAAAATCTACTCCATAATAGGGCTTAATGGCATAAGTGCCATAAATTTGCGAAGAGGCATATTCTCCTGACAGTTCTGCTGATGTTGATGGACTGAGCGTAAAACTGTGACTACTGTTGATCATAAAATTCACTTTCTTTCTGTCGTATACACCATCGCCTAAGTTTGCGGTTTTGATCTGGTTATAGGTGCTGGTAAGTGTATTGTCCATGCTCCAGAATTTGGTAATGATTGTAGGGTAGCCGATCGTTAGATCATAGGCATATTGTTTATCGAGGTTTTGAACGGTTTGATACAATGTTTTCTTCTCGTTTTCAGGTAGCAAAACGTCAATAATTAAATTGTTGGTGATGCTGTATCCCAATGAAATATTTAATGTTTTTTTATAATTGTACGCCAGTTGAAAAGAATTGGTATACTGCGGATTAAGAAAAGGATTTCCCTGACTAAAAGTATATAGATCAACAAAGTAAACGAAGGGATTGAGTGATTTGTAATCAGGTCGATCTATCCTTCTGCCGTATGAAAAACCAATTTCATGATTAGCATTTAGGCTTTGGTTGATGTTAAAACTTGGGAAAAAATCAAAATAACTGCGTTTTACAATCTTATTGTCGTTAATCGAATTTCCTTTGGAGTTGGTTTGTTCAGTTCGTAAACCAATTTCAACACTAGTTGATTTAAATTCATGCTTTAGGGTGGCATAAGCGGCATTGATGTTTTCGTCGTAAATAAAGCGGTTACTTCTGCCTGCATCATTTTTCCAATCTGTTCCGATTAGGTTTTCGAACCGAAAATCATTGTCTGTACTTACCCAACTGCTTTTTAAACCTAAGGCTAGTTTAGTAGTAGTGTTAAGTGGAAGTGCATAATCAATTTTCGCAGCTTTGATAGTGATAAGGGAAGGGGTGGCATTTCGAAAAATGGCAGGTGATTTATACATCGAAGCACTTTGGTCGAAAAAGGAATTTTGGTAAATGGTATTTTCTTCACTATGGTATTTCGCATAATCTAAATCGATTGATAATTCCTGACCTAAGGTATCCATCACTCTTTTGTAATTGAGGTTATAAGCCTGATTGCGGTATTTATTCCTTGCTGGATTATCGGCAACGATAGAAGAATCAACCTTTGTAAAACTTTGCCCAATAGCGGTAAGGCCATTAGATGCATCGTGACCATCGTTGAAATAACCCGTAGTGAGGAAACCTAAAGTGTTTTTATCGTTGATGAAATAATCAATCCCAGCTTTGTAATTGTTATTATGTGTGGATCTGGTCTGTGTATTCGATTGATGGAAATAAGTATTTTGATCGTTGCCATTTACTACCCTCAAAATGTCCAGGTTTTCGGTGGCTTTATTATTGTTGCTAGCGAAGTTCCCGAAAATGTTAAGGTTCTTGTTTCGATGGTTAATGGATATCCCGGCATCGCTTTTTGGATTCTTGCCATATCCGAAACCTAAATCTATGTTTCCGTTTGTACCATAGTTCGCGTTCTTTTTTAGCTTGATATTGAGCAGACCTGCATTTCCTTCAGCATCGTATTTAGAAGAAGGGCTGGTAATTAGTTCGATCGTTTTTATTTCGCTACTATTTAACGATCGTAATCTGGTAGCCAATTGTTCGGCCGATAAATAAGTCGATTTTCCATCAATAAGCACATTGACACCAGATCTACCTCTGATATTGATTATCCCATCCTGATTAACCGTTACACCGGGCATTTTAGCAAGTACTTCGAGTGCAGTATTTCCGGTTGAAACAATACTGTTCTCTACGTTCATCACAGTTTTATCGTTATAACGTTCTATTAAAGACTTGCGGCCAGCAATAACAACACTTTCCAGTTCATTTATATCCGGTTGTAACGTAAAACTTAAATCGATATTGGTTTTGTGTGGTTTTAGCTCCAGCGTTTCTAAAAGGGTTTTATAACCAAGTGATTTAACTTCTACTGTACACTTACCCGACGGGAAATTATCCAATGTAAAATTCCCTTGTTCGTTAGTTGTCACGGTTTTGATAAAGGAATAGTCTGTTCCACTTTTAAATTTGAGCGTAGCCAAAATTTTTGTGTTGTTTTTAGAGATAACTGTTCCAGTAATATGGGTTTTTACAGTTTGGGCATAAAGCAGATTGACACAAAATAAAGTAAGTATCATAAAGAATGGAGCGAATGGTTTCATTATTAGCTAGGGATCTGATGATTAGTTTCTCCTTTTATCTGATTAGGAATTAAACAAAACTAGATCATTAGTTGCATTAATTGGTAGATTTTAACAATGTTTAACCCAATTAACATTTTTTTACATATTGTGGTTCATCAGTATTGGTAAATAACAATTCTTGCCTAATTCTGTGCACTTTGTATTTCCATGGCCAAAAAACGCTTAACAAAGATGCTAAAGCCAGTTGATTCTCTCGCGGGTTGTCACGCTGAGCGGAGTCGAAGCGTCTTTTGCATTATCCATACTCCTTGATGAGAATTAAACTTTAGTCTTAACGAGAAGATAAGACCAGGTAAGGTTCATAATAAAAGAATTAACTTCATTCTTAATGAGACAATAAGACTAGTTAAATACCAGATAAGTTAATTTCCGTGCTTCTGTGTTTCCGTGGCAAAAAATGCTTAGCGAGATGCTAATGCCATTTGACAGAATTAAACTTTATTCTTAGCGAGACGCTAAGAATAGGTAAGGTACTGCAGATGAAACATTGGTTGTTGATTACCGAAAAAACATGAAGTAAGTGGCTGATCCTTTATTCCTGCTTAGTTTCCGTGCCTTCCGTGTTTCTGTGGCAAAAAAAAATGCTTAGCGAGGCGCTAAGACCAGATAAGTGTTTGCTATTTAACTTTCAGATAAGTGCCTTCTAGTGTGGCGTTGAATCCAAATTCACAATCATTTAACTGGAACGGACTCTCCTGCGAAATGATTAAAAAGCCATTGTAGAATTTAACTTTGAATGCACATGATTTGTTCACCTTAATGATCAGCTGGTTATTTTTCAAAACAGCCTTTCCAGATGCATCAGCAATGTTTCTTCCAGGATCATGGGTAACCGAACCAATATCATAACTGTAGGTATTGCCACTTATTTTTTTGATGGTGATGCTTCCCTGATAGCCTTTTTCACCGTATTGATAAGCATATTCTCCTGCCAGCTGATCTGGTTTAAGAGGTGAAAATATTTCTGGCTTAAGATTTTGATTGGTTTTAAGAGCTAATATGATTGTATAGCTGGTATCTGATTTGGTAGAAGACCAGTTGCCTTCCAGTTTATTGTTTTTAAGCGTTGCATCAATACTCCCGCTAATATTTCCATCTCTTTCAAATTCATGCAGCGAATACTGATTTTGATCTTCTATATGGCCAATAATTTTAATTGGCTGTTTCAATCTGGTGTTTAAATATCTGATATCTCCTAAAATGAGCTGATTAGAAACAGAAATGTTTAATTCAACCGGAATTTTCTTATTTATGAAACCGGTTAAGGTATATTTCTGTATGGTATTATTTTGTTTTTGTTGCGCGTGGCAAATGCTTTTTGCAAATATTAAAATGATCAATATTGTTTTAAGTACGCGCATAAAAATGTTTTTTTCTAAAAATAGAAAAGTCGCGGAGATTAACCGCGACTTAATAAATATATTGATTAGCCTAATTTCTCTAACTCATCTTTTACAAAACTTGCCAGCTCCTTTACATATTCTTCGCTGAAATCGAATTTGATGCCTGCGGTTTCATATATCTCATTTATTGGTTTGGTATAACCCAAAGCAAGTGCAGCCAGGTATTGTTCTAAAGCCTTTTCAGGATTTTCTTTATAATTTTTCCAAACTGCAATAGCACCTAGCTGTGCAATTGCATATTCTATATAATAAAATGGAACTTCGAATAAGTGCAGTTGTTTTTGCCATACATTTCCAAATTGCTGCTCCAAATCTGTCCAATCAGCGAAACCAGCACCAAAACGGTTATAAATCTGCTTAAATGTTTCTTCACGGTCAGCAGCGGTATGGCTTGGGTTGGTATAAATCCAATGTTGAAACTGATCAATTACGGCAACCCATGGCAATGTTTTCAAAACATCAGCCAATTGTTCTTTTTTAGCGCGGTTTAAATCTTCTTCATTGTCGAAATAAACATCCCACTTATCCATGGAAATTAATTCCATACTCATTGATGCCAGTTCGGCTACTTCAGATGGACAATGTTTAAAATCGTTTAGCGCTAAATTGGCAGTTAAAAAAGTATGGATGGCGTGGCCGCCTTCGTGCACCATGGTCGTTAAATCGCGTAACGAATTGGCCGAATTCATAAAGATAAACGGAGCCCCTGTTTCAGCCAATGGGTAGTTGTAACCACCGGGCGCTTTACCTTTTCTACTTTCTACATCAAATAGATTATTGGCTTTCATGGTGGCCAATTTTGAACCCAGTTTTTCATCAATGGCATTAAAGCAGGCAATACTTTTATCAATCAGCTCTTCGCCATTGTTAAATGGTTTTAAGGCAGGTTTACCACTCACGCTTACTTCCAAATCCCAAGGCTTTAACACTTCTAAAGCTAAAGCTTCGCGGCGTTTTTCAGCTTGTTCTTTTAAAATCGGAACAATTTCCTTTTCAATCGCATTGGCAAAATCATAACAATCCTGTGGGGTATAATCAAAACGCCCCAAGGCTTGGAACATATAATCGCGATAGTTTTCAAAGCCGGCGTTTAAGGCAACCTGATTACGCAATCTGATTAGCTCATCAAACAAAATGTTTAAATCATCTTTATCAACCAAACGGCGTTGTTGGATCGTCTTCCACGCATTTTCGCGCACTTCGCGGTTTAAATCTTTAATAAAAACAGAAGCTTGCTCCAAAGTATACTCCTGGCCATTTAACTCAACGCTCATGGCGCCTGTAATACTCTGATATTTTTGTTGTTTTACCTGAAGCTCAGTAAAAAGTTCAATATTTTCTTCGCGGTAAAGTTCAAGGGCTTTTTTAATCGCACGACTGTATACGAAATATTTTTCTTTGTCCAGATCATCCATAAACGGACTTTCGACAAATTTTTTGTTCAATTCATTGGCCAGCGGAGAAATTTTTGGCTCAATTTCCGTCGCAAAATATTGGAAGTTTTTAACCAGTTCTTCATTGGCCGTATCGCAGCTCATTTTAATGTACCGCCAGGCAAAGTCTTCTTCCAAAGCTGCTTCCAGCTCCGAACGGTCTTTTAACCATTGCTCTAATTCAACAGTGCTGTTTATTTCCCGGTTTTGAAGTTCAGTGAAAAGTGGTTCTAAATTTTCCCAGGTAATGTTTAGTTGCTGTGGAATATATGTTCTAGGTTTCTTAGTTATCATAATAGTTAATTATTGAATTAGAGAATGATTGAAGGAGTGAATGGTTTATGGCGCAATGTTATTTTCTCTCATTCAAAATTCAATCATCCACTCATTTTTATTTATGTCTCAAATACGCATCTATTAAAAAGCATATTGCAAATACTACCGATGCATAACCATTTAAGGTTTGAAATGCCCTGTTTACCTTGCTAATGTCATTTGGTTTTACAAGCAAATGCTGATAAATCAACATCGAACAGAAAAACACAATACCTACGTAATAAACCCAACTAAAGGAAGTAAAAAACACAGGCAAAATAACACAGGTAGCCGAAAGTATATGTAATAGCACCGAAACATTCAAAGCATTTTTAATGCCAATTGCCGATGGGATGGAATGTAATTTTTCTTCGCGATCAAATTCTTCGTCTTGCAAGGCATATATGATATCAAATCCACTTACCCAGAATAATACGGTTAAGGAGTAAAGTACGGGCACCAACGCAAAATGTCCGGTTACGGCAATGTAAGCACCAATAGGAGCGAGCGCCAGGCCCAGGCCCAATACCAGGTGGCAAAGCGCTGTGAAACGTTTGGTGTAGCTGTAAAATAAAACTACAAATAAGGCAACTGGAGACAAATAAAAACAAAGCGGATTAATAAAATAGGTGGTAATAGCGAAAAGTACACAATTGGCGATAACAAAAATTAATGCTTCATTTGCTGAAACTTTACCTGCAGGGATATCACGCATTTTCGTGCGCGGGTTCTTTGCATCAATATTCCGGTCGAGATAACGATTAAAAGCCATGGCCGAGTTTCTGGCAAAAACCATGCAGAGCAAAACTAAAATAAGTTTATACCAGGAAAATGGATTTTCTGTTGTAGTTACGCCCAAAAAGAAACCAATCATGGCAAATGGCAGCGCAAAAACGGAGTGAGCGAATAATACGAGTGAAAAGTATTTTTTCATTTATTTTAAAAGATGATTACACAGATGATTTGATTACACAGATTTTAAATGTTGATCTGAAAATTGTGCACTGCAGACTGAAAACTGTTTAAAACTTCTTATAGTCTGTCGGAACGACAAAATCTTTATTCACCTCATAAATGAAATTTAAAACTTCATCTTTTCCGTTACCTTTTTCGGCAGAAGTGATAAAGGTTGCCGGAATCTCTTCGAAAAATTCGCCGAGCTTTTTCTTAAAGGCTGCTACATTTTTCTGTGTGGTGGTCATTCCTTGTTTATCTGCTTTGGTAAAAATTAGCGAAAAAGGGATCTGTTTCTCACCTAACCAATAACAGAACTCAATATCGATTCCCTGAGGTTCTAAACGGCTGTCTATCAAAACAAAAACGCATTGTAGGCTTTCTCTTTTAGTGATGTAGGCACGGATAAATTTTTCCCACTTCTCTCTGCTGGTTTTAGAAACTTTCGCATAACCATAACCCGGTAAATCGACAATATACCAGGCTTCGTTAATTAAAAAGTGATTAATCAACTGCGTTTTTCCTGGGCGCTGAGAAGTTTTGGCCAATCCATGTTGATTAACGAGCATGTTGATCAATGAAGATTTACCCACATTAGAGCGGCCAATAAATGCGTATTCGGGCATAATTGGTGCCGGTAATGCCGAAATCTGTGTGTTGCTGCAAACAAATGTTGCCGTTTTGATAATCATAGTGCAAAGGTAGGGTTTTGAGTCCGAAGTCCGAAGTCGGAAGTCCGAAGTACAAATTGATAATTTTTTAAACATGATTTTTGACACTACACTGAATACTTTGCATCAAAGACTTCGGACTCCGGACTAAAGACTCCCGACTTTTCTATATCTTTGCTCCATATCATGAATCAGAATATTACCCCATACCAAGTAGAAGATGCAACTAAAAAAGAGCAGGTTGCAACCATGTTTAACAACATTTCTGGCACTTACGATTTTTTAAACCATTTTCTTTCTTTAGGGATTGATGTATTATGGCGTAAAAAAGCGATTAAAGAATTGGTTTCCATCCAACCCAGAACTTTGCTTGATGTAGCTACCGGAACTGGCGACTTTGCTTTTGAAGCCATTAAAAAGCTCCATCCAGAAAGGGTGATTGGGGTTGACATTTCTGAAGGCATGTTAGAAGTGGCCAGGAAGAAAATTAATGAGCGCAGTTTAAATGAATTTTTTACCGTTCAGGTCGGGGATTCTGAGGGGCTACATTTCGAAAATGATACGTTTGATGCCATTACCTGCGCATATGGGGTACGTAACTTCGAAAATCTCGAAAAAGGATTAACCGATATGTACCGTGTGCTAAAACCAAATGGTAAAATGGTAATATTAGAGTTTTCAAAACCAAAGGTTTTCCCGGTAAAACAATTGTATAGTTTTTATTTTAAACAGGTAACGCCGTTTTTCGGGAAACTCTTCTCTAAAGACCATAGGGCTTATACTTACCTGCCAGAATCGGTTGCCGCTTTTCCAGATGGGAAAGATTTTACCAACCTGATGGAAAAAGTTGGGTTTAAAAGTACCAAACAAAGAATTTTAACGTTCGGAATAAGTTCGATATATGTAGGAACCAAATGATCAGAAAATTAAGCCTCATTCTTTCATTTTTTATTATTTCTACCGCCGTCTTCGCTCAAAACTGGGGTGGCGGAATAGATGATGAAGATTGGAGTTTTGGTTTTAATTTTCAATATATCTCGGCCGAATATAAAATACTTAAAAAGCCAAATTGGCGGTCGCCTTTTTATGAAGTGCCAAATACACTGGATCCATCATACGATCCAAATTCGGGCATTCCGATTACCTCAAACTTAAATGCTATTTCCAGTCAACCCGCTCAGGGTTTTGGATTGGGCTTTGTAATGAACAGGATGATCTCTGATAATTTTGATATCAGGGCAACGCCCTCGCTTATTTTTAGCGATAGGGTAGTCACTTATGAGTATGAGCCCATGGCGCCTATTAACGTTGGCAACGGGCAAACCAAAAATTTCCAAACCGTGGTTGACAGAAAAGTACAGGCCACTATGTTCGAATTTCCATTAGGCATAAAGGTGAAATCGAACCGGCTGAATAATTTTAGGGTATACTGGTTAGGCGGTGCTAAATATTCGATAGACATTGCTTCAAAAAAGAAAACCTTCGATGAAGGAGAAACAGCCGTTAACAAGTTTTTAAAAAATAAAAGGAATTATTTGTCTTATGAAACAGGTATTGGTTTCGATATCTATTTCGAATATTTTAAAATGTCGCCCGAAATAAAACTATCTTATTCGGCCAACGATTTGCTACAGCACGACAATACCATTTACGCCAACCCAATAGATAAGTTGAAATTACGTCAATTAACATTCAGTTTAATTTTTCAATAGTCCTGCAATTCAAAAAAACTTACCTTTGTGGGTATAGGTAAATCAAAGATGGTATCTTAAAGGCTTTACCTGGACTTAAAATTCATAAAAATGTCTAAAATCGCATTAATTACAGGCGCAACTTCTGGTATTGGCGAAGCTTGTGCCCATATATTTGCTCAGCAAGGTTATAATCTGATATTATTAGCCCGAAGAGAAGATCGGTTAGCTAAAATTGCACATCATTTGGAAGATAAATATGGCATTAACATTCAACAGGTTTTGGCAGATGTTCGCGATAAAGGTAGTCTTAAGGCTGCTTTAGAAGCCTTGCCAGCAGCATGGAAAAAGGTTGACGTTTTGATTAACAACGCTGGTTTAAGTCAGGGTTTAGATCCTATTGATAAAGGTGATACAAACGATTGGGACAACATGATTGATACCAATGTAAAAGGGCTGCTTTATGTAACCAAAATTGTTTCCAACTGGATGATTCCAAATCAATCAGGGCATATAATCAACATCGGTTCTATTGCTGGTAAAGAAGTTTATCCGAACGGGAACGTCTATTGTGCCAGCAAACATGCCGTAGATGCTTTGAGTAAAGGCATGCGTATAGATTTATTACCTCATGGCATAAAGGTGACCGAAATTAATCCGGGTATGGTGGAAACCGAATTTTCGGTAGTGCGCTTTAAAGGTGATGAAGACCGTGCGAAAAAGGTATACGAAAACCTGGAGCCGCTCATTGCCGATGATATTGCAGATGCCATTTGGTATGTAGTGAGCAGGCCAAAACATGTTAACATTAACGATATGCTGATTATGCCAACCGCACAGGCTACCGCAACGATAGTAAACAGAGTATAAATTTCAGTTGGCAATTTGCAATAATCAATTAACAAATTTATTTATTCAATAATTAACAATCTTGAACAGTTAACCGGTTTAAACAGTTAACTAATTAACCACGAGTAACAATGATATCAAATACAATAGATCAGGAAATTAAAAAAGCCATGTTGGCTAAAAATAATGCACAATTAAGAGGTTTAAGAGCAATAAAGGCAGCTTTACTTTTAGCGAAAACGGAGAAAGGGTCTTCGGAAGAAATTACAGAAGAAACCGAAATTAAAATTCTTCAGAAACTGATTAAGCAACGCCGCGAATCTGCTGATATTTATAAGCAACAAAATCGCGAAGATTTATTCCAAGTAGAAAACGAAGAGATTGAAGTAATTAATCAATTTTTACCAAAACAGTTAGATAGGGAAGAAGTTGCCTCAATTATTGAGGGGGTAATCAAACAATCTGGCGCTACATCGGTTAAAGATATGGGTAAGGTAATGGGCATGGCGAATGCAGCACTTGCTGGTAAAGCTGATGGTAAATTAATTGCAGAGATAGTTAAAGAAAAACTGGCTTAATTTAAAGTTAAAAGCAGAAAGACTAAAGCTTAAAGCGTATTTATCGCTAGTCGCTTACCGTTTTACGCTTTACAAAGGATGTTTTTATACCGTTTTCGATTTTATTTCAGAAAAATGGGATATAAATGCATAAATTTAATTTTACTCTACTAACTTAGTAGCACAATACCATCTAGAATATATATGACTTACCCGATAATAGAAGAAGACGGATTTAAATACATTGAAGCCGGAACAGGCGAGACACTGGTATTGCTGCATGGCCTAATGGGCGAACTAAGCAATTGGGAACAGGTTATAGAACAGTTTAAAGATCGCTACAGGGTAATTATTCCAATTTTACCAATTTACGATCTGCCTATTTTAACATTGGGCGTAAAAGCATTGTCGAGATATCTTCACCGCTTTTTAAAATATAAAAATTTAAACCAGGTAGTGCTTATAGGCAATTCACTAGGCGGCCACGTAGGCCTAGTATTTACGGTTGCTCATCAGGAATTTGTTAAAGCGCTGGTACTTACAGGCAGTTCTGGTTTGTATGAAAATGCTTTTGGAGGGTCTTTCCCACGTAGAGAAAGTTACGATTATATTAAGGAAAAAGTAGAATTTACATTTTACGATCCCGCAACAGCAACCAAAGAACTGGTTGATGACGTTTTTAAAACAGTTAACGACAGATCGAGGGTTATTCGGATTTTAACCATGGCAAAATCGGCAATACGCCATAACATGGCTAAAGACCTTTCTAAAATTACCATTCCGGTTTCACTTATCTGGGGTAAAAACGATAAGGTTACACCGCCGGAAGTGGCAGAAGAATTTCACCAATTATTGCCAAACTCTGAATTAAATTGGGTTGATAAATGTGGACATGCACCTATGATGGAGCATCCAGAGATATTTAATGCATTTTTAGAGAAGTTTTTAGATAGAATATTGTTAAAATAAATGTTTGCAGCAGAAATCATATCAGATGCAATTCCATCATTAAGAACCGATGACACGGTACAGAAAGCTTTAGATCGTATGAACGATTTTAAACTAAAGCATCTGCCGGTTGTTAACGAGGCAACTTTATTGGGTTTGGTATCTGAAGATGATTTATTGAACATTGATAATCATGATACACCGCTAAGCAACAGTGCCGTAAACATACTTCACGCTTTCGTTTTTAGTAATGCACATGCCTACGATGTCCTCAGATTATTCAATCAGTTAAATTTAACAGCTGTTCCTGTTTTAGATCAGCATAAAAACTATGCTGGTTTAATCCCTGTAAGCAGTATGGTAAACGCCATGGCAGAACAGTACGCGGTAAATGAACCTGGCGGAATAATAGTTTTGGAAATCAGTAACCGCGATAACTCTTTGGCGCATATTGCACAGATTGTTGAAGCCGATAATGCGCAGGTACTCTCTTCTTACGTAAATTCTTTTGAAGATTCTACACGTTTAGAGGTAACGCTCAAAGTAAATAAAACAGAAATTACTTCATTGGTAGCCTCGTTCGAAAGATATGATTACCTGGTTAAAGCGGTATACAATAACACCCAGATTGATGATGGATCGCAGGAGCGTTACGATTCTTTCATGAACTATTTAAATGTATAAACCTACTTTATGAGGATTGCAATTTACGGCAGAGATTTTAACGATACGGTTTTGCCCTATGTACAGGAGGTTTTTAATCATTTAATTGAAAACCACATTCAGCTTGTTTTATATTCTAAATTTAAAACATCACTTCATGGCAAGATAAAACTGCCGGTAAATACCATTATTTTTCATAACCATACCGAATTAAAGAAACATGCCGATGTGTTGTTAAGCTTAGGTGGAGATGGTACTTTGTTAGATACTTTATCATTGATCCGCAATTCGGGCATACCTGTAATCGGGATCAACTTCGGCCGCCTGGGCTTTCTGGCCAGTATCAATAAAAACGAAATCGGATCGGCACTCCATGCGCTCATCAATAAAGAATATACTTTAGATTGCAGATCGCTTTTAGCATTAGAATCGGATAATGGCTTATTTGGTGAAGAGAACTTTGCATTAAACGATATTACCATTCACCGTCGCGATAATTCGGCGATGATGATTATCCATGCTTCAATGAACAATGAGTTTATTAATTCTTATTGGGCCGATGGATTAATTATTGCTACCCCAACGGGCTCTACAGCATACTCTTTAAGTTGCGGAGGCCCTATTATTTATCCCGATTCTAAGAACTTTGTAATTACGCCTATTGCGCCACATAATTTAAATGTACGGCCAGTAGTAGTGCCAGATAGCAACACGCTTTCATTTGAGGTAGAAGCCAGAGAATCAAAATTTTTGGTTTCGTGCGATAGCCGAACCGTTACCGTTGAACGTTCGGTAAAAATCAGCATAAAAAAGGCAGACTTTTGCCTAAATCTTATCCGCCTTAATAATGAAACTTACTTAAGCACGTTAAGGAATAAATTATTATGGGGTATCGATACCCGTAACTACTAAGTATGGCACCAGGCAAACAGTTATTCATTATAGTCTTTCTCATTTTTAGTGCGCAGTTGGTTCATGCACAGCGTACTATAGTGGGCGACCCTTCGTGGGAAGTTGGGATGATGGCTGGCGGTGCAGGTTATATGGGCGACCTTAATCAGAACAATCCATTGCAGATCAGCGGTTTTTCCGGTGGTGCTTATGTAAAGCGAAATTTTAACCAATATGTTGGCATCCGTTTAAATTATACCTATGGGCAAATAAGGGCTGATGATGCCAACTCCAGTAATGAACAATTCCGTGACAGGAACCTGCGTTTTAAAACAGCATTGAATGAGTTTAGCGGATTGGTTGATTTTAATTTCTTTAATTTTAACCTGGGCGGCGGAACACGCCAATTTACACCGTACCTTTTTACAGGGGTAGGGCTGCTTGTATTTAGGCCAACTGTAGATGTTTATGGTGAAAAATATAGGTTAGACCGATTAGGCACCGAAGGCCAGGATAATAGCTATAAAAATGCTGTGTTAACTATTCCTTACGGCTTGGGGTTAAGGTATAATTACAAAGATACCTGGAGCGTTTTTACCGAATTAGGGTACAGAACACCGCTTACCGATTATATTGATGATGTAAGCGGCCGGTACCCGACTATTCCTGCTTATGTTCCAACCGGAGAAAATCTGGTTAATTTATCCGATCCTTCAGCTAACCAGATTGGAGTTCCCGGTACCCAGAGAGGCGATTTTCGAAAAAGGGACACTTATCTATTTGTTAGTATAGGCATATCTTTTACCTTTGTATCCTCAAAATGCTATTCCTTTTAAGCTGATTTTGACATAATTAATGGGATTTAAAGAACAAATAGACTATAGCCGCCTGCCAAAGCACATTGCCGTTATCATGGATGGTAATGGAAGATGGGCTAAAGGCCAGGGCAAAGTGCGGGTTTTCGGACATGAGCAGGGTGTACTTTCTGTAAAAGATATTGTAGAAGGTTGTGTTGAAGTGGGTATAGAATACCTTACCTTATATGCTTTTTCTACAGAGAACTGGAACAGGCCCAAAGAAGAGGTAGATGCGTTGATGCAGATTCTGATTTCAACCATCAACAGAGAAACCGAAACACTTAATAAAAATAATGTTAAGCTGAATGCCATTGGTAATATTGCATCTTTGCCCCAAGAGTGTATTGATGATTTAAAAGAAGCCATGGAGAAAACAGCCCATAACGAAAAATGTACTTTAACACTGGCATTAAGTTATAGTGCAAAATGGGAGATTCTGGAGGCCGCAAAAAAAATTGCATCAGCTGTAAAGAATAATGACATTTCTTTGGATGATATTAACGAAGACCTGTTTGCATCGAAACTGACAACCGTAAATATACCCGACCCTGAACTCATGATCAGGACCAGTGGAGAACATCGGATCAGCAATTACTTGCTATGGCAAATGGCTTATACCGAGTTTTATTTTACTGATGTTTTATGGCCAGATTTCAGACGTGAAAATCTTTTCGAGGCCATTGTAGACTATCAAAAACGCGAACGCCGTTTTGGTAAAATTAGTGAACAATTAAACTAATTTTTCTTTTAACACTTTTTAACAAGCGTTTAAACTAACTTAGCGCCACTTTTATACGATAAATGAAACCATAATAAGGGAACAATGTAAAGAAATTCTGCTTTATAAAACAGCGTTACCTTTTGGTCATTACTGAACAAATAATTTTAATGAAAAGAATATTTCAGGTTTTAATCCTACTCGTTTTAGCCGCTCCGGCCTTCGCTCAAATACGTCCACAAGGTCAGGCTCCGGTAACCCCTTCTTTAAAGGTTGGTGGCTTAGATCTCGATTATTTTAGTCCTAAAGAGTATATTATTGGAGGTACAACGGTAACAGGAACCCAATATCTAGATAAAGAAGTATTAATCACTTTGTCTAAACTAACTAAGGGCGATAAAATCATACTTCCCGGAGAGGCAACCTCTGATGCGATCAAAACATTGTGGGCACAAGGCTTATTTGATGATGTTAAACTTAACATCTTAAAATTTGTTCAGGATTCTGTTTATTTTGAAATTGAAGTAGTGGAACGTCCGCGTTTAAGTTCTATCGATTTAAAAGGGCTCCGTAAATCTGAAAAAACGGCTATTCAAGAAAAGCTGAATGATAAAACCGGTAAAATCGTAAACGATAACTTATACAATACCACATCTGCCATTGTTAAAAAATATTTATTGGATAAAGGCTTCTTCTTTACCAAGATCGATTACAAAACACGGAAAGATCCGAATGCAGAAAACAGTGTGGTATTAGAAGCCTATATCGATAAAGGTCATCGGGTTAAAGTGCAGCATATTGATTTTACGGGAAATAAAGATTTCAAATCAGCAAAGCTGAGAAAATACCTAAAAAGCCCTAAACAGTTTGCATGGTGGCGCTTTTGGGGTTCTGGAAAATTCGCTAAAGAGAAATACGAAGAGAACAAGGTTAAAATGATTGCTAAAATGCACGAGAAAGGTTATCGTGATGCAGAATTATTAAAAGATACCATTTACCAGTACAACAAGAAAAAAGTTAATATTAGAATGGACCTTTATGAAGGTAAAAAATATTATTTTGGTAATATTACCTGGGCTGGTAATGCCATTTACCCGGATAGTATTCTGAAAAAAGTATTAACCATTGAAAAAGGTGATGTTTTTAGCGAAGAAAGATTAAACAAAAAATTAAATGGTGGTGGCGAAAACGGTGGCGACATTAACAGTATGTATACCGATAACGGATACTTAACTTTTAACATCGATCCGGTACAGACCAAAATTTATGGCGATACGGTTGATGTGGAATTGCGCATGTATGAAGGACCACAATATACCAACAACCGCATTACCATAAAAGGTAACACCATTACAAATGATAAGGTTGTTTTGCGTGAGATCCGTACTAAACCAGGACAGAAGTTCAACAAAAGTGATTTAATCCGTACCATTCGCGAAATTGGTCAATTGGGTAACTTCGATGAGTCTAAAACCGTACCTACACCTCGCCCTAACCCGGCTGATGGTACTGTAGATATCGAATATGCCGTAGAAGAGAAACCTTCAGATCAGATCGAGCTATCAGGCGGTTTTGGTGGTGGCCGTATCATTGGTACCTTAGGTTTAACTTTCAATAACTTTTCACTACGTAACCTGTTCAATTTAAAAGCTTATAAGCCATTGCCAAAAGGTGACGGACAGAAATTGAGCTTACGTGGGCAAACGAACGGTAAATATTACCAATCATATAGCTTCTCATTCTCACAACCTTGGTTTGGTGGTGAGAAACCGGTAAGCTTTGGTGTAAGTGCCTTTACCTCATTACAATCAAACGGTTTAAGTAGTGGAGATGCTGCTTTTCAAAAAATCCGGTTAAACGGGGTAACTGTTAGTTTAGGTAGAAGGTTAAACTGGCCGGATAACTATTTCCAATTAACTCACGCTGTGAGTTTGCAGCAATATGTTTTAAATAACTATACTGGTTATTTATTTAGTTCAGGTACATCATATAACCTGAGTTTATCGCAAGAGATTAGCCGCGATTCGAGAGATTCGCCAATCTTTCCTAAATCTGGATCATTTATACGTTTTACGGTTCAGGCTACACCGCCATTCTCATTGTTAAATAAAACAAACTATGCTACCGCATCTGATAAGGAGAAATATCGTTTTACAGAATACCATAAATGGAAATTCGATTCGCAATGGTACCAACGCGTAGCAGGTAACCTGGTAATTAAAGCCCAGGCACAATTTGGTTTCTTAGGCCAGTATAATAAAGCCGTTGGTCAATCTGCATTTGAGCGTTTTAAACTGGGTGGTGATGGTATGCAGGGATTCGATTTCTTACAGGGGTCTGAACTGATTGCGATGCGTGGTTACGCAAACAATGCGGTGATACCAAATGGTTCTGATCCAAGAATTGCACAACAATCTGGTAGCCCGATTTATACTAAATATGTATTAGAGGCCCGCTATCCGGTAATTGCTAGTCAGCAGGCAACAGCATTCGTTTTAGCCTTTGCTGAGGCTGGTAATACCTGGAATAGATTTGGTGATTTTAATCCTTTTAATGTGAGAAGATCAGTTGGTGTAGGTGCACGTATCTTCTTACCTATATTTGGTTTATTGGGTATTGATTACGGACATGCATTTGATAGGATCCCTGGTGTGGCAGATGGCGGTAAACAAAACTTTACTTTCAGTATCGCACAACAATTAGGTGGATTTTAATTGATAAAGAACAAAAAATTAACTAATTATGCAATAAATCATTGCAACAGGAGTTTAAAGAAAGCTTAGGTTATTAATATCATTAAAACACACACACAATTGAAACCTTCAGATTTTGCCTACTTGGAAATAAGCAATACAAAATCATGATCGCTTCATTACCTTTAAAAACAATTGTAACAGGATGAAAAAATATCTTTTTATCGCATTCCTACTTTGCACTTCTTTCGGTGCCTTTGCACAGAAATTTGCTTACGTAGACACCGAGTATATTTTGAAGCATTTGCCGGAATATAAATCAGCACTCAGTCAGTTGAATGTAGCCTCGAAACAATGGCAACAACAAGTAGATCAGAATTTTTCTGAGATTGACAGGATGTACAAGGCTTACCAGGCCGATCAGGTTTTATTAACTGATGATATGCGAAAACGACGAGAAAATGAGATTATAGAAAAAGAAAAACAAGCTAAAGAATTTCAACGTTCTAAATTTGGACCCGATGGGGATCTTTTTCAAAGCAGGATAAAATTAATTAAGCCTATTCAGGATAAAGTAGCCGAAGCTATTAAACAGATTGCAAAATCTAAATATTTAGACTTCATTTTCGACAAGAGCAGTGAAGCAACAATGATGATTTATGCAAGTAGCAGTTACGATGTAAGTAACGATGTAATTGTAAAATTAGGTTATAAACCAGGGACAGTAAATAATTAGTATATTCGTCCCTGATTTTTGAAGGAAAACAAACAGAAAAAATAAAAAAGTAAAATAAAACGATGAGAAAGTTAATTAACGTATTCTTTGTAGCAGCAGGGTTAATGTTTACAGCGAATATGGCAAGTGCACAACAAAAATTAGGTCACATTAATTCTGAGGAGGTTTTTGCAAATTTACCTGAAGCTAAGGCAGCTCAAACTACCTTAGAAACCTTAGGTAAACAAAAGCAAGCTGATATTGATGCAATGATCAAAGAATATCAGACTAAAATGACTGCAGCAGAAGCTAAGCAAAAAACTTTAAGCGAAGCAAACAAAGAATCAGTAGGTAAAGAATTACAAGCTGCGGGTCAGGAATTACAGGATTTAGAGAAACGTATTACTGATGCCCGTACTAAAGCTTCACAAGATATAGGTACTAAACAAGGCGAATTATTCCAACCTATCCAGGCTAAAGTTGCAACTGCAATTTCTGCTGTAGCTAAAGAAAAAGGTTTGGCTTACGTTTTCGATATCGCAAACGGTCAAGGTGGTAATAATTTAGTGTTCTGGGATGGTGGTGATGATATTACCGCTGCAGTTAAATCTAAATTAGGTATCACAGCTACGGCTGCAAAACCAGCTGCACCTAAAAAATAGTCATGAGTCGTGAGTTCGGAGTCGAGAGTCTCCCTACCAGTTCAAGATATAAGGCGGAATTAAGTTTAACTTAGTTCCGCTTTTTTTGTTCATGCAGTTTCGTCATGCTGATCCGATAACTATCGGATTTATTTCAGCATCTTTGATGTCTAACTTCAGTGCAGTAGATCCTGAAACAAGTTTAGGAAGACGATCTTTTTAAAGATTTAACTTTTCAATATTTATCTATAACTTTTCAACTAACTTTACAACCTTCCAACATTTCAACTTCTAACATAATGCAGGCTTCGCCAATAGGTATTTTCGATTCAGGTTACGGAGGTTTAACCGTTTTTCGTTCTATTGCCGATAAATTGCCCGATTATAATTATATCTATTTAGGCGATAATGCCCGTTCGCCTTATGGCGATCATTCTTTCGAGACCATTTATAAATATACTTTAGAGTGTGTAGAATGGCTTTTTGCCAAAGGTTGCCATTTGGTGATTTTGGCCTGTAATACCGCTTCAGCTAAGGCACTTAGGACGATTCAACAGCGTGATTTGCCTGCTAAGTATCCTGATAGGCGCGTATTGGGTGTAATCAGGCCTACGGCCGAAGTAATAGATGAGTACACCGGTACCAAAAAAGTAGGCGTAATGGGTACCAGGGGGACTGTTAATTCGCAATCGTACCTGTTGGAAATTAATAAATTTTTCCCCGAAATACAAGTGTTCCAGCAAAGCTGCCCAATGTGGGTACCACTCATTGAAAATAATGAGCATTTAGAACCGGGAGCAGATTTTTTTATTGAAGAATACTGCGGTCAGCTTTTGCAACAATCTGCCGATATTGATTGCGTGCTGCTGGCCTGTACGCATTATCCATTATTAATGCCTAAACTCAAAACTGTATTTCCTGATTATATCAATATTTTATCGCAAGGCGATATCGTGGCCAATAGTTTGGTTGATTATTTAGTAAGGCATCCTGAAATGGAAGAAAAACTAGGTAGGCAAGCAGAAAGGCATTTTTACACCAGCGGTGACCCGGCAGCATTTGACGAACATGCATCAATATTTTTTGGCGAAGCGCTGAAATCGGGTAAAATGTAAGTTATCGTTCATTTGTTCGCTGGTCATTTGTTTATCGGTATGATCAATAGGCTAACTGCCTATTCAGATATGGTTTAATTGGTTAACTATTTAAAGTGGTTAAACAGCCCTCAATTGAAAACTGTAAACTGCTTACTGTATATTACTAGCTGCCAACTGTAAACTCCAAACTAACTATTGCGGTAAATGCTCAACCCTAACCAGTACGGTTGGCGATGATAATGCATGTAAAAAGGCAACTACAGCATCCTTCTCGGCTTTGCTCAGCTTTAAACCTTTTAATAACTGATCATTTTTAGGCAGGAGTGGATCGTTTACCTGTTCTGGTTTTACCCTTTGCACGGGCATGCCCACATTATACATATTCATTACGCCGTCCATATCCGGGAATAAACCATTGTGGAACCAAGGGGCAGTTTTCATCACATTTCTTAGGCCTGGAGTTTTAAACTTGCCCACATCTTCTGCCTTTTTAGTTACATTGTACAGGCCCAAATCTTCATATTTGCGCCCATAATAAGTTAAACCATCGTTATGGAACTCGTTATCGGTAAAAAAAGGGCCATTATGGCAATTGATACAGCGCGCCTTGGTGCGGAACAAATGCAGGCCAACCAATTGCTGATCGGTGAGTGCTTTTTTATCTTTAGCCAGGAAACGGTCGAAAGGGGTTCTGCGGCTTACTATACTACGTTGAAAAGTAGCTAAACTTTCAAAAATTCTTTTATTGGTTACCTCTTTTGAGCCAAATGCAGCGGTAAAGTAAGGCTGATAACCTTTAATCTTGCCTAGCTTTTTAGGTAAAACTTTCATGTCCTGGTGCATCTCGTTATGTGCTGATACCGGACTACCGGCTTGTTCTTCTAGACTATTGGCCCGGCCATCCCAAAACAGCCGTTTGTAAAACCACACATTTTCTAAAGATGGGGCATTGCGAATATTGGCCAGGTGATCGTGCCCTATTGATACCTGGCGACCATCTGTCCAGTGCAGATCTGGCGCATGGCAGCTCGAACACGAAATCTGGTTAGAACCCGACAAACGCGGATCGAAAAATAAAATTTTCCCCAACTCCACTACATTTTTTACCGAATCATTTTTCAAATCAACAGGAGAGGGCGGGAGTTCACCCAGTTCCTGAAACACCGCACCCTTATCTACCGTTGGTTTTGGCCATTGACCGGTAGGTTTTGAATAAACTTTGCGCAGGCTATCAATACTCAACTCATCTTCGCTATTAAAATTAGCCGATTGAAAAGAAAATAGAATTAAACCGGTGAGGGCTAAAGCAAGAAGGGCAAAAATTTTATTCATGGGTTAAAAATAGAGGTTTAAGCTGATATTGGAAGAAAAGCGGTCTTTGCCGGGGGCATTTGTTAATACCCTGCCAAAATCTTTTAAATCGTCTCTTCTCCAGTAGTTAACACCGGCTTTAATACCAGCATGGATTTGTTTAAACATTGGGATACTATAATCGGCTGTTAAATTACCTCCAAATTTTGAGGTTGTATTGTAGGCATAATCATAATAGATCACATTCCTTGTAAACACACCTTCGTTAGCTAAAAGCACGCTGAAATCAGAATCAAGGCATTGATTGTATAAACCAGTTAAGCTAACCCCCCAGTTATGATTGTTTTTATTTTGATGGTTTATACCATAACTTAACGAATAATTTAATTGATTAAATCTGATATCGTTACCGGCAATGCCATCTTGTTTGCGCTCTTCATATTTACTTAAACCTAAGCCAAAATTATGGATGTACTGATTTTTCCTGAGTGTATAGCGTCCTTTCATCAAGATAGAGCTGGTGCTAAACAGGTAACTATTAGCCAGATAGTTATTAAGGTAGTTGTCTCCCTTATTGGTCTGATAATTAAAGTCTATGCCTAAAGAATTTGAAGCCGTGCGTTTTAACCAAAGAAGATGGTATTCCTCGCTAACTATGTTAAAATCGATGAATTTAGTTATTCCACTATTGCTCCTGTAGTCAAATTTTTGGTTTTCTTTCGAGGTTTGATAGCTGAAGTTAAAATCTCCAATATTTTCAGAATTATATGTTAAATAGGTATCTATGCCATTTCTGGTTTGATTACTTTGAACTGTTCTGTCAAAATTGGACTCTCCTGGCTCACCATATCCATTGATGAGATAGTTAGTAAATTCTGGACTTACCCGACCCTGATTTAAACTATTATTTTTATAAGCAACATTTGTTTTCTCGAGACCGTATCCAACGCGATAAGCTATTCCAATTGTTAAAAGCTTGGTCAAATTATAACCAAGTGTACCAACTAGGTTTAATTGATAATCGCTTATTTTGCCGCGTGGATCATTCGTAGAATAGTGATCGCCGATTCTATAATCGGCACCTAAGCCAATAGGTAAGTTGTTGCTTAAAATATTTTTACTTGCCAGGGTTTTCAAGTTATAAATTGTTCTTTGGTAGCTCACATTTCTAACAGAACCATAATAATATGGATTTGCCAGATTATTTCGGGTTTGATGCGCAAATGCCACACTATCTTCAACCGTTCTACTATATGAAAATAGGCCCCATATGCTAATTGATTTCAATTGTGAAATTCCTTCTGTGCTTAAAAAAGTGTTATTAATTTTTGTTGCATCTTGCGCTTTCATTAAATGGCCTTTTTCAAGGTTATGGCCAATATTTAAGCTGTTATAAGTAGCTGGCATTAACTTTTTAATGTAAAAAGGACTTGATTTTGCAAAATCATATGCTGCAAAGAGCGTTGAATCAGCAGAGAATAATTTATTTTTTGCGCTATTAATTTGTGTATCATGCTGCTGGCCATATGCCTTAAGTATAGAACTAAAAACTAAAAGCATATATAGAATCGTATTCTTCATTATTATTTTATTCAGTATCTCTATAGTGTTGAGTTATTTAAAAGCCTTGGGAGCTGCGAGCGGTAAGAAGTCAAAATCCTCGGCAGAGTTATTGGTATCTTTTAAAATTCTTCTTCCATTTACAATACTTTCTGTTTTTCTAATTACTGATTGCGAAGAATATGCACCATTAGGTGCATAGGTATATAGTGCATCCAGTGTAGCGCCTAACTTTTTAGGAACACGTGATGCAGCACTACTCGGCTGAACTTCCACACCATCAATTATCAAATCAATTGGGATTTGGTAATACTTGTCACTACTTGATGTTGGCGGCGCGATTGTTGGATAAGGGTATTGTGGTAATTTTTTAATGTCTATAGTACCTTTATTCTTAAAAATAACGTAACCCATCCGGCCTGGATTGTCGAAAATAAGATCTGTCCCACTATACGATAATACGTCAATATTTGGAACACTTGGATTATCAATATCCGATGCTAATGGTTTAGGTAAAAAGGGAGCATAATACGCTTCAAAATCTGCTCCGCTCAAATCAATAGTTAACGAAGGGTCCCTTACAGTAACCGTTTTTCCATCCGAACCTGTAAAGGGTGCCTTGTGATTTATGGCGGTTTGAGCCAACACGATACTTTCTCCTGGTTTAACAGGATATTGTTTACCGGAACCCGGAATCATTAATAGTGATCTGGTATATATGTAGCCATTATTTGCATCAATACCTGTTGGCATACCTTGCGATTTACTCCAATCATACTGGCTATTGTTTTGTCTGTAAATATTAGTTGAAGTAAAATTTTGGACTCCTAATACTTCTGCTACATATAAACTATCTGCAAATAAAACTGAATCCGAATTATTATATATTTCGATAAACTGGTCACGGAAAGAGGCTCCTGTAGTGGTATTTGAACCCGCATAATAAATCTGCTTAATTACCCATGGGCCAGTGGAGCCTGAAATCAGTTTTAGTTCAATTTGTTGATTATCTTCTACCGTAATGGTTTTCGATTTCTCTGATGCATTAAAAACCACTTCTTTATCTACTTTTTCTCCAGTTAAAGTGGTGTAATCTGCTGGTTGAATTTTAATAGAAGCTGATATGTCATAAACACCAGGAGAAATAGAATCAAGTGAAACAACACCATCACTTTTGGTTGTGTATTTTCGAACCAAACCATTCTTAGCACTCTTAAATGTAACCTCAATTTTAGCTTTTGGTAATAACTTCCCTAAATCTTTTGAGGCGTATGAAATAATTACTTGGTACTTTACTGGATGGATTCCTGTAACATTTCCCTGATATTTTTTACAAGCAATTAAAACTGCAGTAGCCAAAAATAATATGAATAACAATTTTCTCATCTTTTAAAGTTTAATGGATAATTCTGCTCCAAAGGTTGGACTGCTATTTGGATATTTATAAGCGCCAGTTGATGTGATGTAATATGGACGGTGATTAAAAACGTTGTAAACGTTAAATGCGAATTTGAAACGCTTTTTAATTTCTTTAGCAATACTTAAGTGGTAATTGGAAATTACGCGTGGAAGATCGTTTTCTGATTGTTCTTCTGGTGAAATATATAGATGGCCATAAGAAGCATTTGTTTTGTCGAAACTGGTAATAGCAGTATATTGGTTAAACCTATTATAGTAACCAATAGGAATTCTTGAGCTTGCTGTATTAATTTTTTTATCTAGAAGATCGAATTCTGCAACGAATGAAACAACCAAGCTTAACTTAGGAATGTGCGTTACACTTGTAACCCTTGTATTACTAAAATATGATTTTTTATTTAAGGGTTCATAAACACCTATATATGCATAATTTGGATCTGTGGGAATAGTATTAGGCATCTGATTACTTAAAGTGTATGATGTTGAACCATAATATGTCCTGAAAAGCCCACCGCTTAAATTAAACGATGTTTTGATTTCTTTAATTTCAGGTGTATTTAGAATCACTTCAAAGCCTTGGTTATCTGAAGAGAGATCATTTTTAAAAGTAGAGTAATTGATAGCATATAGCTTAGTTCCATTCTGTATAACAGTTGGTTTTACACCTGGATTAATTGTAGCATTATAAGATGGTAACTCGATAGTTTGCAGCGTTTGAACTGTTGAAATTCCATTTCTGGATTTCTTAGTATATGCTGATATGGATAGATTGAATTTTTGTATTTTGATTTGAGCTGATAACTCAATGCTTTCACTTTTTGATGGTTTTAAATTAATGTTTGTAGGATCATATCTTTCTACATACACCAGATAGGTACTCTCATTAACCTTGCCGTTGTAAGCATTTAACAAGGGGATCTCGAAGAAGGTAGGGCCTGGATAACGCTGCGCCAAAGCCGGCGATTTGTATGATAAACCATAAGCAACACCTATTCTAAAAGTTTTACTTAACTCATAATTAATATTGGTTCTTGGTGAAAAAGATCCATATCCGTTTTGTAAATCAGACCGAATACCTGCTCTTACATTTAGAGGTTTACCCCATACTTTTGCCGAGAACAGATCTTCAATATAAAAGCCAATATCTTTTTGGGCAACAGCTAAACTGAAATCGTAAAAACGATCAGAACTTTTTGTACCTAATGAAGTGCTTGCAATCTTCGACCCACTTCTTGGTTCATTTGGGTCTATAGTTTGCCCCAGGCCTTTATTTGCACTATAACTAAAACTGGTACCAAATGAAAGATTATGTACAAGGTTGCCAGTAGTAAAACCACCTGTGAAATCAAGGTTTGCGGATGTGGTTATAGGTCTTCCATCAATTAAAGATTTAGCAGTATAAACCCCTGTATCATATGTCCCTTCATGAATTCCTGTAGTTGTAGCAGTAGTATATAATACGTAGGGGTCATTCACTAATTCTTCTTTATAGCTTACCTGATGGCCTTCAGAATACCTTAAATTTAAGCCGATATTTTTTAAGAACCCAGAATTAAGCCTATAGTTGCTTCTGTTAGCAAAGCTAAAATTCCAGCTATCGAATTTAGAAGCTGTACTTTTTTCATCATCGGGATCAAATTTAATCCCATCAAGATTTCTTCCATAATCTATACTGAGCGTGTTCTTTAATTGTTTAGTTTTTCCAAACAAATTAGTCCACATGGCATTAGTATTGACTCTGCGGTAAGCTTTTAATTTATCACGGTTATCTTCGAAAGAGTTAACGTAGTTAATGCCAATGTTTACAGCTCCATATTTAGGACTGATCTCAAATCCTTTGGAAAACCCATAAGATGTAGCATTATCCCTTAACTGCATACGTACATAAGCAGGAGATTTACCCGCTTGCCGCTCAATAATAATAGCGCCATCAGTTAAATCTCCATATTTGGCAGGGGCAACACCCGCAATAACCTCGATACTTTCAATATTATCGGCAGGTATTTGGCGTAAATCTGTTCCTCCAAAGGTATAATCTCCAGTATATCCTGTCTTATCTTCACCAGTTCCTCTAATCCCATAACTTCCACTTTTTACAAATGATTGCCCAACTCCTCCAGTTCTGCCTGGGTTGAAACTTTGCATGTTCGCATTATTACTAATTGTATTTCCATCCATTATAATGGCAATACCAAAAGCATTATTCAATTCGTAATCACCTTTCCCATCGGTGGTAGGGGCGTACGATGCCCTTAAGTTGATGTTCTGTACATTTTGTAAGGATGGCGGCTGGATTTTTCTATTCGGAATCTGGTTTAATAAATCGTTAACACTCAACGCCGGTGTTTGCTCAATTAAATCCCTGGTAATGATTAATGATGAGTTGGTTTGACCGGTGTAATTCCTTTTGGCATTAATCTCGATATTTTCCAAGCTTAAATCCAAAACCTTTAAAGCAATATTACCAAGATTCGTTTCTCCTGCTTTTACGGTTAACGGTAACCTTAACTTCTGAAAACCGATAAACGAAAACTCTAACGTTAAAATGTTGTTGGTTTCTGTTCCGTTTACCCTGAATAAACCATTCTTATCCGTAATGGCATACTGGTTGGTTTCTACAATTTTAATGTTGACAAGTTCTAATGGCTTGTTCTGCGGGTCGACTACTTTTCCGACCACAACGTTTCTTATTTGTGCCAGCGCAGTGAAGCAAATAAAAAAGAATAATAAGGATGTGTAAAGTTTCTTCAATTTAGACTAAATCTTAATAATGCTGCAAAAGTGTAAAATCTACACTAACTTTGCAAGTTATTTAGAAAGATTCTAATTAATAATATAGGAATTTAAGTAGCGAAGGCAGCTTAACATATATTTAATACATCTGTCAGCTTAAACTCATCATCATAAAAGAAAGCATTTTTGTTTAGGTTGTAAAGGTTTAAAAGGATAACTTTGCGGCTTCAAACCCACACAATGAGTGATCAGATAAAACACGAATGCGGAATCGCTTTTATTCGCCTGTTAAAACCACTTTCTTACTACCAGCAAAAGTACGGTACAGCACTTTACGGCCTTAACAAATTATACCTTTTAATGGAAAAACAGCATAACCGGGGCCAGGACGGCGCAGGTATTGCCACCATTAAGCTGGATATGAAACCCGGCAGTAGGTACATTAGCCGATACCGGAGCATGGCATCTAATGCGGTAGCCGATATCTTCGAATATGTACAGAACAAATTTGTTGATATCCAAGAAAATACCCCTGAACTAATGCAGGATACAGAATGGCTCAAAAACAACGTCAGCTTTATCGGCGAGGTTTTATTGGGCCATCTGCGTTATGGTACACATGGTAAGAACAGTATTGAAAATTGCCATCCTTTTTTAAGGCAAAACAACTGGATGACCAGGAACCTGGTGATTGCCGGTAACTTTAACATGACCAATGTTGATGAGTTATTGGAGCAATTGTATGAATTAGGTCAGCATCCAAAAGAAAAAGCAGATACGGTAACCGTATTAGAAAAAATCGGTCACTTTTTAGATGATGAAAACCAGGAGCTTTTCGATCAGTATAAAAAAGAGGGACATGATAATGTTAGCATTACACATAAAATATCTGATAATTTAGATATTGCCAATATCCTTCGACGTTCGGCCAAAACCTGGGATGGCGGGTACTCGATCTGTGGTATGGTTGGTAATGGCGATTCGTTCATTATGCGCGATCCGGCAGGGATTCGTCCGGCATATTATTATTATGATGATGAGATTGTTGTAGCGGCGTCTGAAAGACCAGCGTTGCAAACAGCATTTAATATTCAGTTTAAGGATGTTAAAGAGATCGATCCGGGGCATGCTTTAATTATCAAGAAAAACGGCGAGGTAAGCATGGAGCAGTTCCGTGAACCTACCGAAAGATTATCTTGCTCGTTCGAGCGGATCTATTTCTCAAAAGGAAGTGATGTAGAGATTTACCGTGAACGGAAACAGTTAGGCCGTTTATTGAGCGATAAAATTCTTCAGGCGGTTAATTACGATTTAAAAAATACGGTATTCTCTTTTATTCCGAATACGGCAGAAGTTGCTTTTTTTGGAATGGTTGATGGTGTTCAGCAATATGTACGCAGGCACCAGAAAGATATACTTTTGCATAAAAAAGAAACGTTAACAGATCAACAGCTTGAAGACCTGCTGTCATTAGCACCCCGTGTTGAGAAGTTAGCGGTTAAGGACGTAAAGCTAAGAACGTTCATTACCCAGGATGCAGACCGGAGTGAAATGGTGGCACACGTTTACGATACCACTTATGGTATTATCAATAACCATCAGGATACTTTAGTTGCACTTGATGACTCAATTGTACGTGGTACTACTTTAAAGCAGAGTATTATTAAAATTGTTGACCGTTTACACCCAAAGAAAATTATTATTGTTTCTTCAGCACCTCAGATCCGTTATCCTGATTGTTACGGTATTGATATGAGCCGTATGGGACAGTTTGTGGCTTTTGATGCGGCTATCCAATTGCTTACTGAGCGTGGCATGTGGCAGGTAATAGAGGATGTTTACACCAAATGTAAAGCTTCGTTACTTTTACCTAAAGAGGAAATTGTAAACCACGTTAAAGAAATTTATAAACCATTTACCCCTGAAGAGATTTCGGCTAAAATTGCGCAGATTATTACCCCAAAAGGTACTGTTGCTGAGGTTGAAGTAATTTACCAAAGTTTAGAGAACCTGCACGAAGCTTGTCCGAAAAACAAAGGTGACTGGTATTTCTCTGGAAATTATCCAACACCGGGCGGTAACAAGGTAGTTAATAAAGCTTTCATTAATTGGAAAGAAGGAAATAACCAAAGGGCTTATTAATCCCTAAATCCCCTAAAGGGGACTTGAATAACAGATAGCTCATAGTAATATGGGCTATTTTTTTGTTTTTTTACCACCGAGTGCACTGAGTTTGCACAGAGAGAAGAATAATCTTTATTAAAAATCACATCATTGCGAGGAGGAAACGACGAAGCAATCTTTTAATCATGTGGCTTTCCAATACAGCTGCCCCTCTATCTAAACCTGACATTCGCGGAAAGCCCGGAGCCCGGTTTTTCACCGGGCGAGGACTTGTAGCATTGGCAGGACTAAACCCCTGATAGCAGTACTGTAGTTGCTTTTCAAAAGCCTATTAAAGGCATAAAAGAGACTAGAAAAAATTAATTTACGGGGAGTGTTAAGTTTTATGCGTAAAACTTTAGGTAAGTTTTAATAATCAGCCAGAAGGCGAAAAAGATGATCACTACGCCAGCAATTTTATTCAGCTTTTTAAGTGCGTCTTCTTTTATTTTATAACGGAGTTTACTCGAGTAAAAGCTCTTAGCGCCATCAATACCAAGTTGGGTGGCCATGGCAATAAAAAAGCAGACCAGTTTTTCGTTAAGCATGTTATTAAGCTTAACAGAGATGATTCCGCTCACAATAATCCAGAACATGAGGGTAGAAGGGGTGAGGATGCACATTAAAAAACCTTTAAGCACGTAACCCCGTTTGCTCACTTTCTGTAGCGTGGTGCTATCATAATGCACGGTGATTTTAGAAACCAGGTAATAAATACCAACAGCAAGTAGAAATATACCGCCAATACTGCCCACGTATTTATCAAATTCGGCTTTATAATCAACAAACTGGCTGCCAAAAAGAACCAGGCCGATCAAGATTACATCACTTATAATTACACCAACAGCTAAAGAAAAACCTGCCTTAAAGCCCCTTTCTATGCTCGTTTTAATCATTGCAAAAAATACCGGCCCTGTTAAAAACGACGAAATAATCCCTGCTCCTATACCTAATAATATGGCTTCAAACATGCATTGTGTTGTTTATAATATGCGAATATGCAATTTTATACCTAAACTTATAACATTTATTTTTGTTGCATAGGTTGCATAAAAATACTGGTTATTAGCTTTTTTTTATTTATGTTTAGCCCCAATAAAACTAGATTTATAATATGAATTCAGAACAAACGCAAACCAAGTGGGCGCAGTTTATCCCACTGGTCACTGTATTCTTCTTTTGGGGCTTTGTAGCCGCCAGTAACGACATTCTCATCCCTGTATTTAAAAAGGCTTTTGATTTATCGCAGGCCGAAAGTCAGCTGGTTTCGCTGGCATTTTACATTGCTTACACGGTGGGTGCCTTAATTTATAATGGTATTTCTGTTTTAATAGGACAAGATATTGTAAACAAACTGGGCTATAAAAATTCGTTGGCATTGGGATTGGTTATTTCCGCACTTGGAACCTTGTTGTTTTATCCAGCGGCAAACCTACACTCATTTCCCTTAATGCTTTCGGGTTTATTTATTGTGGCTTTGGGTTTCTCTTTACAACAAACTGTTGCCAATCCGCTGGCTATTGCCCTGGGCCCAATCAAAACTGGTTCGCAGCGTTTAACACTTGCCGGTGGTATTAATAACTTCGGTACAACCATTGGGCCGCTTATTGTAAGTTTCGCTATTTTTGGTTCTGCTGCAAATGCAAATACCAACATCAGTGTAGAAAGCGTTAAAATTCCTTATTTAATACTGGGAGTAGCTTTTATTGCAGTAGCAATTTTCTTAAAAATGTCATCTTTACCTGATAGACCTGCTTTAGTTGAAGCGTCAGCAGATGATACTAAATCGATTAAGGGATCAGCTTTGCAATATCCACAATTGGTTTTGGGCATGATTGCTATTTTTGTTTACGTAGGTGTTGAGGTATCAACCGCAAGTAATTTGCCTGCTTACATGGAAAAAGATCTTGGTTTTGCCATTAAAGATATTGCTCCTTATATCTCCTTATACTGGGCTAGTATGATGATTGGGCGTTGGACAGGTGCTGTTGAAGCTTTTACTGATAATATCAGTACGCAAAAAGTATTGCGTTTTATTGCACCATATTTAGCTTTTGGTATTTTCTTAGCTGTTAACGCTATTGCGAAACATGATTTGGCCCCTTTTTATGTATATGCATTGATTATTCTGGTATTAATTGCTGCTGATATGGCGAGTAAAGGTAATCCTGCCAGAATGTTATTGATTTTTTCGGCAATTGGTATTACTGCGTTGTTAATCGGAATGTTTACTAAAGGCATGGTAAGTGTTTATGCCATTACCAGTGTTGGTTTATTCTGTAGTACGTTATGGCCTTGTATTTTTACTTTAGCTGTAAGCGGTTTAGGTAAGCACACCAGTCAGGGAAGTAGCTTCTTAATTATGATGATTATGGGCGGTGGTATTATTAGCTGGGCGCAGGGAGCAGTATCAGAATTTACAGGTATTCAACACAGTTACATCGTAGGGATCATCTGTTTTGCTTACCTGGCATTTTATGCCTGGAAAGTTGCATCGATATTAAGATCACAAGGAATTAACTTCGACCAGAAAATTTCTGGCGGACATTAATTTTAATAAAGTAATTTAGCAGCCACAAAGATGAATTTCTTTGTGGCTTTTTTGATTTTTATATGGCAGATAAACCAAGTTTCGATTCGATATTTATGAACCTTGCGACCGATTTGGCAGCCCGTTCGCATTGCGTGCGTGCGCATGTAGGTGCAGTGTTAACAAAAGATACCCGCATTATTTCTATCGGCTACAATGGGCCACCGGCCGGTACGCACAATTGCGATGAGGAATGGCCAGAGCATGGTTGCGCCCGCGATAGCAAAGGAAGTTGCTCTTTAGCACTGCATGCAGAAGAAAATGCTATTCTATACGCATCTAAAAATGGATCTAAAATAGAAGGATGTACTTTATATACTACCTTGTCGCCTTGTATTGCCTGTGCCCGGCTCATTTTATCATCAGGGATTAAACTGGTATATTACTCCAAGTCTTATGCGGCCTATAAAGGTTTACCAAGCGATGAAGGCGTGGATTTTTTAAGGAAGTTTGGGGTAGAGGTAATTTTGATGGAATCGTAGAGGTTCATTGGTTCATTTGTCATTAGTTTATTGGTGAATTGCGCAATGCCTTTCGAAGTTTAATGGGATGGTATGAGGCACGACTTCGTAAGTATTAGAGCGAGGTACACTAATTTGTAAATGCGCAAATAAGTTTTATAGTTTTTGACTTTAGACCCATGACTGCTGACTTCGGACTATATTATGGTTAATCAAAACCTATGCGCTAAGCACTCACTCCATGCCCCAATGCCATTAAATTAAGGGTTTTTAGCCACAGATGAGCACAGATAAACACGGATTTTCAGATTTGTGTGCATCCTTTCTATCTGTGGTCAAATTATTTTCTTATGCCTAATGGCTTAGCTTAATGACGTTGCTCCATGCCCTCTGCTCAAAACTCTCCGCACAAGCTAAAAATCTCAAATCTCCCCTCTCAAATCTCATATCTAATTTGTACCTTTGCGGATGCAAGAAAAAATCATTATCGTCGATTTTGGTTCGCAATTTACACAACTCATCGCCCGTAGGGTTCGCGAACTAAATATTTACTGTGAAATATATCCATATAACAATCTTCCTGAGATTACCGAAGATGTAAAAGGTGTTATCTTTTCAGGTAGCCCATACTCTGTTCGCCAGGAAGATGCTCCTCAGATTGATTTATCAAAATACCATTTAAAATATCCTTTACTGGCTGTTTGTTATGGTGCACAATATATTGCCCAACATTCTGGTGGTGCGGTTCAGCCTTCTTCAACACGCGAGTATGGCCGGGCTAACCTGAATTTTGTAAACCAGGAAAATAAACTATTCAAAGGCATCAACATCGATTCGCAAGTTTGGATGAGCCATGGCGATACCATTACCGATATTCCTGAAAACTTTGAACTGATTGCCAGTACAGACAGTGTAAAAGTAGCGGCGTATCACATTAAAGATTCAGATACTTATGCTATCCAGTTTCACCCTGAAGTAACGCATAGCATTGACGGAAAAATCCTTTTAGAAAACTTCCTGGTTGATATTTGCGGATGTAGCCAGGATTGGACTTCAGCTGCTTTTGTTGAAACCACAATTGCCGATATTAAAGCTACCGTGGGTAACGATAAAGTTGTTCTGGCACTTTCAGGCGGTGTGGATAGTAGCGTTGCTGCTGTTCTTTTGCATAAAGCCATCGGTACGAATCTGCATTGCATATTTGTTGATAACGGTTTATTGCGCAAAAATGAATATGAAAGTGTTTTAGAACAGTATAAAGATTTTGGCTTAAATATTAAAGGTGTTGATGCCAAAGACAAATTTTTAAGCCAGTTAGCAGGCGTAGAAGATCCGGAGACAAAACGTAAAATTATTGGTCGTGTATTTATCGAAGTTTTCGATGAAGAATCTCACCTTATTCAGGATGTGAAATGGTTGGCTCAAGGTACCATCTATCCCGATATTATCGAATCGGTATCAGTAAAAGGTCCATCGGCTACCATTAAGTCGCACCATAATGTAGGCGGTTTGCCAGATTTCATGAAGCTTAAAGTAGTAGAACCACTTAAAACTTTATTTAAAGATGAAGTAAGAAGAGTAGGTACTGCATTAGGTTTAGAATCGTTTATTTTGGGCCGTCACCCATTTCCGGGACCAGGTTTAGGCATCCGCATTATTGGAGAGGTAACTCCGGAAAAAGTAGCCATTTTGCAAGATGCCGATAAAATTTATATTGATAATTTAAAAGAAGCAGGTTTATACGATAAGGTATGGCAGGCAGGAGCCATCTTTTTACCCGTAAGATCAGTGGGGGTAATGGGTGATGAGCGTACATACGAAAACGTAATTGCTTTAAGAGCTGTAGAATCACTTGATGGGATGACTGCAGATTGGTGCCACTTACCTTATCCGGTATTGGCTAAAATCTCAAATGAAATTATCAATAAGGTGAAAGGGATCAATAGGGTAGTGTACGATATCAGCTCTAAACCACCTGCAACTATTGAGTGGGAATAATTCAGTTGTGAGTTTTCAGTTTGGAGTTTTCAGTCCAAACTGCATAAAATAAATGTGATGCTAGCAAGGTGGAATAAACTTTGCTAGCATATTTTGTTAAAAACGATAGGTATGAATGTTAAGAAGGTTTATGGGTTGCTGGTTTTGTTTACGATAGTTTTAGGTGCTTGTTCGCCTAAAATCAGGACACCTAAGCCTGAAACGGGAAAACCGGTTGAAAAAGAAAAGCCTGCAGATAAAAAACCGATCAAGAAGTTTTCGCAGGCAAGTGTTTCTTTGCTTGTTCCCTTTAAACTGGATGAGCTAAATTTAAAAACAGCCACCAAGGCTGAGATTGAGAAGTATGCCATGCCTATCGATTTTTATCAGGGCTTTAAATTGGGGTTGGATTCTGCAGCGGCACAGGGTTTAAATTTTAAATTAAATGTTTTCGATACGCAGGATGATAATGCACATATATCGCTCTTGTATAAGAACGAGCGTTTTAAACAAAGCAATTTAATTATTGGTCCTGTTTTTCCTGCTGGATTAAAGTTTATCTCCAGCTATGCCAAAGAAAATAATGCAATCATTGTTTCTCCCTTGGCTGCATCTGAACCTACTGAATTTAATAACCCCAATCTGGTTTCCATTGTAAATAATATTGGCTTACACGGGAAAAAGATAGCTGCCTACATTGCTAAAAATTACAATCCCGCTAATACGATAGTGGTATTCATTAACCCTAAAAAAACAGAAGACGAAGCTTTTGCAGCACCCATAAGAAATTATCTTCAAACCAATGGCAAGTTTTTGGTACAGGAGTATGCTTCAGCCTATGCTTTTGAAACAAGAATGGTCAAAGGCAAGCAATATGCAGTGGTGCTTGCCTCTTCTGACCGTGCTTTTGTATTGCCTACCATAGAAAAACTGTATAAATTAAAACATCTTCGAACTGGTGGATATAATATCTCGCTTTTTGGTCATCCGAATTGGGTAAAGCAGAATTATCCTGCCGATAAACTGCAGGATATGAGTACAATTATCAGTTCTTCTTATAAAATAGACTATAAAAACAGTAATGTGATTACTTTTATCAAAAAGTATCGCTATAAATATGGTTTTGAGCCGGGAGAGTATGCCTTTAAAGGTTTCGATATTGGCTATTATTTCGGCAGGTTACTGGTAACCTATGGTGAAGATTACAGGGATTATATCGTAAAAGATAAATACAAAGGACTGCATAATAATTTTTCATTTATCCATGATGAAAAATTAGGCTATATTAACACCAGTTTAATGTTATTGAAGTATAAAAACTTCACCTTGAGCCCAGTTGAGTAAGCTATAATTTTCTTCCATTTTAATTATCCCATGAGAGCAGACCATCAGTTAAGAGCCTTTGAACAGATTTTAAACAGTTACGATGGAAGTTTGCCTTTACATCGCTTTCTACCTGTTTATTTTAAACAACATAAGCAGATGGGCTCGTCTGACAGGAGATGGGCAACAAGACATCTTTACAGTTTTTTTAGATTAGGTAAGGCTTTACCATTACTGCCTAATGAGGAACGGTTGAGTGTTGCAGATTTTCTATGTCATGATACTTTAAGCCTATTGGTGGAAAAGAATCTGCCAGACTTAAAAGAAAGCGTTACTAAGCCGCTCGAAAAAAAATTAGCGCTGATTAAAGCTAAGTATCCTGATTTTGATATAGAACAGATTTATCCTTTTCATGTTGCGCTATCTGATGGTATGAATAAAGAGGACTTTTTTACCTCTTTTTTTAAGCAACCCGACCTGTTTATCCGAGTGAAAGCTGAAGAAGCCAACGTCATCATCTCCAAACTGGAAGCTGAAAACATCGCAGTTAAAGCAATTACTGATACGGCTCTGGCTTTGCCCAATGGAACCAAGCTTGAAACGATTTTAAGCGAGGGAAGTTATCAGGTTCAGGATTTATCTTCACAACATACCGGTTTGTATTTTAAGCCAAATAAATGGGATAAATGGTGGGATTGCTGTGCCGCTTCGGGCGGAAAAACTTTGCTTTTGCATAGTTTTGAGCCGATAATTGAACTTTTAGTTTCTGATTTGCGGGAAAGTGTACTCTTGAATTTAGATGAACGTTTCCGCCTGGCGGGAATTAAAAAATACCATAAAAAAGAGCTGGATCTTTTACAGAATAATGATCAGGTTTTGCATCATTACCAGTTTGATGGTATTATTTTAGATGCACCCTGTACAGGCTCAGGAACATGGGGAAGAACACCCGAAGTGCTTACTTTTTTCGAAGAACGTAAAATCAATCAGTTTGCAGCTATGCAGAAGAGTATTGTGCAGAATGTAGTAAAATATCTAAAACCTGGGAAACCTTTAATTTACATTACCTGTTCTGCTTTTGCAGCGGAAAATGAGGCTGTTGTACAACATATAAGCGATACATTACCATTGGAACTGGAAAAAATGGAATTGATAAAAGGTTATGAAAACAATGCCGATACGATGTTTGTCGCGAGGCTGATTAAGAAAAGCCAGGATTAAAGGATTGCGGGATTTAGGATCAGGATTTTATTATTTATTAAAATTAATTCGGTCAATTTTCTTCGAAATACCGTCATTTCGAGTGAATTGGAATGCTGTCAATAACCAAGAAATGCTCAGTGAAGCTAAATCTAACTTGATAGATCTCTCCATTTCGCTACGCTTCATCCGATAGCTATCGGATCGAGATGACGACCAACGCTAAGTATGTTCAAACCAGGATCTGAAATTCCTCTTGACGTATTTCACCGCCTCGACTAAAACGGCGATGGCTCCAATAATTAAGGTATATTCTTCAAAGCTGTTCATGATGTAAGCTTTATATTTAGATGAATATACGAAATTATTGTTACAGATTGATTGTAGGATTGTCATTTTAGGTGCTGTTTCTCTTGATCGTCATGCTGAACTTGTTTCAGCATCTTTTTGTATGTAAACCCTGAAATAAATTCAGGGTGACGAATCTTAAAGTGATTCCTAAAGCCCTGTATTATTCCTGAACAATTTAATCGCAATGGCCAATAAAATTACGCCAAAAGCCTTACGTAAGATGTTTAAGCCTGATTTTCCAAAAAGTTTTTCCAGTCTGTTGGTATTTTTCAATACAAAGTAAACAAACAACATATTGAGGATAATGCCCACCAAAATATTCTGGGTATGGTATTCTGTTTTGAGTGAAAGCAAAGTGGTCATAGTTCCGGCCCCCGCAATTAAAGGGAAAGCCAATGGCACTATAGAAACCGTTTCAGGTGCTTCTTCTTTAAAAATGGTTAATCCCAATACCATCTCCATGGCAATAAAAAAGATAACGAATGAGCCTGCAATGGCAAAAGATTCCACATCCAACCCAATCACCTTTAATAGCGATTCGCCAACAAACAAAAAGAGAATCATTAAGCCTGCGGCTACCAGCGAGGCTTTTTCCGATTCGATATGGCCTGCTTTTCTACGTAGCTCGATTACTACCGGAATGGCGCCTAAAATATCGATAATGGCAAAGAGCACCATCGTTGTAGATAGGATCTCACTTAAGTTGAACGTCATAAAATCGAATTTCATAGCAGCGCAATTTTAAGCAAAGGTAGCGGAATTTGTATCAATTCCTCACTTGTGCGATTATTTATTAGAAATAGAACTGTGTTCTTAAAGTGAGCACATTATCCTTTCTGTCAGCGGTATAATCTTTAATCTGCGTCGATTCGTTTTTAATGATATCGTAATAAATTACCGCCTTAAAATGTGGATTAAAGTGATGTAAAAAACCAAAGCCAAAAGTATCAAAACGAACATCGGCAGGCGAAAGTCCTTTATCTGCTGAAATGTCCATACCTTTAACTTTAGTGTTTGGGTCATACCAGTCGTATTTTAAAATGAGCTGGTTATCAGTACTGTTTAACGTTTGTACAAAGGTTAAGTAAGCGCCGTTAAAAGTTCTGGTATAATAGGGCAGGGCTATCGATTTATTATCAACAGGATAGGAGCCTGGCGTAGTAGAGGTAGTTGAAGTACCAGTTTGTAAACCGGATATTACTTCTGCCCGAAGTTCCGATTTCCAGCTTTTGGTTTTGGTGGATAACTGGACATCCGCACCATAATACCTTCTTGGAGCTACTTTATTAATGGTTGAAGCAGTTGAATCCTTTACCATTTGCCATTGATCGCTAATCTTGTCCATTTTATAACTAACAGGTAAACGATGGTTTAAACCGCCTTGTAGTGTGCTTATACCGCCTGCAATAGTAAACTTATCAAATGCATAAGTTTTATGGCTTAACCTGAAGATGAAATCTTTACTGTTGTCAAACTCACCCTGACCAGCTAAACCCTGTCCGTTGTAAATGCCGAAATCGAGCACTAAGTTTTTAAGTGTAGCATCTTTCCAACGTGGATTTAGGGTAAAAGTAGCGCCCAGATCGCGTTCTGTTTTCATTAAAATCTGCGACATCCGTCCACGCTCTGGTGCTTCCCTAACAGAAGAGGACAGCTGCAGTTCATTCCCGAACGGACGACCTGAAAGGCCAAGCGTTACGGCCAGTATTTTCCATTTGTTTTCGTAATAACGTCCCCAGAAATCGCGGATGGCCACACCTTGTTCGGTGCCGTCAAACTGAAGCACAAAGTAGGTAGAAGGGCTTCCATCTTCTGTTAACATCATGTAATCGGCCCTTAATCGGCCCCTTCTCAGCCTAAACCGGTTATTGGTAAATTCGCCAAAATTGCCACCCTGGTATTCTGCCTGTGCCCCATTTGATTGCGCAACCTGAAATTGTGGTTGTAAATATCCGCTAAATGATAATGAGCCATATTTTTTTGATATGATGAGTAAATGATTTACCGTTGTAGAATCCATCACATCGTTTATTGTTCTCTGTGCAAACCCTATTGTGGAGATGAATAGTAAAACAACAGTTAAAGAGAAATAAATGCTTTTAATTTTAGCAGAATTGCGGTACATCTTATCAATTTTCTGCAAAGGTAGTTTTATTAACAATTATTTAACATAAAAAAGCCCCGACTTTAAATCGGGGCCTTAAATTTTTTACATGTTAAGCTAATTTAGCCTTTTAAATGTGAATTCTTTTTGCTGTATCCAAAGTAGATAATAAAGCCTAAAGCTAACCAGCCAAATAATCTTAACCAATTTGTCCAGCCTAAACCAAGAATCATTAATCCACAAGCAACAACACCAAGAATTGGAATTAATGGAACCCAAGGTGTTCTAAACTGACGTGGAAGATCAGGATCGGTTTTTCTTAAGATAATTACCGCTATACAAACCAACATAAAGGCAAACAATGTACCGATACTCGTCATATCACCTACCACATCACCAGGAATAAATGCCGCAAAAAGACCTACAATTACTAAAATTACCAAGTTGGCTTTGTAAGGCGTTTTGAATTTTGGGTGTAAATCGCTGAACATTTTTGGCAATAAACCATCCTTGCTCATTGAATAAAATACGCGACTCTGACCCAATAACATGACCAGGATTACAGAAGAGAAACCTGCTAAAATAGCAACAGTAACCAATTTGGCTAACCAGCTATAGCCTGTCATATACTCACTGATTGCGGCTACAACTGATGCTTCACCACCTTTGGTTCTGAAGAATTCAACTGGAGCAATACCGGTTAATACGTGTGCAAATAAGATATATAAAATAGTACATACTGCTAATGAACCTAAGATACCAATTGGCATTGCTGTTTTAGGATTTTTAGTTTCCTGCGCTGCGGTACTCACGGCATCAAAACCAATAAACGCGAAAAACACCGTTCCTGCAGCACCAATAACTCCCCAAAAACCTCCAAAACTATGGCTGATACCCGCATGATCTACATAAGTTGTAGCAGCAGGAATATATGGATGGTGATTTGCTTCGTGTATAAAGCCCCAGCCTAATAAGATGATCAGGATTACGATACCCACTTTTGTAATTACGATAATTCCGTTTACAAAAGCAGATTCTGAAGTTCCTTTAATTAAAAGTAAGCTTAATAAAGCAACAATAAATAATGCAGGGAGATTGATTATACCATTAACGGTTCCATCAGGGTGAGATTGAAAAGGTGAATGGCACCACTCGTATGGTATGGGCGAAGTATGCAATACTTCTACCAGTAATTTATTTAAGTATTCGCTCCAGGCAATACCTACTGTTGCAGCTCCAACAGCATATTCCAACACCAAATCCCAACCAATTACCCAAGCCATAAGCTCACCCATCGTGGCATAAGTGTAAGTGTAGGCACTACCTGAAATCGGAATAGATGATGATAATTCTGCATAGCATAAACCAGCTAATGCGCAACCAATTGCCGCAATAATAAAGCCTATGGTAACAGATGGCCCGGCATTTTGTGCTGCTGCTGCTGCAGTTCTAACGAAAAGACCAGCACCAATGATTGCGCCCACACCTAATGCCACTAATGCACCAGCGCTAAGTGTACGCTTTAAGCCTTTGGCAGAATCTCCTGCTTCTTCTAGCAGCAAATGCATTGGCTTCTTAGTAAATAAACCCATATTTTAGTTTTTGTTTAGATTATTTCAGCCCCAAACCTAAATAAAAATTACGAAAATGTAAAAGGGATTTAAGTTAAAAATCCCTTTTATGCTTTTTCTATCTAGGTTTTTACAACTAACGACTTAATGTATCCGTTGTATTAGTTAAAGTATCAGTAATTGTATGCCCTAAACTATCAGTTTTTTGCTCAATTCGGATTTCTTTGCGTACTTCTGAGCGATGTTCGCCTGCAATTGCCTTAACTGCGATATAAGGAGCAATAACTAGTGAAACGATAGACATTAATTTAATCAAAATATTCATCGAAGGGCCGGAAGTATCTTTAAAAGGATCGCCAACAGTATCTCCGGTTACTGAAGCTTTATGCGGCTCTGATTTTTTATAGTACATTTCGCCGTTGATCAGTACACCTTGTTCGAAAGATTTTTTAGCATTATCCCATGCACCGCCAGCATTACTCTGGAAAATACCCATCAATACGCCAGTTACGGTAACCCCGGCCAATAATCCACCTAAAACTTCGGGTCCAAAGGTAAAACCTACAATTACAGGTGTAATTAAAGCAATAGCACCAGGCATCATCATTTCGCGGATAGAGGCTTTGGTAGAAATAGCCACACACTTTTCGTATTCTGGTTTGGCTTTGTATTCCATGATACCCGGTATTTCACGAAACTGTCGGCGCACTTCCTGCACCATATCCATTGCGGCTTTACCAACTGCCTGTATGCATAAAGCGGAGAAAATAAAAGGAATCATGCCGCCAACAAATAAACCAGCCAAAACAGGCGCTTTATAAATATCTATCGCAGAGATGCCAGCAATACCCACAAATGCAGCAAATAATGCTAGTGAGGTAAGCGCAGCCGAAGCAATGGCAAAACCTTTTCCTGTGGCTGCAGTGGTATTACCCACAGCATCTAGATTATCGGTACGCTCGCGTACTTCTGGAGGTAACTGGCTCATTTCTGCAATACCACCGGCATTATCCGCAATGGGTCCGAAAGCATCAATAGCCAACTGCATGGCAGTGGTAGCCATCATACCGGCAGCAGCAATTGCAACTCCATATAAACCTGCAAAATGATAGGATGTCATAATTCCTCCAGCCAATACCAGAATAGGGATTACTGTAGATTTCATCCCAACAGATAAACCTGCAATAATATTGGTGGCGTGCCCGGTAGATGATTG
Organism: Pedobacter sp. PF22-3; assembly: GCF_026239555.1. GTDB lineage: Bacteria > Bacteroidota > Bacteroidia > Sphingobacteriales > Sphingobacteriaceae > Pedobacter. The sequence goes on along the minus strand of NZ_JAPIVP010000012.1, from coordinate 60,271 downwards.
TTGGATAATCGAATTTACAGGACCTTTACCCATTGCTGTGAAATATTCTGTAACAACACTCATAATGGTACCCACTACCAAACCTACTATAATGGCATAAAATACGTTGATGCTGGAGAATTCATATCCACGTAGTTTAAGGGTTTCGGGCAACATCCATTTCACAATAAAGAATGAAGCTACAGCGGTAATCACAATCGATGACCAGTTACCCAGGTTCAACGCATTTTGTACATTTGATTTTTCATCTTTAATGGTGACAAACCAGGTTCCGATAATCGAAAATATAATACCCAGCCCACAGATTACCATGGGTAGAAGAATAGGAGACATTCCTCCAAAATTATCTTTCACATCAATCTCCTGTCCTAAAACCATGGTCGCTAAAATTGTTGCAACATAAGAACCGAATAAATCGGCCCCCATTCCGGCAACATCACCAACATTATCGCCCACGTTATCGGCAATGGTTGCGGGATTGCGCACATCATCTTCAGGAATACCAGCCTCAACCTTGCCCACTAAATCTGCACCAACATCGGCTGCTTTGGTATAGATACCCCCGCCAACACGGGCAAACAGGGCAATAGATTCCGCACCTAATGAAAATCCGGTTAAAACTTCAATGGCAGTTTTCATTTCCACACTGTTAACCGAAACTACATTAAAATGCTTGAGAAATACGATAAATAAACCACCTAAACCCAAAATGGCTAGTCCGGCAACGCCCAAGCCCATTACTGTACCTCCTGTAAATGAGACTTTTAAGGCTTGTTTTAAACTTGTTCTGGCCGCCTGCGTAGTTCTTACATTGGCTTTCGTGGCCGATTTCATGCCGATATAACCTGCCGTAGCAGAAAATACCGCTCCAATTAGGAAAGAGATAGAGATAATCCAGCTCGAATGCATTGGAATACCTTTAATTTCGGTAATCGTTCCGGAATAGGCCAGGAGTGCTGCTGTAAAAACAGCAAAAATACTTAGCACCCTCCATTCCGCTTTTAAGAAAGCCATAGCGCCATCGGCTATATAGCCCGCAAGTTCCTGCATGTTCTTGTCGCCAGCATCTTGCTTATTTACCCAGGCGCTTTTAATCATCATAACTATAATGCCGACAAGCCCCAGCGCCGGAATACAGTAAATTAAATTGTTTTGTAAAAAGTCCATAGTTAATAATTGATTTTATATTTGGTTAGTTGTTTATTTAGTTCAATGGTTCATTAGTCATTAGTGCAATGGTCATTGCTGATTGGTTATTGATACTTGGTCATTTTGTAATTGGGTTAACTGGTTGATTGTCTCCAAACGCCCAATGCTAAACTCCAAACTGCTAATCGACGCTAGTCGCCAAACGCCTCGCGCTAAACGCCCTGCTTCAAACACTTTCCTGGAAACACTTTAGCAAGATAACAAAATATTCTTGTGGTTAAAATTTCACAGCATCTACGAATAAAATTTTATCATCAGAAAATAATATCCTACAATTTCTTTTTTTTAAATAAATTAGCCCAAAACTAAACTGAACTTAAAATGGAAATTCAAAAAGAAGGCGGACCTTCCAAAAGAAAATTAAGCCTTTTTGATGCCACAATGTTGGTAATGGGCTCAATGATCGGAAGCGGTATCTTTATTGTCAGTGCCGATATCATGAGGAATTTAGGTTCTGGTTATTGGTTAATTGTAGTGTGGATCATAACTGGAGTAATGACAGTTGCAGCAGCAATTTCTTATGGAGAGCTTTCTTCTATGTTTCCTAAAGCGGGTGGGCAATACACCTATCTCAAAGAGATTTTTGGTAAAATGATGGGCTTTCTTTATGGTTGGGGACTTTTTACCGTCATTCAGACCGGTACTATTGCAGCTGTTGCAGTGGCTTTTGGTAAATTTACAGCCTATCTGATCCCTGCTTTAAATAACGCTGCTCCAATTTTCCAAAGCGGTGGATATAAAATTACCTGGATCCAGATTTTAGCTATTGGCGTTATTCTGCTATTAACTTATATTAATACGAAAGGTGTTGAGGGCGGTAAGATATTGCAGAATATTTTTACCGGCTCTAAAATCGTCGCTTTAATCGGTCTGATTATTCTGGGCTTTCTTTTGGTGAAAAACAGTTTCTGGACAGGAAATATGAGTTTTGGATGGAATGCTTTTAATAATCTTAAAACAGACCCGAGTGGTAATTTTCTGAAATCGGGATGGGAATCTATTTCGGGGATGACCATAATGGGCGGAATTGCAGCAGCCATGGTGGGTTCTGTATTTTCTAGCGTGGCCTGGGAAAACGTAACTTTCGTTTCGGGAGAGATCGAAAACCCCAAAAAAAATGTAGTGCGTTCTATGGTTTTAGGCACCTCGGCCGTAATGATTCTTTATTTACTGGTTAATTTCATTTATCTCAATACCCTAAACAGGGATAATATTGCTTTCGCCCTTAATGATCGGGTTGCGGTTGCAGCCTCTGAACAAATTTTTGGTAGCGGTATAGGTACAGTTATCATTGCATTGCTGGTGATGATTTCTACATTCGGTTGTGTTAATGGAATCGTATTGGCAGGGGCAAGGGTGTTTCAAACCATGGCACAAGACGGCATGTTTTTTAAGGCAGCACTTAAGAACAATAAAAACGGCGTTCCCGAAAGGTCACTCTGGATGCAGGGCATTTGGGCAGCCGCCTTATGTTTAAGTGGACAATATGGTAATCTTTTAGATATGATTTCCTTTGTTATTGTGCTCTTTTATATGATTACTGTTTTCGGTGTAATTTACTTGAGGATAAAACAACCTCAAATAGAGAGGCCTTACAAAACCTGGTTGTATCCAATCACACCAATTATTTACCTGTTAATTGGCGCAGCATTTTGCATACTGCTTTTAATTTACAAACAACAATATACCTGGCCAGGACTTATCATTGTTTTGCTTGGCGTACCAGTATATTTTTTAATTAATAAAAAAGAGCAGTCGAATTAAGCTAATTTTGATGTGATCATTGAATATCGTGCTAGAATTGTTTTCAAAATAGAAATAGTATCTAAGTGCCTTACAGAATAGATCCTGAAACAAGTTCAGGATGACGGTTCGCGGGATGGATAGATCTCCAATTAAATCTGTAAAGCATTTTATGGCTATAGCTTCTCAAATCTAGCATCTCATATCTTTCTTGTATTAGGAAAATCAAGGTTTAGTGTCAATCGGTTCCCAAAGCCCCGTTATCCGCTTTACTTCTCCCGATGAAAAATCGGGATCGTGCCCGCTGCTACCGGGTTTAGCTAACTCAAACCTGTGCAGGTAAAAATGTGTTCTAAACCCGACATGGCGGATACCGGGCTTGCGTCTAAGGCCTTCAGGCACCCGCATGAACGAACGGGCAGGTATGAGCACTTGGTGGGATTTAGCACTGCTAGGAAATGCAAGTTTTGTTTTTCAAAAAAAATAAGAAACGTGTTTTAAACCTAGTTCATGGCAGATTGTTTTCCCTAACCCCTAACCCCTAACCCCTAACCCCTAACCCCTAACCCCCTAATAGCGTATCATTTTATAGACTAATGCTTACAAAAAGGTAAGTTATGTTAAGGTATTAGTGAAAAATTTTCAACAATTTTATTAACCTGTATTATTAGTTTAAATCCATTTCAAAGCCATCTTAACATTTATTTTGATCTTTTTAGGTTCGGTCTTAGTGGTTGTTAATGAGCATAGTGCCTCATAATTGGCCTGATATTTGGTTTAATAGGCCTAATAGCTTAGCTATACTAATCAAATTTTAACCTTTAAATTTTAAAACTATGGCTTTCAAAGCTAGCTTAAATTTTTCAGGCAAAAAGTACCAGGTACTTCAGCATGCCTATCTATTAAAAATTAATATATTCCGATGATGTCGCTGCTTTAGGTGTACAAAGGAAGCTGTATAGATCTTTAGTCGTTTGGGCTTGAAGAATCGATTACATTTTAGGGCTATAATTTCCACTTATTGCCCAATATTACAACAACAGAAATTAATTAAATGAAAATTATGCGCTTATCCGGTCGTCTTCACATGTTTCTTACGTTAATCGCTGCAACAATTTTGTGTTTTTCGGGATGTAGTGGCAATGGTAAAAAGCCAGATGAAGAAAACGGCCATATGCTGGCAGAGAAAGCCAGTATAAATGATAGTTTTCTTTCTTATACAGATTCTTTAACCAAATTACCTTTAAGCAAACTTAACGATCTGGGTATCGTTGCAATCAACAAGGCATTTGCCCATAAATTACCCATTGGCCTTTATAACAGTAAAGCAATTGGTCATGATAGCATCATCGTTTACCCCTATAAAAATAATGATATTGCTACTGTTAGGGCAGGAATTAGATTATTGGTACCTCAGTCGATTACAGACTCTTTAACTATTGGAGATTTTACCCGGTATTTTGGGGATATCAGAAAAGAAAAACCGATGATCGGCGTTACCGAACAGCCATTACCGGTACAGATTAATATTAACGCCAATACCGCGTTAAAATTAACGTTTAACAATAACCAAAAGTTGGACCTCGCCCATGTAACCATGGTTGAGGTTTTAAAATATAGATAATAGCAATGAATACGCTCGTAAAAATTAAGGAATATGATGCGCACGGCGGACCTTCGAACGTTAAAATGGGAGGTGATGGTCATGCACAAACCTCCACCACTACGGGTAGGTTTGTGATCAAGAGTATCGAAAAACACGTGAGTTATGGCCGGTACGCCACCTGGTCGGGTATTGCATGGGGAACTGAAATGAAAATCAGTGGCGGTATTGTCATGTTGAAATTGGCTGGACAATGGAAAAAGCTAACCGATGTAAACGCAGAATGGGGAAAGTATAAAAACGATCAGAAAGGGGTTACCAGCTACATTCTTAAATACCAGCGTGATCTCTATCCCAATTCTCCAATTCCCACTAAATGGCTATTCAATGATTTTGGGCATGTTTCGGTCAAATATTTTAAAGACCTGAACAATGACCGTAAAATGAATGGTAAAGAATATATTATGGGCGATTTTATCCATACTACACCTCCTGATGAAGCGGCAACCGCTGCGGGTTTGCCTTTCCAACTGACAGAATCACATGGTTGCATCCATGTACGGCCTAATGATATCGATACCATGATCGGCAATAGGTATTTAAAAATAGGCAACACGATAGAAGTGCATCCCTATACCAAAAAGGTTATAGAAGCATCTTTTAAGAGAAATGCAGCAGGTACGCAATTTGAAGTGCATTTCTATCCCGGTCTTTATAAAATTGCAGTTTACAGAACTATGTAGCCAAAAGCGCTACAGCAACAGTAATAGAACACATTATGGAAAATAAACTTATCGTAGAAATTAGTATAGAAGATGCAGCAATTGCTCATTTTGCTTCTTTTAATCTGCTACAGGCTTTTAACCAGCACCATTATTTTGAACTTCATCTTAACCATGATCACTTGGGTGCTCCTGGTTTAATCAGTTTAGATGATAGTCGCGATTTCGTGGGTAAAACCTTAACTGCTTCCTTTGGCTATTCGCCAGAAAACCTGCAACATTTTGCCGGACTGGTTACAAAAGTAGAACTCTCGCAAAGTCACGGTTACCATGGTGTACTTATTGTAAGTGGCTATAGTCCTAGCATATTAATAGACCGCGGACCAGATTTAGGCTCTTATTTAGATAAAGACCTGGATACCATCGTTAAGCTGGCCACTAATGATACACCTGCTAATGACCTGACTATTGTATGCAATGCATCAAGAAAAGCGGCGATCGATTACCTTATACAATACCGCGAAAGCGATTTTGAATTTCTGAACCGTTTATCAGGCGAGTATCATGAGTGGTTTTACTATGACGGAAAGCAGCTTAATTTTGGAAAGCCAGATAAGCAAAAAGAAGTACCGCTATTTTATGGCCGCGATGTGTTTAACCTGCAATATGCCATGGAGGTTTCGCCCATCAAATACAAACGTTTTGCCTATAATCCTAAACAGGACGAAATGCTGCACAGTGAAAGTGCAGGTAAAGCCGACGGTAATCCAGATCTGGCGCATGCCATTAAGGCATCGAATACCATGTATAGCAAAACCTTTAATCAGCCGTCTTTAATCAGGGTTGATAACAGCAACGATATTAAAAGCCATGTAGAAAATGAAGAGAAAGCACACATTAGCGAACTGTTAAAAATTAATGCCAGTGGCGATAATGCTCAGCTTAGTATAGGCAGCATTGCCGAAATTACTATGAGTATCAGGAAAGAGCTTGCTTTTTCAACTGAAAGTCTGGGCAAATTTTTGATTACCAGTATCAACCATCAGATAGATGGAACTGGTAAATACAGCAATACTTTCGAAGGTTTGGTGGCTACCACGGAGCGTATCATGGTTAAGAATTACCAAAAGCCACAATCAGATATGCAACTGGCAGATGTGATCGATAATGATGATCCACAAGGTCAGGGTAGGGTGAAAGTTAAATTTAAATGGGAGTGCCAAACTAACGATCCTACCGAATGGCTGAGGGTAATCAGCCCGAATGCAGGGAGCGGCGATACCGGGAAAAACAGGGGTTTTCATGTTATTCCAGAAAAAGGCGACCAGGTAGTTATCGCTTTCGAAGAAGGAAATGTAGCCAGGCCGGTGGTAATGGGGAGTGTGTACCATGGTAAAAGTGGCGATAGCAGCGGCTTTAAAAACAGTAATACCAAAGGACTTACATCCAGAAAAGGAAGCAGTTTAAGTTTTGATGACCTTAACCATGCATTAAACCTGGGTACCAATGCGGCAAATTTTGTTAAAATCGAAAACGGTCCAGGGTTAATTACTGCGGAATCTGCGGAGACCATTGTCATCAAAACAGGGCAGAGCAGCATTACATTAAAGAAAGATGGAACCATTGATATTATTGGTAAAGTAATCAATATTCAAGGTACCCAAGTCATTAATGCAAATGCAGGTGAAAAACCGGGTACAACTGTGAACATCGGTACTGTTGCAACAACCGGGGTAAATGTAGGTAGCAAAACTTATAATTTGGAATCGCAGGGTGCGATTGTAGTATGCTCGGATGCCACCATTTCCCAAACTTCAGCAGGTGTACAAACAATAACAGGTAGTCAAGTAGATATTAATTAATTATGAGCAGTAGATTTAAGTTTTTTGATGACGGAAGTGAAACCGTGAATTCTGATATCCTAAAAGAAAACCTGGTTAATGATCAACCGGAAGTTATAGAAGGGCCAGTTTTGAAAGGTAATGCAAGATATAGGGTTGAACAAATAACCATAACTAAAATGGATGGTGTGATACAAAGCCATGCAGAGACAAAGAGAGAATTTTCTGTAATTAAATCTGCTGGTAAGTCAAATTTGACAGTTGATGTAAAAATGGAAGAAAATATTGTAAATATTTATCCGGATAGCTTGCAGGAAACGATTAACCTGCTTATTGAACTTGATGTTGTTAAAAGTACAGCCATAGTAGCCGTTAATCAAACCAATGGGGATATTGATAGAATAATTAACCATGATGAAATTATTGAGAAATGGAAAAAATATAGGGCAGAACTAGAAAAGAGATTTGCCGGAGTGCAGAGCCCTGAGGCAAAGTTAAATGTGTTAAAATTTTTAACTGTGGCTGAAAACACCATCATTATAGAAAAAAACCTGATAGATGATTTAAAAACTAAGATGTTTTATGATTTGTTTTTTGATGAATACCTGGTTAGTGACAGATTAAATCTTGAAGAGCATAAAAGGCCTTTTTATTCCCAACTTTTTGAAGGTCAAAGTGCTACTTTAAACTTTACCAAGAGCATCATTGCTGAAAACGAAAATCAGGTTCAATACAATAATACAGGACGATTGCAAAAAGAAGATGCAAAGAAGTTTGAGCAGCTTTATGACCTAAAATATAAGCCGCTAGTAAAATATAAATTCTCCGTTTATGATGCTAGCATTGTAGAAAAAGTTTTATTGGATAAAAAAGATAAATGGATTTTACAGGCCGATTTAAGTATTTCCGAAGAAGTGAAGAATAATGTTGAGTTAAGCGTTGATTATAAACTTAGAAAAATAGAGTAATGGCAGAATCGTACATCCCGCAGGGAACAAATGTTATATGCACATACATGATGTCCAGTAGTCCGCAAACAGCACAATCTACACGGCCATATAGAACCTTATATAAAAGCAAAAATGTTCCCCTATTAACAATTGTAGACAATAAAATATCCGGCAGTCTTAAATGTAAAAGCCCTGCAAAATTTTGGGGTGGTTTAGCTGCATTAGCAGTAGGTATTGCAATAGGTGCAGCTTGCGTGTTATCAGGTGGCCTTTTGGTTGCGGTTATCATTGCTGCGAGCGTTGTAGCTGTGAGTTCAGGTGTAATGATGGGCATAAAAATTGCCCATGACTGTGATTCTACATTGGATGCTAAGTGGAAGCAAGTTCATTCAACTGTATATATACAAAAAGAAAGAGCGTTATTAAATAAGTCATTCCTTTCCTGTCCAAAAGGTGGAGTTTTAAATCTGATAATAGATCCGGTTATTGCTCAAGAAGCCGCGAAACAGATTAGCAGCAATAATCGAAAAGAAGTAGCTATTCAGTTAGGCTCTCAATTGGTAATGGGAATAATCACTGGATTAACTATGAAAGGTATTGGTGTGCTAGGTGCTGTTACAACTGGAGTTTTAACACCATTGGGCTATTGGTCTGGAGAGGACAAGTTAATCGCTAAATCCGTTATGAGTGATGATGTAGCTGATACACCTTTTGTTGGGGGAACGGTTGAAGCAACAGCAAGCACAGTAGCAGGTACTGCTGCCCCGGGTGCATTGATAATGGGAACAGGATATGTAGCTTATGGAGCAGGCGTGTTAGTTAAAAGTCCTGGTACGCAGCTATTGGGAGGCGTAGCAACGGCTATTGGTAAAAATAGGGTAATAGATGATTTCAAACTATCCAATATGAAAAATGGTTTAATGGGGGCAGCCGCAAATCTTGTTATTGGTGAAACCACTGATATGTGGGAAAAATCTTATGAAGATAAAGCGAGTGATGTTGCAAGATCACAAAACCTTTTTGATAGTAAAAATAGTATTTCAGTTATCTCTAATAAGTAATTCATGAATAAACAATTTATAGGATGGGTTATAGGTGTATTTGTCCTATTTCCCTTATTTGTATTTCTGTACAATAAAATCACGGTACGTAAAAATGATGGTGAAAAGTATTATAAGAATTTTTTTGATGCAATAGCTACAGTCAAATTATCGATACCTAAAGACGATCCATATTATCTGTCAAAAGATTATGTAGGATTTGATCACTATCGACAAGGAGCTAGCGCTATTGGTTTTAAAGGTTTAAGTGGTAATATTATTTCTGTTAGATTTAGGGATTCCCTTCTTAAAAAGTATTTTATCGTAAGTGTTTATGATGTTAATGATCAATTATATTTTCCATTAGCATCTGTTATGTACGGAACTCAGATAAATGCATGGGTAAATAAGGATGACCTTAATAACCCATTATACGGTACAAAGGAAAAACCAATCCCAATTTTTAATTTTAAAGGAATAAGTGAGCCAATCCGAATTACTTCCGAGAGTGAAGGATCAGTTAATGGATATGAAAGCTTAGAGCCTACTGATCAACAATACAAACACAATGTACTAACCTATTTAACCTACATCATGCCAAAAGACGAATTTAAAAAACGGTTTGAAAAAAAATGATAAATTAACGGTTTTAGGCTGGCTTGTGGCTGTATTTTATGAAGGTTAAACAATTGGCAATGAGATACTGCTATACCTATCTAAAATGAGATATGAAAAATGTATTTAAATACGGTGTGTTAGGGCATGTGGCAATTGGTTAATTGCTGATGATTTGAAAGATTTACAAAATGCGCTTAATAATGCCGAATCTTCAGCGCGAAATGCTATAACAGTTCTGGAAGATGAAGTTTAAAATACTTGCAATATTATCTATTGTTTTGCCAATAGCTTTGCTTATAATTATTATAAGTAAAAAAGTTTTTTTGGATAAGAAACTTGTTCTTAATACAGGGATTTTAGTTGATTCGAAAAAAATAAGTCGCGGTGCAAGATCTTCAGTAATATATAAACATAAGATTAAAGGATCCGATCATAGTCTTGAGGGGACTTATACAGGTATTGCCGGACTTTTTGTTGCTAATAAAATAAAAGAAATTTACAAAGACCCTCCTTCAAGTACTATTTCAAAAGATATTTACTGGTTAAATCCAGCTTTAAAAAGTGAAAAAGAAAGGAAAGCTTATTTTTATACAGTATTAAATACGTCGGGAAGTAAAGACTCGTCGTATATCTATTTACGCTTGGAATCAGAACCTTTCAATAAAATATCTTATAATATAGAAGTTTTGCAATATGTTCTTCATAAGCAGATAGGCCGGCTAACATTATTTTTTTTAATGATTTTAAACCTTCTGCTTTTTATTGGAGCCTTTGTTAGATATCAAAACAATAAGACCTATATTATTGTCTTTTTTGTAGTTTTTGTTTACTATTTAATTCTAGTTTTTTATTAATCATGGAGAATCCTGCTGCATCAATCAAATTCAGATTACCTGTTTCTTTAGGTAAAGCACTTCTTACAGGTTTTCTAATCTTTGGCGGCTATTTAGTTTCTGTAGTTTTATCATTTGTCTTTCAGGATTCCATATATGGCCTAATCGGTGTAAACCCGGCAAAGATGTCGATCATTACCTTGCTTATCGTATTATTCATTCCTTGGGGATTGTTGGGTTGGTTGTTGATTGTGAAATTTACAAGTTATGGATATCTTAATCTTTACAAAGCGCATTTAACTATATCATCGATAGATAATAACTTGATAAGTTCTTATCAAGCAACAGATATTGCCTTTATTAAAATTCAGGATATGGCTTTTCATATGACCTTTAAAAATGGTTATCGCTTGAATTGTATTAACCTTGGAATGGGAAGTGGATATATGGAAAAGTTGTCCAAATTCAATTTTAAATTAAGGACTTTCATACAGGAAAATAGCATTACTATTGGTGAAGGAAGAATTCTCTAATCATTATTCGATCAAAAATAGTCTGTATATTTATTGGTGCTTATTTCGAGGTCATAATGTGTATCTTAATGTAATGTGAAAAAAAATAAAATGTAAAAAAACTGATATTCAGTATTTTATTCTCATTATTCATGGCATTTCTAGTTTATAAAATGCTATTCAATACTAGTGATCAAGCGAATATTACATTCATCAATAGGGAAATCGAAAAGGATAAAGCCCTTAGTCAATTTGAGAAAGGACTTGAGTTTTACGATCAAAAAAATATGTCGAGGCCAGTAAATATTTCCATGAATCGCTAAATAATGGTTTTCCTGTAGCCCATGCTTTATTGTGCGAATGTAAATTACATCTTAACGATTTAAAATCCGCAGAATATCATCTGGTACAAGCTTTAACTGTAAAAAATGGCGAAAGCGAACTGACGGGCTATTATTCTGGCGTAGAGTTTAGGTGTTGTTTATCATCTGAAGAAAGATAATAAAAATGCAATAGTACATTTGCAAGTGACCAAACAATTTGGAAATAGGGATGCTGCCATTTACCTGTCCAAAATGCGATAAAATTAATTAACATTCTTAAATAGGTAAAACAGAAATTCGTGGAAAGCTGTTTAACCGCTAACCGCTAACCGCTAACCGCTAACCGCTATCGCTCAGGCAATCTCACATCTAATATCTCAAATCTTAAAACTAACTCCCCGTCTCAAACAAAAAGCGTATTTTTGTAAATAATGGGAACACTAGTAGATTCAGGGATAAAGGGTTATAAAAATTACGGAACTTATCTTCGCGAAAAGTACAAAGGACAGCGCGTGTTTAAGGTGATTGTAGATGGTGGTTTTACCTGTCCCAACCGGGATGGGAGTAAAGGGTTTGGCGGCTGTACGTATTGTAACGTAGATTCATTTACACCAGAGCCTTCGCGTCAGAATCCGAATATTAAAGATCAGCTTACCGAAGGGATGTTAAGGGCTAAAACTTCTTATAAAGCGGATAAGTATATCGTTTATTTTCAACCAAATACCAATACCTATGCGCCTGTACATTATTTAAAGATGATGTACGATGAAGCCTTGTCTATTAATACTGAGGATATTGTGGGGTTTGCAGTAGGTACTCGGCCTGATTGTATTGATGCTGAAAAGGTAGCGCTGTTAGAAAGTTATACCGATCGTTTCGATGTAGATTTAGAAATGGGTATGGAATCTATCTATGATGAAACCCTCGATCAGATTAACAGAGGTTGCAGTCATGGCGAATTTGTAGCTGCGGTAGAACTTTTAAAAGACAGTAAACTCGATCTTTGTGTACATACCATTTTTGGTTTCCCCTGGGAAACAAGAGAACAGATGTATGGTTACATTCACGAAATTAACCGTTTTCCGCAGATCAAGTTTGTAAAGTTTCACCACCTCCATGTGGTAGAAGGATCGATAATGGGTGCTAAGTATAAAAAAGAACCCTTCAAATTATTTTCCCTTGAAGAATATACTGATTTACTTTGTGAGTTAATCCCTTTATTGCGTCCGGATATTGTTATTCAACGGCTTTTTGGTATTTCGGATTGGGATTTGTTGATTGCACCTAACTGGGGGCTTAATAAATCGGCAATTCAGACCTATATGGATAAAGAAATTGAAAAAAGAGGGGTTGTTCAGGGTTCTGCGTATCTTTAGTGAAATATTAGATTTTTTATATTTTTTCGTTAAAAACCCGTGATTTTTCATGGGTTTTTGTTTTTTTAATCAATTTTTGATGTGATTATTGCTGAATTTTAGCTAAAATAATGTCAAATAGGGTTAATATTTGATTTTATTTTTCTTAAAAACTCTTATTGAAAACACTCTTATTTTTCATTATTTTTATTTTAAAGGTTGTTTTTTGTTTTGTTTTATAAAAATTATTCATTTTTATTAAAAAAATTCAATAAAATGGTGTTAAAAATACAATATGTCGTATTTTTATGAAAATAAATCAAGCATATTTTTAATTATTTAAATATTACAAACAAATTAACCTAAAAACTATGAGTAAATTCTCCTTTAAACAGTACGCGCCTTTTGCGATATTGATGATTGTCGCAATTTTCGCTCTATTTATTCCACTTCTTCCTAATTTTGATGAAGGAAAGTATAGTGGTCCAGACATTGCATTTATTTTAATCGCAGCTGCGCTTGTGTTTTTAATGACTCCGGGTCTTGCATTCTTTTATGGTGGAATGGTTCATCGTAAAAATGTATTGTCTACCATGATTAAAAGTGTGGTAGCAGCAGGCGTAATTACCGTGTTATGGACAGTAGTGGGTTTTAGTTTGGCATTTGGAGACACTATTGGTGGTTTTATCGGAAACCCATCAACGTTTTTGTTTTTTAAAGGTGTAAATTCTGGAGCGCCTCATCTTCAGGGAGGAGCGGACTTAACTATCCCGCTATCTTTATTTGCTGTGTTTCAATTAATGTTTGCCATCATTACACCAGGTTTAGTAGTTGGTGCTGTTGCAGAGCGTATCCGCTTTACCTCTTATATTTTGTTTATTGTTTTATTCGCCATATTTGTTTATTCACCATTGGCACACTGGACATGGCATCCACAAGGTTTCTTGTTAAAAATGGGTGTATTGGATTTTGCAGGTGGTACAGTAGTACACATTTCTGCAGGTATGGCTGCTTTGGCAGGTGCATTGGTACTGAAACGTAGAAAATCTCACTTAGAGCATAAAGAGGTTCCGCCAGCTAATATTCCTTATGTATTAATTGGTACCGGTTTATTATGGTTTGGTTGGTTTGGTTTTAATGCCGGTTCTGCATTAAGTGCTGGTAGTTTAGCTGTTTCTGCATTTTTAACAACAAATACTGCTGCAGGTGCTGCAGGTTTATCGTGGATGTTCTTTGATGTTGCGAGAGGTAAAAAACCATCTGTATTAGGTTTTTGTATCGGAGCAGTAGTTGGTTTGGTAGCCATTACGCCAGGTGCAGGTTTTGTAAGTATTTCATCAAGCGTATTTATTGGTGCCATTGCTGCAGTTATCTCCAATTTAGTGGTGTCATGGAAACAAAAAACCAGTTTAGATGATACGTTAGACGTTTTTCCTTGCCATGGTGTTGGTGGTATTGTAGGTATGCTTTTGACTGGTGTTTTTGCAACTAAAACCGTTAATGCTGCCGGTGCAGATGGCTTGTTTTATGGTAACCCTACTTTTTTTGTAACCCAATTAAAAGGTGCTTTAATTGTAATTGCATTCAGTTTTATCGTATCGTTTGTAATCTTTAAACTGGTAAATCTGATCAATCCAATCAGGGTTTCTGAAGAAGAAGAAGAACTAGGTCTTGATGCTTCTCAGCATGATGAAAAATACTCTCAAGGTACTTTACTGGTAGAGGAGAGGGCCATCTACATTGAAAGAAACAGTCCATTAACAGAACCAATTTCTTAAAGACTTTAAATATCTAAACTCAAATCAAGCTCAAACATGAAGAAACTTTTAACCGCTATTTTTACAATGGCAAGCACTACGTGTGCCCTTGCTCAAGAGACCACATCATCTCCACTTGAAATTTCAGGATCGGTAGATACCTATTTTAAATATGACTTTGCGAAAAATCCTTTAAATGCCAAAACATCTTTTGTAACCGATCACAACTCTGTTTCCCTTGGGATGATTGATATTGCATTGAAGAAAAAAACAGGTAAAGCCTCATTTGTCGGCGAACTTTCATTTGGCCCAAGAGGACAATCGCAATCTATACCTGATGCCGCGGCTGGTGGTTCATCCTTTAATATCCAAAACTTGTACGTTAACTACGATTTTACTGATGAATTTAGTATGACAGCTGGTTATATGGGTACATTTATCGGATATGAAGTAATCTCACCGGTTGGAAACTTCAACTACTCTACCTCATATCTATTCACCAATGGTCCATTCCAGAATGCTGGTATTAAAGCAACCTATAAGTTCTCTGATAAAGTGAGTTTAATGGCGGGTGTATTTAATGATTGGAACGTTTATAGTGCAACACGCGGTGTATCTGCAGTGGGCGGGCAATTAATGGTTGCTCCGGTAGAGGGTTGGACTGCTTATATCAATGCCTTATCTGGTGCTGGTTTTGGTGGATACGGAACTATTGTGGATTTAACGACTTCATATCAAATTACAGAGAAATTTAAATTGGGTTTAAATGCGGCCAATTACGATATTAAAGATAGTTCTGTACCAGGAAGTTATGCGGGTGCTGCATTATATCCTCAGTATGCTGTGGCTGATGCTGTTACAATAGGTTTAAGGGGTGAATATTTCAAGGTTAAAGCAGCAGGGGCGGTTCCCGAAACGGCTTTCACTGCAGTTACGCTTACTGCAAACATTAAATCGGGCGGTTTAACTTTTATCCCAGAGGTAAGGTTAGACCACAATAGCGACAAACCTTTCTTTAACAAAAGTGGAGCAGCTGCACCAAATGGTGGTCAGTTTTCGCTGGCAGCAGTTTACGCTTTTTAAGGAAATAAAGTTGAAAAATATGAAGCCGTCCTGGTGTAAAATCAGGATGGCTTTTTTTATCTTTAACATTTAGTTTTATCTTTTAGTTCCTATCCATGAAATACATTCTTTTTGGTTTTCTCGCCATTTCTTCAGTTAAATTATCTGCACAGCAGAAACAGTTTTCTAAAGATGACAACGGCAAATTTATCTATTATCAGGTGGTAGATTCGCAATTGGTAAACAAAGATACTTTACTGCAAAGGGCTAAATCTTTTGTTAATGTTGTCTATAAAAAATCGATGGCACAACAAACTGTTACCGATTCTTCTGTTGTGGCGAAAGGAACAATGGTAATCGATAAGACTATTTTGGTTGCCGGTCACCCTAGCGGGGAGGTAAGCTATAATTTTGTTTTCGAGGCGCGCCAGGGAAAATATAGGTTTTGGTTAACTGAAATGTTGTTTATTCCTTATCAAAGGGATCGCTATGGTAATTTTGTGCCTGCCACAACAATTGGTGTACCTTTAGAGCGTACACCTGGTAAACTTGGGGCAGGTGCATGGAAAGACATTTTAAGCAGTGCCTACAATAAAGTCGAAAAATTTGGTGATGAATTTAAAAAATATTTAGCCACCAATAAGTTAGATAAAACCAAAAAGAAAGCCGAAACCATTTCAACTAAAAAATGGTAAGTAAAGCTAAAACTTGCCAAACAATTCCTCAACCTTTTGATAACGGAATTTAAAAATTTCGTTTATTTTGTTGCTCACCACTATTGCATTTGCAATAGCACCAATTGGTCCCCAGCCAATGCTGTAATGTAAAACATCGCGCATAAATACACCCCCATCTATTTTTTCGAAATGATGTTGATGGTGCCAAAACGCAAAAGGACCAAATCGCTGTTCATCGATAAAATATGCCTTATCCTGAACATGCGTAATCTCTGTTACCCAGCTCAATTTAATTCCAAACATCGGTGAAACCTTATAGGTAATAATTAAACCTGGATACATTTTGGTGTTGGCCATATTTGGCGAGGTGACATCAAAAGTCATGTCTTTTGGAGTAATTTCAGCCAGGTTCATTGGCGAAGAAAAAAAGTCCCATGCTGTATCCAGATCGATTGGCAGTTTTTGGGTGAATTCTAATCTGTACGTTTTCAATTTTTTATTTTAAAGCACAACAACAAAGTTGCCGTTTTGTTGGAGTTAACCGCACAGTTCTCCAACAAAGCGTAGAGACTGCTAAATTTGGTAGACTAAATCTGTTATAGATTTTCACCTTTTTCACCGCGAAGACCAAAAAGAAAGCGTGCAGCTTGAATAAATTATAGAAGTATATTGTAAATGCATGTTGTTTATAGTTGAAGAGTTAGCCCTCAGGTTTTGTATGAACTTGGTATCTGCATGCTTATTTTACCCCTGATAGCGCTACTGTTCAAGCCGCCTAAACCCGATCAAAGCGAGATGCCGATATTTCAGTCGGCAGAAGCGGGAGCGGGACTGCAATAACCAAAAAGCTACTGCAATTGCTTTCCAAAAAAATAAACTGTAAATTATTTACATTAAATGTACAGCTTTGACAAATTTCTAGTATTTGAATAAAAAATTTGTCAAAGCGTTTATCCTAATGCACCATTTTATCAGCGCAGGTAGAGCTGGCAAATGCTTCTGGTTTGGCTTTGAAAATAAAGCCCATGCTCAAAATATAACCCATGGCATCATTCAGCGCTTTATTTGATTTAAATGATGGATTGGTATTGATATCGGCATGTACTTCCAAAGCTACATCATAAATATCAAGTAAATCGCAAATGGAATAGGCAGTTTCAATAGATTTCTGTACTTCCATTAACATTCTTTCTTTGATACTCACCTGCTGTGTGCTCTTCTCCTGGTGGATATACATAAAACCACCGTGATGTTCTCTTAAAAGTACAATTACAGTTGCAAAATCGGTTACTGCACCTTTAACCTGCGAATCGGTACCGATGCAAACTTTAAGTTTATAGCCTTTTTCACTTTCTCTGATAATTGCGTTTTCTATTTCTTCGAGGATTGAAGACTGAATAATTTCACCACTAAATTTTTTCCACGTCATACACTGTTTTTTTTAAGGTTAACGAATGGTAATCAGGTTTTTATAAAAATAAGCGCTAAAAATTAAATAAATGTTAAGTCATGATTGTTTATTTGCTAACAAAAACTTAGTTATCAACAAGTTAGTTAAAATAATCTAGAAGAACTTCTAATTAAGTGAAACAAATCATTAATCGGTCCGTTAATATTTATACATTCATTAAAATTTGTTAATCATGAGAGCAGAATTAATTCAAGAGCTCCAGTTATTACAAAATAGCAGAGCGAATAAAATTGTAGATGAACTAACTGACAGAATTTTATCTTCAGTTGATGCCGTTAATGAAAAGGTAATATCTTCTATGTCTAAACGCGGTAAGATGTTAATGTTGCTGGATAAAAGACTCAATTTTTCTACGCTCCGTAAACTGCGGAGAAAATTTTTCAAACCCTAACAAAGGGTGCCGTTTTTGCCCTGAAGAGAAATGATTACCTTTATGGCGGAATGATAGAAAATGCCTTAAAAAAATTAAACATTTCTGCACTTAATGAAATGCAGGAGTCTGCTGTAAAAGCAGCAAAGACGGGTAAAGATGTAATATTAATAGCGCCAACGGGTTCGGGAAAAACGTTGGCCTTTTTATTGCCATTGCTGTCCAATTTAAAGAGCGGGGTGAATGGCGTGCAAGCTTTGGTTTTAGTTCCATCAAGAGAACTTGCCCTGCAAATAGAGCAGGTTTTTAAGCAAATGGGCACTTCGTTTAAAGTAAATTGCTGTTACGGTGGCCATGCGGTAAGGGTAGAAAAAAATAACCTTGCACATCCACCAGCCATTCTGATCGGAACACCTGGTAGAATAGCCTATCATTTGGAGCATCAAAACTTTGACGAATCATTTATCGAAACCTTAGTTTTGGATGAATTTGATAAAGCGCTGGAGTTTGGCTTTGAAAGTGATATGTCGTACATTATTGGAAAACTGCTTTCGTTAAAACAGCGCATACTTACTTCTGCTACCAAAATGGAAGAAATTCCCGCATTTGTAAAGTTAAATGCTCCTATTGAAGTTGATTATTCAAAAAATATCGAAGCTAAGCCAGATTTAAAGCTCAAAAAAATAACAGTACCTGCAGCTGATAAATTAGATTACCTTTTTAGATTACTGAGTAAAATAGGCAGTAAAAATACATTGGTGTTCTGTAACCATAGGGAAACAGTAGATCGGATAAGTGATTTGCTTTTCGAAAATGGTTTAGGTCACGATGTTTTTCATGGTGGAATGGAGCAGTTCGATCGCGAAAAAGCATTACTTAAATTTAGAAATGGAAGCCATCGGATTTTAATTACAACAGATCTGGCTGCCAGGGGGCTTGATATACCGGAAGTGGAGCATATTGTGCATTATCAATTGCCCTATACCAAAGATGCCTATATTCACCGAAATGGCCGTACGGCACGTATGCATGCGAAAGGAACAGCATACGCTATTTTAACCACTGGAGAAAACTACAAATATTTGCCCGACGATATTGAGGAGGAAGTTTTGGAAGAGCGATATGCCTTACCCGAAGCTAGCGATTGGGTAACCTTATACCTGGCACATGGCAAAAAAGATAAAATTAATAAAATTGACATTGTTGGCTTGTTTTTACAAAAGGGAGATTTAACAAAGGATGATTTAGGATTAATAGAAGTTAAAGATACAACCAGTTATATAGCAGTAAAAAGAAACAAGATAACCCAATTGTTAAAAAAACTAAACGGTGAGAAAATTAAAGGAAAGAAACTTAAATTAGAAGTGGCCAGTTAGAAGATGAGTCAGAAGTCCAAAGTCAGCAGTTGGAAGTCTGGATAGCTAGATAAAAAAAATAACATTTTGCAACATTAAACTATTCCACCATTATAATCCTTATAATTAGCAATGAGCAATAACGATATATTAAAGAAACTTAGAGTAGCCTTATCACTTAAAACAGAAGATATTATAACCATTTGTGACCTTGTCGGATTTAAGGTAACCAAGGCAGAGCTTGGCGATATTTTCAGAAATGAAGACCATGAGAATTTTAAACCTTGCGGCGATCAGATTCTGCGTAATTTTTTAAATGGTCTTGTCATTTATAAAAGGGGTCCGAGGGATGAGAAAAAGCAATAATTTATGCTTTTTATTATTTTTTATACTGATCATATTTTCCTTTAACGCTCTCGCACAGTCTCCGTTTAAAATAAGTGGTCATGTAATCGATTCTTTGAAGAAGCCTATTGAAGGCGCAAGCATCCGATTAATCACCGGCGAAGATACCCTCCGCACTAATTCTGATGCGAAAGGAAACTTTGCATTCGTAAAAGTAACCCGCAATAAGTTTTATCTGGCCATTACTGCATTGGGCTACAGGTCTTTTACTTCTATTTACGAAATTGAATCTTCGAAAAAAAATGCTGTTTTAGATCCTGTTATGCTCCAGATCGAAACCATCCGCCTGGAGGATGTGCAGGTTAAAGTAAAAGTAGATCCCATTAAAATCAAAAAAGATACCATCGAATATAATGCAGGAGCTTATACGGTGAGAGAAAACGATAAAGTAGAAGATCTGCTAAGGCAACTGCAAGGGATTGAGATTGACGAAAAAGGTGCTGTTACTGCTATGGGAAAAAAAATGACCAAGCTGCGGGTAAACGGTGAAGATTTTTTTACCAACAATGTAGAGGATTATATTAAGCAGTTACCTGCAGATATTATTGCCAAAATACAGGTTATTGAAGATTATGGCGACGAAGCCAATTTTACAGGCATTAAAACGGGTACACCACAAAAAATGTTAAACCTGGTCATGAAGCCAGGGAAGGATAAAGGCATTTTTGGTGGAGTAAACACAAATACTGCTACCAATAATGCACATAATTTAGCAGGAAAAGGAAACATTTGGAAGAAAACAAAACAGATTGGTTTTGGAGGTCGTTATGGCATAACCAATAATGAGTTTGCCAAATCGAATAATGGTGCCTTAAGCGGTAATATCAGAGATAAGATTTCAAAAGAATTTACGGTTAATGGTAGTTATGATTTTAGTGATGGAACCAATAAATCTATTCAGAGTAACTACCTTGAAACATTTAATCCGCAGGGGACGATTTACGATTTAAGAGAAAGTAGTAATACTTCCAATTCGTTGACGAATAACATCAACCTTGGTTTAAACGGTTCTACAAAGAAAAATTATTTTAATGTTATGCTTGCGGGCGCACTGGCCGATACCCGTAATGATGCTTTTTCTACTTCAAATAAAACAGGAATTATCAGGCAGGACCTAAGTTCTAATTTAGGCTCGAGGAATAGCAATCCCAATCTTAATGGAAGTATCAACTGGTCGCGGCGCCTATCCAATAATAGACGTTCACTATCTATGGGCTTCAGCTTTGGTTCTAGTGGCGGAAATACCAATAGCAGCATTAACGATATGATCCGTTATTATAACGAAACCACCAATATATTACTTAAAGATTCAATTTTGAATCGATTGGTAGATAATAATACCTCAAGTTCTAATTTTGGCGGCAATATTCAGTTTTCTAATTCCCTAAAAAAATCGAAAGATAGTACAGGATATAATTTTATCAATGTATCATATCGCTTTATGGTAAGCAGAAGCCGCAACCTGCAAGCTACTACGGTTAACAGTCCATTTGGGAATAGTTTTGTAGTTGATTCACTCGGGCAGGATTACGTTTCGAATTTTATTAACCAGAACATTAGTATCGGTTATAATGCCAACAAAAACCAGCTTAGTTACAACTTTGGCGTTAATTTTTCTCCTAGTATCATTATTGGTCAATACCGCAATACCGGGCAGAAACTTAAAAACTATCAGTTAAATTTTTCGCCATCGGCCAATTTAAGCTATCAGATGAAAGAAAATGAAAGTTTAAGCTTTGACTATAGCGGCTCCACCAATTCGCCCGATTTTAATAAATTACAACCCATCAGGAACAACAATGACGTACAAAACCTGATTATCGGTAATCCGGATCTTAAAGCAACGGCGAGCCATACGGCCGATTTTAGCTATAATAAATTTGGGATCAAATCGGGTTTGAGTATTATGGCAGGCTTATCTGGTACCTTTGCGATCAATAGTGTGGTCAGCAATACGGTTTTTCTCAGGGATACATTAAATAGTTTAAAACAGCAGACTACATTCGAAAATGTGAACGGTGTTTATAATATTGGTGCAAATTACTCCGCGAATAAAAGAATGCTGGATAATAAGCTTTCTCTATCCATAAATGGAAATATTGCCTACAGTCACAATGTTTTTTATACCGATAATGTACTGAACCGTAGCAGAGGCATTAACATTTCTAATGGTTTTAAATTTAACCTCAACCAGAAAAAATATGCTTTTAATACCAGTGCATCATATAGTTTCAGTTCCAATACTTATTCGGTAATGAACCAGAATATCAAAAATGTGCAGGTGGTGGCCCTGAGTGGAAGTGCAAGCTGGATTCCAACTAAACACTTCAGGTTAAATGCTTCAGCCTCCAAAAGTTTAAATTTTGGATATAGCTTATATGCAGGGAATCCTTTATTGGTAAATATGGGAATGAATACTTCTTTTCTGAAAGGAAACAGGCTGCTTTTCTCTATCCAGGCGAACGATTTGTTTAATCAGGGCGCATTATTCAGTACAAGTATTACCAATAACTCCATTTCTGAGAATAGAACGAGGTTTATTAGTCGCTTTATACAAGCAACATTAAGTTATAACCTGAGCCAGTTTGGCGGCAAAAACAGCAAGTTAAACAGTAACATTAATGCTGAGGAATAAATATTTATACCCAGATTATTTAGTTTAGTGTTTAGTTATTTACCTTATGAATAAAATCCTGCTTTTTATTTTATTGCTTTCTGGTCGTGCTGTATTTGCACAAGATCAGAAAGCAGATTCATTAAACACCAAGGCTGAAAAAGAAAATTTTAGCGATGATTGGGCTGCATTAACAAAGTATCAGAAGGAAAATGAACTTTTACCGCTACCAACCAAAATAGAAAAAAGGGTAGTGTTTCTGGGAAGTTCCATTTTCGAATTCTGGAAACAGAAAGATCCCGAATATTTTAGTCAGAATACTTATGTAGATAGGGGAATAAGCGGACAGATTTCGCCACAGCTGCTGATCCGTTTTCGACAGGATGTGATTAACCTTAAGCCAAAAGTAGTGATTGTTTTGGCGGGAAGTAATGACATTGCAGGCAATACGGGCCATGTAACCATAGATAAGATTATGGATAACATTAAATCTATGGCAGAACTGGCGAGGTTACACCGTATTAAGGTTATACTTTGTAAATATCTGCCAGTTTACGAATATCCATGGAATAAGCGCATTAAAGCAGCAGATAGCATTGTTAATTTGAACGAAAGGATTGAGGCTTACGCCAAAGCGCGGAATTATACCATTTTGGATTACTGGACGCCTTTGGTAGATGAAAGAAAGGGGCAGCGTGCCGAACTGACGGTTGATGGAGTTCACCCTAACCTGGCGGGTTATAAAATAATGGAAGAGGTGACGGATGCGGCAATCAAAAAAGCTTTGAAAAATAGACACTAAATCGGTAAATGCCCTCCGATTCCGCTACCTTCGGCATACCCAATCAGTACGGTCGTCATCCGATAGCTATCGGATCTCGCGCAGGCGGGAATCTTAAAGCGCTTGCATTACGATTCCCATCCGATAGCCATCGGATCAAGTTGGGAATGACGATTCCTCGCAGCCTATAATCCGCTAGAAAATCTGTCATTCATATTTATTTTTAATAGTAAATTAACCCTCAGGGTGACAACTACGTGGAATACTCTGTATTTTCTGTAAAGCTTAGGCTAAAATATCTTAGATTCAAATAGAAACGTCGTCATCTCGACTGAAGCGCAGCGAAACGGAGAGATCTACCTCAATAGATTTAGCTTCGCTCAACAATTCGTGGTCCTAGACTTCCTTGCAATCCATTCAAAAGAACAGTGAGCTGTTTTTATTTTATGAACTTTCAATAATATTTGAAAGTTTAATAAAATTTTGTTTATCTTTACATCGTGAAAGAGAAAATGAGATAGAAAGATTTATAAAATGCCTTAAAATAGGCTTATTTTTTTAATTTTTATTTTCAATTTTTACTGAAAGTTAAATAATTGGTTATGGACTACAATATACTCGGATATGCCATCTTTATAACGGTTATCGTATTCATCATCGTAGTGGTAGGGAAGGTATGTTACCGCAATGGAAATATCTTCGTATTCGAACTCATTCCCGATCACCTTGATCTCTGTCAACAGATTAATAAGTCACTGTTGGTCTCTTATTACCTGGTAAACATTGGATATGCCGCCATGACATTGGTAGGGTGGGAAACGATTATTTCCCTGCAACAATTAATAGAGGTAATGGCTGTAAAAGTAGCCACTATTGTCTGCATCCTCTCCGTTCTTCATTATTTAAATATTTACCTGCTTACCAATACCATACATAAATTAATAAAATAACAATTTAAACTTTTCAATTATGGAAACGACAAAAATTTTAATCGGCTATGCAGTTTATTTACCAGTTGCACTTTTTTTGACTTTTTATGTTTCAAAAACGCTGTTCAAAAACAGTAAGGTATATATGATGGATATTTTTAAGGGAAGGGAAGAGATTGCCAGCGCTACTAACAAACTTTTTGAAACGGGTTTCTACTTATTGAATATTGGTTTCGCGCTGCTTATTATGAAGATTACCATAAGCGCTAACGACTACCGTAATTTAATTGAGGCCTTAAGTTCTAAAATTGGTGGTTTTGCCATTTACCTTGGCATTATGCTGTTTATCAACCTGTATTTTTTCTTTAGGGGAAAACGCAAAGCAAAAGAAAACCAAAGACCAAACCCTTTTCAGCCTGCATAAATTTATGAGAGATCTTCATTCACAACTAGATTGGGAACCACGTAGTGCTCATGAATGCCT
This sequence comes from Pedobacter sp. PF22-3, assembly GCF_026239555.1. Classification (GTDB taxonomy): domain Bacteria; phylum Bacteroidota; class Bacteroidia; order Sphingobacteriales; family Sphingobacteriaceae; genus Pedobacter. The sequence continues at coordinate 35,617 of NZ_JAPIVP010000012.1, read as the reverse complement.
TTGAAGAGTAAAAGCTCATGAATAATCGTAATGCAATAGGCTTTAAGATTAGCTTCGCCGAGCACTTCGTGGTTCCCGCCTGCGCGGGAATGACGATAACTTTAGAAAGTAATTCAAAATAACGTATCTCAAACAAAAAAGTCCCGATTTATCGGGACTTTTTATTAATCTAATTTTTTATATCTGATGCGTTTTGGAGTAACATCACCCAGGCGTTTTTTGCGATTTTCTTCATAATCTGAATAATTACCCTCAAAGAAATAAACTTCAGAGTTACCTTCAAAAGCAAGGATGTGTGTACAGATCCTATCCAGGAACCACCTGTCGTGACTGATCACTACGGCACAACCACCAAAATTTTCTAAGGCCTCTTCCAGTGCACGTAAAGTATTTACGTCGATATCGTTGGTTGGCTCATCCAGTAGCAATACATTAGCCCCTTTTTTCAAGGTAATGGCCAGGTGTACACGGTTACGTTCACCACCCGATAGAATGCCAACTTTTTTCTGCTGATCGCCACCATTAAAGTTGAACTTAGAAACATAAGCACGGCCGTTAACCGCTTTGGTTCCTAGTTGTATATTGTCTAAACCATCGGTAATATTTTCATATACGGTTTTATCGGCATCTAAATCATTGTGCATCTGATCTACATAACCCAGCTCAACCGTTTCGCCTACACGGAAAGTACCCGCATCTGCTTCTTCCTGTCCGGTAATTAAACGGAATAAGGTGGTTTTACCTGCTCCGTTGGGGCCAATAATTCCCACAATACCTGCCGGAGGAAGGGAAAAATTTAAATTATCAAATAATACTTTATCACCGTAAGTTTTGGTAACGTTTGTGGCTTCGATTACCACATTACCTAAACGCGGACCTGCAGGTATAAAGAGTTCTAATTTATCTTCTCTTTCTCTGCCGTCTTCTGAAGCTAATTTATCATAATTGGCTAAACGAGCTTTAGATTTCGCATGACGTGCTTTCGGCGCCATACGTACCCATTCTAACTCACGTTCTAATGTTTTCTGGCGTTTGCTTTCTGTTTTTTCCTCCTGCGATAAACGTTTTGCTTTCTGGTCTAACCAGCTGCTGTAGTTCCCTTTCCAAGGAATACCTTCACCACGGTCTAACTCTAAAATCCATCCGGCTACATTATCTAAGAAATACCTATCGTGGGTAACGGCAATAACAGTCCCTTCGTAATTTTGTAAGAATTGTTCTAACCAATCAATGCTTTCGGCATCCAAGTGGTTGGTAGGCTCATCCAATAACAATACATCAGGATGTTGAAGCAATAAGCGGCACATGGCCACCCGGCGGCGCTCACCACCTGATAGTACACCTATTTTAGTTTCAGGATCAGGACAACGTAAGGCATCCATCGCTCTTTCTAATTTTGAATCAATTTCCCAGGCACCCAAAGAATCAATTTTATCCTGAAGTTCACCCTGTCTGGCCATTAACTTATCCATTTTGTCTGGATCAGAATAGTTTTCTTCCAAACCAAAGGCTTCATTCACCTCCTCGTACTCTTTTAAAATGGCTGTAACTTCGGCAACCCCTTCTTCAACTACCTCGCGAACGGTTTTTTCTGGATCTAAGATCGGCTCCTGTGCTAAATAACCCACTGAGTAACCAGGCGAGAAAACGACTTCACCCTGATAAGATTTATCCAGGCCGGCAATAATTTTTAAAAGAGATGACTTACCAGAGCCATTTAAACCAATAACCCCGATTTTGGCTCCATAAAAGAAAGAAAGGTAAATATTTTTTAAAACCTGTTTTTGTGGCGGGTAAATTTTATTTACACCTGCCATTGAAAATATTATTTTCTCGTCAGACATGTTAATTTCTTATGTTAAATATTTAAATGCACTTTGCTTTGAAATGGTATTTTTTATTGCTAAAAATCTGCTTTTTTAATTACCCAAGTCTCTAAGGTGGCAGTGCTAAGACCGGTTACAAAGATAGAAACAACGAGCCCATTACAAAATGGTTTATGAAGTATATCATAACTTTTGATGCTGGTGTGCCGACATACTTTGTACAATATTTTAAATTAAGAATTATTGCCTCTTAAAGGTAAGTAGATAACTGACTAAAACTGTTCCAAATGGCTATTGCCTAGTTCCCTTCCTTTATTCTTTTTATCAGGATTTTGGTTAGTATCCTGCTAGATTTCGATGCCTTTAAAGCCGGAAAATATTTAAACCACAACAAAGGTATAATTCACTAATTTTCGAATTCGAAGGGGAGGTATTTTATTTTTGATGATCTATTTATGAGAATATAAAATTATCGTTATGCTGACGTTTAAAAATGCGAAAACCGTCTAATTTAGGTGTTTGGTAGGCTTTCTTATCAATTTGGCCCCTAAGAATTACCATATTGCCCCTCACTCGTATAGTGATTTTAGTGGTTAATTTGTTACAACCAAATATAATATTGACATATGAAGAAAACCGGACTATCAAGAACATTCAACTAAACTTCTGCTTATAGTTATCGCTATAAAAGATGATTATTGCCTAATTTATCATCAAGCTTTTTTTTAACTAGAAAGGGCTTTCAGCTGAGTTTTGCAAAGTAAGAATATCTGCCATCGTAAGGTTTTTACCATATGGTGATTGGTACGCTCATGAATAAACTAATAAACAAACAATTTCAAACTAAAATCAAACAATGAGAAAAATCTACAAAAAGAAGGCCCAGATTTCGGGCTGTTTATTTTTCCGTGGAAGCGTATTCCGATTGCTTGGGGGCATAATGATGCTCATGGGCTTTTGTTTTACTGCTTCTGCACAAAATGAAGTGACCGTTAAAGGGGTAGTGAAGGATACCGTAGGCGGTTTGCCTGGGGTAAACGTGAAAGTTACTGGATCAAGCCGTGGTATATCCACAGATGATCAAGGACGCTATACCATTAAGGTTGCAAAATCGGGTAAATTGCTTTTTAGCTTAGTAGGTTACAAAGCAGTATCCAAAAATGTGGCTGACTATGAGCGCGGAAGTGATGGTACATATGTTATTAATGTGGTATTAAAATCTGATGCCAATACACTTAATGATGTTGCTGTAGTTGGTTTTGGAACACAGAAAAAAACCAGTGTGATCAGTTCCATTACCTCTATAAATCCTAAAGAATTGAAAGGGCCAACCAGTAATTTAACCACCATGATGGCGGGTAGGGTTGCAGGTATGATCGCTTATCAAAGAAGCGGGGAGCCGGGGGCAGATAATGCTTCTTTCTTTATCCGTGGATTAGGTAGTTTCGGTTCAGGAAAGCAGGATCCGTTAATTTTGATCGATGGTGTAGAATCCACTCAAAATGATATGGCCCGTTTACAACCTGATGATATCTCATCGTTCAACGTTTTAAAGGATGCAACTGCTTCAGCGGTTTATGGGGCGAGGGGTGCAAACGGTGTTCTTTTGATTATCACTAAATCTGGACAGGCCGGTGAAACCAAATATTTTTTCCGTGCTGAAACTTCAGTATCCGGTAATACCAGGAATTTCAAATTTGCAGATAATATTACTTATATGAAGCAAGCCAACGAGGCTGCCTTAACACGTAACAGGCTTGGCATATTACCATACCTGCAATCTAAAATTGATGCTACGGCAGCTGGTGAAAATCCGCTTATTTATCCGAACAATAACTGGATTAAAGAGCTGATTAAAGACTATACCATCAACCAACGCTATAACCTGAATGTACAGGGTGGCGGCAGTAAGGCCAGCTATTATATTTCAGGAACTTATAACATTGATAATGGTGTTTTAAAGGTGGATAATCTGAATAATTTTAATAATAACATTAAACTAAAAAATTATTCGGTCCGATCAACAGTTAATATCAATTTAACTAATACAACTGAGGCCATTATCAGGGTTTATGGTCAATTTGATGATTATACCGGGCCAGTTGGTGGTTATGACGAGAACGGAAATAAGATTAATGGTGGACAAAAAATATTTAATCAGGCGCTTTGGTCAAATCCGGTAATGTTTCCGGCCGTTTATCCAGCGAGTTACCAGCCTTTCGCCAAACACCCCTTATTTGGTAATGCCATTTCTCCTAGCGGATCTTTATACATCAATCCATATGCAGAGATGGTGAAAGGATATCAGGAGAATAACTCTTCAACACTGCAAACCCAGATTGAATTGAAACAGGATCTTAAAGAGTTAATACCGGGGTTAAGTGCGCGATTAATGTCGTATGTAATTAGATATTCTTATTTCGATATTGCACGCAGTTACAACCCATTTTACTATTCTTCAGTTCCAGATCCAAATGGCGGCATTACGTTAAATTTACTTAACAGTGGAGCGCCGCCAACTTACGGGCTAACAGGTTCTGAGTATCTTAACTATGCTGAAGGAAGTAAAAATTTAAATTCTATTTTTTATACAGAGGTAGCTGCAAATTATAATCACACGTTTAAAGAAAAGCATGCGGTTGGCGCGATGTTGATTACCACCATGCGCAATTATCTATCTGCCAATGCCGGTAACTTGCAATTATCCTTACCAGCAAGAAACCAGGGCGTATCTGGTAGGGCCACATATGGTTATGATAACCGTTACTTAGCTGAATTTAACTTTGGTTATAATGGATCGGAGCGTTTTGCAGCTAATAACCGGTTTGGATTTTTTCCATCTTTTGGTTTAGGTTATTTGATCTCTAATGAAAAGTTTTTCAAACCATTAAGTAAAGTATTAAGCAATGTTAAATTTAGAGCTACCTATGGTATCACTGGTAATGATGGTATTGGTAGACCTGAAGATCGTTTCTTTTATCTTTCACAGGTTAATATGAATGATCTTGGTTATGGTTCTTCATTCGGAGAAAATAACTTCTACAATAGAAATGGAATTTCAATATCACGTTACGCAAACCCATTAATTACCTGGGAGAAATCAAAACAACTCAACCTTGGTTTGGATTTGACACTGTTTAATGATTTAAGCCTAAATTTCGACGTATATAAGCAAAACAGATCAAATATCTTGACTGATAGGATATATGTTCCGAGTACCATGGGACTCCAGGCGCCAATAAAGGCAAATACAAATGAAATGGAAAGCAGAGGTGTAGACTTTGCAGCCAATTATAATAAATCTTTTGGTAATAGTATGTATCTGCAATTAAGGGGAAACTTTACCTATGCAACCAATAAGATTTTGATTAATGATGAGCCAGCTTATAATGCAAATGAAGCTTACAGATCTCGTGTTGGATTACCAAGCACACAAGCGCTGGGGTTTATTGCAGAACGCTTATTTGTTGATAATGACGAAGCCAGAAACTCACCAGTTCAATTTGGTGGTAAGCCGGGTGATACCTATGGAGGTGGAGATATTAAATATAGAGATGTAAACGGTGATGGTATTATATCAGAAGCAGATGCTGTACCAATCGGATTGCCGCAAGCGCCGGAAATTATATATGGTTTTGGAGGGACATTCGGATTCAAGGGCTTTGACATCTCTGCTTTTTTCCAAGGCTCTGCAAGATCTTCATTCTTTATCAATCCTCAAAATATATCTCCATTTGTCTTTAATAATGGCTCACAAAATGGACTACTTGATGTAATTGCAAATAGCCACTGGAGTGAAGAAAACCGTGATATATATGCATTTTGGCCACGTTTAAGTGAGCGTTTTATCGCTAATAATACGGATAAAGATTTTGATGGTCGCAAATATAAATCAACCTGGTGGATGCGTAATGGCTCATTTTTAAGGCTAAAAAATGTGGAGCTTGGATATAACCTGCCTAATAAACTACAAAAAAGGTTAGGCTTAAGGGCCACCAGGTTTTATGTTAATGCAAGCAATTTGATGGCATTCAGTTCATTTAAATTATGGGATGTGGAAATGGGCGGCAATGGTTTGGGCTACCCTGTTCAAACGGTATACAATTTAGGTGTGAGTGTAAGTTTTTAAAGTCGCTAATGAAATGAAAATGAAAAATATTAATATGATATTTCAGAGTAAAAAGAAACCCGGTTCGTTAAAATTTGCTTCGATCTTGGTACTAATACTTGTATGTATGGGTTCGTGTAAAAAGTATTTGGATATTGTGCCAGATAATGTACCTACCATAGATAATGCATTTACTTTAAGAAATGAGGCCGAAAAGTATTTATTTACCTGTTATGCTTTTTTGCCTAAAGATGGTGATCCACTTTCAAATCCAGGTTATATGGCCGGAGATGAAATTTGGTCGAATATAGAAGAACGAGAGTTTATTTCTTATGGTTGGCGTAAAGCTAGAGGTGGTCAGAACTCGGATAGCCCGCTAATGGATATGTGGAATGGATCAAATCAGGGCGGTGCTGGTCTATATAGAGGGATCAGAAACTGTAATATTTTCCTCGAAAATGTTGAGGATCTTACTAAAGTTTCAGACCTTAAATTGGATGAAAGACAACGCTGGATTGCAGAAGTAAAATTTTTAAAGGCTTATTATAATTATTTGCTTTTACGGATGTACGGGCCGATACCTATTGTAGACAAAAATTTAAATCTTGATGCCACACAGGAAGAAGTTAGGATTAAACGTGTGCCATTTGATCAATGTGTAGATTACGTGAGTAATTTATTGAATGAAGCAATACCGAATTTACCCGTTATTATAACAGATCGTACAAATGAATTGGGGCGTATTACAAGACCTATAGCCCTTGCTATTAAAGCTAAGTTATTGCTTACCGCTGCAAGTCCGTTATTTAATGGTAACAGTGATTATGCAGGATTTAGAGATAAAGATGGGGTTGCATTATTCAATACAACATATGATGCCAATAAATGGGTAAAGGCAGCTGATGCAGCAAAAGATGCAATTACAGCAGCTGAAAGTGCTGGATTTAAATTATATAAATTCCCAGGATCGCAATTTAAGTTATCAGATACCACTACTTTACAACTTACCATCAGAGGTGCTTTAACAGAAAGAGTTGCGCAAAATTCTGAACATGTTTGGGCAAACTCCAATAGTTTGGCTGTTTTCTTACAACAGGTTGCGATGCCACGTTTAATGAAAGGTACAGATCCAATTCCTGTTGGGGTAGCCAGGCAACAATTGGCACCACCAATAAAAATTGCCGAGATGTTTTACACCAGAAACGGTGTGCCAATTAATGAAGATAAAACACTGGATTTTTCTAACCGGTATTCACTTAGAAAGGCAGTTAAAGCAGAGCGGTTTTATATCAAAGAAGGATATACCACAGCCAGATTAAATTTTGATAGGGAGCCGCGGTTTTACGCTGATTTAGCATTTGATGGTGCTACCTGGTATAAATACGATAGCCCTTCAACTTCTGATGAAAATACATTTACTGTTGAAGCTAAATCTACACAATTGGCCGGCGCAAACAACTTTGGCTGGTATAATGAAACAGGTTATTTTGTTAAAAAGGTAGTAGATTGGAACATGACGCAGAGTGGAAGCGGTGCGACGTACCGTACTTACGCATGGCCTGAAATCCGTTTAGCTGATTTATATCTGATGTATGCAGAGGCGAAGAACGAAAGCCTTTCAAGTCCTTCTTCTGAAGTATACGAATACATCAACAGAATAAGAACTAGAGCAGGTTTACAAAGCATAGAAACTTCATGGGCAAGTTATTCTACCAATCCTACAAAGTACACTACTAAGGATGGTATGAGAAGTATTATTCAACAAGAACGTTTGATTGAAATGGCGTTTGAAGGTAGCCGTTTTTGGGATATTTTAAGGTGGAAGCGTGCAGCGGAAATGTTTAATCAGCCAATTACGGCATGGAGTGTTAATCAACCCGATGAGCAGTCTTACTATCGCGTAAGAACCGTTGTAAATCAAAATTTTGTAGCTCCACGTGATTATTTATGGCCGATAAAATCGTATGATTTAACGGTAAATCCGAAGCTTGTTCAAAATCCAGGGTGGTAATATTGTTATTAATTAATCAGAAAATATGAAAACGATTAGTAAATTATTTTTAATGCTATTGTTAGGCATAACAGTATCCGTTATCGGATGTAAGCAAGATGAACTTGAGCCATTTGAAAAAAATGAGACGCCTCCGGGGCAGGTTTCCAATATTACGGTAACCAACGGTCCGGCAAATGCACAAATAACCTATACTTTACCTAACGATAAAGATCTGTTATATATCAAGGCGGTGTATAGTTTAAAAAGTGGCGTTCAGGCCGAAGTTAAGTCATCATACTATAACAACAGCTTATTGGTTGAGGGGTTTGGTGATACTGCTATTCATGAGATTAAGGTTTTCTCTGTAAACAGGAGCGAAGTAGAGTCGGCACCAGTTATTGTTAAAATCAAACCATTGGAAAATCCTATTTGGGCCGTGTATAGAAATTTAAAGGTTACCCCTGATTTTGCGGGTGTGAACTTTACTACGACAAATCCTGCAAAGGCAGATTTATCAATTGAAGTGATGCAGTTTAAGGATGGAAAATACCAACAGATTGGCAAAAACATCTATACAGCAGCAGCAGATATTAATCAATCTATCCGCGGTTTTGATACGCTTGAAAACAAATTCGCCATCACTATCCGTGATAGATGGTTGAATTATAGTGATACACTGTATACCAAAATAAAGCCTTTATATGAAACAGCGTTGTCAAAATCTCTTTATAAACCTTTAAGTCTTCCTACTGATGTAAAACAGGCCTATTCATCAACGGCACTTGAAAACATGTGGGATAATAACTTTATCGACTGGCCGAGGTGTTCGTTAACAGATGTAACCAAAGTTACGTCTCAATGGGTAACATTTGATATTGGTAAGCCTGCTATTATGAGCCGTATAGTGGTATGGAATTATCCAGAATATCTGAATGCAGGAAGGATGTATTATTACGGCGGTAACTTAAAAGATTTTGAGATTTGGGGCTCCGATAATCCACCGTCTGATGGTAGTTTCAATAATTGGGTGATGTTAGGCTCATTTAAATCAACCAAACCATCTGGAAGTCCGTATGGTGTGCAAACTTCTGAAGATTATGCATTTGCTAACGCAGGAATTAGCTATACCTTATCTTCTGGTGGCAAGAAAGTTCGTTACCTGCGTATCAAAACGAATAAAAACTGGCAGGGAACAACCTTCATGTCGATTTCTGAAATACAATGTTATGGAGACCCTCGATAGATTTTATACCTATTAAATTATAAATATGAATAATTACAACATAAAATATAACAGGATTAAAGCTTTTTTTGCGCTCCTTCTTGTTGCCGTGTTATACACTGCATGTACTAAACAAAATGATTTTAAGAAGTTTGTAGAAGGAGGTGAGATATCTTACACCGGAAAACTAGATTCTGTTAAGATGTTTTCTGGAGATAGCAGGGTCGTGCTAAAAGGCCTGTTTTTAGCAGATCCAAAAGTGGTTAAGTGTAAAATAACCTGGAACAATGGACAAGATTCAGTTGTGCTGCCGGTAGTTAAAAAAAATGCTGTTGATACATTAGTATATTCGATACAGAATGTAGCTGAAGGTTTACAGAATTTTACCATTTACACGTACGATAAGGTGGGTAATAAATCTGTTCCCGTATATGCTAATGCCAGATCTTATGGTGATCGTTACAAAGCATCTTTAAGTAACAGAGGAATAAGTTTAGCGCAAACAAGTTCTGATGGAGTAACGAAAATAGATTGGCTTGGAATGGATCGGTTAACAGGAGTATTTGCTACGGAAGTACAATATGTAAACAACAGTAATCAAACAGTTACTATAAAGACTCCTATAGATTCTACTAGTACTATCTTGAAAAATTTTAAAACCAGTTCTACGATTAAATATAGAACATTATTTCTCCCTGATACCAGTTGTATAGATACTTTTAAAACAGGCTTCACTGATCGTTATATACCACGCTATGCAGAGCAGGATTTGACTTCGACTTATCTTAAAAATACTGGGCCATTTAATAGAAATACCTGGGATGGTTCAAGATGGGGTACACTAGCTGATTGGATCAGCACTTCTGGTGTGAAAAACATCAGCAGTAATCGTTATGGTGGTTATGAGTATCGTGGAGGTGTTGGGGTATTGTCTTTCGAAGCTGGTTGGGGAATTACCACACCGGTTACTAACGGGTTGATTTATCAGACGATCACACTTCCGGCGGGTACTTATAGCTTCCGTTTGAGTGGAATAGATCAAAACAGTGGCGGCTCAAGATTCATTGCAGTTGCTGCCGGAAACACGCTTCCAAATGTTGCTGATATCACTTCAGCATCAATAGCTTTTGCAAATATATCAGATGGGAAGTTAGATTTCACGCTTGCACAGCAAACTACTGTATCAATAGGTTTTGCCGTTTCAATAGATAACTCTGGTCAATATATTAAGGTTGGCAGTGTTAAACTAATTAAACAAGCTTATCTGTAAAATATAATTAGCAGACTTCATTAGAAGTCTGCTAATTACTTTAATCATTAAGTTAATGTCTCTCTTAACTATGAGGAATATATTTAATTTTTCTTGATACGCTTTATCATTTCGTTACTAAATGATTATTCGCTTTTGCAAATACCGTTTAAGGATAATTTCCAATTTGTTCAATTGACATTAATAATTTAAACTGAGCAGAATAATCAATTACTGTTAAAGCTATCTCAATTATTAATTTTTAATCATACCTATTAATGAAGTCTCAATCAAAAAAATATCTTCTTGCAGCATTTTTTATTGTTGCTATGTTTGGCGGATGTAAGAAAGGTGGAAGCCAGCCTGAAACACCGGGAAAAAAAACCGAAGCTAATGCCCAGGTAGCTACTTTAACCACCACCGTATTCACTTCCATTACAACTACTGATGCAATGGGCGGAGGAACCATCACCGATAAGGGAAGTTCTGCTGTTACCGACCAGGGGATTTGCTGGAGTACCTCCCCTAAACCAACTATCGATAGCAAAAAGGTTGGTGTTGTTAGCATTAATGGTGCAGGTGTTTTTACCAGTCAGCTTACGGGTTTAACTGCCTCAACCAAATATTATGTAAGAGCTTTTGCTATTAATAAAGCAGGTGTTGCTTATGGTAATGAAATCGAATTAACCACTGCCAGTATAGCCAGCGCAACATTTGGTTTTTCACCCATGTACATTATAGGTTCAACGGTCGCAGCAGCAGATATTGAAGTATTAACAGACGGTGGCGATGCCGTGACAGAACGGGGTATTGTATATGCTTCTTCACCTAATCCTACCATCAATAATAGTAAAGTGAAACATAATAATGCCGGACTTGGCAAATTTAGGTTAAGCCTAAAAGACCTTATCCCAAAAACCACTTATTATGCCCGTGCTTATGCCATCAATTCGAAAGGGGCGAGTTATAGTACTGAAATTACTTTCAAAACCATAGCTAAAGGAAACGTTACCTATACAATTAATAAATCAACGAATCCTACCAGTGAGGAGATGGATGTTTATGCACGTTTAAAAATCGCTGCCGATAGTGCATGTTGGTATTTAAATAATTATACATCAGCTACAAAGCAATTGACACTAAATTATGTGCCAGGCGTGGGAACAGCTGATGCAACGAATACGGGTTGGGTACGTTACGGAAGTAATGCTACTTATCAAAAATTACGGACCACACTGCACGAATTCAATCACACTTTAGGTACGGGAACCACCGACTGGTGGACAGGTACGGCAATAGTTAACGGAGTTTATACTGGCAATACCGTAAATACTTTACTTAAAAAGATAACGGGTAAAGACGTACTACTTAATGGGGATAAACAACATTGGTGGCCATATGGCTTAAATCAGGATAGTGAGGTTTCTTCAAGTTGGGATTATGTATACAATTGCTTAATCATAGAAGCCATGCGAAAAGATGGCTTGCCGGAATGGAGTAGTGGTACCTACACGCCATAACCATTACATTTGGATGCAATGGCATAAGCCAATTTCAGTAACAAAATGAAAATCGGCTATATCATAATAGTAACCCCAAAAGTTTAGTCTAACTTTTGGGGTTTTATTTTTAAAGGCAAATTTCTCCTAAAGTTGTCACGTAAACCTAATTTGTATCGCGTTTAAACGAAGATTAAGATGCCTTGTCCTTAACCGTATTATGACAAATCCCTTCCATAGGCTCGAGGCGGCAATTCTATATGGAGCGGATAGTTTCAGGTTTCTTAGGCCCGTAAAGTCTAATTCAGATTTTTGGAGCCTTCCCTTCCGGATGGGGTATATTTATATTTCTTGAAAAATTGTTTCTTTGCGAATTCTTCCGAAAAACTTAACTTAATGGTACCCTTTTTTATAATGTATGTAAAGGTTAAATTCTTATTTTAAAGAAATATAATGCATTTACGTCTGATTGTAAAATGCATGCAATCTTTACTAAGCCATACATTAGAATAACTTCAATTGATATAATAAGGTTATAAAACGATTTATCTTGGTTAAATCGTGATATGCTCATATTTCGAGTTGATTTTTTTCAACCAACTTGTTGATAATAATCAATAGGTTTTTTTATTATTTTAACAACCTTTGATAATGTCTACCCTAAATCAATAATATTAATGCAATGCAAACCTTTTGAAATAAATGCGATCAAAAAAAAATGTGATCCCAAAGAATAAAAAATGTAGCGCATCTGGATTTTTAATATCACAATCAATACGTCTGATTATCAGTAGATTATTGGGTGTTTGTTTTGTGCTTGGCCTTTTGACCTGGAATTGCTATCAAATTGTGCGCAGTGTTTGATGGCTTTACTGATCAATTATTTGGTCGGGGATAATGAAGATAGCCATAGGGTTTATATGCTTTTACTAAAAAAATCCCTGTTATACCCAGTTCCAAAGCTATTAAATTCTTTGGCTAGGTAACCCTCTTTTGTAACAGCTGGATAAGGAATAAATTAACAAACTTAGATATCCAACAGGGAACAAATAGTTTTCTGTAGGAAAAAATTACATTTGAATGGAAGGCTCTAAGATATTGATTATATTAAAGGACGCCAAGCTCAGGGCGAAGATTTCTGATATATTGGTCATGGGTAAATATTTGGTTGAGTTTACTGATAATGGGAAAAAGGCGATGGAATTAATCAGGAACTTACCAATAGATCTGATTATCTGTGGCATGGATTTAAATGGGATCGATGGGTTTGGTTTACTGCGCATGGTAAACAAATTTATCGATACGGTTAGCATATCTGTTGTGATGATTGTAAAGGGGGACGATCAATACGCGATAAGGAGATTGATGGAAATAGGTGCAGATGGATATCTTACTGATGATTTTGACGATGCGGAACTACTGAATCAAGTGGAGGCCCGGTTAAGGAAAAGACGACTTCGGTATGAGTTTTTTCTGCAGCAACAGTTTCAGCAGAAAAGCCATACAGGAATAGATAATGGGCTTTTTTGGTTGGATGCCATGCGCGAAACATTAGTGCCGAGGATCTTTAAAAAGAAACAGATAATCTTCTATAGGGGAGAACCTTGTATAGGGATTTATTATGTGCTGTCCGGAAAAATAAAAACTTTTATTGCAGATTCTTCCGGGCATGTATTGATTACTGAATTATATTACGCTGGCGAATACTTTGGATTTCAGGATTTTATCTCAGGATCGCATTCATCAAATACGGCAATGGTTATTGATGATGCACAGGTGGTGGTTATTCCTTTGGCGATGGTTAATAAATTGGTTCAGGATCATCCTGAAGTGACAAGCTTTTTTGCGAAAAAATTGGCGAGAATGGCGCATGAAAAGGATGATCAGACATTGGAACTCGCCCATGCCCCTGTACGGGCAAGAGTATCCAGGTCGATTTTAAGATTGGCGAAAAAGGAAAGTAATGTATCAGATAATACGCGGCTTACACTGCCAAGAAACGACCTCGCAAAGGTAATTGGAATTGCTTCAGAAACGCTTAGCAGAATCCTTGGTGATTTTACAAAGGAAGGTCTCATAGAAAAGGATGGGAATGATATCATTCTAAAAAAAGTTGAGCGATTAAAAAAAAGTACATAATTGATCTTTTATAAAAGATTTAATACAAGTCCCTTGGTTCGCTCCTGATCTTATGATGTAGCTGCTTTAATAGTACATGCCACGTAATTATATAAGAGGTTTTCTGTTTTTTTTATTGGCATGCAAAAAGAACAATCCTGTTTGGCCTTTATCTCTTCAACATGATGTGCCAATAACAATCTAAATAAATATATCAATTACTTTCAGGATACTGCTCTGATTATGGAGTAGCAAAAGTTAATCCGTAATGATGATGATCAAGGTATGGCCTGTCTGTAGTCAATGGAAATAAAATGGATTAAATCTAATTTCGAATTCCATTCAGATCAACATGAATTTAAACTAAAATATGATGATTCATCAGTATTTATCATTTGTAAATAAAGATAACAAATGTCTGGTAAAGCTATTTGGTATCATCATATAGGTGAATGGTTTTTTTCATGATGTACCTTTTAAAATATGTATAGAATATGTTAAGAATGTTATTTATTTACATACTTTTTTGCCTCCTGTTTTTGTTTGCATTGAATGCTTTTGGAGAGTTATATTATTACCATAGGTTTAAAATTGATATATTGAAACTGGAGGAGTTGACCGATCTGCTGTTTTCTGAAAGAGTCTTAACTTTTGCGCAGCAAGTTGCGCTTATATTTCTGGTTCCGTTTTTCATTTGCTTGATATTTATTTTGTGCTGTTGGATGAAAGATGTATGTTCGAAGCAGTTGTTCCCTTGGTTATTTCTTTTTATCGGTTTTGCACCATACCCTTTGTTCTATCCCTATATATTCGAATACAGATTGGCAGGATTGATCCTAGCCCTTGTGTGCTTAATTCTAGCCTTAATATTTTGGTTAGTGGTGTTCCATATCAGGTCATTTGAACTCAATTATATGGGTATTCATCTATTGCTTACCATATTTGCATGGACAGTTTTTTTTGATGTTACCAGGATTGACGGGCAGGTGAATCTGCGATATTATTCTGAACTGGGAGCGGCTTCGCAAGGAGATGGTATCGAAAATGTTCGATATAAGAAATTCATTTATGTGGGGAGTACAGATTTTTTTAATCTATATTATAATCTGTCTGAGAACCGGGGAGAAGTAGTGCGTAAATGAAGTTGTATCAGCATATTGCAGCCTGTAGAAAAATCTACCATAACTAAGAAGCAAATATCATATCCTTTTCAGCAACTATCCACATAAAGCATAAGAAAGAAGTAAGTCTTTTGGCAGTCGTTCGTACAACCCAGGATAAAATTTTCGGAAACGGGTAATTCTATGGGCCACGTCAGGCAGACGGAAGATTATATTTCTTTCGCTAACATCGCTCATGGCACAGGGAAGAAAGTAGGTGTAGAATATTTCTGCTAATTCTGGATGCGATTTATAGCAGGCTTCGAGTTCTTCATGATCTATTAAAAAAACGATAGCCTCCTCTATAGCCTCCAGATTAAGATGTTCTGGCCGAGGGCTATTCTGGCCTCGACAAATATAAATACTACCTTTTTGTCCCAACCAGATATTGGTCCTTTCACATTCATTATCCTGCAAAAAACCGTTAACCAGACCGCTACATACCACGATAATCTGACCAACTGTACCCGAAATGTTTTTTGGAAAGAGCGTTTCTCCTTTATGCAGGGTAAATGCAGTAGTATGTCTAAAGAGGCACCTTAGCGCCGCACGGCCTTCTCTAGGGTTAATTAATGGTAGGAACATTTTCAAAAAAAACTTAATTTCTATTTTTTCCATTTCCAATTATCTTATACTTACAACAGCTTGCTGATCTTTTTTACTCCATTTTAACAGGATACTAACAAGTTAACGGCTCTAAATTCACAATTAAAAAGTACCATTCTCTTGATTTTGCTCAATACGATACTTGATTCATTTCAATTACGGCGCAACATTAATCCTTTTGATTAAACGCTATCCAACGCAGTTTACATTTCTTCAATAAGCATGTATTATTTTAATATTATTTTTGCTCAGGATGTTTATTCGAAATGATAAAAATATTATATTCGTGCATCAGTAATTGCTCATGATGCAATAACTGTTCAGAATTATCCCACGGTAATTTTGAAGGAACAATCCGGATATGCAACGCTCTCAAGTCACAACTCTTTCTCGTTGCAGCTGTATTGCCTAAAGACCAATCTTTTTGTTAGCCATAAAACGGCTAATGTTAAGTTTGTGCCTGAAAAATGTATTTAACGACCATAAATATAGTTGATATGCAAAAAACAATGACCCCAATGTGTGCATTGGGATGCTTAGCCAAAGCACAATCGAATAGTAAACCAACTTTCTTAGGCTCATATCCTTGCCTTTAACTGTACTTAAATTAATTATTGTAAACATTAATGGTTGGTGATTAATGGCTTAAGCAATTTACACCGATCTGCTGAATAATCTTTAAATAACCAAAAGTGGAGACCAGACACCACCACGCAAACGGGGCATCATCCGAAAAGCCAAAAGAGTAGGAAAATTAAAAATTTTAAAAAAAATGAGTGACATGAGTCTTCAATTGGGCGTACAGTTCCAATTACTTAAAACCAAATTAGTAGCAGTTTACGAAAAAAAAGGAACGGTATCTTCTTTTCTTTTAACCCCGACAAATCCAGATGAGATAGGTAGTGTTACCTTAGGAGAAATGATGGAGGATTTAACTAAGGCTTTTGGTACCGGTGTAGATAAAGAAAAGATAAAAAATGATCTACAAGCGTTAGATTCCAGTAATGATACAAATTCTGGTAAAGGTGCAGATTCCGGTAATGATACAGATTCAAAGTTTGATGTGAATAAGCTCAATTTTAGTTTGAAAACCGCTTATATTTATGTAAACGGTAATGTTAAGGAATATGCATTTTCTATTGAGGTAGATTGTGGAGATGCCATTCCTGATTTAGGGTTCGTGAAAATGGAGAAATTGGTGCTTAAAATCTGGAATACCCAAAAGAATGTGGTATTGCAGCAGCTGAATTTAGATACCATTGAAAATTTAGTTAAGAAACTTGATGCTCCTGAAAAAAAAATAGCCGAAGCATAATAATGTTAGATGATTAGTATCAGCTAAGTTGATCTATATCTTTTAAGTACAGCCGCAAGCGCATAATTTTTTGATTTCAAATGAGTAACCATACCAACTTCGCTTTTTCGGCTACCGGGAAGATTTTTGAGTTAGATGCATCAGTAACCATTATTGTAAGGGACAATGAAAAATTGATTTTAGGAGAGCTTGACACCAGTCGGGCTAAGATCAAAGATTTATTGAACAACAATGAATTGGGCGTTAATGGGCTGTCTGGGCAATTTACGCTGTTTAATAGCTTACCCGGAAGCTTTAAGGCACAGGTGCTTAAATCTGCTGGTATCTGGTCTGTAGTTATTCAGTACGAAAAAAATGTGGCTGGTGTTAAGGCTTCGCTATATGTTAACGCGGTTGTGCTGGCGGATACTAAACAGTTGGCTTTAAGCATAGACACCGATTTTTTTCAGGGTGGAAATGTATTAGAGCGGTTCATTTACGACATAATGACTTTTTTTGCTATAAAAAAAGTAGCATTAATTGTTAGAAATAAATCTTCCCTCGCCATAAACCAATATTTGAAGCGAACCGCGTCAGATCATTTTCCCGAAATGGTCTTGTCAGATCGCTATGGTAATTATCAATTGGTTGCCAACTCATTATTTGATTTGAAAAATAGTGATAGTGCATTTGGATCGGGGCTTTATCAATTAACTGGTCTGGATCATATTGACTTGATCATAGCAGCAGCGCTGAACACTTCAAAATTTGAGGCGAGGCTCATCAGTACAAATATCAAAAAGGATGGTTATGAAATTGAAAAGTTATATTTCGGGATTAAAAATGATAACGGGTTCTACCTAGAGGCTGGAGGGAAGCTTAATTTTCCTTTGAAAGATGATGTATTAACCTTTGTTCTTGCCGGAAACCTATCCATTTCCTCCTTTACCTTGTCTGCTTCTTCAAACTATAAGATACCATTAAACACCAGGATTAGCCTGAGCGATTTAGGCTTGATGATTGGCGTAGGGGCAACAGGAATTACTTTTGGGATGACTGGTAGGGTAACAACCAATAATATTTCCATTTTTGCAGGGTTTATTGTTAGCCAGGCTAATATCGGACTAATTACAGCAGCCATTACCTCTACCAAGGGAAGGACTTCTTTAAAGGACATAATCGTAGATATTGCGGAAGTTGATTTTCCTGGAATAGAATTTCTTGATGTGGTGGCTTTAGCCGATTTTGAAATCAATAATGCTAAAATGCCTCACTGGAACCCAGAAGAGGCCAATAAAGCAGATATCTTAAATAATTTTAATTCGAGCCTGCCTACTGAACTCGCTATACCCGGTGTAGAAAATCTTCAGGTTTCTGCTTTGGGAACCAGCCGGCAGTCCATTTTTACCGATACTTCAACCATGCGGCATTACCGGGTGGACTCATCGGGAGTTATTTCTTTAAACTGCCAGCTGTTTATATGCACTCAGCCTACCAGAATTGGGAACTATCAGATGAATGTTGGTTTTTTTCTGTGTGGCACTATCGAAATCTTTAATGTAAAGGCTAGAGGACTCTTTCTTATAGAGCCTGGTAATGCTATTCTGGCATTGATTGAAATTTCAAAAATTGAGATCAAGGGAATATTTGAATTGACAAGGTCACGAAAAACAATGCCTATGGAACCTATAGAAGGTGGACTGGCTGGTGCCCTGATAAAAGCAGATGCCAAAGGCCCCGTACTGTATTTAAATATCAACCGGGCATCAAAAAAACTCGAATTTTATTTAAGTGCTTATGTGAATATCTTAAATATCTTTCAGTTAGATGCCTTGATTCTTCTTAAAGACAGAAAGGTGTACATTGATCTTGAACTGCAATACGTTGGCTTTAAAATCTTATTCCATTTAGATGGAAACTACGCAGATTTTTCGAGCAGTGGATTTAGTTCACGTTTGGTATTCGATACCAGTGGATTTATCAAACTTTTGGAAGAAGCCCAGAATGCCGTGCGTGATGCGGCCAGGAGCGTGCAAAACTCTATAGAAAATGCAAACCGGAAATTAACCGAGGCGCAGCAGCAGATTTTAAATCTGAGTAACACGATTAATGAATATAATAATTACATCCGGGGTTATCTTGATAGAAGAGAAGATGCTTCCTGGTGGCGCGTTGATGAAAAAATTTATTATTCAGCTCAGATTTTATATTATGAAACCTTAAAGGTGGGTGTGAATGTGGCTATTGGCGTAGCCTATGGTGCTTTGGAAATAGCAAAGGCAGCACTAACCCTTGGAGGAAAGGTCGCATCAGGAGCCTTAGAGGCGGTAGCTAATATTTTAAGTGCCATTACGAAGTTACTTTGGATCAAATCTTTCGTATTGAGTATGGAATTTAGCGCTAATGCCAAGAAAATAGAAGCCGAGCTTGAGTTGACCGTTTTTGGAAATGATATCATGTTAAAAGGTTCGTTGGATGTAGATAAAGCGATGAACGATATTGGTGCTTTGATCACTGGTTTTGTGAAGGATAAACTATCTGCTAAAACGCAGGAAGTGACCTCAAATATCGGTAACGGTATTTTTAGAACTTTAAGTTCAGAAACAGATTATAATTTATTAACGCCTAAATTGCAAAGCATTGCGCAAAATAAAAAGGACTATTATGACTTACTGGAATTTCATGACATGATAGAAGATTTCCTGATCGAATCGAATAAGAGATACGTGAATGAATATGAAAAACAACCCGAAGATTGGCAACAAAATATTTGCGAAATAGAAGAAGTAAAACTCAAAAATGAAGTGATACAGCGCCAATGTGTAGAAGCCTTTGATGATGAGTTTGTAAGTTCATTGGATGAAGTAATTACATTGGTACGCGATAACCAGGTTAGGGCCAATATTTCGAATGAAATGAACCAGCAGATGACCGATCTCTTAGGCCTTGTTAGGGATATAAACGATCAGAAAACAGTTGCAAGAAGTTTAAGGAGCGAAAGACGTTCTTTGTTTTCAAGAGTAGAGAACGTTATTGAAGATAATAACGAAGTTAAAAGATCATTTAATGCCAACAGCGATTTTGATATGGATCAAGCCAATGAGAATTATGCAGATGGATTATCAGAATTGTTAAAGAAAACATTCCCGGATAATACGAATGAATATGGTGAGGAATTTAAAGATGCTGTGGCCGCAGCCATTTATCAATTTAGAAATCCTCCACAAGTTAATCCAAGAAGATAATGGGCTTCATTAGAAAAAGTCGCCATTTACTGTTAATACTAGCTGGATTAATATTTTATGCTAATATCAGCTATGCTCAAAACCTGGAGCCTAAGCGCAGTTTTGTGCTGCTGATTTATATGAATGGATCAGACCTGGAAAGCAAACATCAGTTAGCAAGTGAAGACATTAACGAAATTATCCATTCCTATAATAACGTTGATGATAACTTTGCAACGGTGATTTTGCAGGGAGGGACTAAAAAATGGCAATTCTCTGAGCCGATTTCCAGCGATAGCCTGACCTATAGTAAGGTTACTAAAAATGGGTTTGAAAAAGTAAAAGTTACAGCCAACAAAAGTATAGGAGACCCATCAACCCTGGTTGATTTTATTGCTTATAGCAAAAAGAACTTCCCTGCAGAAAGATATGGGTTGATTTTTTGGAATCACGGAAGAGGCAGTGTACATGGTTTTGGATATGATGAGTTATTTCCTGAAGATATTTCCCTGTCGTTACGTGAAATGGGAGAGGCTTTTGCTGATTTAAAACATAGCCAAAATGATTTGAACCTGGATTTTATAGGTTTTGACGCCTGTTTAATGGCAACCATTGAAACGGCTACGGTACTGGCACCCTATGCTGAATACATGGTGGCCTCACAAGAACTTGAACCTGGCAACGGCTGGAATTATAAATATATCATCAACTCCTTATCTACCAATCCAAATCTAAGCACAACCCAACTTCTGGAGGGAATTGCAAAATCGTATATCGATACTTATTCATCTCAACCTTATCTTCAGGCAACATTATCTGTAATAGCGCTTAATAAAGTTGACGCTTTAAATATAAGTATAGGAAAATTGATCAGTAATATTTCTGCAAATCTAAATTCAACGTATCCGCCTAAAGAAGCTTTTAGACAGAAATCAAATTACCGGGCCAAGTCCAAATCATTCGGATTGCCTTCTTTTTCATTTGCGGCTGAAGATATGATTGATATTTTTAGCTTTTTTAAGATCGCCGCTAAAAGTACCGATACATTGTTTAGCGATTTCGAGAAAAAAATGCGGGATGCAGTTTTATTCAATGTTTATTCAAAAAATTTAGATAAAGATGCCATTTCAGGGCTTTCGGTATATTTCCCTTATTACAATAGAAAAACAGCCAGCCAGTTAAATGATTATTTGCTAACGCCTTTCAATACAGAATTTGAAAAATTTATTGAAAATTATGTAGCTGAATTAATAGGTGGAGGTGCTGATAGTGTTTTTGTTAGTGATTCGGGAAGAAAGCTAAACGCAGCCATGTTGGTTAACACCAATAAGATTTACTTAAACATCAGAAAGTCAATAGGGGATAGTTCGCTAGTGTCGTATGGATTGGATGCCTACGATACCAATGTGGATTACCGTGGAAATATTACCTTGTATGGGGGTAATAAAAAATGGGATGCCAGGTGGATCAGTATTAACGATATCAATGTTTGCGTATTCATGGGCCTTTCCAATCAATCGGGTGTATCTTACAATGTACCTGTGCTTTGGAATGGAAAACAAGCTGAACTTATGATCAAGTATTTTAATGTTGACGGGGAGAATCTGGCTAAAGTGATCGGATTTAGGGAGATTTCTGCTGATGGGATTACGGATAAGATTAAGGACCTTCAAGCACATGATGAAATTACTTTTCTGGGCCAAAATGCCTTGGATGAATCAATGAGTATTGAATTGGGTAAAATTACCATCACTGATCCTTCAGCTTTAGACATCAAGCTATTAACCATGCCAAAAGGGAATTATCAGGTAAGATTTTGTATGGTGGATTTTTATGGAAATAAACACTATACCAAATTTGAAGATTATATAATCAATTAAATGGCCTGTTGATATGGTTAAATAAATTAATAATTAACGACCGGTCTGACCTAAAATTTTTTTAGTTCAGCATTTACTTTTAGTATTAGATATAAATATATGGAATTAACGACTCAACAACGCAACGAAAGCATTTCTGCTGCAACTAATGCCTTACTTTTTGAAGACGACTATCTGCACATCAAAAATGCTATTGACCAGCTCCATTTGCTTTTTGCTGGCGTAACCGGGGTAAATGCAGGTAACATTACAGATCAAGATATTCATCTGCCAAGCGGTAAAGCAGTTTCGACCATTAAAGCTGCACATTGTCTTAAAGAATTGGAGCGCACACGTAGATTTATAAGAGGCATTTATCATGCGATTAATCATTTATTAGATACAATACCCGGGCATACCATAAATATATTGTATGCTGGTTGTGGTCCTTACGCCACACTGCTTACGCCTTTAACATCTCAATTTACCGCAGCGCAAATCAATTTCATTTTATTGGATATCAATCCCGATTCGTTGGAAGCAGCAAAAATTCTTTATGAAAAATTAGGCCTTTCAGACTATTTGGCCGATTGTGTTTGCACGGATGCCACTACTTATAAATTTCCTGATAGTGTTAGTATTGATATGGTAATTTCAGAAACCATGCTAAATGCTTTAAAGAAAGAACCGCAGGTGGCAATCATGAACAATTTAATTCCACAAATGCGTCCAGAGGCTATTTTTATTCCGGAAGAGATAACTGTCGAAGCGGTATTAACACGATGGGAAGAAGAATACAACAGTTTTACAATGCCTGATTATCAGGCAAAAAGGATAAGAGTAGGGTTGGTATATTGTGCAAGCCGTGAATTCAAGCTTCCACAGCCAGTGGTTTTACAAGTGCCTGCTTCGGAAACCCATAAAAGACTTGATTTATTTACGCAAATAACAGTATTTGGTAAAGAGGTACTAAATACTTACACTTGCAGCCTTACAATGCCACTAGCGGTTTGTGAATTACAAAATCAAAAGGCGGGTATCACAATCAAATTTGAGTATGTAATGTCTGATAACCCTGGCTTTACCTATACGATTTAAAGATGGCATTAAGTACCGGCAGATATGCCTTCTACCGGTGCTTTTAAATTATTAATCCAGGTTAATTATGATCACTTTCCGGTGATGGACTTGTGTTATTCGATGCCTCTTCCGGGCTTTGGTATGCTAATGTACTGTTCGTAGAAGGCGCATTTGGTGGCTGTTGTACAGGATTAGTTACCGCCGGATTTACCTGTGAAACTGGAGGCGTATCCTGTTGTTGTCCGGACCAAATATCAGATGATAGATTATTTGCTGCAGCAGAATCAATCGAAGGAGCATTTTCCTGGGTTTTTAAAACTAAATAGGCAGCACTGCTTATGCCAGTAAGCCATAAAAGTGTCTGGCTCAGTTCGGGTAGGGCACATCCTGTTTTGATGCTGTATACTTTATTCAGAAAAATAATAACAGCAACGCCAGTCCATATAACTTTTTGAAAACGATGTACGCTGATGCCGTTATCATCAGAAAGAATATCTACAAAAAAGCCTTCAGAAGGACTGTTTTGATGGCGAAAACGTCCATCTTGTATTTCCCTTTTATCAATTATGGTACCACCAGCGGTTACACCGGCACTTATTCCCATTAACACTAATACTGTTTCATTTAGTCCTGTGTCATTACAATTACCCATGCAAAGCTGCAAATAAATATAGCTGCAGGAGATCACCACAGTCCATACACCTAATTGTACCCGCGATAGACTAAAGGGATTGTTGCTCTTAAAAATCAGCAGCTTTTTTTGCTGTTTTAATCTCGCAGCATTGGCATTAAACAAATTCAGGTCATTTACATCATCACGAAGCAGGTTGGTAAATAAGGCCAAAGCAAAAAACGCCGCGATAATACCTATAATTATGACAAGTGCTAAAGTTTTATGAAGATCATAAGTCTGGGCATTTCCTTTGCACCCTGTTACCAGCGCTGTAGCAAACACAGTTAGCGTCATTATTAAACTACGTTTTTTCATAACTGATAAGTTTATGGTAATGACGGATTGAATGGCGTTAAACGACTGAGCCAGGAGCTCTGAAACTGTGCCTGAGAAGGATTCTGTGCAATAATATTTAGATAACGCTGTTTTCGAAGTGCAATAACCTGATTGTACAGTGCTTCCAGTGGAATACTGTTAGCCGCGGCAATAGTTTGTGGGCCAACTATGCCATCTACTACGAGTTTACCAGGCATAATATTATTTACTGCCTGCTGCAAAAAACGGGAGGCTATACCTGTACCCATATTTACAGCGGTGTCAAATAGCTGGTTGGCTAACTGTTGGCTGTTTAAGTTGTCCAGACTAATCACATCCCAGAAATTCTGCTTATAAAATGATTGTACTTCGGCCTGTACTGCACTATTGGCAGCAAGTGTGGCATTTATATTGTTAGGATGTGTTAAAACGGCCTGATCTACCACTGGCCAACCACCCCAGTTAGGCCAGAAATTTCTTGCGATACCAGCGTAGGTTTCACCACCGCTATCATTTGGGTTATTGGCATAACCACCTTCGTTACCCATTGTAATTTTAAATGCAGAATTAAAAATTGCCATATTTAGATATAATTAAGTTTTTAACTTTTACTATCTACATGTCAATGCATTTCATATATAACCGACTGATGACAGTGGTTAAACCAAGATTGATGAGAGCATTAACGACCTGTTTTCAAACTAATATATTGCAAATTTGATAATATCGTTGTTCTTGAACAGGTTATCTCAAATATAGCTTTTTACTTTTTATTAATTAGCAATCTGATACATAAAATTATGTGAAAATGTAATAATATAATTTTGCACAGCTGATTAAATTTAGCAGCATGTTATTATGATCTACATCCAGTTCTTCTGAGCAGTAAAATCAGCAGGCTGATAATTGATATATTGCACAAACCGCGGTTTTGACGAGGTATTTGGACTACTGCCATGTGGTAAAGCCTGATGCCAGATAATAAAATCTCCGGCCTCAGCAGCAATAGGTAAGCTACCCAGCGCATGCAGGTCCTCCGTTCTTGGATTGGTGCCCTCGGTAAGAGAGGGAAGCCATGCTGAAATACGATGATGAAATCCCGGAACTAATGTAAAAGCACCCTGATTTTGCGCTGTATCAGCAAGGTATAGTATGCCCTGCAGGTTAAATGGAATAGGTAAATCCAGGCTGCAATCCCAATGTAAATCTGGACCAGGAAATTTCCATTTTTCTGTTTCAGGAGGGTTAAAACCTACGCGGTCTGTAGTGACCCAGATATCGGTACGCTGCCATAGCTGTTCATAAGCCATTCTGATGCGTTCTGATTGCCTGTTTTTTTGTAATAAAGGGTGCTGAAATAATTGAACCATAATTCCTTGCCTCGAGGTATTGGGGCTATACCAAGTGTTAGCATCATGTAGGTTTATTTTTAGAAAATCACAAATCACATCAATAGTGGCCTGACAATCTTCTTTAGGAATCACATTTTTAAGAAGCAGATAGCCATTTTCTGTCCAAAATGCAAGCTCTTCCGCACTGAGTACTGATGGGATGGGTTGGCTAAGCCCTGGTGCCTCATTAAATAAGCTGTTAAATCTACTGATCTGTTCGCTTGTAGGGCTGCCTGAAGTATGCACGATCCATTTTTCAAATTCTTCAAATGCCGGGGCATATTGAAAAACGTAAGTAAGCGTTTGTTCAAGGCCTAGTCCTAGTACACTCAATAAGGTTTTGTCCAGCTCCCATTCTTTTTTCCAAAATTCTTCATCTATCTGGTTCGTTCTTTTGAGCATAACTTTGCTCCAGAAACGCTTTACATGCATCAGGCCTGATGCGCTGGTTTCTGTTGATGATGGTAAAGTAAAATCTGATATCATGTTTATTCATTTGTTTGGTTGATATGCATGTTCTGTTTACAGGTCCAGTTGATCATTTTTGGAAAAGCCAGCTGATCTTCCTGACCTGAAGGATAGGTCATTCCGTTCCATTGTAATAAGGGAACCCCGAAAAAATGACCCTGTTTAAAGTTGTCTACAAGACTTTGACCTGCGCCTTTATACCCTTTATCATGAAACACGATATGGGGATCGATCCCTAAATGAACAGATGCGGCATATGACCAGGCAATGGCCATCATTTCACCGCCGTTATTAAGGTCATTGTTCGGCAGCGAATCGCTCATACCCATGCGTATTTCGGGAGGCATACAGGCCAGGTGCCCGGCTTCATGTAAGATATCGCCTGGATATAATAGTTTTTCAGGATCTACAATCAATATACCACTGCTAAGCTTAAGACCTGGCAAAAATGTTTCTTCGGTTATGGATTCCAGTTGGTATTGTAAACCGATTTCGGAAATAAAATCGAGCAGTTTGGCCGTTAACTGATTTGTTTGCAGCTCCTTTTCCATTTCATCGGCCAGGCGATCTGAACTCGTTGTATTGGCCATTCTCAAACTTTTAATTACTTGTTGTGCAGTTTCTGGATCTTTTTTTAGGAATACCGTTTTTTTTACTCCGGTAGTGATCTGTTTGGTAAGCCATTCATTTACTTTACAATCAATAACCAGATGTATTCTATCGGTTGGGCCATTGTTGGTTACACGATGTTCTATATTGGCATTAATGTACCAACAGTCGCCTTCATCCATCACCACGCGGTCTTCAGCTACATAAAATTCAACTTCCGGATTGGTGAATATGGGAATATGCAAGCGTGCCTCACCCTGTTCAAAGGCAAGTTCCATATCTCTGTGTGCTTTAATAACAGATCCTGCATGGAGGTTGAGTAAGCGGACGGAAAGTTTTTCACATTTAAGGTTTTCCAAAAATCTGCTGGTTTCAGGAAGATTGTTCAGTAAAGCTGTATTTTCAAAATGCTTGTGGCTTAAAAGATCGGCGAAAGGATTGTCGCTATTTCCGCCGGGAGTACGCAAAGGCAAAACATGCCAGTTACCGGTATAATCGGCAGTGCTGTAATGTGGCATCCATTGATTACCAGTTAATAAATCGTTCAATTCATGCTGCAACAGATGAACGTTAATGTTGAGGTTTAATTTAGAGAAGCATATCATGATGTTTGCAAATTATGAAATTATTTAATACCAATACATCTATTGCACCTGATAAAAAAAGCGATAATGCTTCAGCAGGTGTTTCTACGATAGGCATGCCTTTACGATTCAGGGATGTGTTTAATAAAACGCCAATACCAGTTTTAGCTTCAAAATCGCCAATGAGTTGATAGAAATCAGGATTAAAGGCGCTGGTTACAGTTTGTACCCGGCAGGTACCATCTTGGTGAACAATACCAGCAAGCTGATTTTTCCATTCGGGTTTTATCTCATCAATCAATATCATGTAAGGGCTTTCCCATCCATGGATAAAGTATTTTTGTACATCATCAATTCTTACAGATGGGGCAAAGGGCCTGAAATCTTCCCTGAATTTAATCTCGCTATTAATGTGGTTTTTGATGTCCTTGATACGAGGGTCTGCTAAAATGCTCCGATGACCCAATGCTCTTGGTCCGAATTCTGCTCCACCCTGAAACCACCCTACTACTTTACCACGGGCAAGTTCGGCAGCCGTAAGCGCTACAAAATTTGATGTTTGGTTGATTGAGAATCCGTTGTTGTCCTTAATTCCAGCATCTAATATGGCTTTTTCCACATCATCATTGGAGTAATTACGACCAAAAAAAACATGGTCGGGAATGCTTGCTTTCTGCTGGCCCAAAATGTGATGCCAACCATAATAAGCACAGCCAATGGCGATTCCGTTATCTCCCGCTGCGGGTTGGGTATATAAATTTTTTACAATGCCCGAACGCAGCAATTTGAAATTGGCCACAGCATTTAAGGCTACTCCACCGGCATAAGCAAAGTTGGCATGCGGATGTAGTTTAGACCGCTCTTGAAAGAGGTAAATAATAGCCTTTTCAGTTTCATCCTGTACCCAGCGTGCCATGTCGGCATAATGCTTAAAATCATGCTTAAAAGTATCATAACCTGATGAGGGTTTGTTGAAATACAGATCCACATTTTCGTAAAATACTTCGATGATGCCATTCTCTAATTTAAACAGGGGTGGTTTTCCATTCAAAACGCCATAGGGAGCCAAACCCATAAGTTTCCCAACATCATTCATATTACCAAAGCAATACTGACTGGCTGCATGATAAAGTCCGCCTATGGAATGATAATTGGTTGGCAACCTTAAAGAAGAAGTATCCTGATATAACTTAACCTCCGAAAAATCTTTAAATAGCGGAGTCAGGTCTTTTCCGTCGAAATAATAAAAACTATCTTTTTCGCAATACATGCCATTGCTAAATAGATAAGGTGGGATCATTGTACCTTCAAAATCCAGACAATGGCTGTTAGGACTGCCGGCACCGTCCACCACCATTACATTGCACTCTTGAAAAGGAGACATGCCCACCGCACTCCAGGCGTGGGCCAGGTGGTGAGACAGGGTAATTACGGGAATTTGAATATGCTGGTCGAAATACCGGCGACCAGAATATTGGCTGGGTGAGATGTCGTTTTCGAAATTCGAAGCCTGTACAATTAATGTTAAATCGTCGACCCCAATCCCAGCATAATCAAGGCAGTATTGTACAGTATCAAAATCGTTACCTCCATCATGTTTGATTCTGCTAAGCCTTTCTTTTTCAATAGCAACTATGATTTTACCGTTTTTTAATAAAACTGTCGATCCATCATGTGATAAACCAGTTCCCAGAATGTAGGTATCCATTAGTGTTTGTATATGTATTCGGGAGAAATCCCGCTATAAACATATAAAGAATTTTGAATTGATTAAATAGTTGCTGCTATGTGTTTGTTAAAGCATATCACCTAAGCTTTCAATTTGTTGATTATTGTCAAAATATTTTATTTGCCTGACTTTTAGATATTAAAAGTTATTGATATATTTACAGTCATCTAAATCAGCCCTCTCGATGAACGCTTCAAATGTAAACACAGATATAAAAAATACTTGTATTTTAAATAGTACATATCTGTATATCCCTGGTTTGCTTAATGATAGTGAGGTTAAGGATATTCATTTTCTTTTCAAATCCGGATCATTTGACGATGGTAAGTTAACGGCTCATAGTGCTGCAAAAGAAGTAAAAAGCAACTTGCAGCTTAACCATCAAACCAAAGAGCATGTTGCGATTCAGCAAAACATTTTAACTGCGCTCAACCGCAATCCTTTATTCAGAAACGCTGTTCTGCCACAAAGTATCCATCCCTTTATCATCAGTAATTATACGCCTGGTATGCATTATGGCTGGCATGTGGATAGTCCGGTTATGGGTAATATGATCCGCACCGATGTGGCGCTAACTATTTTTTTAAATGATCCCGAAGAATACGATGGGGGCGAACTGGAACTTCAGACTGCAAATGGAAATGTATTGTATAAGCTGAATAAGGGAGATGCCATCTGTTATCCGTGTACTCAGGTTCATCGGGTAAGGGAAGTTACACGTGGTGAACGGAACGTTGCGGTAAGCTGGGTGCAGTCGCTTGTTAAAGAAACCGTACATCGAAAAATGTTATTTGAAATTTTCCAGATCATTGAAAATCTTTGTAATAAAGAACTGATGGAGGAAGAATATCTTTTATTGCAGCAACATTATAGTAACCTGTTGCGGATGTGGGCAAATTAATTAGAATTAATGGAAACTAAAAAATTAACGGTTGGCGTTTTGCTTTCCAACTCAAGTATCCTACCTATGGCTAAACACTTTAGTACGGGGTTAAAAAATGGACTAAAAGAATTAAGCCAGGAGGTTGAATTGGAAATTGTGCCTGAATTTATCGGGCAAGGGTCAAGGGAACTGGCTGAAGCCGCAATTACCAAACTGGTTGGTTTTGACGATGCCGATGTAATTACCGGTATAGTTTCCAATAAAGTAGGTATCGATCTTTCAGATAAGATTGCAAATATTAAACGACCATTCATTATCAATAACATAGGAGAGCATTTGCCAGATCCTGAAAAGTTTAATGATTACATGTTCCTCAACTCCATTCATACCTGGCAGCAATTGTGGTCTATTGGCCAATGGGGGGTTAAGAAATTTGGAAAAAAAGGAATGTATGTATCTGGTTTGTACGACTGTGGATATTCATTTCAAAGTATGTTGAGTGCTGGTATGGAATCGGCAGCGAGTGGGGTAACCATGCCATTTGCTGTAGCGCCAACACCAAACCCTAAAGAAACTGGAGATATAGCCGCCGTATTTGAACATATACTACATTACAAACCGGATTTTATTCTGGCTACTTTTTGCGGAAAAGAAGCTGCAATGTTTTTAACGCAATATGTGGAGCGAGGCTTACATAAAACTACTCCACTACTTGGTTTGCCGTTTCTGTTGGAAGCATTTAACACATCTGAACCAATTGAAGTTTACACTACATTATCATTGAACCGTGAATTTAAACCAGAACAGCTTGATGAGGTGAGTGATGCCATGGCAAATCCTTTTACTCAGTTTGGGTTTGAAACGGGTTTACTGATCGCCCAGGCGGTTAAAGATCAGGGTGGAAAATCTTTACAAAAAGCCATTGCCGAAGCAGCAATTGAAACAGCGCGTGGCCGTGTTGAAATTACACCAGAATCAAATGCTTCACAAAGTAGAGTTTACCTGGTTAAAAATACCTTTAATGGGATTAAAGGTGATCTATCCAGGCAGCTGATCGGTGAACTGGAAACTATTGATATTCATCATGAAGATGTACAACGCATTAACAGCCAAACTTCTTCATTTTGGATGAACCCTTATCTCGGCATATAATGAAGAAAATAGCAGTTATTTGCAATTCAGATTCGCTTGCATTTCCAACGGTCCAGGCATTGGCCTCAAAAGGACTTTTAGGTGGTGTGGCAATTTTGGAGCGAAGTAGCAAAGCACTGCTGAAGCCCTTGCAGGCCATGGGTTTATCCGGAAATCAGATATTGCAACTGAACTTTGGATCTTGGGAGCAGGAATTAAAACATTGGTTGACAGGGTTGGATGCAGATGCCGTATGGGTATTTGGTTTTCCATGGATGATTCCTGATTACCTGCTACAAAGTGTACACAAAGGCTACCTGAATTTTCATTTTGGTGAATTACCTAAATACCGTGGTGCCGATCCAATATTCTGGCAACTCAGAAATAAT
The DNA here is from genome assembly GCF_026239555.1 of Pedobacter sp. PF22-3. GTDB lineage: Bacteria > Bacteroidota > Bacteroidia > Sphingobacteriales > Sphingobacteriaceae > Pedobacter. The sequence goes on along the minus strand of NZ_JAPIVP010000012.1, from coordinate 4,207 downwards.
GAACCTTATGCAAGCCTGACGGTACATCAAATGACGGCAAATATAGATGGCGGCCCCATTGTATGGACAAAGCAACTACCTATTATAAAAGGTGAAAATTATGGGCTGCTTTGCCAGCGTTTGGGTTTTTTGGCTGTAGAAGCGGTAAATGAGCTGCTGGATAACACGCAATACTTACCTATTGTGAATGAAAATAGTTTAGCGAATACGGCTTGGGAAAAAAAACCTAGCAATAAGGAATTAGCAATCAATTGGCGGGAGCAATCTGCCGATGAAATAGAATGTTTGATTAATGCAGCCAATTCAAAATATGACGGTGCAACAGCCTGGATTAAAAATACAGAAGTGCGCATATTAGAAGGATCGCCAGCAGAAATTCAGTTACCGGAAGGGGCGAAGCCAGAGCCCGGCACTATAGTTTATGCTGATGCACTTTATGGATTGATTGTAGCATGCCTTGAAAATCGTTTTTTAAAGATTAATATTTTACACATGCGGGAAGGCTATTTTTCAGGAAGTAAACTTTTTCAGATGGGTATAAAAGCAGGAGAAAAATTTATAAACCTTAATTAAAAACAAATGGAAGGAACAATTGCTGAAGTCCGGATTTTTGCCGGCAACTTTGCACCCAAAGGCTGGGCATTTTGCCAGGGGCAGCTCTTAAACGTTACTACTAACCAGGCAGTTTTTGCAATTGTTGGCACTTTATATGGTGGGAACGGGCAAACAACATTCGGATTGCCTGATCTGCGCAGCAGAACGGTAGTGGGCGTAGGAGCGGGTGCTGGCTTATCCGTATATACGGCAGGACAACAAGTTGGTGTAGAAAAGGTAACGCTTAATCTAACTCAACTACCTGCGCATACGCACGCTGCCACGATTAGTCCTGCAACCGGTAATGGAACAGGTAATGCTACATTTTATGCTAGTCCGAGTGTAGGAGGACAGCCGAACGGCCTAAATGCTTTTATAAGCGAGGATGGATCAAACACGGTTAAAACTTATACCCAAAGTGGTACATTAAGTGCTCTGAATAGCCAGTCTGTGGAGGTAACGAATGTTAATATTCCTAATCCAGGTGTTGCGATACAAGCGGCAGGGGCAAACGCCGCACATAATAATATTATGCCAAGCATCGCACTAAACTATGTTATCTGTTTACAAGGATATTTTCCTTCAAGAAATTAAGTACTAAACCTAAATTAAATCATTATGGAAGGAACTATAGGAGAAATTCGGGCCTTTGGAGGCTCTTTCGCACCAATGAACTGGCGTTTTTGTCAGGGTCAGTCAATGCAAATAAACGAGTATACACCGCTTTTTGCGATAACCGGAACTACTTACGGTGGCGATGGTGTAACTACTTTTAATTTACCAAACATTGCCAGTCGCATTGTTGTAGGCGCAGGTCAGGGAACTGGTCTTAGCGCGTATAATTTGGGTCAGGTTAGCGGTGAGGAATCTCATTCACTCACGCTATCAGAACTACCCACACATAGCCATCAGGCCACGCCTGCCTTTAATACAACTGCAGGTTCTGTTGATATCTCATTAAATGCGGTTGCTGCACCAGGTCTTGAGATTAGTCCGGTAGGAAACTATTTAGCACAGGATTCATCTGGTACCGACAATATTTACGCCAGTGCGGCAAGTTCTGCCAACCTGGTTAGCTTAAATAGTAACGCTGTAAAGGTGAGCAACCTTTCACCGCCTTTAACAAAAGTTAGTATAGGCGTAGCAGGCGGCAGTACGCCGCACAATAATATACAGCCGGTACTTGCAGTAAACTATATTATTTGTATTGAGGGAATTTTTCCTTCAAGAAACTAAAGATTGATTCATACTAAATTTATTCACAATGGAAGGAACTGTAGGAGAAATAAGAATGTTCGCCGGAACATTTGCACCACTAGATTGGTCTATTTGTAATGGGCAAGTGGTGCCAATAAGTGCCTATGTTGCACTTTATGCCATATTAGGTACGACATATGGTGGCGACGGAAAAACCACATTTATGTTGCCTAATCTTCAGGGGCGCACTATTGTAGGTGCAGGGCAAGGCGCGGGGCTTACCCAATATAATCCAGGTATTACCGCAGGTGTGGAAGCATTAAGCATTAATTCATCAGAGATGTCAGCGCATAACCATAATTTAGTCTATACGGCAACAGGTACTGCAACTGTCACCATTAAAGCTTCAGCTGATCAATATGATCAACCCGGTCCTGCGGGTAACTTGTTAGGCGCTCCAGATGCATTCGGAGAATCCATATATGGTGTTCCACAGGGGACGGTACAAGAAGTGCCCATGGCTACCGGTACGCTTACTGTAACAAAGGTTACCGGCCCGCAGTTAACCAGCTTGGCTGTAGCAGCTATGGGTGCAGCAGCACCTGCTGTACATGAAAACAGGCAGCCTTCGCTGGCACTTAATTATGTGATTTGTTTGCGTGGAAATTTTCCTTCAAGGGATTAATATTAAGCTTATTTAATACCATTTATAAGTATAACCGGTAGCTTCAATCCCGGTTATACTTTCTTATTATCTACCGCTTTGTATTGAAGATTTAGAAAAGTTATTTATATGAAGAAATTTTACAAAAAAGTATTTCGTTTTTTATTTATTGTCCTGGCACTAATAATTAGTACTTTAAATGCCAGTGCTGCTTTATCTAAAGGTGATCTTGCGGTAATTGGAATGAATGGCGATGCTGATCCTTCGACTACCATACGTAGTTTCGCAGTTGTAGCACTTAATACGATTAATACTGGTGAATTAATCTATTTCACAGATCGTGGGTGGATTAATACCTATAGCTCTACTTCCGGACACTTCGTAGCGTCTAGTACTGCTACCGTTGAAGGAACTTTTCAATGGCAACTTTCTCAAAATATAACAGCAGGTACCATAATTATATTTAAAATTGATTTGGCTTCCAGAACTGTGTCGGGAATAACAGGTAATGGCAACTCACTTCCTGCAGCAGATCTGTTATCAATACTTCCTAACACCTGGACCAATGCAACACTTTCAGCTAATCCCTGGAATCCAGCAACAGGTGATCAAATAATGATTTATCAAGGAAGTGACAGCAGCCCTTCATTTATTTTTGCGTTTAATAATATCAGATTAACTACTACTGCTGGGACTACTTCAAATGGATGGCATATAAATACCACCAATTCTGAGCCCAGTAGTCAGCTTGCAGGTTATAGTGAATTACCATCTGATTTAGGTACAACTTATTCTACTGGCTTTTTAACACCTACATCTAATTCACGGTATCCCAATGAAAAATACAATCCCAGTTTCTCAACTGGGACGAAGGCAACTTTCTTGGCAGATATTACCAATACCAGTAATTGGACAAATAAAACTACTGGCGGTACACCATACGACTTTAGTGCGGGCTTTGGTACTAATAATACAAAACAATTCAACTTTAGTAATTCAACTGCTCCTACAGTTACTGCCGCCAAGATCAGTATCAGCGGCGCAAGTGGTACAGGTGGTGCATACAAGATCGGAGATGTGGTAACAGCTACCTGGGATAATACAACAGGCGGCGATAATAATTCAGGCGTTACCACAGTAACGATAGATTTCAGCCAGTTTGGCGGAGGTACTGCAGTTACAGCAACTAACAGTAGCGATACCTGGACAGCTACTTACACAATTGTAGCCGGCAATATAAATGCTACCAACAGAAATGTATCGGTAACAGCTACCAATTCAGTTGGCCCAACCACTACGGCTGATGATGCTAACGCTACCGTGGATAATATTGCCCCTTCTGTTGTGATCAGCAGTACAGCTGGTTCCTCAGGCGGATCAACCAGCACTTCACCAATTCCGTTTACAGTTACCTTTTCGGAAACGGTAACTGGTTTTCTGGCCGGAGATATTACGCCTGGCAATGCCACTATCAGTGGATTTTCAGGCAATGGAACGACTTATACTTTTAATGCAACGCCAACCGCTAATGGGGCGGTAACGATAAATATTGCAGCTAATGTGGCCCAGGATGCAGCTGGCAATGGCAATGCGGCTGCCAGTCAGTTTTCGATTACTTATACACAGGCTGTCGCCGCGCCAACGGTAACGGCTTTGAGCCCAACCAGCGGTCCGACCGGTGGAGGCACTAGCGTGACCATTACCGGCACCAACTTCACTGGGGCGACCGCAGTAACCTTTGGTGTTACGGCT